>JAWWAC010000035.1:0-30596 GCA_033721915.1 Oleiphilaceae bacterium
CTACGTGGTGGACATGAACACCACCACCTATCTGGACAGTTCCGCGCTGGGGATGCTGCTGTTGCTGCGGGATTACGCCGGTGGCGACCGGGCGGATGTGCGCATTGAGAACTGCAACGGCGATGTGCGCCGCATACTGACCATCTCCAATTTCGAGCAGCTGTTCGACATCAACTGAGGAGGGCGGCGTTGCGGGACAACCCGGCACTGACCATCCTCATCGCCGAGGACAACAACACCGACCGCATGATCCTGCAGACCATCGTGCGCAAGCAGGGTCATCACGTCATCACCGCCTGTGACGGGGTGGAGGCGGTGGAGCAGTTCCGTGCCCAGCGCCCGCAGCTGGTGCTGCTGGATGTGATGATGCCGCGCATGGACGGCATGGAGGCGGCCCGCCATATCAAGGCCATGGCGGATGAAGAGCTGGTGCCCATCATCTTTCTCACCTCACTGAACGACGCCGAATCCCTGGCGGAATGCCTTGAGGTGGGGGGCGACGACTTCCTCACCAAGCCCTACAACCGGGTCATACTCCAGGCCAAGATCAACGCACTCAACCGGATGCGGGCCATGCACCAGACGGTGCAGCGCCAGAGAGACCATATCAGCGAGCGCAACCGCCAGCTGCTGCACGAGCACGCCATGGCCCGTCGGGTGTTCGACAACATCGCCCACCAGGGCTGTCTCAACGCCGACAACATCCGCCATATCCTGTCCCCCATGTCCATCTTCAATGGCGATGTGCTGTTTGCCTCCCCCAAGCCCTCCGGCGGCATGCATGTGTTCCTGGGGGATTTCACCGGACACGGACTGCCTGCGGCCATCGGCGCCATGCCGGCGGCTGAGATCTTCTACGGCATGACCGCCAAGGGCTTCACCATTGCCGAGATACTGCGTGAGATGAATCGCAAGCTGGAGCGCATCCTGCCCAAGGGCTTCTTCTGCTGTGGCGCCATGCTGGATCTCAACCTGCACACCGGCCACGTGGAGGTGTGGAACGGCGGCCTCCCGGACGGCTACCTGCTGCGCAATGACGGCAGCTGGGAGCGGCTCCGTTCCCGCCACCTGCCACTGGGGGTACTGCCGCCGGAGCGCTTTTCACCCGGTTGCGAGCGCTACGAGGCGGCGGTGGGGGAACGGGTGCTGCTGTGTTCCGACGGCATACTGGAGAGCTACAACGCCCGCGGCGAGATGTTCGGCGAGGAGCGCTTTACCGAGGTGATCCAGGGCAGCCGTTCGCCGGATCAGGTCTTTCACCGCCTCAAGGCCGCCATTGATGACTTCAGTGGTGATGTGGACAGCGAAGACGATCTGACCCTGGTGGAAGTGACCATGGCCCGGGAAGAGCTGCTGGACGACCTGTCACAGCGGCTGAGCGGCACCTCTCTCACCGGACCCAGCAGCTGGCGCTGCGAATACCAGCTGCGTGACAACACCCTGTCACAGTTCAACCCGGTGCCGCTGTTGCTGCATGTGTGCATGGACGTGCCGGGACTGCGTCTGTTCAGCGGCCAGATTTTCACCATACTGACGGAGCTGTTCAACAATGCCCTGGATCACGGCATCCTGCAGCTGCCCTCCAGCCTCAAGGACTCCCCACGGGGCTTTACCCGCTATTACAATGAACGGGAGAAACGCCTCGAGTCCGTGGACGGCCACTGGGTCACCATCACACTGGACCACCTGGCGGACGGCCACAGCGGCGGGCGCCTGAAGATCACGGTGGAGGACAGTGGCCGTGGATTTGATTACCGGGCCTTTGATACAGTGGACATCAGTCACCATCAGCTGGCCGGGCGCGGCATCGCCCTTTTGCGCCAGCTCTGCCATGACCTGCAGTGGTCCGGCAGGGGCAACCGGGTCGAGGCGGAATACCGCTGGGCCCTTCCGTCAGCATCCTCCAACAGCCAGGGACCGGAGAGTAAAGGATGAATGTGAATGACAGTTGTCATCTGGACCATGAGGCCCTGAAAGAGCTGCGGGAGGTGATGGAAGAGGAGTTTGATGTGCTGATCAGCACCTTCCTGCAGGACTCCGCCGACCGTATCGTCCACCTGCGACAGGCACTGTCCGGTCAGGAGGTGGACACCTTCACCAAGGCGGCCCACAGCCTCAAGGGCAGCTGCATCAATATCGGCGCGCCGTTGCTGGGGGAGCTGTGCCTGGCGGCGGAAGCCGCCGGCCGCGCCGGCAACCTGCAGCAGGGTCAGGCCCAGGTGGAGGCCATCGAGCAGGAGTTCCGCCACGTGGATGAAGCCCTCAGAGCCTATCTGCAGCAATCCTGACACCCCGATCCGGGGCCTTTCGAATTCTGGCACCGTCTTTGCAACACCTCCTTTAACGGCTCCAACTATTAACCGAATGGAGGCAACCACCTGCCATGCAATCCGCCAATGTTCTTCTGGAGATCAATGCTCCCAGCCGTGCCCGGCCCCCCCAGCGCCCCGCCGATAAAGGCTCTGAGCCGGACGGGAGTTTCCGTGATCATGAAACCCGTGCCCGTGAAAAAGCGGCAAATTCTGACCGCCCGGACTCTGTCAAAGAGCCGGCCCTGAAAACCGCGGATCCGGCCGCTGCCGGCCCCGGGCTAACCGCTGATCTGAAAGCCATGGCTGAAAACCTGGATCTGCCGGCACTGGCAGAGGCCACAGGCCTGAGCGAAGGGCAGATTGAAGGCCTGCTCAGCGGTGACATTTCCATAGAGGGGTTGCTCAGTGGAGAGACCACCCTCGACGGTGTCCTGCAGGAGGCGGTGCTGCCAGAGGACCTTCTTCAGGGGCTGAACGCCCTGGTGGAACAGCTTCAGGAGCAGGCGCCAGAGCTGGCCACGGCACTGATGGGCACCGGGCTGACGGAGAATGTACTGGCCCGATTGAGCAGCGGCGCGGAACCGGCACTGGCCACCCAGCTGGCCAATCTTGCCAGTATCGGTCCCGGCAAGAACGGCAACGGCTCCGGCAAGGTCGAACTGGCCCAGCTGATGCAGGCCACCATGGCCGCTGAAGGGGAGGGGGCAGGCCCGGAAGAGCCCCTGCTTCGCCGTGTTCTCGGGGCCTCTTCCGCCGCGGATACCGGCGAGAGCCTCAGCCAGTCAAAGGGCAATGGTGAGAGCCTGCAACTGGTGCAGGGGGCCAATGGCCTTCGCCTGGGTGACCCCCGTGAGCCGGCGGGCAGCCTGAAGCACTACACCACCAGCGTTGAAACCTCACTGGATAACCAGGAGGAGTGGAACCAGAAAATGGCCGGCAAGCTCTCCTGGCTGACCACTCAGGGCCTGCAGTCGGCGGAGATCCTGCTGAATCCGCCGGATATGGGGCCTGTGGAGGTGCGCATCCAGGTGCAGAACGATCAGGCCAGCGTCACTATCCAGGCCCAGAATGCCACGGTCCGTGACCTGCTGGAGCAGAACAGCGGCCGCCTGCGTGAAATGCTGGACGAGCAGGGGCTGGACCTGAGCCAGTTTGATGTGTCCGACCAGGGCAGTGGCGATCAGCGCCAGTCCTCCCCCTTCGCTGACGCCGCCACCGCCTCCGGTGACAAAGCCTCCGGTGACAAAGCCTCCGGTGAAGTCTCCAATGGCGAGACCGTCACCACCGGAGAAATGCACCTCAACTGGAGTGAAGGCGTGGACCTCTACGCCTGACCCTCAGCAGCGACCCGGCCCTGGCCGGGCCGTCCCTGATTTCGGTCGCGGCCCCGGACGCGACCCACCCCCAGACCCCACAACGTTCCAGTAGCAACGACCCCTCCCCGGTTTGCCATCCACAGAAAGATTGCGCCAAAAAAAAGGCCACGGCGGCTGTGCCCTGACGGGTGTTGCGCTAGACTCTCACACCAGAGTCACCATTCAGCGAAAATGGCGAATAAGTGGCACGCAAGTTGCTCCATACCTGTTAACCCTTCAGTAGTGACGGAATTCTGGCATGGCCGAAGAGACTGCCCCAGAGGGCAAAAAGAAAGGCAAACTGAAAACCCTGATTCTGTTGGGCGTGGTGGGGCTGCTGGCCGTCGCCCTGTCCGTGGGCGCCACCCTGTTCTTTCTCGGCGACAGTGATGCGCCGGAGAAAGGGGCGGGGGAAGAGGCTGAAGCCGTAGAGGAGCAACCCACCCCGGCGGACTACTACGAGTTTGAAGAGGCGTTTGTGGTGACACTGTCCGACGAGCGTCAGCGTTACCTACAGGTGCGCCTGGCGGTGGTGATGCGGGGTGAGGACGTCAGCGCCCAGCTCGAGGCCCACAACCCCACACTGCGCAGCCGCATCCAGTCGGTGCTGGCCAGCCAGAGCTTCAGTGAGCTGCGGGAAGAGCAGGGCAGGGAAGCACTGAGGCAATCCATCGCCGAGACCATCAACCAGGTGATGGAAGAAGAATCCTCCGCGGGTGTCGAGCAGGTGCTCTATACCAACTTTGTCATGCAGTAGTTTTCAGGGCCACACCGGCGGCGAGCCAAGGTGATTTATGCAGGATCTGTTATCACAGGATGAAATCGACGCGCTGCTCCACGGCGTGGACGATGATGGCGGCGATGGCGAACCGGAAAGGGAAGCCGGTGGCGTCAAGAACTTTGACCTGGCCACCCAGGACCGCATTGTCCGTGGGCGCATGCCCACGCTGGAGATGATCAACGAGCGTTTTGCCCGTTACACCCGCATCAGCCTGTTCAACCTGATGCGCCGCAATGCCGATGTGGCCGCCGGCGGTGTCCAGATCATGAAGTTCGGGGAATACATCCATACCCTGTATGTCCCCACCAGCCTCAACCTGGTGAAGATGCGCCCGCTGCGGGGCACCTGCCTGTTTATCATGGACGCCAAGCTGGTGTTCAAGCTGGTGGACAACTTCTTTGGCGGCGACGGCCGGCATGCCAAAATCGAGGGGCGTGAGTTCACACCCACGGAAACCCGCATTGTGCAGATGGTGCTGGACCAGGTCTTCCAGGACATGCGCGAGGCCTGGTCGGCCGTGTTCAAGGTGCAGTTCGAGTACCTCTCCTCGGAGGTGAACCCCTCCATGGCCAACATTGTCAGCCCCAGCGAAGTGGTGGTGGTCAGCACCTTCCATATCGAACTGGACGGAGGCGGTGGCGAGCTCAATATCGCCATTCCCTACTCCATGGTGGAGCCGATCCGGGAAATCCTCGATGCCGGCGTGCAGAGCGATGTGGACGAGGTGGATGAACGCTGGGTCAATGCCCTGCAGGAAGACGTCAAGGAAGTGCGGGTACCGGTAAACGCCACGGTGGTGGAGCGTCAGATCTCGCTGCGGGATGTGGCCCGTTTCAAGGTGGGTGACATCATTCCCGTGGACATGCCGGAGCATGTCACGGTCACCGCCAACGAGGTGCCCATCTACAAGGCCAACCTGGGGACCCGGGATGGCAATCTGGCACTGCGCATTGCGGAAAGAATCCAGCGCAAGAGTCGTTCGAAAACACTGAAGGTTGAGAAAGATGGCTGATGATCCCAAAGACAAAAAAGACGGCGAGATGAGCGAAGACGAAAAGCTGGCGGCCGAGTGGGAGTCCGCCATGGCCGAGTCCGGCGATGACGATGACGACGCCGGCAAGGGCGACGCCGACGGCGGTGACGACGAGCACGCCGACGACTGGGACGCGGCCATGAAAGAGGCGGGCCATGGCAAGGGCGACCAGAAGGAGGGCAGGAAAGTACAGACCGCACCCATGGAAGAGTTCGACAACCGCAGCGGGCAGGGCAGCACCCACCCGGACCTGGATGTGATCCTGGATATTCCGGTGACCATTTCCATGGAGGTGGGTAACACCAGCATCCCCATCCGCAACCTGCTGCAGCTCAACCAGGGCTCGGTGATCGAGCTGGACCGATTGGCGGGTGAGCCGCTGGACGTGCTGGTCAACGGCATGCTGATTGCCCATGGCGAGGTGGTCATGGTGAACGAGAAGTTCGGCATCCGCCTGACGGATGTCATCAGCCCCAGCGAACGCATCCGCAAACTGGCCAAGTAATCTTCGCGTCCGGCCTGCCTGCGCCGGCGCCATCCAGAGGGTCTCCCGACGTGAAACCTCAGTACCCGTTACAGCCCCTGCTCTGGCTGCCCACCCTGGTGGTGGCCCAGGAGAAGAACGGCAGCGGCCCGGACACGGTCAGCACGGTGATGTCACTGGGCCTGGGCCTGCTGGTGGTGGTGGCCGCCATACTGCTGTGCGCCTGGCTGGCCCGGCGGGTGCAGGGGCTGCAGGGCGTGAACACCCAGGCCATGAAAGTGGTGGCGGTGCTGTCCGTGGGTCAGCGCGAGCGGGTGGTACTGGTGGACGTGGCCGGACAGCAGATCCTGCTGGGCATTACCCCCCAGTCTGTGCGGACACTGCACGTGTTCGACCATCCGGTGGTCAGCCCCCGGGACGGTGGCGGTGATTTTGCCAGTAAACTCCAGGCGATGCTCTCGAGGGCCAACCCGGAGGCCTCCTCCGGCGGCAACAACGGCCCACGGGAGGGACGTTGATATGAGCTTCCTGCGTGCTGTAAAGCCGTTGCTGGCGGTGGCGCTGCTCTGGCTGCTGCCACAGGCGGCCATGGCGGCTCCGGAAGGGTTGCCGGCGCTGACCGTCACCACCGGCGAGGATGGCCAGCAGCAGTACTCCGTGACGCTGCAGATTCTGGCCCTGATGACGGCGCTGACCTTTCTGCCGGCGGGCCTGATGATGATGACCTCCTTCACCCGCATCATCGTCACCTTTGCCATACTGCGCCAGGCCATTGGCCTGCAGCAGACCCCGTCCAACCAGATACTGATCGGCCTGGCGCTGTTTCTCAGCATCTTTATCATGTCCCCGGTGCTGCAGAAGGCCCACGATGAGGCTCTGGTGCCTTACATGAACGAGGAGATGGCCCCACTGGAGGCGGTCAAGGCCGCCAGTGCGCCGTTCCGGGAATTCATGCTGGGCCAGACCCGGGAGACGGACCTGAACATGTTTGTGCGCATTTCCGGGGAAGAGTACGACTCCGTGGACGATGTGCCGTTCTTTGTGCTGATGCCGGCCTTTGTCACCAGCGAGCTCAAGACCGCCTTCCAGATCGGGTTCATGCTGTTCATTCCCTTTCTGGTGATCGACATGGTGGTGGCCAGCGTGCTCATGGCCATGGGCATGATGATGCTCTCGCCCATTATCATCTCGCTGCCCTTCAAGATCATGCTGTTTGTGCTGGTGGATGGCTGGGCCATGATCATGGGCACCCTGGCGGCGAGTTACGGTATATGACCGGAGGGAGTGGATTATGACACCGGAAATGGCCATTGAGCTGATCCGCGAGGCGCTCTGGCTGATTACGCTGTTGTGCATGGCCATCATCGGCCCTGGGCTGGTTGTGGGTCTGGTGGTGAGTACCTTCCAGGCCGCCACCCAGATCAACGAGCAGACGCTGAGCTTCCTGCCGAGGCTGATTGTCACACTGGTGGTGCTTATCGCCTTCGGCCCCTGGATCCTGGGCAAGCTGCTGACCCACGCCCAGAGCATCGTCATGAATATCCCCACGATGATTGGCTGACCCCGTGGTGGAACTGAGCGCGGAAGCCATCAGTCAATGGGTGGGGAGCTATCTCTGGCCGTTCTTCCGGATCGGCAGTTTCTTCATGATCATTCCCATCATCAGCACCCAGCTGGTGCCCATGCGGGTGCGTCTGGGGCTGGCGTTACTGATGACGCTGCTGGTGGCGCCGCTGCTGGATGAGGTGCCCGCCGTGGACGCCCTGTCTCCGGAGGCGGTGGTGATCACGCTGCAGCAGATCCTGATCGGGCTGGCCATGGGATTTGCCGTGTTCATGCTGTTCCAGCTGTTTGTGGTGGCCGGCCAGATGGTCGCCATGCAGATGGGGCTGGGCTTTGCCTCCATGGTGGACCCCAGCAACGGGGTCAATGTGCCGGTGCTGTCCCAGTTCTACCTCAACGCCGTCACCCTGATGTATCTGGCCATGAACGGCCACCTGGTGGCCTTCGAGGTGTTTATCGAAAGCTTCTATACCATCCCCATCGCCGCCGACGGACTGGCCATCAGCTCACTGTGGGAGCTGGTCAACCGCATGTCCTGGCTGTTCGCCTCTGCCATGCTGCTGGCGCTGCCGGCCATGGCGGCGGTATTGCTGGTGTATATCTCCTTTGGCGTCATGACCCGTGCAGCGCCACAGATGAACATTTTCGCCATCGGCTTTCCCATTGCACTGCTGTTCGGCCTCTTTGCCAACTGGGTGCTGTTCCGTGACCTGTTTCCCCATTTCCAGCGGCTCAGTGAAGAGACTTTCATTTTTCTGCGGGAGATGCAGCAATGAGGAGGCGTCATGGCTGAAGACGGCGACAGCAGCCAGGAAAAGTCGGAGGAAGCGACCCCGAGACGCATGGAGAAGGCCCGGGAAGAGGGGCAGGTGGCCCGATCAAAGGAGCTGGGCACCATGCTGGTGCTGATTTTCGGCGCCACGGGACTGATGCTGTTCGGCGGCATGATCGGCAGCTCACTGATGGCCGTTATGCGCAACAGCTTCGTGCTCAGCCGGGAGGAAGTCCTGGACAGTACCTACATGCTGGCGAATCTGGGCAGCGCCTCGGTGGACATTGCACTGGCCATCACCCCGCTGCTGGCGATTCTGGCGGTGGCCGCCGTCGCCGGCTCACTGCTGGTGGGGGGCTGGCTGATCAGCGGCAAGGCCATTACCCCTCAGGCCAGTCGCATGAGTCTGTTCAAGGGGCTCAAGCGCATGTTCTCCGCCCGCTCACTGGTGGAGTTGGTCAAGAGCGTGGCCAAGGTGCTGCTGGTACTGATCATTGCCATTGCCATTCTCAATGCCCGCACCGATCACCTGCTGGCCGTTGCCTTCTCCAACCCCACCGATGCCATGGAGAATGTGCTCTGGACCCTGGCCTGGAGCTTCTTTTTTCTCGCTTGCGCGACCATCATCATTGCCGTGATCGACGTGCCTTTTCAGCTCTACGATCACCAGAAGCAGATGCGCATGACCATGCAGGAGGTGAAGGACGAGTTCAAGGACACGGAAGGCAAGCCGGAGGTGAAGAGCAAGATCCGTCAGCTGCAGCGGGAAATGGCCAACCGGCGCATGATGGAGCAGGTGCCCAGTGCCGACGTGGTGATCACCAACCCGGACCACTTCGCCGTGGCGCTGCGCTACGACGACGGCACCATGGCGGCCCCCATCGTGGTGGCCAAGGGCAGCGACGAGACCGCATTCCGCATCATGGAGGTGGCCAGGCAGCACAAGGTGGAGCTTCTGCGCACACCGCCACTGACCCGGGCCATCTTCTACAGTACCGAGCTGGACCAGCCCATTCCCCACGGACTGTACATGGCCGTGGCCCAGGTGCTGGCCTATCTCTACCAGCTGCGCCAGTTCCGCCGCCAGGGGGGCGACCGACCACGACTGCCCCGACTGCCCATTCCCGAGGATCTGCGACGGGATCCCGAATAGGGTTTTCCGGCCTCTTTATAAAAACTGGTACGCTTATTGCGATATCCCCTGTGTTGAACAGACCGGCGCCAACAAACTGACGCCGTGTCCGCCATGACACCAACACAGGGTATAGCACCGACCATGGATCGCGCTGCCGCATTTACCACCTTCAAAGGCATGGCCAACGGCAACCTGGCCATCCCCATCATGCTGATGGTGCTGCTGGGCATGATGACCATGCCGGTGCCGGTATTCCTGCTGGATGTGCTCTTCACCTTCAATATTGCCCTGTCCATTGTGGTCATACTGGTGGCGGTCTACGCCATGCGGCCCATGGATTTCGCCGCCTTCCCCACGGTCTTGCTGGTGGCCACGCTGCTTCGGCTGGCTCTGAACGTGGCCTCCACCCGCATCGTGCTGCTCAACGGCCACGAGGGGGGCGCCGCGGCCGGCAAGGTGATCGAGTCCTTTGGTGAGGTGCTGATCGGCGGCAACTACGCCGTGGGTCTGGTGGTGTTCGCCATACTGATGATCATCAACTTTGTGGTGGTCACCAAGGGTGCCGGCCGGGTCTCAGAGGTCAGCGCCCGTTTTACCCTGGACGCCATGCCCGGCAAACAGATGGCCATCGACGCGGACCTCAACGCCGGACTGATCAATCAGGACGAGGCCCGCGAGCGTCGTGCCGAGGTGGCCGGCGAGGCGGACTTTTACGGCTCCATGGACGGCGCCAGCAAGTTTGTCCGTGGCGACGCCATTGCCGGTCTGCTGATCCTGTTTATCAACCTGGTGGGTGGCATTGCCATCGGCATGGCCCAGCACGGCCTGGATTTCTCACAGGCGACACAGAATTACGCCCTGCTGACCATTGGTGACGGTCTGGTGGCACAGATTCCCTCACTGCTGCTCTCCACCGCCGCCGCCATCATCGTCACCCGGGTGGGCAAGTCCCAGGAAATGTCCTCACAGGTGATTGAGCAGATGTTCACCTCCCCCAGGGCACTGGGTGTGGCCGGCGGTATCCTGATCCTGATGGGTCTGATACCGGGCATGCCCCATGTGGCCTTTATTGGTCTGGGCGCCATCTGCGGTGGGCTGGCGTACTGGATCTGGCAGCGCCAGCAGCAGGTGGAGGAGACCGGCGAGGCCTTCCTGCCCAGGGTGGCAGGGGGTGGCGCCAGGGGCGCACTGCCTGCCGGCGAGGGGGGCGCTCAGCGTCAGGCGCCGGCCGGGGGCGAGGGCCGTGGTCTGCCTGCCCCTGAAGAGAGCAAAGAGCTGGGCTGGGAAGACGTGGTGGCGGTGGACATTGTCGGCCTGGAGGTGGGCTACCGTCTGATCCCGCTGGTGGACAAGAACCAGGGCGGCCAGCTGCTGGCCCGTATCAAGGGGGTGCGCAAGAAGCTGTCACAGGATCTGGGCTTTCTCATGCCCTCTGTGCACATCCGAGACAACCTGGACCTGATGCCCACCACCTACCGCATTACCCTCATGGGGGTGACACTGGCGGAGGCGGAGATTCACCCGGACCGGGAGCTGGCCATCGACCCGGGCCAGGTGTTCGGCAAGGTGGAAGGCATCGCCGGCAAGGACCCGGCCTTTGGACTGGATGCCACCTGGATTGAAGTCAGCCAGCGGGACCAGGCACAGACACTGGGTTATACCGTGGTGGACGCCAGCACCGTGGTGGCCACCCACCTCAATCAGGTATTGCAGCAGCATGCCCACGAGCTGCTCGGCCACGAGGAGGTGCAGAAGTGGCTGGATCAGCTGGAAAAAGTCTCCCCCAAACTGGCGGAAGAGCTGGTGCCCAGCACCGTCTCCATCAGCCTGCTGCTGAAAGTGCTGCAGAATCTGCTGCGGGAAGAGGTCCCCATACGGGATATGCGCAGCATCGCCGAGGCCATGGTCAATGTGCAGCCACGCAGCCAGGACCCGGGCGTTCTCACCGGCGCCGCCCGCCAGGCACTGCGTCGCATGATCATCCAGAGCCTCTGTGGCAACAGTAAGGACATCCCGGTGATCACGCTGGATCCACAGTTGGAACAGATGTTGCTTAAGTCACTGCAACAGGGACAACAATCTGGCGCCGGTGATGATATCGGCATGGTGCTGGAGCCGAGCATGGTGGAAAAACTGCAGCGTTCTCTGACGGATGCGGCGCAAAAACAGGAAACCATGGGCAAGCCCGCCATCCTGCTGGTGTCCGCGCCACTGAGGCCGGTACTGGCAAGGTTTGTCCGCTACGGCATCGAGCGCCTGCACGTCCTGTCCTATCAGGAAGTGCCGGACAACAAACAGGTCACCATTGTCTCTTCCATTGGTCAATAATCTGACGGCCCTCCGGAGGTCCAGGTCATGAAAGTAAAACGGTTTTGTGCACCCACAATGCAGCAGGCGCTGCGCATGGTACGCGAGGAGATGGGGGCGGACGCCGTCATCCTCTCCAACCGCCGTGTGGATGGCGGTGTCGAGATTGTGACAGCACTGGATTACGACGAAGGGGAGGTGCGCAGCCAGCTGGGCGTTGCCGATGCCGAGCTGACCAACGCCTCGCGACTGGCGGAAATGCAGGCTGAGCGCCATCGCCGCCTGGAGACGGCCATGAGCCGCTCACGCAACCACATTCAGGACGTGCGCCGCCAGAGCGCATCACGACAGGAGCCGGTCCGGGCCGCCACCCTGGGGCCTGAGCCGGAAAAGGCGCCGTCCCGCCAGAGCGGGCAGGGTGAGAGTGGCGGTGAAAACGCCTGGTCGGAAATGCGTGCCGAGATCCACTCTCTGCGGGAAATGCTGCAGCAGCAGATGGCCGCCTCCGGCCATTCCACCGCAGCGACCCCGGGCGGTACGGCCCCCCGGACCATCGTTATGCAGCGTCTGGCGGAGCGGCTCAGGGACCTGGGGCTGGACAAGACGCTCTCCGAGGAGCTGGCCCAGGAGCACGGCCAGGGGCGCCTGGATCTGGGCTGGAAGAGTGCCCTGAAGGCGCTGGCCAACCGCCTGCACACCGAATCCAGCGACCTGCTGGAGCGGGGCGGCATCTGTGCCCTGGTGGGCCCCACCGGCTCCGGCAAGACCACCACCATCGGCAAAATGGCCGCCCGCTTCGTATTGCGCCATGGCGCCGACAAGCTGGCACTGGTGACCACGGACCGCTATCGGGTGGCCGCCCACGAACAGCTGTTTGTGTTTGGTCGCATTCTCAATGTGCCGGTGCGGGTGGTGGATGAGTCCCACAGCCTGGACCAGATCCTGGACGATCTCTCAGACCGCAAGCTGGTGCTGATCGACAGCGCCGGCCTCACCGCCTCGGACCGTGGCTGGCAGGAGCAGGTGGATGAGCTGCTCAACAGCCGCCATGATATTGCCCCCTACCTGGTGATTTCCGCCACCAGTCAGCCCCGTATCATGCAGTCCACCTGGCACTGCTATAACAGCCTGTCACTGGCCGGCTGCATCATGACCAAGCTGGACGAGGCGCTGACACTGGGTGAGGTGCTGGGTTTTGCGGTGCAGAGCGCACTGCCCGTGGCCTACTACACCGACGGTCAGAGAATCCCCCAGGATATGCACAGGGCCGGGCCGGCCAGCCTGGTAAAGCAGGCGGTGCGGCGTCTTCAGGCCCTGAGTCAGCAGCCCCGGGAGACACTGCAGGGGGCCTGAGTTTTCCCCTGCGGCGTGCACAGCCCCCGGCGCTGGCCTATACTGACCGGTTGAAGGCCCACAGCGGTCATTCCGTACCGGCCCTGGGGTCATAAGAGTCAATGTGAGGGACAGTTTCTGCATGAGCAATTCGGTTCAGGTAATCGCGGTTACCGGTGGCAAGGGTGGGGTGGGTAAGAGCAATGTCTCCGTGAACCTGGCCATGGCACTGTCCGCCATGGGGCGTCGGGTGGTGGTGCTGGATGCCGACCTGGGGCTGGCCAACATCGACGTACTGCTGGGCATCAGCGCCCGGCAGAATGTGGCGGATGTGCTGGCCGGTAAATGCGACCTGAAGGATGTGCTGGTCAAGGGTCCCGGTGGTATCCGCATCGTACCGGCCTCATCCGGCACACAGCACATGACCAACCTTTCCACCATGGAACATTCCGGCCTGATCTCCGCCTTCAGTGATCTGGCGGATGACATGGACGTACTCATAGTGGACACGGCGGCGGGGATCTCCGAATCCGTGGTGAGTTTTCTGCGGGCCTCACAGGAATTGCTGCTGGTGGTCTGTGACGAGCCCACCTCCATTACCGACGCCTATGCACTGATCAAGCTGATGAACCGGGATTACGGCACCGACCGCTTCCGCGTGCTGTCCAACATGGTGCGCAGCGAGCAGGAGGGGCGTCACCTGTACGAGAAGCTCTACCGGGTGACAGAACGCTTTCTGGAAGTGGCACTGCAATACACCGGGTCCATCCCCTACGATGAGCAGGTGCGAAAGGCGGTACAGCGCCAGAAGGCGGTGCTGGAGGTTTATCCCCAGTCCAGGGCCTCACAGGCGTTCCGTGAGCTGGCCCGCAAGGTGGACAACTGGCCACTGCCCAGCAGCCCCCGTGGCCACCTGGAGTTTTTTGTGGAACGGCTGGTTCAGGCCTGACGCCCTTATCGACACCGGCAAACGCGATGTGCGTTCGTTCAACTGTGGTATTCGTGGATCATGACGCTGCCCAAACCGCTTGGAATCTACAATCAGACTCACCGTGGCGATGCCGAGGCTCTGGTCCGTGAGTACGCGCCACTGGTCAAGAAAATTGCCCTGCATACCCTGTCGCGGCTGCCGGATTCGGTGCAGCTGGATGATCTGATCCAGGCGGGCATGATCGGCCTTCTGGAGGCGGCCAGCAAGTTCGAGAGCTCCCACGGCGCCTCCTTTGAAACCTACGCCGGTATCCGCATCCGCGGCGCCATCGTGGATGAGATCCGCAAGGGCGACTGGGTCCCCCGCTCCGTGCATCGCAACAGCCGCCGTGTGGCCAGCGCCATCTGCGCCGTTGAGGCCCGTGAGGGTCGCGATGCCCGTGACGGGGAAGTGGCCGAGGAAATGGGCCTGTCGCTTGCGGAATTTCACCAGTGTGTCAGTGACGCCAGCAAGGGCCGGCTGTTCAGCCTGGATGAGCTGGCGGAGAAAGGGGAGGGGCCCGGCGAGGGAGGCGAATCCGAGGCGCCGGAACAGGCCTTTCAGGCCGGCAGTTTCCGCCAGCAACTGGCCGCCAGCATCCGTGAGCTTCCCGAGCGTGAGCGACTGGTGCTGACCCTGTACTACCAGGAAGAAATGAACCTCAAGGAAATCGGCGCGGTACTGAATGTCAGTGAGTCCCGCGTCAGCCAGATTCACGGCCAGGCGGCGGCAAGGCTGCGGGCGCGGCTGGGTGACTGGCAGTAACCCATTCACTGGTCAGGCCGCTGTAAGCGGCTAGACTGGATCAAAACACCGTAACGGTGACAGCTTCAACGGGAGAGTGCTTTTGGACAAGAACATGAAGATCCTCATCGTGGACGATTTCTCCACCATGCGCCGGATCATCAGGAACCTGTTGCGGGATCTGGGATTCACGAACACCGATGAGGCGGACGACGGCAACTCGGCGCTGCCCATGCTCAAGTCCGGCAAATACGACTTTCTGGTCACCGACTGGAACATGCCGGGCATGAGTGGCATGGATCTGCTCAAGGCGGTGCGCGCCGACGAGAACCTCAAGAGCCTGCCGGTGCTGATGGTGACGGCCGAGGCCAAGCGTGAGCAGATCGTGGCGGCGGCACAGGCCGGTGTGAACGGCTATGTGGTCAAGCCCTTCACGGCGGCGGTGCTCAAGGACAAGATTGAAAAAATCTTTGAACGAATCCAGTAAGGCGGTCTGTTCATCATGAGTGATGGAAGCGATACACATCCCATCGGCGAGTACGAGCAGGACCTGCGAGAGCAGGTGGTACAGCTGAAAGAAGAGGTGGACTCCGGGGATATCTCCGCCGCCATGCGCCGCATTGCCGACATGGGGGAGGAGCGTGACCAGAACCTCTACCGTGAGGTGGGGCGACTGACCCGCAGCCTGCACGAGGCACTGCGCAACTTCCATATCCAGGCGGATAACGAGAAGCAGCGTGAAGCCCTGTCGAAAATGGCCGACGCCTCCGACCGTCTGGATTACGTGGTGGAGCTCACCGGCAAGTCCGCCAACCGCACCATGGACCTGGTGGAAGAAACCATGCCACTGGCGGGTCATATTCGCGAGGAAGCGGCCGATATACAGACACAGTGGCAGCGACTGGGTCGCCGTGAGATGGAAGCGTCGGAGTTCCGTCAGCTGTATGGCCGGGTGGATCAGTTTCTCGGACGGCTCAGCCAGGACTCCGCCACCATGCACCACAACCTGTCCGAAATCCTTCTGGCCCAGGACTATCAGGACCTCACCGGTCAGGTGATCCAGCGGGTAACGGCACTGGTGCGGGACGTGGAGGACAACCTGGTCAAGCTGATGATCATGGCCAGTGACGTGGACCGCATTACCGGTACCGTCCACGATCTGCCCGACACAGATGATAATGACAACAACCACTCCCCCGAACGGGGTGAGGGGCCGCAGATGAATGCGGACAAGCGGGATGAGGTGGTCTCCGGTCAGGACGACGTGGACGACCTTCTCTCCAGCCTCGGTTTTTAAGGAGCGGCTCAATGGCCCTGGATGCAGACGAAGAAATCCTGCAGGACTTTCTGGTGGAAGCCGGCGAGATTCTTGAACAGCTCTCTGAGCAACTGGTGGAGCTGGAGAACAACCCGGACGACCAGGAGCTGCTGAACGCCATTTTCCGTGGCTTTCACACCGTCAAGGGCGGTGCCGGCTTTCTGCAACTGGACGCCCTGGTGGACTGCTGCCATGTGGCGGAAAACGTCTTTGATATCCTGCGCAACGGCAAGCGCACCGTCACCAGCAACCTGATGGACACCGTCCTGGCCACACTGGACCGGGTCAACACCATGTTCGACGAGGTGCGCAACCGGGAAGAGCCCACCCCGGCGGAGTCCTCACTGCTGGAGGAGCTGGCCCGCCTGGCCAGGCCCGAGTCGGAAGACGACGCCGCGGACAGCCCGGCCCCCCGGCAGACGGCCGCTGAGCCGGACAGCGCCCCCCAGGGCGGTGACGCGGATCAGGGGGACATCACCGACGACGAGTTCGAAGCCCTGCTGGACGCACTGGACGAGGAAAAGGCCGCCAAGAAGGCGCCATCCCCGGCGGCCCCCCATTCCGGCTCCGATGACGAGATTACCGACGACGAGTTCGAGGCCCTGCTGGACCAGCTCCATGGCGAGGGCAAACACCAGGGGGCACTGCCCTCCGGTGAGCCCAGGCAACCGCAGGAGCCGGAGCCCGGCACCTCCCGGGAGGAGGGGGACAGCGGTGATCATATTACCGACGACGAATTCGAATCACTGCTGGATGAGCTTCATGGCCGCGGCCAGTTCAGGGCCGACAAGGTGGCTGGTGAGTCCCCGGGGAAACCCGCCACCGGGGCTGCCGGCAAGGCCGGTGACGACGCGTCACGGGGGAAAGCGGCACCGGAGCCGCCCCCCGCTCCCGCTCCCGAATCGGGAAGCCCCGCCAGGGAGACCGGTGACAAAGCGCTCAAAGGCAAGGGTGGCAAGGACCAGGCCGCCGTGGCCACCGACACCACCGTACGCGTGGACACCCGGCGTCTGGACGACATCATGAACATGGTGGGCGAGCTGGTGCTGATCCGTAACCGGCTCAAGAAGCTCAGCGACGAGGTGGAAGAAGAGCGCATCCAGAAAACCGTGGCCAGCCTGGATGTGGTGACCGGGGACCTGCAGTCCTCGGTGATGCAGACCCGCATGCAGCCCATCAAGAAAGTCTTCGGCCGTTTCCCCAGGGTGGTGCGTGACCTGGCCCGCAGCCTGAACAAGGAAATCAGCCTGAGCATGAGCGGCGAGGACACGGATCTGGACAAGAACCTGGTGGAGGCCCTGTCCGATCCGCTGGTGCACCTGGTGCGCAATGCCGTGGACCATGGCATCGAGGCACCGGAGGTGCGGGAAGCGGCGGGCAAGCCCCGTGGCGGTCGCGTTGTACTCTCCGCCCAGCAGGAAGGGGACCATATCCAGCTGGTGATCGAGGACGACGGTGCCGGCATGGACCCCAATGTGCTGCGCCAGAAAGCCATCGACAAGGGGATCTACGACAAGGAAGTGGCGGACCGGCTGAATGACACCGAATGCTTCAACCTGATTTTTGCTCCCGGCTTCTCCACCAAGGAGCAGATCTCCGATGTGTCCGGCCGTGGCGTGGGCATGGATGTGGTCAAGACCAAGATCAACCAGCTCAACGGCAGCATCGGCATCGACTCCGTGCTGGGCCGTGGCTCGCGCATCGTCATCAAGGTGCCACTGACACTGGCCATCATGCCCACGCTGATGGTCAAGCTGGACGACCAGTCCTTTGCACTGCCCCTGGTGAACGTGGTGGAAATTTTCCACCTGGATCTGAGCAAGAAGAACGTGGTGGACGGACGGGAGTGCATCGTGGTGCGCGACCGGGTCTACCCCCTGTTCCACATCAAGCGTTGGCTGATCCAGGGGGTGCAGGGCGAGCCCGAGCCGGTGAATGCCCATGTGGTGATTATCGCCGTGGGCACCAAGCGGGTGGGCTTTGTGGTGGACAAACTGGTGGGCCAGGAAGAGGTGGTGATCAAGCCACTGGGGCAGATGCTGCAGGGCACGCCCGGCATGGCCGGCGCCACCATCACCGGCGATGGCCGTATTGCACTGATCATTGACGTGCCCAGCCTGTTGCAGCACTACGCCTGAGGCGTCGCCCTCCGGGCGAAGTGCCCGGTTCCGGTAATGGACGACAAACGGGTGCGGCTTCGGTCCGGCCCTGGAGAGTGAGTAATGACGGTTTCCGTCCTGGTGGTTGATGATTCCGGATTCTTTCGCAAGCGTCTCAGTGAAATCCTGGGCGCCGGCGAAGGCATCCGGGTGGTGGGCCTGGCCAGCAATGGCCGTGAGGCCATCGACATGGTGGAGCGGCTGCACCCGGATGTCATCACCATGGACTACGAAATGCCGGTGATGGATGGCATCTCCGCGGTGCGGGAGATCATGCGCCGTCGTCCCACCCCGGTGCTGATGTTCTCCTCGCTCACCTACGACGGTGCCCGGGTGACACTGGACGCCCTGGAGGCGGGTGCCGTGGACTTCCTGCCGAAAAACTTCGAGGAAATCGCACAGGACAAAAGCCGGCTGCAGGCGCTGTTGCGGCAGCGCATTCTGGAGGTGGCCTCAAGCCGAGTGAACCGCAGCAGTGGCGGCGCCAGCACAGCGGGTGCCGTGCCGCCGGGCCCGGACACACAACCAGTGCGACCCCAGGCCAGCCCCCCGGAAAAGCCCCGCACCGCACCGCCACAGGCCGCCAGAAAACCCGTTCACGCCCCCTCCCGCGGGCCTCGCACCCCAGCCAGGGCCGAGGCGGCGCCGGTACGGGGCAAAACCCGCCCCCAGCGTTACGACGTGGTGGCCATCGGCACCTCCACAGGGGGGCCCATTGCACTGCAGAAAGTGCTCTCAGGCTTGCCTGCCAACTTTCCCGCACCACTGATACTGGTGCAGCACATGCCCGCCAGCTTTACCCCCGCCTTTGCCGACCGGCTCAACAGCCTGTGCAAAATCCAGGTGCGCCAGGCCGAGGACGGCGACCTGCTCAAGCCGGGCACCGCCCTGCTGGCGCCGGGTGGCAAGCAGATGATGGTGGAGAAGCGCGGCGGCCAGGCCCGTGTGCGCATACTGCCGGACGACGGCCGTCTGCATTACCGGCCCTGCGTGGACGTCACCTTCGGCTCACTGGCGAAACACTTTCCCGGCACCACACTGGGTCTGATTCTCACCGGCATGGGGGCGGATGGCCGTGACGGTGCCCGCATGATGAAGGAAACCGGCTCCGTGATCTGGTCCCAGGACGAACAGAGCTCGGTCATCTACGGCATGCCCATGGCCGTGGCCCGGGACGGTATCACCGACGAAGTCCTGTCGCTGAACGAAATCAGCGGGCGACTGATTGCCGGGGTGCAGTAATGGATCTTCTCAGCCTGGTCGGTATTCTGCTGGCCTTTGTGGCCATACTGGGGGGGAACTTCCTGGAAGGGGGCACACTGATGTCCCTGGTCAACCTGCCGGCGGCGGTCATTGTGCTGGGGGGCACACTGGCCGCGGTGATACTGCAGACCCCCAAAGCCACCCTGCAACGGGCCCTGTCCCTTCTGAGATGGGTGTTCCTGCCACCCCAGCTGTCACTGCAGGACGGCATGGACAAGGTGGTGGGCTGGAGCCTGCGTTCGCGGCAGCAGGGCATACTGGGGCTGGAGTCCGTGGCCGGCGCCGAGAAAGAGCCCTTCGCCCGCAAGGGCCTGCAGTTGCTGGTGGACGGTGTGGAGCCGGCCTTTATCCGCTCCATGCTGGAAACCGACCTGGAAACCCGTGAGCACCGTGATGTGGAGGCCGCCCGGGTGTTTGAATCCATGGGGGGCTACTCGCCCACCATCGGCATTATCGGTGCGGTGATGGGACTGATCCAGGTGATGACCAACCTGGAGGACCCCAGCACACTGGGGGCCGGCATTGCCGTGGCCTTTGTGGCCACCATTTACGGCATTGCCCTGGCCAACCTGCTGTTTTTCCCGGTGGCCTACAAGCTGCGCAGCCTGATCCGCCAGCGGGTGCGCTACGAGGAGATGATGATCGAGGGCCTGCTGGGGGTCCTGGACGGAGAAAACCCCCGTTCCATACAGTCCCGCATGGGGGGATTCATGCACTGAGCCGGACACCGGGTCCGGCCATGGCCCGATTCTGGCCATACCCACCCATGCCACAGTCACCGCCATTGTAAGGCCGACCATGAGACGACGCCGTTTACCCCCGGAAGAGATGCACAACAAGGAGCGCTGGCTGATCTCCTACGCGGACTTCATCACACTGCTGTTTGGCTTCTTTGTGGTGATGTACGCCATCTCCTCGGTCAACGAGGGCAAGTACGAGCGACTGTCCCGTTCACTGGAAGGGGTCTTCCGGGTGGCCCCCAGGTCCCTGGAGCCCATCGCCATTGGTGAGCACCCTCCGGTGGGTCGCCCCATCCCCCAGGTGGGCAGCGGTGGCCTGCCGGAGCTGGACCGGCTGGAGGGGGAGTTTGCCACCGTCTTTGACGAGATGCTTGAACAGGGCGTGGTCAGCGTGGAGCGGGAAGGGCGCTGGCTGCAGCTGACACTGCCCGATTCGCTGCTGTTCGCACCGGGGGAGGCGGAGCCCCATTTTGACGCCTTTGA
The DNA here is from genome assembly GCA_033721915.1 of Oleiphilaceae bacterium. Lineage (GTDB taxonomy): Bacteria > Pseudomonadota > Gammaproteobacteria > Pseudomonadales > Oleiphilaceae > REBR01. The sequence continues at coordinate 20,752 of JAWWAC010000035.1, forward strand.
CGTGGTGGAATCCATTGCCCGTGTGCTGCGCGGCAGCGACAACGCCCTGCTGGTGGAGGGCTTTACCGACAACCGGCCCATCCGCAGCGACCGCTACCCCTCCAACTGGGAGCTGTCAGCCGCCCGTGCCGCCACCCTGGTGCGCATGCTGGAGGCGGAGGGGATTGCCTCAGGGCGCATGGCCGCCGTGGGCTATGGCCAGCACCAGCCCAGAACGGACAACGACACCGCCGCCGGCCGCCGCGCCAACCGCCGGGTGGTGCTTCTGGTCTCCGCCAGCAGTGACGTGCGGGATCTGCAACGCTGAGACGTCAGCGCCAATAAACCGTCACAGGCCCCTCGTGGCGCCCGGTTGCCACGGTCAGCCCCCTTGGTCAGGGGGCTGGCATGGAATGTGAATGGTTTAATGCATATGGCGTCTTTACCGGTGTCAGTGCCGCCTCCTGAAGGGAAAGAGCGGCCAGTGATTGCCGGAAACTTTGTTGTCCCGGTTCAGGGCAACCATAATAGTCAGCAGAGGCCCCGGTACAGTGGGGCCCAGGATCATGAGGGTAAAACGTGCGAATCTGGGCAGTAGCGAATCAGAAAGGCGGTGTCGGCAAAACCACAACCCTGGTGGCCCTGTCGGGCCTTCTGGCGGAACAGGGCCACCGGGTGCTGATGGTGGATCTGGACCCACACGGTTCACTGACCACCTATTTTGGCCATGACCCGGACACTCTCAGCGCCACGGCGTTCGACCTCTTCCAGCACGGCGGCAAGGTGCCACGGGACCTGCCGTCACAGCTGGTGGTGCCCACCCGCCACCAGCGGCTGCACCTGCTGCCGGCCTCCACCGCACTGGCCACGCTGGAGCGGCGCATGGTGGGCAGCGAGGGCATGGGCCTGATCATTTCCCGCTCACTGGCCACACTGTGGGACGATTACGACTATGTGCTGCTGGACAATTCCCCCTCACTGGGGGTGCTGATGATCAACAGCCTGGCGGCGGCACAGCATCTGCTGATTCCGGTGCAGACCGAGTTCCTGGCCCTGAAGGGCCTGGACCGCATGCTGCACACACTGAGCATGGTCACCCGCTCACAGCGCAACAAGCTGCGCTACACCATTATTCCGACCATGTACGACCGCCGTACCCAGGCCTCCAGCCAGTGCCTGATCCGGCTGCGTCGCGAACAGGGCAATGAGCTCTGGCGCCATGCGGTCCCCGTGGACACCAAGTTCCGTGATGCCAGCCAGGCCGGACAGACACCCTCGTCACTGGCGCCGGACTCACAGGGGGTGCGGGCCTATCGCCGTCTGCTGGAAGACCTGGTCCAGGACGGCAACGAGTCGGGCCAGTCCTCCCCCAGGGGCCAAAGCGCCCGGACAGCGGGCTGATGCCAGCGCTGCGTGACCCGGGAGAGTTGTTATGAGCCGCAAGCACCCCTTTCATCCGGACTCCGTGATCGGCTCTTATGTGGACGACCTGCTGTCCACACCGGATGGCTGGGACCCCTACCTGGAGTCCGATGCAACGCCACAGCCAGGCCCGGCCAGCGAACCGGCACGGCCCCCCGGCGTCAGGCTGGCTGAACGTCCGTCGACCCGACTGAATCTGATCAGTCCGGCCCTGCGTGAGATCCCGGTGGAGCAACCGGAGCCGGAACCGGTCACACCGCCCCGGAAGCAGGCCCCGCCGGAACCCGAACCGGCGCCGGCTCCCGCTCCTGTCCCGCCACCTGCCCGGGTGGAGGCCCCCGCCGCCACCCCGTCGCCCTCTGTGGACACCGAGGCCTGGCCACAGGGACGGCCTCCCTGGGCCCAGAATGGTTTTGAGTGCCTGATTTTCCGGGTGGGGGGACTGCAGCTGGCGGTGCCGCTGGTGCTGCTGGGGGCCATACATCGCCTGGACTCGCCCCTGACGGAACTGCCCGGGCGACCTGACTGGTTCATGGGGCTGCTGCGGGAAGGGAACCAGACCATCAACGTGGCGGACACGGCCCGCTGGGTCATGCCGGAGCGCTACCGCCGCGAGGACTTTGGTGACTATCAGTTTGTCATCCGTCTGGATGACAGCCAGTGGGGGCTGGCCTGCCATGAGGTGGCCCAGTCTTTCAGGGTGCAGCCGGAGGACGTCAAATGGCGCACCGCCAACAGCCGTCGCCCCTGGCTGGCGGGCACCATACGCCAGCAGATGTGTGCCCTTCTGGATGTTTCCCGACTGGCGCAGATGCTGGCCGAGGCACAGCGCAGCCGGAAGCTGGATATCAACCGCTGAACAGGCCTCCGGGGCATGACTGAGGGACTGGCGTTTTTGCCGGGCCGGAATACTGGATTGGCACAGATTGTGCCCTGTTCTATAGTGTCAGGGTGAATGCGATCGGTTTTTGACACAGGCACCCTGGACCCAGGGGCCCACAGATGAGGTAAGGGTTATGGCATCCCACACCAATGCGCAGCAGCAGGCCCAGGCCGGTGATGACGAGGTTCTGCAGTACGTGACCTTCCACCTGGACGATGAAACCTACGGGCTGAACGTCATGCAGATCCAGGAGGTGCTGCGTTACACGGAAATCGCCCCGGTGCCCGGTGCACCGGACTACGTGCTGGGCATTATCAACCTGCGTGGCAATGTGGTGACGGTGATCGACACAAGGCGCCGTTTCGGACTGCAGGACGCGGAGGTTACCGACGCCACCCGCATCGTGGTGCTGGAGGCGGACAACCAGGTGATCGGCCTTCTGGTGGATTCGGTGGCGGAGGTGGTGTACCTGCGTCGCAGCGAGATCGAAACGGCGCCCAATGTGGGCAACGAGGAAAGCGCCCGCTTCATACAGGGTGTGTGCAACCGCAATGGCGAGCTGGTGATACTGGTGGAATTTGAAAAAATGCTCACCCAGGACGAGTGGGCGGAGCTTGACTCGCTTTAGGCGAACCGGGGGACAGCGCAATGGAGAACAGCATGATGACACTACTGCCCTGGGCACTGACGGCCCTGGCTCTGACACTGGTACTGGTGCAGTTCTGGCTGCAGCGGCGACAGACGGCGCAGATGGAGCAGCGCTTCAAGCAGCGCCTGGACGACATGGGCCGTGAACTCCATGCCATCGGCAGTGGCAGCATGGGGGTGGGGCGGCGTGTCATGACCTGTGAGCAGTCGCTCAAGCAGCTGGCCGGCGCCGTGGAGGAAATGCGCCAGAACGACCCACTGAGGGTCTCCTACGACGAAGCCTCCAGACTGGTGGAGCTGGGCGCCGACACCGAAGACCTGATGAACTCCTGCGGCATCTCCCGCCCGGAAGCGGAACTGGTCACCGCACTGCGCCGCCGCCTCCCCGACAACCCCAACATCCACTCCGTCGCCTGACGGGGTCGGACCAAGACAAGTTTCTGATAAAAAACAGAAAATAATGCCAAAACCCCTTTTCTGGACGCTTAAAAGGGGTTTTTTGGCGTCCAAATGCCCCCTTTAAGCCAGTCAGACTCAGAGCGGGTCGTCGGCTTCCGGGTCGTGGCCCTCCTTTCTGCCCACGTCGGCCGGGGATTTGCCCTGCAGATGAAAGGCGTAGGCCATCACCTCGGCGATGACCCGGTAGAGGGTCTCGGGCACTTCCTCGCCCAGGTCCAGCCGGCTCAGCAGAGCCGCCAGGTCGGCGTCTTCGTACAGGGGAATGCCGTGGGCCCTGGCCAGTTCGATAATATCCCGCGCCACCTGATTCTGCCCGGTGGCGGTGACATCCGGTGCGCCGATGCCGTCATAGCGCAGTGCGATGGCGGCATCAGGGCTTCTCCTGGCGCTGTCTTGGCGGGACTGCCGTTTTTTTGACAAACTCAGGCCCTCTCGTCAATCAGCTGTTGGCTGAGGCGGGTTTTCAGCTGCACCGGCTTGCCCAGATGACAGGCAATGGGGGGTACCGTCAGTTCCAGCCGGCGCAGACGCTCCGCCAGGGCCTCCGTGGTGGATTCCACCAGCCCCAGTGCCACTGGCCGCTCCGCCCAGATACGGGTATCCAGCTGACGCTGTTGCAACCGCAGGTCAAAGTACAGGGGGCCCAGTCCATCCAGGTCCAGTGCCAGATTCAGGCGCCACTGGGTCTGGCTGCCAGCCTCACCGCCGCCTTCTTCCTCCTCCTGCTTCTGCTGGCGCTGATCCAGACGCAACTGCACCGTGCGGGCCTCGCCCTGGGTGTTCAGCCAGGGGAGCTCCATCAGGAGGCTTTGCGCCGGTGTGGCGGCTTCCTGGGCACCGCCACCGCCGCCGCTCAGCACCTGTGAGTGCAACTGGTTGACGCTGATCCGGTTGAGCATGCCCGCCAGCAGTCGCAACGCCTCACCCACACCCATGGGCTCTCGTCCGGCCCCCTGTGCCGTGGGAGCCGGTGCTGGCGTCGGAAACTGCAGCTGACCGCCCTGTTGCAGCTGGACGCTGGCCTCCGGTGTCAGGCTCCGCAGCTGGCTGGCCGTGTCGGTGGCGCTGGCCGGCTGGCGGCCATCACCCAGCAAGTGCCGGGCGGCCGTGAGCAGGGCCTGCTTGAGGTCCGGCGGCAGGGTTTCCCCCGGTGCGGCGGTGGCCAGGCGGGCCTCACTGAAAATGCCGCTGCCGGAGAGCCACTGGCGGATGATCCCGACGCTGCTGCCCTGATTGTTCTGGGGGCCGCCGGAGAGGTTGGTAAGGGGATTGTCGCGTCCGGCATTTCCGCCCTGGAGCGGCGCCCCGCCGGTGGCCTGTGTCGTCGGTGTAAGGCCGCCCCGGGAGAGGCTGGCCTGGCTGGGCAGCATGGCCAGAAGCTGGCTCAGTGCCTCCCGTAACTGGGGCTGGCTGGCTCCCTGCAGCAGACGGTTGAAGCCGCTCTGCAGGTCCTGCTGGAAGGGGAGTTTCTGGGCCAGTGCCTGTGACAGGGTGCTGCGCTGTGGCGGTTCCGGCAGCGCCATCAGGCGCAGCTCATTGCCCGCACGCAGCACCCGGATCAGGTCACCGGCGGGGATCCGTCCGTCGGTCTGCACCGGCAGGCGCTGACCGCTGATCTCAAGCAGTGCCCGCCCACCCTGTGCACTGTCGCCGTTGCGAACCAGCAGCCGGGCCAGCCGGCTGTCCCCCTCATTGAGCTGGAGACGGTCCAGCATCTGGGCACTGCTGAGGCCTTCCCGGGGGGCAGCGTTGGCACTTTCGCCCCTGGGGCCGGGGGGTGAAGTATTGGTAATCTGCATGGGGTTGGGGTCCGCATACCGCGTTGCGCCCAATAATGACGGCAACTGCTGTAAGATCCGTGGTCTGTCAGGACTCCAGACTAGCCTGAGTGTGTCACACTGCCAAGGCATTTGGCGGTGAATTTCTATATAATTGTGCCGCTCGATTCAGGCGGACTGTGCCGCACCGGTGCGCCCTAATGAACACAGGCATTGGCTGATCGTTTTGCCAGACTGCCGGGAGAGAAAATGTCCGAGCTTTTACTGCAAACCCGGGGCCTGGGTTGTGAACGTGACGAGCGGCAGCTGTTCCAGGGACTGGACCTGTCCGTGCACAGTTCCAGCCTGATCCGGGTGACCGGGCCCAACGGTGCCGGCAAAACCACCCTGTTGCGGATTCTCTGCGGTCTTCACGGTTTCTACCAGGGGCAGCTTTACTGGCGTGGGCAGCCACTGGCGTCGGTGCGTGAGTCGTTCCTGGCCAATCTGCTGTACCTGGGTCACAACCCGGGGGTTAATGCCGCACTGACCGCCACGGAGAACCTGTCCGCCGCCGTGGGCGCCCAGCAGCCCGTGACCCGGCGCCAGTGCGAACAGGCCCTGGTGTGGTCCGGGCTGGCCGGGTATGAGGATGTGCCCTGTCGTCATCTCTCCGCCGGACAGCGCCGTCGTGTGGCACTGGCACGGCTGTACCTCTCCGGGGCTCCGTTATGGATTCTGGACGAGCCGTTTACCGCACTGGACAGGGAGGGGGTGGCGTCACTGGAGGCCTTGCTGGCGGCCCGTGCCGAGGCGGGGGGTGCGGTGGTGCTGACCACCCACCACCGCCTGACCCTGCCCGGTCTGGAGCAGTGGCACCTGGGTGCCGGGGAGACGCGCCATGAAAGCCCATAACCCCACACCGGTGCAATTGCGGGAGGCGCCCCGGTCCGGCCTTCTGGCGGTGTGCCTCAGCACCCTGCGGCGGGATCTTCTGGTGCGGGTGCGCAATGCACAGGACCTGGTCAACCCACTGATCTTTTTTGTCATTGTGGTGAGCCTGTTTCCCCTGGGGGTGAGCCCCCAGGAAGCGTTTCTCAGGACCGCAGGCCCCGGTGTGATCTGGGTGGCGGCACTGCTGGCGGTACTGCTGTCACTGGACAGCCTGTTCCGGGACGATTACGAGGATGGCAGCCTGGACCAGTGGCTGCTGATACCACAGCCTCTGTTCGTGCTGGTCCTGGTGCGGGTGCTGTGTCACTGGTGCCTGGCGGTGTTGCCACTGATTGTGCTGGCGCCGCTGCTGGGGCTGATGATGCATATGCCTCCCGGGCAGATCGGCGTACTGTGCCTGACTCTGCTGCTGGGTACGCCGGTACTGAGTCTGGTGGGCTCCATGGGGGCGGCACTGACGGTGGGGCTGGGTGGCGGTGGCGTGCTGCTCTCTCTGCTGGTGCTGCCGCTGTATGTGCCGGTGCTGCTGTTTGCCACGGGGGCGGTGATGGCGGCGGCGGAAGGGGCCAGTTACAGCCCCCAACTGATGTTGCTGGGGGCACTGCTGGCCCTGGCGGTGACGCTGGCGCCACTGGCCAGCGCCGGGGCACTGCGAATCAGTGCCAGTCAAGGTTAACCGGAGACAGATCCGATGTGGCAATGGTTTCACAAGCTGGGCTCGCCCCGGTGGTTTTTTGACTTCGCCGGACGCATTATGCCCTGGCTGGCCTGGGGGGCTTTGATTCTGCTGGCAGTGGGGCTGGTCTGGGGGCTGGTCTTTGCGCCACCGGATTACCAGCAGGGCAACAGCTACCGCATTATTTTCATCCATGTGCCGGTGGCCTACCTGGCACAGTCCATCTATGTGGCCATGGCGGTGGCCGGTGCCGTGGGGCTGGTCTGGCGCATGAAGATGGCGGACACCTTCATTGCCGCCATTGCCCCGATGGGGGCGGCACTGACCTTTCTGGCCCTGTTTACCGGGGCGGTCTGGGGCAAGCCCACCTGGGGCACCTGGTGGGTCTGGGATGCCCGACTGACGTCCATGCTGTTGCTGCTGTTTCTGTACTTTGGTGTCATGGCCCTGAGGGCTGCCATTGAGGACAGAGAGGCTGCGGCCCGTTCCGTGGCCATACTGACACTGATCGGCGTGGTGAATATCCCCATTATCAAGTATTCGGTGGAATGGTGGAACACACTGCATCAGCCGGCCTCGATAAAACTGTCACAGGCGCCGGCCATGCCGGCGCAGATGTGGATGCCCCTGTTCATCATGATTATCGGTTTTCACTTGCTGGTGGGCTGGCTGGCACTCGCACGGATGCGCAATGAAATACTGGAGCGTGAGCGTCGCACCCGCTGGGTGCAGCAATGGATCCGTGAAAAGGCGGGAGACACCGATGCCCTTTGATTCCCTGTCGGCCTTTATTGCCATGGGCGGCCATGGCCCTTATGTCTGGACCAGTTACGGTGTGAGTGCCCTGGTGATTGCCCTGTGCATTCTGGCACCGCGCTGGCGCCTGCGCCGTATTATTGCCCGTGAGCGGCGCCTGATGCGCCGTCGCGAGGCGGCCTGATCTGAACCTCGGAGTAGAGAGCGAATGAACCCGAAACGGAAAAAACGGCTGTTGCTGGTGGGCGGTCTGGTCTGTGGCCTGTCACTGGCCGTGGGGCTGACACTGATGGCGCTGCGGGAAAACATCAACCTGTTCTACAGCCCCTCTGAAATCGCCGCCGGCAATGCGCCGGAGGCCCGCAACATCCGGGCCGGTGGCCTGGTGATGGAGGGCAGTGTCAAACGGGACCCGGAGTCGTTGCGGGTGGATTTCCGCATCACGGACATGGAAGGAGAGGTGCCGGTCATCTACCAGGGCATACTGCCGGATCTGTTCCGCTAGGGGCAGGGTGTGGTGGCGCTGGGGACGCTGAACAATGGTGTGCTGCACGCCAACCAGGTGCTGGCCAAGCACGATGAGGCCTACATGCCCCCCGAGGTGGCCCAGGCACTGGAAGAGGCCGGCCGACTCAAGCGCCAGCGAGAGGGCGGAGAGAGCGTCGCCGGTGATTATGAACAGGGCCAGTACGGCAGCGGGACCTCGTCCGGCACCGCCACAGAGACTGACTGAAGCCACCACCAGGGAGCACTGAATGATTCCGGAGCTGGGTAATTTTGCACTGATACTGGCATTGGCCCTGACACTGCTGCTGGCGGTGGTGCCCCTGCTGGGGGCGGCACTGCAGCACGACGGGCTGATTGCCTACGACCGACCGCTGGCGGCCGGTGTTTTCGTCATGGTGGCACTCAGCTACGGCTGCCTCACCTGGGCCTTCATGACGGACGATTTCACCGTGGCCTATGTGGCCAACAACAGCAACAGCATGCTGCCCTGGTACTACAAGTTCAGCGCCGTCTGGGGGGGGCATGAGGGCTCACTGCTGCTGTGGGTGCTGACACTGGCCGGCTGGACACTGGCGGTGGCCCTGTTCAGCCGCAACCTGCCGGCGGACATGCGGGCACGGGTGCTGAGTGTGCTGGGCATGGTGGCGGTGGGCTTTCTGCTGTTCACACTGGCCACCTCCAACCCCTTCGAGCGGCTGCTCCCCAACAGCCCACTGGATGGCAGAGACCTGAATCCCCTGCTGCAGGACTTTGGCCTGATCGTCCATCCCCCCATGCTCTACATGGGCTACGTGGGTTTCTCCGTGACCTTCGCCTTTGCCATTGCCGCACTGATGAGCGGTCGGCTGGATGCGGTCTGGGCCCGCTGGTCCCGTCCATGGACCACCGTGGCCTGGGCCTTTCTCACCATCGGTATCGCACTGGGCAGCTGGTGGGCCTACTACGAGCTGGGCTGGGGCGGCTGGTGGTTCTGGGATCCGGTGGAGAACGCCTCCTTCATGCCCTGGCTGGTGGGCACGGCCCTGATCCACTCACTGGCGGTGACCGAGAAGCGGGGCATCTTCAAGAGCTGGACTGTGCTGCTGGCCATTATCACCTTCTCACTGAGCCTGCTGGGGACCTTCCTGGTGCGCTCCGGTGTGCTGACATCGGTCCACGCCTTTGCCTCGGACCCCACCAGGGGCCAGTTCATACTGGCACTGCTGGGCATTACCGTGGTGGGCTCGCTGCTGCTGTACGCCTTCAGGGCACCGGCGGTCAGCAGCCGCGCCAGCTACCAGCTGCTCTCGAGGGAGACGTTTCTGATGCTCAACAACGTCTTCCTGGTGGTGGCCACCGCGGCCGTCCTGATGGGCACCCTGTACCCGCTGATTCTGGATTTCTTCGGCGGCGGCAAGATTTCCGTGGGTGAGCCCTATTTCAATTTCACCTTTGTGCCACTGACCCTGGTGCTGGGGCTGATCATGGGGATCGGCATCTTCAGCCGCTGGAAGCGCACGGCGGCGGAAACACTGGTGGCCAAGGTGTTGCTGCCGGCCGTGATCAGTGTACTGGCAGCCACGGCACTGCCGCTGGCACTGGGTTTTGATCTGGCACTGATGACGGTGTTGGGCCTGATGGTGGCGGCCTGGATTGCCACCATGACGTTGCGGGATCTCTGGGAGCGCAGCGCCAGCCGTCGCGGCCGCTGGCAGGGCCTGAGGCGCCAGAGCCGCAGTTACATGGGCATGGTGCTGGGTCACCTGGGCATGGCACTGACCATTGCCGGTGCCACCATGGTCTCCATGCAGGGGGTGGAGCGGGA
>JAWWAC010000036.1:0-30454 GCA_033721915.1 Oleiphilaceae bacterium
CACATCCAGGCTGATGAGTGCGCAGCGGTGGTTGTAGCGCAGGGCCCGCTCAATGGCCTGGTGGCAGCGGTCCTCGAACAGTCGCCGGTTGGCGGTGCCGGTGAGGATGTCGTAGTGGGCCAGGTAATGGAGCTGATCCTGGGTTTCCCGGATTTCGGTGATGTCCTGCCCGATCAGGATGACCCGTGTCTCCACGGTCTCGTCCTCGTCCTCCAGCCGGGTCAGGTTCCACAGGATGCTCCGCTGAAGGCCGTTATAGCCCTGTATCTGGATCTCCACATGCTCTCTGGGTACGCCACTTTGCAGCACCTTGGTGATTTTCCAGCCCAGCTCGTCCCGGAAGGCGTCCGGGATAAAGGTGCTCAGCAGGTCCCGCCCCATGGCCTCTTCCCGGCTGTAGCCGAACAGTGCCTCTGCGGCGCTGTTCCACTGGCGGATGCGACTGTGGCAGTCGATCACCAGTATCGGGTTGCTGGCGGTTTCCACCAGTGCGCGGTAATGACGGGTGGAGCGGCGGAAGGCCTTTTCCGCCTGCTTGCGCACGTAGATTTCATCACGCAGCTCCTGGTTTTTCTGCTCCAGTTGCTGGTTGCTGTCGCGCACCTTGCCGTGCAGGCGACGGGCCAGTTCATTGCGGTCGGTCAGCAGGCTGTGCAGATAGCTGGCACTGCCCACCATCACCAGCAGTACCCCGTACAGCAGCATTGTGCCCTGGCCCAGATACAGCAGCCAGAGACTGGCCAGGGTGGTCAGCGCTAGAGACAGTATGGCCAGCGGCAGTGAAAATCGAGTCACCGCCCAGATCATCCAGGGCAACAGCAGCAGGTGCCCTGGCAGGGGGCTGGGCAGGATCAGCATCAGGATCAGTGCCAGGCTCACCAGCCAGAGAAGGGATTCCATCATCCGTGACTCGGAATCCAGTGTGAGCCAGTCTCCGGGAGCGCTGATCAGCAGTGGTGTCACCAGTGCCACAGCCAGCATATGGCTGAGCCACAGCTGCAGAAACACCTGATTCAGTGGCAGTGGAATGTGGCGATAGAGCAGCCAGGCCAGTGCCAGTGCGACACCGGCGGTGGCAACCGTGGTCATGGCCATCAGGCGGACAAAGGCGGGTTGCCGGCTCAGTGAGGGGCTGGGCAACTGGCGGTAGAGCCGGGCAATGGCCAGTGGCTCCAGGGTGAGCAGTAGTGCGGTGCCACTGAGGGTAAGCCAGCTCGTGCCCTCCTGTGGTGACAACCACAGCCACTGGCCGATCAGGTTGCCGGCCATAATGGGGAGTACCCAGTACAGGCTGCCATGAAGCAGACAGACCAGGGCCACCCCCACAGGCAGCCACAGCACCGGTGCCTGGCTGTCGGGCAACAGTAACAGGCTGCTGATCCAGGTCAGCAGCGTGTAAATCAGGATTCCCAGCAGTGCATAACGGGTGCGACTGCCAGTCACTGCGTATGCCTGTTGCATACCCGTTTCCATCCATGGTGAAAGTGAGCGGGAAAACGCGTCTCTGCGCTCGATTGAACGGTTTTTTGTCAGTCCTGTCTGTTACAGAATGTCAGAAAATGTTAAATACTGGAGTCGGTTTTCTCAGTGGGCAACCGTGAAGGCGTCGCTGACTCGCATGGACAGGTCCAGTGCCATCAGGTCCTTGGTCAGGGTACCCAGTGAAATGGCATCAACCCCGGTTTCGGCAACGGCCACCAGGTTCTGGTCATTGATGCCACCGGAGGCCTCCAGCCGGATCTGGCCGCTGTAACGCTGCACGGCCTGGCGCATGTCGGACAGGCTGAATTCATCCAGCATGACAATATCCGCTCCGGCGGCCGCGGCTTCCGCCAGTTCGCCGGGGTTTTCCGCCTCCACCTCAAGGGGTTTGTCGGGAGCGATCCGGCGGGCCTGTTGCACGGCGGCGGTAATGGAGCCACAGGCGGCTATGTGGTTTTCCTTGATCAGAAAGGCATCGAAAAGGCCCAGACGATGATTGCAGCACCCCCCCTGAACAACGGCGTATTTCTGCGCCATGCGAAGTCCGGGCAGGGTTTTTCGGGTATCCAGCAACTGCACACGGGTGTGTGCCACCAGGTCGGCGTACTGGCGGCATCGACTGGCCACCCCGGAGAGGGTCTGCAGCCAGTTCAGAGCACTGCGCTCGGCACTCATGACAGCTCTGGCGGGGCCGCGGAAGCGAAACAGCACCGGCTCAAGGTCGGGGTCAATGCGTTCGCCGTCCTGCAACTGCCAGTGCAGCTCAATGGCCGGATCCAGCTGCCGGAAGACCTCCTCCACCCAGGGGCGCCCGGCCATGACACCGGGCTGGCGGCTGATGACCCGGCCGCTGACCCACTGTGTGGCCGGGATAAGCCCCGCGGTCAGGTCGCCGTCACCCAGATCCTCCTCGATGCTCTGGCGTACGTCACGGACAAGGGTTTCGCGCCAGTGCGGCTGGGAAAAAGCGGTGCCATTGGGGTTTGTCACGATCTGATCCTTAGCGCCGGGTCTGGGGTGTGACTGACAGGGGGATAAGTGTACTGGCAAGCGGGGGTCAGGCCAAGGGGTGGCCACGGCTACAATCGTTAACAGCTTGTGAACTGCTTTGCCATGGAATTCCAACTATCATAAGTGGGTCTTCACTGGCTCCGGGGGTAAGGCAATGATGCAGGAGGGCGGTCAGGCTGCGATGCGCAGGGAGGGCTATACAGCCGTGCCACTGCCATTGCTGCGTCTGCGTGATCTGTCCATGGCTCAGTTCAAGCGGCTTCTGGAGGGGTTCTTCCAACAGCCGGATGAGGCGCTGCTGGCCCTGGCGGGGGAGGCGGAGAATGAGGGTCATGCGGGCAGCAGGAAAACGGGTCCGTCCGATCTGGGGCAGGCCTTGCAGTGGCTTCGTCAGGACCCGGAATCCCTGATATTGTCCTATCAACAGTGGTTGGCAAGGGCCTTCAATGACTGTGCCCGCAGTGCCCTGAAGCCGGCACCGGAGCAGACACTGCTTTCCCAGTGGGGCCGTGAAGAGCAGCTGGCCATAAAGAACCTGGCCAGCCAGCTGCGCCAGCATTACGGTGAACCGGCGGAAATGATCCGTCTGCGTCTGCAGAAGCTGCTGCGGCTGGACGAGCTGCCAAAGGACGGCAACCCACTGGACCCGCAGCAACTGTGCCTGGGGCTGGCGGAAGCCTGTGCCGATCTGGCCATGCCTTACTACAGCCAATGCCTGGTGTACCGTCTGTTTGGCCCCGTACTGGTGGCGGAGCTGGGGCCACTGTACAGCCTGGCCAACCAGTTGCTGATCCGCGAGGGGGTCATGCCGGACCGGCGACACCCGGAACCCCCCCTGGCCACTGGCCATCCTGGTGGCGTCACCGGCGACGGGAATGATCCCGCCAGCCCCGGCTTTACGGAGCTGTCGGCCCTGGTGCGCAGTCAGTACCAGCACAGGGGCCCGGTCCGCCGGGATACCGGCGTCATGCCCACGGAAGAGCTGATTCAGCGGCTCTCTGATATCCAGGCGTCCCCGGAGATACTGCAGGGGGCCGACAGCCCCGGGGCCGTCCTGCCACTGAAAGAACGGGTGAGTCAGTGGCTGGCGCTTCGCGCCCGCGTGGACAGCGCACCGGGGCAGAAAGACTGGGATGTGATTCACCTGGTGACCATGCTGTTCGATTTCATTCTCAGGGATCGCCAGCTGCCGGAAGCCATGAAATCGCTCCTTGCCCGGCTTCAGATTCCGCTGTTGAAGGTGGCGCTGCTGGACCGGAGTTTTTTCAGCCATGGCGGCCACCCGGCCAGGCAACTGCTCAATGCCATGGCCACGGCGGCGCTGGGCTGGAACTCCCGGGCCAGTGGTCTGGAGGATCCGCTGAGAGACTGCCTTGAGCAGCTGGTTCAGCGCGTCAACCGGGAATTTACCGATAACATCCCCCTGTTCGAGACCCTGCTGGAGGAGCTGACCCGTTTCACTGACCAGTACCAGCGCCGCGGCCTGCTGTTGCAGCGCCGTTTACAGGACGCCGAGGAGGGCCGCGCCAGGCAGGCCCTGGCCCGCCAGGCGGCCAGTGCCCTTGTGGCGGAACTGTGGGACAAGCACGCATTGCCCCAGTCCATGGCCCGGTTGCTGAAGGACCCCTGGCAGAGGGTTCTGCAGTGGCACTGGCTGCAGTGGGGGGAGGCTTCCACCCAGTGGCAGGAAATCAGCCGCCTGACGGGGCTTCTGATCTGGAGCCTGGACCCGCAGCCGGTGGTGCGCAGTACCCGTAATGACCTGCTGCGCCGGATACCGGAAATCGTGGATGGGGTCCGGCGGGGCCTGAATGCCATTGCCTGGGACCCATTCGCCATTGATGAATGGGTGCGGGAGCTGGAATTGCTGCATGTGGCGACACTGCAGCAACTCATGGATGCCCCCGCCCAGAGCCAGGCAGCAGGCTTCATGGCGGGAGAGGAAGCCGGGGGGATAGCGGCACAGGAGGTTTCCCGGGACCCGGTAGTGGACACTGGGGAGGAACAGTCACTGCCTCACCCGGCCTGGATGGAGCGGGCCAGGGCCATGGGCGTGGGCTCCTGGGTGGAGTGGCACAGCAGTGAGGGCCGGCAAATCCGTTGTAAACTGGCGGCGGTCATCAAGGCCAGTGGCCGCTACATTTTTGTCAACCGCAGTGGTGCCAAGGTTATGGATTACAGTGAGGTGGATGTGGCCCGGGCTCTGGAAGAGGGGGTGATCAACCCGCTGGATGACACCCAGATTTTTGACCGGGCACTGGCCTCGGTGATCGACAGCCTGCGCCATTCGCGCCGTTCGTGAGGCGATGGCGCAGGCCTCCGGAGAAGCGGGGCCGAAACCCTGTGAACTTGCATTGCCGGGCAGATATGCTTCAATCCCCGGCACGACTCAAGGCAATAAGCGAACCCCATGGAAAAGGCTGCAATGGATCAGGAGGGCTGGCTGGCGTGTGCCCGCCACTGCCCCTCACCCAACTACGGTGAACGCCCCCCCGGAGAGGTGATCTCACTGCTGGTGATTCACAATATCAGTCTGCCTCCCGGGCAGTACGGAGGTCCCGAGATTGAAGACTTCTTCTGTAACCGCCTCGACAGTCAGCAGCACCCCTATTTCCAGCAAATCGCTTCCATGAAGGTCTCCGCCCACGGCCTGATCCGCCGCGATGGTGAGCTGGTGCAGTTTGTTTCCCTTCTGGGCCGGGCCTGGCATGCCGGGCGCTCCTGCTTTGAAGGGCGCAGCGAGTGCAACGATTTCTCCATCGGTATCGAGCTGGAGGGAACGGACCACGAGCCCTACAGCGAGGCCCAGTACCGCACCCTGGTGACACTGACCCAGACGCTGATGACCCTGTTTCCGGCCATCTGTGCAGACCGCATTGTCGGCCATGAGCATATCGCTCCGGGACGCAAGACCGACCCGGGGCCGGGCTTTGACTGGCAGCGCTATCTCAAGGCGCTGTGCCCCATGACCCGGGTGGCAACGCCACCTTCCATTCAGGGTGACTGCTGATGCGTCTTCTGGTGATACTGCTGGCCCTGGTGCTGCGGCGCCAGATGGATGCCCGTGGCCGTCTGGACCCGGATCAGTGGCAGCGGCGTTTCATGGCCCGCATGCCCGGTGATGAGCGAGGTGCCGGCACCGTCTACCGGGTGCTGTTTCTGTACCTGGCGCTGGTGCTGGCCACCGCCCTGGTGACCTGGGGGCTGGGTGGCATGGCCGGAGGGCTCTGGGCCAGCCTGCTGGCACTGTTGCTGATGTTGCTGGCCAGTGGCATGCCCGGCTGGCGTGAGCCACTGACCGCCTACAGCGAGGCCTGGGAGCGTGGAGACATGCAGGCCGCCTGGCACCATGTGTCCCACCTGTTGCCGGCGGATCGCCGTGCCGAGGCGCTGGCTCCGGAGACCCTGCACCTGTTGCTGGCCCAGGCACTGATCAACCAGAGCTTCGAGCGCTATTTCCTGCCGATTTTCTGGTACGCACTGCTGGGGCCCGTGGGGCTGGTGCTGGCCCTGGGGGCGCTGAGCCTGAGCCTGCATTACCCGGCTCGGTCCATTCGCCGGCTGTTCGCCCGCATTGTGACCCTGCTGGCCTGGCTGCCGTCGCGGATGCTGTCTTTCAGCTTTGCCATTGCCGGAGACTTTACCGGCTGGCTTCATGAGCAGCGCCGTGAACGGCATCTGCCCGGAGAGAGCCGTCAGGCCTGGCTGCTGCGTGGTGCCAGTGGGGCCCTGTCCAGCTATGCACTGGACCCCCGCCGCTTTGAGCAGCTGCACCCCGGTGAGTGGCCGGATTATGGCCGACGCAGCCTATGGGCGGTGCGGGACCTGCTGAACCGCAGCATGCTGGTCTGGATTGCCGTGATGGCGGTGCTGGCCATCCTGGGCTGGCTGCCCTGACGGGGAGGCGATAAGCCTGCCTGTAACAAATCGCAGCATCTCAATCCTCAAGTTTTTTACCTCCCCAACGATATACTCTGTAAGACATTGCTTACCTCGCAGGGGTCAAGAATCATGAGCGGCATTGTATTCAGTCGGGTTTGACCTAGACTTCACTGCAGTTCCGGATGGCCCACAACAATAATCCGTACCGGCCTGACAGGCCGGTTGAGTCACGCCCTGGAGGCCTCAGTGAAACAGTTTTTCCTGCCCGCCGTCATGCTGATGAACCGCCTGCGGATGGTCTACAAATTCAGCCTGATCAGTGTGCTGTTTCTGTTGCCCATCGTCGGTCTCAGTTATCTGCTGGTGACTGAGCTGAACCGCTCGATCAATGCACTGGATCAGGCCATTGATGGCACCGCCATTGTCAGTGATGCCACGCAACTGGTGCGCAATGCCCAGCGCTACCGGGATTACCGGGCCCCGTTGCGGATACGGGAATTTTCCGGTCCACTGGAAGGGCAGGTGGATGCGGCCGCTAAGGGGGTCAGTGAGGCTCTGTCCCGACTCGAGGCCCACGTCGAAAGGGGCTCCGTCAGTGACACCCTGAAGTCCCAGATTGCGGTGATTGCCGGGGAGTGGCAGACCCTGTTGGAGGAAGACGATTACCAGCAGACCGTTGGGCGCCAGTTTCTGTACTACGATGAGTTTTTCAGGAAGACCCTGGCTCTACGCAGCACCGTGTATCAGACCACCGGTCTCGCCCGGGACTCCTCCACCCAGGTGCAGATGCTGCTGGAGCTGACCAATAGCTACCTGAGTGCCGTGTCTGATGAAATGGGCGGTGCCAATGCCTTTGGTATCTACGCCCTCAATGAGGGCACCCTGTCCAATAGCGCCAGCGAAACCGCCAACACCATCTACGATGACCTGACCAACTTGAGCAACCAGCTGGACTCCGCCATGGACGTGGCCTTGTCCGCCTCTCCGGATGTGGCGGAGCGGCTGGGGGAGCAGGCCGCGGAGGTTGTCTCGGCGCCCATTGCCGTGCGGGATCTGCTGGATCGCAATGTGATCACACCCTATCGCCTGGAAATGCCTTACCAGGCGTTTGACCAGCAGGTGAGCCAGCACATCGACCGTGTCTACGCGTTCAAGAGTGAGATCATGACCGTCATCCGTGAGAATCTCACTGAGCGCCTGGCCAGTGAGCGGCAGCAGCGACTGATTATCTTTGCCGCACTGGCGGCGGTGTTGCTGGTGGTGGTGTATCTCTACGCCGGCTTCTTCCTCTCAGTGCGGACTGCTGTGACACGCTTTGCCGATGCGGCACGGCGGGTGGCGGACGGGGATATGACGGTGCGTATCTCACTGGAAAACCGCGACGAACTGGGCGAGCTGACCGATGAGTTCAACGGCATGACACAGCGCATGCATGAGCTGATCCAGTCCGTGTCGGGTTCCGTGGCCAACGTCAATCAGCAGGCGCAGCGAGTCAATGACAGCGCCTCCGCCAACAGCGAGGCGGTCTCCAGGCAGATGGGAGAGACCGAGCAGATCGCCGACGCCATGCAACAGATGGTGACCACGGTGCAGGAGGTGGCGGAAAGCTCCCAGAAAGCCTCTGATGCCGCCGGTCAGGCGGACCACGAGGCGGTGGATGGTCGTCAGGTGGTGAAGGAGTCCGTCAGCACCATCCATCGACTGGCGGATGAAATTCGCGGCGCCGTGGCGGTGATCAACCGGGTCAGTCACGACAGTGGCAGCATCAACCAGGTGCTGGTGGAGATCAAGGCCATCGCCGAGCAGACCAACCTGCTGGCACTGAACGCCGCCATCGAGGCGGCCCGTGCCGGCGAGCAGGGTCGTGGCTTTGCCGTGGTGGCGGATGAGGTGCGTTCACTCTCGGCCCGCACCCACAAATCCACGGAAGAGATCGAGGAAATGGTGGTGCGTCTGCAGAAGGGCGTACAGGAGGCGGTGACCGCCATGGACAACAGCCATAATGTCACCGAGCAGACCGTGGAGCAGTCCGGACGGGTGACCCATGCCCTGGAGAGCATCGTCAGCGGCATCAGCCTGATTGTGGACATGAGCCAGCAGATTGCCCAGGCGGCGGAAGAGCAATCCGCTGTGGCCAAGAACATCAATTCCAATGTGACGGAAATCAGCGATCTGGGCCACAAGACCGCGGGCAACGCCGGTGAGGTGCTGGAAGCCAGCCGCGAGCTGTCCGAGGTGACCCTGTCACTGCAGCAGCAGATCGAGCACTTCCGGGTCTGAGACCGGCCAGAGGGCCCCGTCGGGGCCTACCGGCCCGGCTGCCAGAGCACTTCCCGGGCTCCTTCACGCCGTGCCAGAATCCGGCAGAGTACAAACAGCAGGTCCGACAGGCGGTTGAGGTAGTTGCGGGACTGGGGGTTGATGGATTCCTCGTGGCCCATGGCCACCACGATGCGCTCACCACGGCGGCACACGGCCCTGGCCAGGTGGCACTGGGCGGCGGGGCGTGAGCCCCCGGGGAGGATGAAGTTCTTCAGCGGCGGCAGCGATTCGTTCCACTCATCCAGGGTGTGCTCCAGCCATTCAATCTGTTTCTCTCCGATCACGGTGCTGCCGGGAATGGCAAACTCACCCCCCAGGTCAAACAGATGGTGCTGAATCCGCCCCAGCAGTGGGCGCAGCGCATCCCCCTCCGGCAGATACTCCACCAGCATGCCCACATGGGCGTTGAGCTCGTCCACGGTGCCCATGGCTTCGACGCGCAGTGAATTCTTGGCGATACGGTTGCCGTCCGCCAGTCCCGTGGTGCCGTCGTCACCGGTGCGGGTGTAGATCTTGGATAGGCGATAACCCATGGTGTGCTCCTGACAGAATGATGGCGGAAAATGCCCCGGCAAAGGGGGGCGCTGATAGGTCCCAGAGCTCCCTATTAGAGCAAGTCCATTACGCCACTGACCAGTTCCCGGTTCACCGGCGTGGCAATACCCAGTGCCTGTGCGCGACGGACAATATAGCCGTTGATAAAGTCGATTTCGCTGGGTTTTCCCGCGCGGATATCCTGCAGCATGGAGGAAATATTCTCCGAGGTGCTGTGGCACACGGCCAGGATGCGCGTCTCGAGGGCCTCTGGCGTCATCACAAAACCTTCCTCCCGGGCCACGGCGCTGATCTCACGGCACAGTGGGCCAATGCGCTCACGGAAAAACGCCGACCGGGGCAGCTGACCATTGGGCACATCCAGCAGGGCGGTAAAGGGGTTGATGCCGGCGTTGACCGCCAGCTTCTGCCACAGGCGCTCCTGTATGTTACGGCAGGCAGAGGCTTCGAAGCCCGCCTCCCTGAGCCTGTCGGCCAGCCAGGGGGCCTGTTCACCGGCACTGTCCGTCAGCGGCCCCAGCCAGGTCTCGCCGGCACCGGCATGCACCACCCGCCCTGGGCCGCTGCGGTTGGCCCCTTCCGTGGTGGTGGCCGCCAGTATGGGACGCTGAGGGAAGGCGTCCGCCACGGCCTGCTGGCTGCCCATTCCGTTCTGGCACAGCACCACGGGCACGGTGGCAGGCACTGTGGGCAGCAGAGGCCTCAGTGCCTCCAGGCTGTGCTGTGCCTTGGTGGTGACCATCAACAGCGAGACAGGGTCGGGCAGTGTCTGGTCAGGGCCGATACGGGGGAGTGTCATTGGGGTGGAGCTGCCGTCGCTCCAGCGGACTTCACCCTTGAAGGGGCCCTGGTGGCTGTCACGGCCAATGAGTGTGACCTCACCCAGCGCGGCCAGTCTGGCGGCGAACAGCAAACCCAGGGCCCCGGGGCCCAGCACGAGTGAGTGCATAACGTGGCTCTTTATTTTGCTGAGGGCTCTCTGTGACCGCTGAGGGCTCTCTGTGACCGCTGAGGGCTCTCTAAGACCGCTGAGGGCTCTCTGTGACTGCTGAGGGCTCTCTATGACCGCTGAGGGCTCTCCCTTGCTGAAGGGAGGCATCCCGGCCCTAAAGGGCCCGGATGCGCTCCACCTGCTCCTGCAGACGCTGCTGGCGCGCGTTCACCTCAGCCAGCTTGCCCTTTTCCTTTTCCACCACATCCGCCGGTGCCCTTTGCAGGAAGCTGTCATTGCCCAGTTTGCCCGAGAGGCGCTGATGCTCCTTGCCCAGCTTGTCCAGCTCCTTGTTCAGGCGGGCGATTTCCTCGTCCTTGTCGATCAGGTTGGCCATGGGCACCAGTACTTCCATGTCCCCCACCAGCTGGGTGGAGCACAGTGGCGCCTGCTGGTCCGGTGTCAGCCACTGCAGTGACTCCAGCCTGGCCAGTGACTGCAGGAAGCCCTGGTAATTCCCAAGGCGCTCACGGTCGCTGTCATGGGGGCTGCGGCACAGCACCGGCAGCTTCACCGCCGGGGCAATGTTCATCTCGCCACGGATATTGCGCACCGCCTCGATCACCCCCTTGATCCATTCAATGTCCTGCTCCGCCTGGCTGTCCATCAACTGCTCGTCCGCCTGGGGGTAAGGGGCCAGCATGATGGTCTCTCCGGCACGGCCGGCCAGCGGCGCCACACGCTGCCAGATTTCCTCGCTGATAAAGGGCATCAGGGGGTGGATCAGGCGCAGTGTGGCTTCCAGCACCCGCACCAGTGTGCGCCGAGTGCCGCGCTTGCGCTCGGGGCTGGCGCTGTCGTCCCAGAGCACCGGCTTGGACAGCTCCAGGTACCAGTCGCAGTACTCGTTCCAGATAAACTCGTAGAGATCCGCCGCCACCAGGTCGAAGCGGTACTGGCCGAAGTGCCGGTTGACGCTCTGCTCGCAGCGCTGCAGGCGGCTGATGATCCAGCGGTCGGCGATGCTCAGGTCCACCGGCTCGCCCTGCTGGCCGCAGTCCTGCTCTTCGGTGTTCATCAGCACATAGCGGGCGGCGTTCCACAGCTTGTTGCAGAAGTTGCGGTAGCCCTCCAGGCGGTTCATGTCCCAGTTGATGTCACGCCCCGTGGAGGCCAGTGCCGTGAGTGTGAATCGCAGGGCATCGGTGCCGTGTGGGCGGATGCCCTCGGGGAATTCCTTGCGGGTGCGCCTGGCGATTTTCTCCGCCTTGGCCGGCTGCATCATGCTGCCTGTGCGTTTCTCCAGCAGCGCCTCCAGGCTGATGCCGTCGATCATGTCCAGTGGGTCCAGCACGTTGCCCTTGGACTTGGACATCTTCTCGCCGTGGTCATCACGGATCAGTCCTGTGACATACACATCCCGGAAGGGCACCTGTGGGGTGCCGTCCCCGTCCTTCATGAAGCGCAGTGTCATCATGATCATGCGCGCCACCCAGAAGAAAATGATGTCAAAGCCGGTGACCAGCACCTGTGTGGGGTGGAAGGTGCGCAGACGCTCGTTGTCCCCGGGCCAGCCCAGCGTGGCGAAGGTCCACAGGGCGGAGCTGAACCAGGTGTCCAGCACGTCCTCGTCCTGGGTGAGGGTCAGCTCCGGTGAGAGGCTGTATTTCTCCCGCACGTCCTCCTCCGTGCGCCCCACATAGACTTTGCCCTGATCGTCATACCAGGCCGGGATGCGGTGGCCCCACCACAGCTGGCGGGAAATGCACCAGTCCTGAAGATCCCGCATCCAGGCGAAATACATGTTCTCGTACTGCTTGGGCACAAAACGGATATCGCCTTTTTCCACCGCCTCAATGGCCGGTCTGGCCAGCTCTTCCGTGGCCACAAACCACTGGTCCGTAAGCAGAGGCTCGATCACCAGACCGGAGCGGTCGCCACGGGGCACCTTGATCACGCGGTCTTCCACCGACTCCAGCAGCTCCTGTGCGTCCAGGTCCGCCACAATGGCCTTGCGGGCCTCTTCGCGGCTCAGCCCGGCGTAAGCGTCGGGGAGGCTGTCATCCAACTCGCTGTTGCGGCTGCCGTCACTGTTGTACACATCCGCCCTGGGCAGGATGTCGGCGTTGAAGCTGAGGATGTTGAACAGGGGCAGCTGATGGCGCTGGCCGACGGCGTAGTCGTTGAAGTCGTGGGCGGGTGTGATCTTCACGCAGCCGCTGCCCATTTCCGGGTCCGCGTGGTCGTCACCGACAATAACGATTTCCCGGTTCACCAGGGGCAGTCGTACCTTGTGGCCGATCAGGTGACTGTAGCGGCTGTCCCTGGGGTTGACCGCCACGGCGGTGTCACCCAGCATGGTCTCGGGGCGGGTGGTGGCCACCACCAGGTAGTCCTTGCCATCGGCGGTGGTCTGGCCGTCCATCAGCGGGTAGCGGAAGTGCCAGAAGTGGCCCTTCTCTTCCACATTCTCCACCTCCAGGTCGGAAATGGCGGTGTGCAGCTTGGGGTCCCAGTTCACCAGGCGCTTGCCCCGGTAGATCAGGTCGTCATCGTAGAGGCGCACAAAGACTTCCTGCACGGCCCTGTAGAAGCCGTCGTCCATGGTGAAACGCTCGTGGTCCCAGTCCACGGAGGTGCCCAGCCGGCGCATCTGTCCGGTAATGGTGCCGCCGGACTCTTCCTTCCACTCCCAGACCTTGTCCAGAAACTTCTCCCGCCCCAGGTCGTGGCGGCTGATGCCTTCCTCTGCCGCCAGCTTGCGCTCCACCACCATCTGGGTGGCAATGCCGGCGTGGTCGGAGCCCACCTGCCAGAGGGTGTTGCGCCCCAGCATGCGGTGATAGCGGGTCAGTGCGTCCATCAGGGTGTGCTGGAAGGCGTGCCCCATGTGAAGACTGCCAGTGACATTGGGCGGCGGAATCATGATGCAGTAGGGGTCACCCTCGCCACCGGGGGCGAAGTAGCCTTTGCTTTCCCAGTTGCGATACCACTGGCGCTCAATGCTCTCTGGCTGGTAGGTCTTGTCCATGGTCTGTATTGGCTCGCTGATTGGCGGTTTGAATGGAGATGGCGTCCGGGGGCGGATTATACATGCCGTGAGCGCAGATCCAGAACCTGCGGGGTCACGCCCCGTTCCCTGAGCTGGCGGTATTGTTCCCGGGCCTGCTGTAACACCGACGGGTCGCTGCTGGCGATCAGTGCCAGCCGGCGGAAGTGTTCGCTGTGTTGCGGCAGCTGTGGCGAGAGCACAATCAGTGTCTGCCATTGCTGGGGTGAGGGGGCATGGCAGAGAACCACCACGGATTGACCGCCGGCCTCATCCTCCGGGCCCAGCCGGGCGTGGGGCAGAAAGGCATCCGGGCGGAAGGCCCACAGGATTTCATCCAGCTGCCCGGCCTGTTCTCCGTCCCGGCAGTACAGGGCCACACGATCTCCCTGGCGCCATGCCTTTTCCGCAAGACGGGCGGCATGGTGCAGTCGCGCCGTCTCGCTGTCCTCCGCCAGCAGGTAGAACCAGTGCTGTGGTGCGGTATCGCGCATCAGCCCGCCTGTGTCAGCAGGTAGTCCATCAGCAGTGGCACAGGGCGGCCGGTGGCGCCTTTTTCCTTGCCGCTGAGCCAGGCGGTGCCGGCAATATCCAGGTGGGCCCAGGGATAGGCCCTGGTAAAGCGTGACAGGAAGCAGCCGGCGGTGATGCTGCCGGCGCCCTTGCCGCCAATGTTCTGCATATCGGCGAAGTTGCTGTCCAGCTGCTGCTGGTACTCATCCCAGAGTGGCAGCTCCCAGGCCCTGTCGCCGGTGTGCTGTCCTGAGCGGAGCAGCTTCTGCACCAGGCTGTCATTATTGCCCATTACGGCGCTGGCCTTGTCGCCCAGTGCAATGATACAGGCGCCGGTGAGAGTGGCGATGTCCACCACGCTGGCCGGCTCGAAACGCTCCACATAGGTGAGTGCGTCACACAGCACCAGACGGCCCTCGGCATCGGTATTGAGGATCTCAATGGTCTGCCCGGACATGGACTTGACGATGTCACCGGGGCGGGTGGCCCGGTCACTGGGCATGTTCTCGGCGGCGGCAATGACACCGATGATATTGGCGTGGGGCTTGATGCTGGCCACCGCCTTCATGGTGCCCAGCACACTGGCGGCGCCGCACATGTCAAACTTCATCTCATCCATGGCCGGCCCCGGCTTCAGGCTGATGCCACCGGTATCGAAGGTGATGCCCTTGCCCACCAGTACATGAGGGGCTTCGTCCTCGTCGCCGCCGCGGTACTCCATGATGATCAGACGGGCCGGCTGTATACTGCCCGCCGAGACGGCCAGCAACGAGTGCATGCCCAGCTCCGCCATCTGATCCTCGTCCAGCACCTGTGTCTTGATGGCCTTGTGGCTTTTGCTCAGCGCCAGTGCCTGCTCCGCCAGGAAGCTGGGGTGGCAGATGTTCGGTGGTGTGTTGCCCATGTCCCGCGCCAGGTTCATGCCTTCACCGATGGCCTGACCTTCAGACAGGGCCTGCTCCAGCAGGGGCGACTCACCGCTGCCGGCCACGTTCAGGGTCTTCAGCCGTGATGGCGGTGCCTGCTCGCTCTTGTAGAGGTCGAAGCGGTAGAGGGTTTCTTCACAGATGCGGGCAATGATCAGCATGCGCCAGGCCTCGTCACGCTCCAGAACCGGCGAGTCGGTGATGGCGGCCAGTGCACTGGTGGCGGCGGTGTCCTTGAGGCGGCCAATGGCGGCAGCCACCAGGCGGCAATAACTCTGGGTGTTCAGTTCACCGGCCGGCCCGCTGCCCGCCAGCAACAACCGGGGCCATGGGGCCTTGCTCAGGTGGTGCAGCTGGGTCTGGCCCAGCTTGCCCTTGAAATCCCCGCCCTTGTGCAGCTGACTGATCAGCCCGCCGGAGAGTTTGTCCGCCTGCAGTGTGGACTCGGGCCAGTCGCCGGATTCCGGCACCGCCACAATCAGGCAGTCGGCTTGGGTGTCAGGAAGGGGACGGCATTCCAGTTGGTAATCCATGATCTCTCCAGAGGCTGTCGTCCTGCGCGGGGGGCTGTTGTGCGCAGGCGGGTTGTTTCTGTCATTGTGGGTACAGGTTAACTAGAATAGGCCGCTACTGCCATCACAGCGCCGCCATCCGGGGCATTATGCAGGAATTTTAAAGTGTGGATCATTTTTCGCTATCTCAACCGCCAGGTCCTGACCAGTATGCTGGCCGTTGCGCTGGTGCTATTGCTGGTGTTCATGAGCGGTCGTTTCATCAAGTATCTGGCCAGTGCCGCCGCCGGTGAGATCTCCGGCAGCGTTCTCTTTGCCATTATGGGCTACCGTCTGCCCGAGTTCCTGGAGCTGATACTGCCACTGAGCATGTTCATCGGTATCCTGCTGGCCTATGGCCGCATGTACATGGAAAGCGAGATGACCGTCCTGTTTGCCTGCGGTGTCAGCGATCGTCAGCTGATCGCGCTGAGCATGGGCTCCGGACTGCTGATCACGGCCGTGGTGGCGGCACTGAGTCTCTACCTGACACCACTGGGCATGCAGCAGGTGGACCGGATCTTCACCGAGCAGTCGCAGATGACCGAGTTCGAGATGCTGGCTCCCGGGCGCTTCCAGAGTATTGGCGGCGGCGAGCGGGTGACCTATACCGAGGCACTGAGTGATGACAAGCGCGAGCTGTACAACGTCTTCCTGGCCGAAGGGGGGCGCGACGGTGACTCCGTGGTGCTGATGATGGCGGACAGGGGCACCCAGATCGTCGATGAGGACGGTGAACGCTTCCTGGTGTTGCACAACGGGAGCCGTTTCCAGGGGCGTCCTGGTGGGTTGAGTTTCGATGCCACCACCTTTGAGGCCTACGGCATGCGCATCGAAAACCCGGGCGGTGGTTATGAGCGCCGCTCCGAGGAGGCCATCCCCACAGAGGAGCTGCGACGCTCCGACGATCCCGAGATGCGCGCCCTGTTTCACTGGCGCGTGGCCCTGCCCATGCTGGTGCCCATTGTCACCCTCCTGGCCGTGCGCCTGAGCCGGGTCAACCCCCGCCAGGGGCGCTTTTTTCACCTGCTGCCGGCCATACTGCTGTACATCAGTTACCTGGCTCTGCTGATTGTGGGGCGTGATGGCATTGCCAGTGGCACCATGCCGGACTGGCTGGGGCTTTGGTGGGTGCATGGCATTTATCTGCTGATGGCGCTGATCCTGTACGTCTACCCCAACTGGCAGCGACGTCGGAGGGCCTCACTTGCAGTTGCTTGACCGCTACATTATCCGCACCGTTGCCTCCGCCATTGTGCTGGTGCTGATGGTGGTGCTGGCACTGGATCTGGTGTTCGGCTTTATCGCGGAACTGGAGGATACCCGGGGTGACTACCAGATCCCCGAGGCGCTGCTGTTCATGGTGTACACGTTGCCACGGCGTCTTTACGACTTCCTGCCACTGGCCGCCTTTATGGGGGCGCTGGTGGGCCTGGGGCAGCTGGCCAATTCTTCGGAGCTGGTGGTGATCCGCGCCGCCGGTGTGTCCGTGGGGCGCATTGTCTGGTCGGCCATGAAGCCCGCCCTGGCCGTGGTGGTGGTGGGGCTGCTGGTGGGGGATTATGTGGCCCCGGCCACGGAACGTCTTGCCCAGAGCAACAAGACCATGGCCCGTGGCGGTGACGGCGCGGCGGCGGCCACGGGGTTCTGGCACCGTGAGGAAGACGTTTTCATGCGTTTTGATACGGTGCGACCCAATGGCGAGCTGCTGGGGGTCTCACTGTTCCGTTTTGCCGACGACCACTGGCTGGAAGAAGCCACCTACGCCGAGCGGGCGAGCTACCAGGGGGATCACTGGCTGCTCCACGGTGCCACCGTCTCCAGGCTGACCCGTGAGGAGGTCAGTCGCGAGACACTGGACGAGCTGCACTGGGATTCCGGGCTGTCGCCGGATGTGCTGAGCGTGCTGATTGTGCGCCCAGAGCATCTGCCCATTTCCGGACTCTACACCTACGCCCGCTATATGGAGGGGCAGAACCTCAGTGCCAGTGACTACTGGCTGGCCTTCTGGAAGAAGGTGATGCAGCCTCTGGGCACCGCCGCCATGGTGCTGCTGGCCATTTCCTTTGTGTTCGGGCCCCTGCGCTCGGTCACCATGGGTTTTCGCATTTTTGTGGGCATTATTGCCGGGCTGGCCTTCAAGTACACCCAGGATCTGCTCGGGCCCATGAGTCTGGTGTACGGCTTCAGCCCCGCACTGGCCACGCTGGTGCCGATACTCGGTGCCGGAATCATTGGCGTGGTGTTGCTGCGTCGGGCCGGCTGAGTCCGGTCAGGACGTTTTTTCAGACGCCTCCCTGGCTGCCTTTTCCCGGGCTTTCTGTTTCTTGCTTTTGCGGCCCTCGGGCGTGGGGATGCGGACCGTGACGGAATCGGAGAACCGGTCTGTCCAGGTCAGCTTGTTCTTGTCGAACAGTACCCAGATGTAACCAATCCCCACTGCCAGCCAGCTGGCAATACCCAGTAACAGACGCATGAAAACCTGCAGCAGCGTAATCCGGCTTCCGTCGGCGTTCTGTACCCGGATCAGCCAGGTCTGCATGCCGATGGTCTGCCCGGTGCGGGTCCAGAAGTAACCGAAAAACCAGAACACGCTGCCAAACAGCAGCAGAAACAGCACGGGATTGAAGCCGATCTCACTGGCTTCCATGACGTTGCCGGCGCGCTCAGGCACCAGTCCGGCATTGATCAGCTGCTGGGTAACCAGCGTATACAGGCCCGTCACCACGATCAGCATGGCCAGGCACAGCATGCCGTCATAGAGCATGGCCGCCAGTCGACGGCCCAGTGGTGCTGAGGGGAGGCTGTGGGGGTCTTCCGGGAATCGGTGTGCCATGGAATGCTCCAGTGTCAGAAGTCGCCAATTATAGCGGATCCGTCTGGCGTCTAATACCATTCCCGCCGGCCGGGGCTGCACCCGGCCCACAGGCCCGTCCTGTCCCGGTCAGAGGCCGCTGCGGCTGTGCCGGATGTCGGGCAGCTGTGCTACCATTGACGCCTTAATGATGGGTTTTGCAAGCAAAGGGGCATTATGAAAACCGCAGCCTTACGACAGGCCTTTATGGACTACTTCCGTGGCCATGGACATACCGTGGTTCCCAGCAGCTCTCTGGTGCCGGCGGACGACCCCACCCTGCTGTTTACCAACGCGGGCATGAACCAGTTCAAGGACGCCTTCCTGGGCAAGGAAGACCGGGGCTACACTCGGGCTGTTTCTTCCCAGCGCTGTGTGCGTGCCGGTGGCAAACATAATGACCTGGAAAACGTCGGCTATACGGCCCGCCACCATACCTTCTTTGAAATGCTGGGCAACTTCAGCTTTGGCGATTACTTCAAGCGTGAGGCCATCCAGTTTGCCTGGGGGTTTCTCACCGGCAGTGAGTGGCTCAACATCAACCCGGAGCGGCTCTGGGTGACCATCTATGCCGACGATGACGAAGCCTTTGCCATCTGGAACCGGGAGATGGCCGTGCCGGCGGAGCGCATTATCCGTATCGGTGACAACAAGGGCGCCCCTTACGCCTCGGACAACTTCTGGACCATGGGCGACACCGGCCCCTGCGGCCCCTGCACCGAGATTTTCTACGACCATGGCCCCGGCGTGGAGGGCGGCCCACCGGGCAGCCCGGAAGAGGACGGCGACCGCTACATTGAAATCTGGAACGTGGTCTTCATGCAGTACAACCGCACCGCCGATGGTGAAATGCACCCGCTGCCCAAGCCCTCTGTGGATACCGGCATGGGGCTGGAGCGCATCACAGCGGTGATGCAGCAGGTGCACAGCAACTACGAGATCGACCTGTTCCGGGAGCTGCTGGCGGCGGCCTCGGAACTGCTCGGTGGGGTAGAGACCACGGAGGCATCACTGCGGGTGATTGCCGACCATATCCGAGCCTGTGCTTTTCTTATTACCGACGGGGTGATGCCCTCCAACGAGGGGCGTGGTTTTGTGCTGCGCCGTATCATCCGCCGCGCGGCCCGTCACGGCCACAAGCTGGGTGCGGTGGATCCGTTTTTTTACAGGCTGGTGCCGGCCCTGGTGGCTCTTATGGGAGACGCCTACCCGGAACTGGCCCGGGCACGGCCACAGATCGAACGCATACTGCTGCAGGAGGAGGAGCAGTTCAGCCGCACACTGGATAAAGGCCTGCGCCGTCTGGAGCAGGATATTGCCAGCCTGGGCAGCAAAGAGATCCCGGGTGAGACGGTGTTCGCACTTTACGACACTTACGGCTTTCCGGTGGACCTGACCAACGACATTGCCCGTGAGAGGGGTATGACCCTGGACATGGAAGGCTATGAGCAGGCCATGGAGGAGCAGCGCCAGAGGGCCAGGGCGGCCAGCAAGTTTGGCGTGGACTACAATGCCGGCCTCTCCCTGGAGGGCAGCACCGAGTTTACCGGCTATGATCGCAGCGAAGATCAGGCCCGGGTAAGGGCGGTACTGGTTGAGGGAGAACACGCCAGTGCCGGTGTGGGCGACCGTGCCGTGGTGGTGCTTGACCGCACCCCCTTTTATGGAGAATCCGGTGGCCAGGTGGGGGATACCGGTGTGCTGAGCTGGCCCGGCGGGCGCTTCGAGGTGGAGGACACCCAGAAGGAGTCCGGCCACCACCTGCATATTGGCCGCGTGGTGGCCGGCACCATGGCGCCGGAACAGAAGGTTCAGGCGCGGATTGACGACCGTCGCCGTGATCTGACCCGGCTGAATCACTCCGCCACCCACCTGCTGCACGCGGCACTTCGGGAAATTCTCGGTGAGCACGTCAACCAGAAGGGCTCCCTGGTGGATGCGCAGCGTCTGCGGTTCGATTTCTCCCACTTCGAGCCGCTGACGCAGCAGCAGATCGAGGCCATTGAGGACCGGGTCAATGAACAGATCCGTGCCAATACAGCGGTGAGTACACAGGTGATGGACATGGAGTCCGCCAAGGCCATGGGCGCCATGGCCCTGTTTGGTGAAAAGTACGGCGACCGGGTGCGGGTGCTGAGCATGGGGGAGGACAACTTCTCCGTGGAACTGTGCGGTGGTACCCATGTCAGCCACACCGGTGACATCGGCGTATGTCGTATTGTCGCTGAATCCGGCATCTCCTCCGGGGTGCGCCGTATCGAGGCCCTGACGGGTGCCAGGGCGCTGGCCTGGGAGCGGGGCAACGAAAAGCGACTCAGGGAGGTGTCCGCCCTGGTGAAGTGCAACAGTGACACCGTTGTGGAGTCTGTACAGACACTGATGGAGCGACACCGTCAGCTGGAGAAAAAGCTGGATCAGCTGCAGGGCAAGCTGGCCAGCGCCAAGGGTTCGGATCTGGCGGATCAGGCGGTTCAGGTCTCCGGCGTGGCCGTGGTGTCAGCGCAGCTTGAGGGGGCCGACCGCAAGGCGCTGATGGAGACCGTGGACCAGCTCAAGAACAAACTCGGCACCGGTGTGGTGATGCTGGGTACCGCGGACAGCGAGGGTAAGGTAACCCTTGTGGCGGGAGTCAGCAAAGACCTAGCAGGGCAGCTGCGTGCCGGTGATCTGATGAAGGACATCGCCCCCATGGTGGGGGGCAAGGGCGGTGGCCGCCCGGATATGGCACAGGGGGGGGGTAATGACCCGGCCCGTCTGCAGCAGGCACTGGCCGCGGTTTCCGGCTGGGTTGAAGAAAAAATGAAGGGCTGATTGTCAGACGATAAGACGACAAGGCTGTTGTGACTTCGATCACATGCGTATAATGCGCGCCCTTGAGAGATCGCCCCTGGCGGGAGTGGCAGGCAACTAAGGAAATGCCGACGACATGGCGCTTTATGTAAAAAAATTCGGTGGCACCTCCGTGGGTTCCGTGGAACGGATCAACGCGGTGGCGGATCAGCTGGTGGCCATGGCGGCCAATGGCGATCAACTGGTGGTGGTGGTGTCCGCCATGAGTGGCGAGACCAACCGGCTTGTGGCCCTGGCGGAACAGGTCATGGAGCGGCCCGTGCCGCGGGAAATGGACGTGCTGTTGTCCACCGGGGAGCAGGTCACCATTGCCCTTCTGAGTATGGCGCTGATGCAGCGCGGTCAGCAGGCCCGCTCCTATACCGGCAGCCAGGTGCGTATCACCACGGACAGCGCCTACACCAAGGCCCGCATACAGCATATTGATGAGAAGGCCATTCAGTCGGACCTCGGCCAGGGGCGCATTGTGGTGGTGGCCGGCTTTCAGGGCATGGACGCCGACGGCAGCATTACCACACTGGGCCGTGGCGGCTCTGACACCACGGCGGTGGCCCTGGCGGCGGCGCTCAAGGCGGATGAGTGCCATATTTATACCGATGTGGACGGGGTCTATACCACCGACCCCCGCCTGGTGGACAGCGCCCGCCGGTTGAGCACCATTACCTTCGAGGAAATGCTGGAAATGGCCAGCCTTGGCTCCAAGGTGCTGCAGATCCGGTCGGTGGAGTTCGCCGGCAAATACAATGTCCCGGTGCGGGTACTGTCCAGCTTCAAGGAAGGCCCTGGCACCCTGATTACCTTTGATGACGAGGACGATATGGAAAAGCCAATGGTGTCGGGCATCGCCTTTAACCGCGATGAAGCCAAACTGACTGTTATCGGTGTTTCTGATACGCCTGGCATTGCCTCTCGTATACTCAAACCAATCAGTGCCGCGGGCATTGAGGTGGACATGATTGTACAGAATGTGGGGGCGGACGGACGCACCGACTTCACATTTACGGTGCATCGCAATGATTATCGGCGTTCCCTGGAACTGCTTCAGGCACTGGCCCGGGAAGTGGATCTGAAGTCCGTGGCAGGCGACGAGAAGATCGCCAAGGTGTCTATTGTCGGAGTAGGCATGCGGTCCCACGCGGGAGTTGCCTCCCGCATGTTTGATGCGTTGTCCGACGAAGGCATCAATATTCAGATGATTTCCACTTCCGAGATCAAGATTTCGGTGGTGATCAATGAAAAGTATCTGGAATTGGCTGTGCGCACTTTGCACAGTGCTTTTGAGCTGGACAGGGTACCGACAGCAACGTCGTAACAACGTTGCAAAGCACAAACGACAGATAAAAAAAGAATGATCTTAATAACTGGAATAATTGAGTTTGGAACATAAGGAGTCGAGGACATGTTGATTTTAACGCGCCGGGTAGGCGAGACCCTGATGGTCGGGGACGACGTAACGGTGACGGTACTGGGGGTTAAGGGCAACCAGGTGCGTATCGGTGTTAATGCGCCCAAAGAGGTGGCGGTACACCGTGAAGAGATCTATCAGCGCATTCAGCGTGAGAGGACGGAAGGCGGTGAGATGGATCCCGAGGAAAACGACGAAGAAGCCCGTTAATTGGGGGGTTCTGGCGTGGGTTGTCGGTGCGGGGGCAAAAAAATGGCCTTCAACCCTATGAATTGTTCTCTCTTATGCTAGTATACGCCCCCGTTACGGAGAGGTGGGTGAGTGGCTGAAACCAGCTCCCTGCTAAGGAGCCATACGCATTGCGCGTATCGAGGGTTCGAATCCCTCCCTCTCCGCCATATTAAGGCGGTTTGTCTTTCACGGGACAGGCAGCCGGTTTGCCTGCTCAGGGCTTGCCATCATGTGTGACGCGGCTGTAGCTCAGTTGGATAGAGCACTTGGCTACGAACCAAGGGGTCGGGGGTTCGAATCCTCCCAGCCGCACCAGATACAGACCCCGCCACCGGCGGGGTGTTTTTTGCAAGCACCACCGGTTCAGATTCAGTTCAGCACCAGTTAAAGCGGCTGTAGCTCAGTTGGATAGAGCACTTGGCTACGAACCAAGGGGTCGGGGGTTCGAATCCTCCCAGCCGCACCAATCAGCAAGAAAAAATCGCCCGCCTTATTGCGGGCATTTTTTTGTAAGAACGAAAGTTCGGCCAATGGAGTTGGCGGTGGCAATCCGCTAGATTAGCCTCAGACATGACTGGCTAAGTGCCCTGCGAATCCCGGTCACTGGATTGGGCCGATTTGCTCAGTGCCCCCATAAACGGTAAATTAGGCCGCATTCGAGACGGTCCTGACCGGGTCGTTGGCGGCTACCAGCAAGAGATGTGTATCCATGACTGAGACAATGGCAAACGCCCTGGACCTGATGGCGGTCGGCATGGGCTTCGTGTTTACGTTCCTGATCATCCTGGTCTTTGTCACCATGGCGATGTCCCGCATTGCCATGAGACTGACCCCCCCAGAGCCGGCAACACCGGCGAAAAAAACCAAATCAGGCGGAAGCGATCCGGCCAACGACAGCCGGCTGACCGCTGTCATCTCGGCGGCCATCGAGAAACATCGCTCGCGCCACAAGCGCTGAGCGTCCGCACTGACGGCAAACCTTAAACAGAAGGCTTGAACGATGACAGATACCAAAAAACCATTGGGCATTACGGATCTTATTCTGCGTGACGCCCATCAGTCTCTGCTGGCGACCCGGATGCGCCTTGACGATATGCTGCCGATCGCCGAAAAGCTGGATCAGGTGGGTTTCTGGTCCGTGGAATCCTGGGGAGGGGCGACTTTCGACTCCTGCATCCGTTACCTGGGGGAAGATCCATGGGATCGTATCCGTCAGCTGAAAAAAGCCATGCCCAAGACCCGTCAGCAGATGCTGCTGCGGGGGCAGAACCTGCTGGGTTACCGTCATTACGCGGACGATGTGGTGGAGCGCTTTGTGGAGCGGGCCGCCGAGAACGGGGTGGACGTGTTCCGCATCTTTGATGCCATGAACGACCCCCGCAACCTGGAAACCGCCATTGCCGCCACCAAAAAGACCGGCAAGCACGCACAGGGCACCATCGCCTACACCATCAGCCCGGTGCACACCCTGGAAATGTGGGTGGATATGGCCAAGAAAGTGGAGTCCATGGGCGCCGATTCACTGGCGATCAAGGACATGGCCGGCCTGCTCAAGCCCTATGTGGCCTATGAGCTGGTGACCCGCCTGAAGAAAGAACTCAGCATCCCCATCCACGTGCATTCCCACGCCACCACCGGCATGTCCACCGCCACCATCGTCAAGGCCGCCGAGGCGGGTGCGGATACCGTGGATACCGCCATTTCTTCCATGAGCATGACCTATGGCCACTCCCCCACGGAGTCCGTGGTGGCCATCATGGAAGACACCGAACGCAGCACCGGTCTGGACATCAAACTGCTGGAAGAAATTGCGGCCTATTTCCGGGAAGTGCGCAAGAAATACGCGAAATTCGAAGGCTCCCTCAAGGGCGTGGATTCCCGCATCCTGGTTGCCCAGGTGCCCGGTGGTATGCTCACCAACATGGAAGGCCAGCTCAAGGAACAGAACGCCGGAGACAAGATGGATGAGCTGCTGGAAGAGATTCCCCGCGTGCGCAAGGATCTGGGCTATATCCCTCTGGTTACCCCCACCTCCCAGATCGTGGGCACACAGGCCGTACTGAATGTGCTAACCGGTGAGCGCTACAAGTCCATTTCCAAGGAAACCGCCGCTGTTCTCAAGGGCGAGTACGGTGCGGCCCCCGCGGATTGCGACCAGGAGTTGCGTGAGCGGGTGCTGGAAGGCAAAGAGCCCATCACCTGTCGCCCGGCGGACCTGCTGGAGCCGGAAATGGACCGCCTGACCGAAGAGCTCAGGAAAGAAGCCAAGGAGCGTGGATTCAAGCTGGCCGAGAACGAAATCGACGACGTTCTCACCTACGCCCTGTTCCCCCAGATCGGCCTCAAGTTCCTGGAAAACCGGGGCAACCCGGATGCCTTCGAGCCGGTACCCACGGCGGAGAGCGCCGCCGACAGCCAGCCTGCCAAGGCCGGCGAGCCGGAAACCTATACCGTGACAGTCGGTGGCCAGTCTTATGTGGTCCAGGTGGCGGATGGCGGTGATGTCACCGGCATCAAGGCCGTCGCCGGCAGCAAGGACAAGGGCGGCAAGGAATCCTCCGGCGGATCCGAGCCGGTGTCCGGTGGCGAAGCGGTGACAGCGCCTCTGGCGGGTAATATCTTCAAGATCCTGGTCTCTCCCGGCGACGAAGTCGAGGAGGGGGAGGTGATGATCATTCTGGAAGCCATGAAGATGGAAACAGAAGTGCGCGCCTACAAGGCCGGCACCGTCGGTACAGTGACCACCAAGGTCGGAAACGCCGTTGCCGTTGGCGACGAACTTCTGACTCTGGCGTGAGGGCGTAATTCATGGAAAAGTTGATCAATCTCTGGACAGGTAGTGGCCTGTACAACATGACGCCGGGCGGCGCCTTCATGCTGCTGATCGGCCTGGGCATGCTGTATCTGGCCATCAACAAGAAGTTTGAGCCACTGCTGCTGGTCCCCATCGGTTTCGGTACCATCCTGGCCAACATCCCCGAGGCGGGGCTGGCCATGAGTGCTGTGCACAATGCGATTCACGATGCCAACCCCGATGTGCTTGCGACGCTGGCGCCGATCATGGAGCAGAGCTTCTCGGCCTCACAGGCGGTCACCAGTGAGGTGGTTGCCGGCTTTATGGACGCCTATGACAACCTGGCCCCCGCAGAACGGGTGGCCGCCTCACAGGCGGTGTCACAGATGGGCTATTCCGACGGCATCATCTACTCGTTCTACAACGTGGCCATTGCCTCCGGGGTGGCACCACTGCTGATCTTCATGGGCGTGGGTGCCATGACCGACTTCGGTCCCCTGCTGGCCAACCCCAAGACACTGCTGCTGGGTGCCGCCGCGCAGTTCGGTATCTTTGGTACCGTGATCGGTGCGGCACTGCTTGACTGGTCCGGCCTGATGAGCTTCACCATCACGGAGGCGGCGGCCATCGGCATTATCGGTGGCGCCGACGGTCCCACGTCCATCTATGTCTCCAGCATACTGGCCCCGCACCTGCTGGGTGCCATCGCGGTGGCGGCCTACTCCTACATGGCCCTGGTGCCGCTGATCCAGCCCCCCATCATGAGGGCGCTGACCAGCCAGAAGGAGCGCTCCATCCAGATGGTGCAGCTGCGCCAGGTGGGCAAGCTGGAGAAAATCATTTTCCCCATTGCCATCCTGATCCTGACCGGCTTTTTCCTGCCGGACGCGGCACCGCTGCTGGGCATGTTCTGCTTTGGCAACCTGATGAAGGAATGTGGCGTGGTGGACCGTCTCAGTGACACGGTCCAGAATGCCCTGATCAATGCCGTGACCATCATCCTGGGTCTGGCGGTTGGCTCCAAGATGCTGGCCGAGACCTTCCTGAGCGTTCAGGTGCTGGGTATCCTGACTTTGGGTCTGGCGGCTTTTGCCGTGGGTACCGCCTGTGGTGTTTTGATGGCCAAGCTGATGAATGCCCTGAGCAAAGAGCAGATCAATCCGCTGATTGGCTCCGCCGGTGTCTCCGCCGTTCCCATGGCGGCGCGGGTTTCCAACAAGGTGGGCCTGGAGGCCAATGGTCAGAACTTCCTGCTGATGCACGCCATGGGCCCCAACGTGGCGGGTGTGATTGGCTCGGCGGTGGCCGCCGGCGTGATGATCAAGTTCCTGGGTTGATCCCCGGCTGATCAGACGCTGCATAAAAAAGGGGCCTCAAGGCCCCTTTTTTGTGGCTGGCTCGAAACCCTTTTTATTCTTCTTTCCGGGTGTTTTCCGACAGCTCCGGAAGAGGCCAGCCACCAAGCTCCTTCCAGCGATTGACGATAAAGCAGAACAGGTCGGCGGTTTTCTCCGCATCGTAGGCGGCGGAGTGGGCCTCGCGGCTGCTGAATTCGATGCCCGCCAGCTTGCAGGCCTGGGCCAGTACCGTATGGCCCAGTGCCAGCCCGGAGAGTGCGGCGGTGTCAAAGGTGGAAAAGGGGTGGAAGGGGTTGCGCTTGATATCGGCCCGTGCCGCCGCGGCATTGACGAAGCTGTGATCAAACACCGCGTTGTGCCCCACCAGTATGGCTCTCTTGCAGCCCTGGTCCTTGATGGCCTGTCGGATGGGGCGGAATGTCTCGGTCAGGGCCTCACGCTCGCTGACCGCACCCCGCAGGGGGTTCCAGGGGTCAATGCCGGTGAAATCCAGTGCCGCTTTCTCCAGGTTGGCCCCCTCGAAGGGCGCCACATTGAAGCGTACCGTCTGGTCACGGCGCAGCCAGCCATCCTCGTCCATGGTCACCAGCACCGCGGCAATTTCCAGCAGGGCATCGGTCTGGGCATTGAAGCCGCCGGTTTCCACATCCACCACCACCGGCAGAAAGCCCCGGAAGCGTTGCGCCATCAGTGGTTTCGGGTTTGTCTCACCCTGGCTCATGACTGCACCTGCCAGTTCAGAGTGTTGCCGGCCCACAGCGGTACGATTTCCGTTTCACCCTGGCCGATGCGATCGGGGATCTGCCAGGGCTTGCGGGTCAGTGTGATGCGGTCGCTGTTGCGGGGCAGTCCATAATAGTCCGGCCCGAAGTGGGAGGCGAAATCCTCCAGCTTGTCCAGGGCACCCAGGCTGTCAAAGGTCTCGGCATAGAATTCCAGTGCGGCAAAGGCGGAATAACAGCCCGCGCAGCCACAGGCGGACTCCTTCTGGCCCCGCTGGTGGGGGGCCGAGTCGGTGCCCAGGAAGAAGCGCGGGTCACCGCTGATGGCCGCCTCCTGAAGTGCCTGTTGGTGACTGGCCCGCTTGAGTATGGGCAGGCAGTAGTAATGGGGGCGGATGCCTCCCACCAGCATATGGTTGCGGTTGAACAACAGATGGTGGGGGGTGATGGTGGCGGCCAGGTTGCGCTCACGACTTCTGACAAAGGCCACCGCCTCGCGGGTGGTGATGTGCTCCAGTACCACCCGCAGCTGTGGCAGCCTGTCCGTCAGTGGGGCCAGCACCTGGTCGAGAAAGGTTTTCTCACGGTCGAAAATGTCGATGTCGCTGTGGGTGACCTCGCCGTGGATCAGCAGCAGCAGGCCTTCCTCGGCCATGGTTTCCAGTGCCGGGCGAATGCGGGACAGGTCCGTCACGCCGGAGTCGGAATTGGTGGTGGCGCCCGCCGGGTAGAGCTTGCAGGCCACCACGCCGGCCCTGGCCGCCTCACGGATGGTCTCGGGGCTGGTGTTGTCCGTCAGGTACAGCACCATCAGCGGTGTAAAGTCGCTGTCCTCGGGGAGCGCGGCCATGATCCGGTCCCGGTAGTCGACCGCCTGTGAGGCGGTGGTGACCGGTGGCACCAGGTTGGGCATGACAATGGCACGGCCAAAGCACCGTGCCGTATCCGGCACGACCTGCTGCATCATGGCACCATCGCGCAGGTGCAGGTGCCAGTCATCGGGCCGTGTGAGGGTCAGGGTATCTGCCATGGAATTCTTGCCTGTTGCTGCATGGAAGGGGGGCGAAACAGGGCCAGAGTATACCAGAGCGCGCCTAAAGTTTTCCTCCCGGTTGCCGTTAAACAAAGAGTCGCCTCAGCGCGTACAGCATTCCCTGCAAACAGTCAGACAGAGACCGGGGCAGAATCGCAATGGCAACGTATCGTAACCACCGGGGACGGACCATGGGCCTGCCGGCGCTGCTGCTGGCGGGGCTGGTGGGGCAGGCACAGGCCATCACCTACAGTGCTGACATCGAGAACAGCCGCTGGTTTGATACCGGCTCCATCTTCGAGTGCAGCCTGACCCACCAGATCCCGGGCTATGGCAGTGCAGTGTTCTACCAGCGTGCCGGCGAATCCCTCTCGTTCTACCTCGACCCGGTGCACAACAACATGCGTCCCGGACGGGCCGCACTGGTGATCGAAGCCCCACAGTGGCGAGGTGGCCAGGCGGTGATGGACCTGGGCTATGTGGAGGTGCAGGATCAGGCCAAGCCGGTCACCCTCAGCCGCTCCCACTCCGAGAATATGCTGGCGGGTCTTGGTGAGGGCATGGCCCCGACCTTTACCCGCAAGGCCCGTTACAGCGATACTCCGGTGCGGGTGCGGTTGAGCAACGTCAATTTCCGCGAACGCTATCAGCAGTTCCGCCAGTGCACACAGAGCCTGCTGCCGGTGAATTTCGACCAGGTCAAGCGCACCCGTGTGCTGTTCGATGTGGACCAATACGAGCTCAAACCGGAATACAAGGAAGAGCTGGACAAGGTGGCCCTGTACATCAAGGCGGATGAGCGGGTGCAAGCCATTTATGTGGATGGTCATACCGACCCCCAGGGTCGACGCATCTACAACCGGCGCCTTTCACGGGAACGGGCCCAGGCGGTGACGGAATACCTGGCCAGTCAGGGGGTGCCTGAAGAGCGCATTTCCACCCGCTACCACGGCGAGCGTTACCCCGTGGCCCGTGAAGGCGCCACCTACGAGGACGACCGGCGGGCCACGGTACGTCTGGAGCGTACGGACGACCAGGGCCGTACCCGTGCCGATGCCGGTGCCGTAATCATTGATTAGGGCCCGGTCTGGCCCGTCCAGCCCCGGACAGGGGTGCCAGAAGCTGACAGCCAGGGCCTGACTGCCGTACAATACGCCTCCTTTACGGTCCCCAATTCCCGAGGAGTGCAGGCATGTCTCAAGTCAACAAGGTGGTTCTGGCGTATTCCGGTGGTCTGGATACCTCCGTCATCGTCAAATGGCTGCAGGAAACCTACCAGTGCGAAGTGGTCACCTTCACCGCCGACCTGGGGCAGGGCGAAGAAGTGGAGCCCGCTCGGCGCAAGGCGGAACAACTGGGTGTGAAAGAAATCTATGTGGAAGACCTGCGGGAGGAGTTTACCCGGGACTTTGTCTTCCCCATGTTCCGCGCCAACGCCATCTATGAAGGAGAGTACCTGCTGGGCACTTCCATCGCCCGCCCCCTGATTGCCAAGCGCCTGGTGGAAATCGCCAACGAGACCGGCGCCGACGCCATCTCCCACGGCGCCACCGGCAAGGGCAACGACCAGGTGCGCTTCGAGCTGGGGGCCTATGCCCTCAAGCCCGGTGTCAAGGTCATCGCCCCTTGGCGTGAGTGGGACCTCAATTCCCGTCAGAAGCTTCTCGATTACTGCGAGCACCACGGCATTGCCGTGGAGAAGAAAAAGGGCAAGTCCCCTTACTCCATGGACGCCAACCTGCTGCACATCTCCTACGAGGGGGAAGTGCTGGAAGACCCCTGGGCCGCCGCCGAGGAAGACATGTGGCGCTGGAGTGTGTCTCCGGAAGCCGCTCCAGACAAGCCCACCTATGTGGAGCTGACCTACAAGAATGGCGACATTGTCGCCGTCGATGGCCAGGACATGAAGCCCCACGAGGTGCTGGAAACCCTGAACAAGCTGGCGGGTGCCAACGGCATCGGTCGTCTCGACATCGTCGAGAACC
>JAWWAC010000037.1:0-30271 GCA_033721915.1 Oleiphilaceae bacterium
TCCCTTGATCGCCACCGCCAATATCACCATGCAGTTCGGGGCCAGGCCCCTGTTTGAAAACGTTTCCGCCAAATTCGGCGCCGGCCGCCGTTACGGCCTGATCGGTGCCAATGGCAGTGGCAAGACCACCTTCATGAAGATCCTCGGCGGGGAGCTTGAGCCCAGCGCCGGTCAGGTGATGCTCGAGCCCAATGTGCGACTGGGCAAGCTGCGCCAGGACCAGTTCGCCTACGAGGACCATTCGGTGATGGACACCGTGATCATGGGCCACGAGGAGCTCTGGACAGTGCACGCGGAGCGAGACCGTATCTACTCACTGGCGGAAATGAGCGAAGAGGACGGCATGGCGGTGGCGGAGCTGGAAACCCGGTTCGCCGAGATGGATGGCTACACCGCCGAATCCCGCGCCGGTGAGCTGCTGCTGGGCCTGGGCATTCCACTGGAACAGCACACGGGCCCCATGAGCGAGATCGCACCGGGCTGGAAGCTGCGTGTGCTGCTGGCACAGGCCCTGTTCTCGGACCCGGACGTGCTGCTATTGGACGAGCCCACCAACCACCTGGACCTGAATACCATCCGCTGGCTGGAAGAGATTCTCATCGCCCGCAGCAGCACCATGATCATCATCTCCCACGACCGTCACTTCCTGAACAGTGTCTGCACCCATATGGCGGACCTGGACTACGGCGAGTTGACCCTGTTCCCGGGCAACTACGACGAGTACATGACTGCCGCCACGGAGGCCCGTGAGCGCATGATGTCCGGCAACGCCAAGAAGAAGGCCCAGATCGCCGAGCTGCAGAGCTTTGTCAGCCGCTTTTCCGCCAACGCCTCCAAGGCCAAGCAGGCCAGCAGCCGTGCCAAGCAGATCGAGAAGATCCAGCTGGATGAGGTGAAACCCTCCAGCCGTGTCAGCCCCTTTATCCGCTTCGACCAGAACAAGAAGCTGCACCGCCAGGCGGTGATACTGGACAAGGTCAGCCAGGGCTTTGACGGGGGAACCCTGTTCAAAAACCTCAGCCTGCAGATCGAAGCCGGGGAGCGGGTGGCCATTATCGGCCCCAACGGCATTGGCAAGACCACACTGCTGCGCACCCTGGTGGGGGAGATGGCGCCCCAGTCCGGCACCGTGAAATGGGCGGAAAACGCCGACCTGGGCTATTTCGCACAGGAGCATGGCGAGGACTTCCGGGACGACGACAACCTCTACGACTGGATGGCCCAGTGGACCACCGGCGGTGAGCAGCTGATCCGCGGCACTCTGGGCCGCATGCTGTTCTCCAACGACGACATTGCCAAATCCGTGAAGGTGATTTCCGGTGGTGAGCAGGGGCGCATGCTGTTCGGCAAGCTGATCCTCCAGAAAGCCAATGTGATGCTGATGGACGAGCCCACCAACCACCTGGACATGGAGTCCATCGAGGCACTGAACCTGGCGCTGGAGCACTACCCGGGCACACTGCTGTTTGTCAGCCACGACAGGGCCTTTGTCTCCAGCCTGGCCACCCGCATCATCGAGCTGTCCGCCGATGGTATCACCGACTTTGACGGCAGCTACGACGACTACCTGCGCCAGTCAGGGCAGTTGATGCAGTCGGGTCAGGCCCACTAGGAATCCGCGGGAATCCGCCCCCTGTTACAGACTGTCCCGGGTCTGTGACAGGGTGTGGATGGCTTCCCCGCTATGGCTTCACAGAGACAGTGCCTCCTCGATGCACTGGAATTCCATGTCCTCAAATTCCCTGTCCCCCCTCAGGTTCTGCAGGAAGTGAACACCCAGGTAAGCGTGGTTGGGGTATTTTCTGCGGTGTGTCACCCGTGCCGGCACCTTGCGGCTGATGATGCCACGGTAGTCCATCTGTAACTGCAGGCGGGCCCCCAGAAGAGGTGCCCGCTGGGTGTCGTGGAGAAGGAGACCGGCGCCTGAGAGGGAAAAGTCCATGACCAGTGTCTGCAGTGGGGTGGCACAAGCCGCTTCTTCAGGAAGGTGGATCAGTGCGTGCATATCCCTGGGTGGCAGGCGCAGAGGCCGGCGGCGGCAGACCTGTTGATTGCCCTGACGGACCCTGCGGGCGGATTGTGGCAACGTCTGTGCCCGAGACATGGCTCACTCCCTGTGGAACACGATGGTGGGCGGCTCTGTGGCCCGAAAGCCTGCGTCCAAACTAATCAAGAGCCTCAAAATCCACCATACGAATAATCCCTTACTGTCTCAATGTCAGTAAAACCTTAATCCCATTCAGAAATATTACGGGACCCGGAAAAACGGGTATCCCCAGGCACTGCCAAACACTGCGCAATGACGTGTCTGTGCCGTGTTTCTGGCCCGAAATACCGTTTTGAGGCGCTCTGTCACGGGTTATGTTGTCAGCCAGGAGTGGACAACTGTACACAACTGTTTGCCGGAGCCTGTTCAATGACTGCTCAACCCACACCACTGAAAACCGCATTGCACTGGCTGGGACGTCAGGTGTCCAACCACAGCAACCCCATGGCCTACCTGGACCCGTTGCTGGGCAGTATCGACCCCATGCTGGTTCGGGGTTCCGTGGCGGCGAAAGTGGTGTCCATTGAAGAGGCCGCCCGCGATACCAAAACCTTTGTGTTCAGGCCCGCCGGCCACTGGAGCGGGTTCAAGCCGGGGCAGCATCTGAGCCTGACGGTGGAGATCCATGGTGTGCGCCACACCCGCACCTTCAGCGTTTCCAGCCCACCGGACCGCTGGAAGC
This sequence comes from Oleiphilaceae bacterium, assembly GCA_033721915.1. Lineage (GTDB taxonomy): Bacteria > Pseudomonadota > Gammaproteobacteria > Pseudomonadales > Oleiphilaceae > REBR01. Next base: position 2,730 of record JAWWAC010000037.1, read on the forward strand.
AGGACCGGGAAATCACACTGACCATCAAGCGATTCCCCGGGGGGCTGGTCACCCACTGGATGCACGACCATCTGCGGGAAGGGGACATTCTCCACCTGGGGGATGCCTTCGGTGATTTTCTGCTGCCCGCCAATCCGCGCCCACTGCTGTACATCGCCGGTGGCAGCGGCATCACCCCCATCCTCTCGCAACTGGCCACGCTGGGGGACTCGGATTACCCCAAGCCGGTGACACTGCTGTATTACGTGCGCACCGAGGCGGATCTGGTGGGGGCGCGGCTGCTGTGGGATCTGGAAGGGCGCTGGCGCCGGTTCAATCTGGTGGTGCACACCACGGACGACGGTGAGCTGCTCTGTCGTGATCATCTGCCGGAGGATCTTTCCGGGCACGAATGCTATCTGTGCGGCCCCCGTGGCCTGATGGATCTGTCCGCTGAGCTTCTGGGGCAGGCCGGCGTACCCGAAGAGCAACAACACAGCACCTTTTTCAGTGCCCCCCAGGTGGCCCTGGAGTCCGACGAACTGGGAGGCACCGTCTCCTTTACCCGCTCCGGTGTGGAGGCCAGCGGTGACGGGGAAACCTCGCTGCTGGAAATGGCGGAGGGGGCCGGGCTGAAACCCAAGCATGGTTGCCGTATGGGCGTCTGCCACCAGTGTGCCTGCACCAAGAAAGAGGGCATCGTGGTCAGCCGCCTGACCGGCAAGTCATCACTGCCCGGTGAGGAGACCATTCAGTTGTGTGTCACGGTGCCCAAGGGGCCGGTGCAGATTGATATCTAGAGCCTGAGTTTCATCGTTAACACGCCATTTTCTGGTTACAGATCAACGAGGACAGCATCATGGAAGCACTCAACCAACAGCAGCTTGAAGGACTCAACCAGACCCAGCTGGACTCTCTGGCCCGGGATCTGGACGCACTGCGCGATGAGACACTGGCCGACCTGGGCGAGCGGGATGCCCGCTATATCCGTGGCATTGTCCGGCTGCACCGGCGCATGGAGCTGGCCGGGCGCATCATGATGCCTCTGGGCTTCATACCGCCGTTTTTTGTGGCCGGCGCCCTGTCACTGGGCATCGCCAAGATCCTGGAGAACATGGAGATCGGCCACAACGTCATGCACGGCCAGTACGACTGGATGAACGACCCCACACTCAACTCACAGACCTATGAGTGGGACACCATCTGCGACGCCGACTCCTGGCGTCTGACCCACAACTACGAGCACCACACCTACACCAATATCGTGGGCAAGGACCGGGACTATGGCTACGACATACTGCGCCTGGACGAGTCCCACCCCTGGCGCCCCCACCATCTGCTGCAGCCCCTGAAGTTCGCCGCGCTGAGCTTTTTCTTCCAGTGGGGCGTGGCGCTGCACGAGCTGGAGACCCGCAAGCTGAGCAAGGGCCAGATCACCCTCAAGGACAAGAAGGCGTTCGGCCGCAACTTGCTGCGCAAGAGCAGCCGCCAGGTGTTCAAGGACTATGTGTTCTTCCCGGCGCTGACCTTCCCGGTGGCCCCCTTCGTGATTGCCGGCAACTTGACCGCCAACCTGATCCGCAACCTGTGGTCTTCTTCGGTGATTTTCTGCGGCCACTTCCCGGACCAGGCCCAGAGTTTCAGCCTGGCGGCGTACGAAAACGAAAGCCGCGGCCAGTGGTATTACCGCCAGCTCACCGGCTCCAGCAATTTCACGGGCCCGAAGTGGATGCACACCCTCAGCGGCCATCTGAGCTATCAGGTGGAGCACCATGTGTTTCCGGACATTCCCGCCCACCGCTATCCGGAAATCGGCAAAAAGATCGAGACGATCTGTGCCCGCTATGGCATCCCCTACAACACAGGCCCGCTGCTGAGCCAGTACGGCAATGTCTTCAAGCGGATACTGCGCCGCTCACTGCCCAACAACCTGGGCTGGGGGCGCCCGAAGCCGGCCTGAAGGGGGCTGTCGTCCTGTCCGGGAGCCGGAGCCGGAAAAGGTCCGGCTCCCGGTGAAAACCCTTGTTGTATCCGCCGCGCAGTCTGCTTATCCTTGTCAAAATTTCACTCTGTGACAGCGGAAACCCTCCATGCATCCTCTACTGATCGGCCTCAACGCGCTGCTCTGTCTGGTATCGGCTTACTATCTGCTGTGGGGAGACAGTGTGTCGGCGGTTTTCCCGCTGCTGAACTTCCTGGTGACACTGATTGATCTGGCCTGGGTCCGTAAAAACGGCTTTCATGGCTTCACCATCGTCTTCAACGTGGCCTTTGCCCTCCTGGCGCTGATGGCCATGGGTGCGGTGCTGTCGGTGCAACTGGCCCTTGAGGAAGTGGATTTCTACCCCAGCCTGACCTATCTGGGCCCTCCGGCACTGGTGCTGTTGCCGATTGTGAATGCGATCTTCATCCGAGCCCGTCTTATGACCAGGACGCCCCGGGACGCTACCAGATAGCCAGCATGGCGCCGGTGCCCAGCACCAGTGCGCCGCCGATCTCCGTCACCCTCATCAGACCCATAAACTCCCGCATCTGGAGGGGAGCCTCAGGGGCAGGGGCGTCTTCCTCAGTTGGCCCGGCTTCCAGGGGGACAGGGTCCGCTGTCAGGGCCCGGAAGCCAGTCACTCAGTACCGAAAGGCCGGTCCCGCCTGGGGCCGGCCTTTTTTATCGGGGCCCTGAACCCCACAATGGGGCTTTGTCAGAGCGCCGTCTGCCCCGGACAAGGAGATGTGTTTTGCTGTGCTTTGCCTACGGTTCCAACCTGTCACTGAGGCGCTTGCAGGCACGACTGCCATCGGCCCGCTGTGTGGCGGTGGCCTGTCTGGAGGAACACCGTCTGGTGTTCCACAAGTGCAGCGAACGGGATCGTTCCGCCAAGTGCGATGCCTGGTACAGCGGCAATCCCCGGGACCGGGTCTGGGGCATGGTGGCGGAGATCGCGGACAAGGAGAAACCCCGGCTGGATGCCATCGAGGGGTTGGGCCGTGGCTATGAGCAGAAGCAGGTCATCGTCACCACCCGGGAGGGGGAGGCGCTGGAGGCACAGATGTATTACGCCACGGCCATCGATGACCACCTGAGGCCCTTTGACTGGTACAAGCAGCATGTGCTGGTGGGCGCCCGTGAGCATGGCCTGCCGGAAGACTATGTGGCCGGGATCGAATCGGTGCCGGCCATGGAGGACCCGAACCCGCGACGCAGAAAGCGGGAGCTGTCCATCTATCCGTAGTGCCATGAGCGCCACTGCGCTGTGCCCGATAGAGCAATGACCGTGCCGCGTAAGCACCCTGGAAGTACCGCGGTGAAGTCCCCGGCAGCTCCCGGGCCATAGCAGGGGCGTTCAGCCGACAGGGACTGGCAACGCAACCGCCGCAATGGCATCAGTGATCCGATGCGTGCCGCAGCCTCTCTTCCATGGCCGGGGCCAGACCCAGTGTGCGTCCCTCCTGCAGGGCCACCTCCACGGGCACGCCCATGGCCATGCGATAGCGGGCCCAGAGGGCCCCCACACGGTGGTTGCCGGCGCCATACACCATGACCGGGTAATTATCCGGGTCCGCCACGATCTGGCGGAATTGCTTCACAGCGGTTTCGCCGGGGACCTCATCCGTCACCGGCAGGGCGTGGTAGGCGATATCCGCGTTCATGGCCCAGCCACTGTGCACTTCCGCCCCCTCTGAGCGGGTGAGAAGGCCCACCACCGTCTTGAATCCGTGCTCGGCAAAGGCCTCCATTCCGCCCTCCGAGATCATGCCGCTGGTGCCCACACCGGGTGCCGCCCTGACGTAATGACGGATCAGTGAGGGCATGTCCTGGCCAAAGGGGGCCTGTGCCCGGTTGTCTTCAATAACAAAGGGCAGGTGGGCCTCACGGTGGAGGCTGTTTTCCGCCATGACCGGGTTGGCCGCAAGCACAGAGGCGATGATCAGGGCGCCAAGGGTGACATTGAGAATTTTCATACTCGCCGGGGTCTCCTGCCGTTGCATGGTTCCATGGTTCAAAGGTGAATACCCTAACACGAGCGCTTTTCCGGTTCATGTCCGCTGTTCCCGGCACTGTTCCGGGCCCTTGTAATGGGCCTGTGAGAAGCGACTTCCAAATATTCAATTAATGATAATCATTCGCATTGACAGAGGTTCCGGCAAGAGGGATACTCGCTTCTGAATTCCCTTTCAAGGAGCCTGTGATGAGCCAAAGCATGACCCTTCTGGCGGGAAAGCCCGGCCTTATCAGCGCAGCCTGGCAGAGCCTCAGTGACCGGGACTCCGGTAACCGGGAAAAACGCCAGCGCGACGCTTCTCACCGCCACAGCGACACCCCGGGTGCGGCATGTCAGACAGCGGGAAACGTGGTGTCAATGGCCTCAAGGAGACCCTCACGGCCATGACGGCACACTCGCAACTGGATCCGCAGCTGACCCTCTGGCTGGAGAATGCCCTCTCCATGGGGCAGGTCATGGCGGCTCTTCAGGGACAGGCTCCAGAGCGGGTACTGGCCGGGGACGGGGTGATTGCCGATTATCTCCAGGCACTGGGCAAGCAGGCCATGCTGGCTGCCAGGGGCTGCCCCCGCCGCTGTGTACTGAGCATCGAGCATCTGCCCATGGCCTGTCAGGAGTGCCCCCTTGCCCGTCACAGGCAACGAGCCGGGCGTCGTGAGTCCAGGCTGTTTCTGCCCTGGGCCTGCGACAGCGAAGGGGTGGAGCGCAATCTGTTTCGGCTGGCCAGGGAACTGTCCGACCCGGATGCGGGTATCCTGGCACGGCAGCGTTTCCGGGAGGCCATGGCGGGGCTGAAAACGGCACCCGGATCAGAAGGGCTTTCGGTGCTCTGTCTGGTCAGTCAGGGGCCAGGGCGACTGGCACTGGCCGGTCGGGACACGCCCTGGCAGCGGGCGCTGGACGCCATGGGTCTGGTCAACTGGGCCCGTGGGCTGAGCGGTTACCAGCCACTGACTGGCCTTGATGGCGCTTACTGTCAACCCGATGCGATGCTGATACTGGAAGCCTGGCGGGGGCAGTCCCTGGCCGGTGACTGGCTCTGGTTGAGCGAGCTCAGGGCCTGGCAGCGGGGACGGGTCTTGTGGCTTGGCCAGGAGGAACTGGCACTCTGGGGGCCATCCATGCCGGACCGGCTGCGCCGGGTCAGGGAACATCTGTCCGGCGCTTAATCCGGCTCGCTCAAGGCCCGCAGATAGGCCCGGATCATGACTTTCAGCTCCTGAATCAGTGGCGCTGCCTCCTCTTCCGGCAGGGTGCTGGCCAGCCGCAGCAGGCTGCCGCAGGTGCGGGGTACCAGCAGGCTGGCCAGACGGCGACGCTTCTCCGGCACCTGTGGCAGCAGGTGGGCGGAATGGCGGAAGACTTCACGGGCATTCATGTCCAGCTCCTGCCGGTCCAGCTCCCTGAGCTCTGGCATGGACTCCACACCGGACCAGATTTCCTTGTAGCCCGGCTCATGGCGGTAGAAGTGGGCATAGACGTCAATCAGGTCATCCAGCCCCTTCCCAAAGTCCAGCTGTTCCAGCCGTTCACGCAGTACCCGGTCGAGCTTTTCCACATGCTGCTGGGCGATGTCGTGGATGATGGCGGTCTTGTTGGGAAAGTACCGGTACAGTGAGGCCAGTGACATGCCGGAGGCCCTGGCCAGAGCCGACATGCTGGTGCCATCCACCCCCTGACGGGAAATCAGCTCGGCGGCGGTGCGGCGAATGGTCGCCACACGTTCGATGCTGCGTGCCTGTCTTGGCTGGCGCCGTGGGGCAATGGCGGGTTTCTCGGAACTGTCCATGGGGCTCCCGGGGTTAGGGGGTTCGTAATGGCGGCAATCAGACGGGTTTTACGGCACACCGGTAAGGGCCCGTTCAATGGGTTACCGGGATGAATAACTGGCGCAGATAATACGGGATTTCACGCGGCAGCAGAAGAGACCGGCGCCACTGGCGCCGGTCCCGGTCGGTCATGAATCGTGGCGTTCCTTAAAGAGGGGCTCCGCGGGCGAGAGGGCACCCGCAGAGACATCCACTTTACTGGCGACGGCGCTGAGGCTGTACCACCTGCTGGAAGGTGGGCCGGTTCTGCCAGTGGATATTGGGCACGCTGCCAATGCCAATGGGGCTTTGGCCGATGGCGTCGTCCTGTTCACGGCTTTCATCCGGGTTGCTGCCGTTGGCCTGGTCGCGGCCATCCCAGTCATCCGGGTCGCTGGAGCCCAGTGCGTCAAAGCTGTCCTGGATGCTGGCCAGAAGGGCATCGCGGCAGTCGCTGCGCTGGTCACTGCCGGCGCACTTGAGGGCGTCATAGGGGTGTGCCGACTCGTCCAGTGCCATCTGCAGTACACGTCCGACAAAGCTGTAGTAGCCGCCGTTGAAGGCCGAGCCAATGCGGTTGGGCAGGTCATGACGGCTGCCGATCATGTTGTCTTCAACGGCAACCACCTGGGGCAGAGTGCGGTTGATCATGGTGTCCCACCAGGTGTCCATGAAGACGGCGGCGGCGCGGTCCTCGTACTCCAGGCTGGCGGTATCCAGTGAGGGGCCGTCACGGTCGCGGCGCTGTGCGCCAAAGTCCCGGGTGCCATTCACTACCCAGTCGCCCATCAGTGCCACCACCCGCTGCACCTCCGGTGACTCCTGGCTGACATCCCCCAGCACGGCCAGTGCGTCCGAGACGATCTCCTGTCCCCTCAGGTCGGTATGGGCGGCATCCGCCATGATTTCCACCAGGCTGCCCGGTGTGTGCACCGGTCCCACCTCGTCACGGAAGGCGATCAGGCGCTTTTCCAGGATCTGTGAGCGGTCGGCGACGCCGTAGTTGTTCTGGGTGTCGTTGGCCCAGAAGCCCGGCGCCAGCGCGTTGTTCCAGTTGGCGAAGAAGCCTTTCTCCGGGTTGGTCTCACGGGGGTGGGCTTCCAGTGGCAGGAAGTTGTCCTCGATGGAGAAGTCCTCGTTGATCTCTCCGGTGCCGGTCTGTTTCCAGTCGTACTGCCCGGTGCCCCATTGTGGCAGGTCCGGGTGGATGCCGTTGGCACGGATGGGCAGCAGGCCGGAGTTGAAGAAGGCGATGTTCTCAGGGTCCACATAGAACCAGGAGAAGGTGCCTGTGAGGCGGTTGAATTCCTCATAGAAGCTCTGCGGGTCGGTGATGTCGTTGGTCTCCGTGGCCAGGAAGGGCACCGCGGAGTCGATTTCACCAAAGAAGGTGGAGCGCTGCTCGGCCAGTGCCACGGGTTCGCCGTCCACGGTGGCCTTGGCAAAGATGGGGCCGTATTCCGGGGCGCGCAGTATGGTGCGGGTGACCGCCTGACCCACCACGGAGCTGCCATCCTGGGGAGGCATGGCGCCGGCGTGGTACTCGGCGGTCCACTGGTCCTGGCGCTCGAAGAAGGGCTTGCACTGGCCGTTGTGCAGGTAGCCGGAGTCGGGCAGGAAGTCCGAGGCCAGCTCCACACCGGCGTCACACAGCCGCAGTGCCCGCACGTCCACAATGTCGGTGCCGGCGGAGGTGGCGCTCCAGGCGAAATCCACGCCACGGCCGATGACTACATAGGGCAGTCCGGCGAAGCTCATGCCACGGGTGTGGATGCCGCCGCCATGCTGGGCAAATTCCAGCAGCAGCTGTGGGGCAAAGTAGCCGGTCTGGGGTCCGAACACCGCCAGTGGCGATCCGGAGGCGGTCTGGTCGCCATTCACCAGAAGGGCGTTGGACATGGCCTCGGGCAGTGTGTCGCTGTTGAGGGCCACCTGCAGCTGCGCAATCACCTCACGGGCGTATTCCTGGCCCTGTGCCAGCTCTTCCTCGCTCAGCTCCGAGACCGGTTCGGCCGCCAGTGTACGGGTATCCGTTGCCGCAGTCTGTGTGTTGTCACGGTCATTGAATCCGGAATCGAGAGCCGCCAGTGAGACGCTCGGAGCGGGCTCTCCAGGGTCTGCATCGGCGACACTGTCTGTGACCGTTTCATTGGCGGCCAGGAGATCGTCAATGGCTTCCGCGGACAATGGCGAGTCGTCAGTAATGGTGCGCCCGTAATTGGGGCAGTCCACATTGGGAATGAAGCAGTCTTCGATCCGGAGAATATCGCGCTTCTGTAGGCTGCCGTTGTCGAACACCGCCGCTCCGGGGAATTGCCCGGCAAAGTCGCCTTTCAGTGGGCAGGCATCGTCATCCACGGTGGCCGGTGACTGGGTCTCGAAGGTCAGCTCGGTGGTCAGTGGCTTTTCCGGGTCGTCAAAGTGACGCAGATCCCGCCACAGGTCACAGGCGGTGTCCGTATCAAACTGCTGCTCCAGTGCATTGAGCAGCTCCACCTGGCGATGCTCTCCGCCACCGCCCACGGCAAAGGTGGCCTGCACCAGTGTGGCTACTGCCAGGATATCACGGCGGGTAAAGGGGGCCGGGCCATCCGGACGCAGCAGTGCCTGGTACACCAGTGGCATTTCCACGGTGTTGCCCAGCTCACCGATGTACTGGTTGATGCCGGCGGCAAAGGCGTCCGCATCCAGTGCGATCTGGTCGCCGGTCTCGCCAAAGCGCCTGGTGGTCTGCAGTATCTGTGCGTCGATCTCCGCTTCATCGTAGCCGGCAATCAGGCCCACATCCCGGTCCTGGCTGTAGTTGCCACCGGCGGCACCGGCCAGGTCGGACAGGCGGCCACGGCCGATGTGGCGCAGTGCGTCCATCACGAAGAGACGGTCCTGTGCCGAGGCGTAACCCACGCCGAATTTCACATCCTCCCGGGTTTCGCCGTAGATATGGGGCACACCGAACTCGTCACGACCGATGCGGCTGCTGAACTGGCCATTGGCAACCTCAGTGGTTTCCGTGAAGGAGCCTTCCGGACGGAAGCTGGCATCCTTGAAGAACCCCTGTGTCAGGTCCTGGGTGGCGCTCAGCTCGCCGGGCTGGGTGAAAGACAGGTTCTCATAAATGGGCAGCTGGTCGGTGAAGTGGGGTTGGTCACCACTGCCGTCCGGGGAGTTGCCCTGTCCGGGGGGCATGATGCTGAGAAAAAGCCCGGTTCGGTTAAAGGGGTCAAAATTGTCGGGAACCTTCACCGGTGGCCGGTTATCCGGACGGCCATTGCCACGGCCGGGATTGTCCGGGGGCGCGCCGGCGGTGGCGGCGGACTGCTCGCTGGCATTGTCGCTGGCGTTTTCCGGGCAACCGGCCAGGGTGAGGCTGAGAACCACCACACCCAGTGTGGTGGCCCTGTGTTTCCAGGGGTTGAAAGGGGTCATGACGGTCTCCTTTTTTCTGTTTTTCTTGTCAATGATTTCAGGGCGCCGGGTGGGGCGGTTTCTCAGCCTTCACCCTCGCCAAAGACCCGGCAGAAGTCCTCCGGGAAGCCGTTCTCAAGGCAGGGCTCCTGCAACGGGGTGTCGGGGTTGAGCAGTGCGCAGAATTCATCCGGCAGTGGGGATTCCTGGCACTGCTGTGCATAGCCACGTTGAATGAAGTCGATGTTCTGGCCGATGTCCGTGGTGACACAGTCCGGGTGGCGCGGGTCTTCCAGGCAGGGGCTCAGCCAGGGGGGCAGGTTCTCCGTGTCCGAGGGGCCGATACCGAACAGGGGGTTGTAGGCCTGAAGTCTCAGCAGCGGTGATGTCAGCGGCCCCAGCGAGAGAAACTCCTCATAGTCGGTGAAAGGCAGCACAAAGCCGCTTCCGCCGGTGGGGTCGATGTAGTTGAACTCCTCTTCCGGGATGATGTAGCCGAAGGCCTGCTGGGTCAGGCCCAGCAGCATCACATCCGTGCTGGCCAGATCCCGGATGTATTCACCAAAGGTGTTGGTGGCCTCGCCGGGAATGGTGACGATTTCCAGGCCCGAGTCCGCCCCACCCAGTGTCACCCGGGTGACCACGGTTTCCGCGGTGGGTGTGAGCTGAGGCAGGTAGTCAAACTGCGGGCCCAGGAAGGGGATCTCCTCAGTGGGCAGCATCAGGAAGTCGTAATAGCGGTTGAAGGAGCCTGCAATACCGGCGGCGATAAAGGCGGGGTTGGTGACAGGCAGCAGTGCCCGCTCATGGCGGACTTCCATGGTGGCGGGCAGTGCGCGGGATTTCAGCCCCAGTGTGGCCTGGGCAATGGCGCTGCCACGGTTGCGTGATCGCTCGTAGGCGTTGTCCCCACCGGGACCCCGGTTGGAGGCATCGGCAATGGGGCCGTTGTAATACAGCGCCACGCCACCGCCCGGCTGGCTTTCCAGCCACTCCACGGCGCCGAGAATGTAGTCGGCGTGGGCCACACGGCCTTCCAGCTCAGGGACTTCCCGGTAATCGCCGGGGCCGATATTGGTGGGGTGGGCGCTGTACTGCAGCAGGCTGCCGCTCACTTGCCCTTCGCGGGGGCCGGACAGGCAGTGGGCCTGCAGCAGTGTCATATGGGAATCCGCCTCGGCGTCCGGGTCCACTTTCAGCCGACGGTGGCTGTTGAACTCCGGCACCTGGCCCTGAGAGACGGTCAGCTGTGAGGGGCAGAGGGCGGACTGTGCCTGTGACACGGCATCCACGGCGGCGGTATAGAGAACGTTGCGGATCCAGTCCTCGGGCACACCCCCCCAGAGTCCCTGCAGGTCGGCGCCGGCGTGGGAGTGGGTGCTGCCGAAGAGGATGTCGTCCGGAGCGATACCGGTGCTTTCCGAGACGGCCGTTTTCAGGTCATTGGTGATGACGTTTCCCGCGCCCACGGCATCCACAATGACAAAGGCGATCTGCCGGGCTTCTCCCTGCTGGTCGCTCTGTGAGAACACCATGGCACGCAGCCAGGTGTGCTCCTCCTCGCCGTGCTGGTTGGTGTAGGTGAAATCGCCAACGGGTTCGGTGAGTTCGTTCCCCAGGGCCCCAAGCGGGTCCGGGTAGTTCTGGAACAGGTCGATGCCAAAGCCCCCCAGGTTGAACATCTGCTGCTTGGGGGTGCCGGCGATGCGCTCCTCTTCCACGCCTTCCACGTGAGTCGACAGCGGTGTGATCACGGCCTTGGCGGAGCCGGCACAGAAGGCGCTGTCACAGCCGTTGCCGGGAGGCCCTGGAGGCAGGCCGTCCGGCGGCCCCCGACGGCCGTCAGGGCCCCTGCCGGGGTTTTCCGGCGGGGCTCCGGCGCTCTGGGTGGCGACGTCGCCGGAGTCACTGCTCTCCTCAACGGGGCAGCCGGCCAGGCCCAGGCTCAGGGTCAGTACGGCCACTGTGGTGGCGGTCCGTCCGGCAATGGGCCGAAAACGGGAAACGGATGAAATGGGCACGGGACGGGCTCCTTACTGTAACGCCGAGCCTCCTTTCTGGAAAAAGCCCGGACTGCCAGCTGGTTGTTGTTGTGTTTTCAGGGTCGGGCCGGGTGGTGCCGGTCTGTAACCGTGTGTTGCAAAACGTGAGCGCTTGTCACATTAAGAACGTTTTACCATGGAGAAAGGTTTCGTGAAACTTTAAATGAACAGGATTCATTTATTTTGATGGTCGGATTTCAGGGGGACAAAGCAGGGGAACAGGGATTCAGGCAGGCCTTGGCGCCCGTCAGGACGCCATGAAAAACCTTGTAAAACGGCCTCCGGGAAAGGGGCTATTCGCCGGTGGAGGGCTTTCTCGGTTTTGGCGGGGCAAAGCCGTCCCTCTCGGCGCTGGAGGTTGCGGGCCGTGAGGGACGTGCGCCGCCGGTTTTCTTGGGGGAGCGGCGTTTGGCGGCGGCTTTTTCCCGGGCGCTGGTCTTGTCCTTTTTGGGCTTTTTCTTGCCGTAGGCCTTGCCGGAGCTGCGCACACGGGCGGGGCCCTGGTAGCTGCTCTTCAGGCCCGGTACTTCCGTGCGTTCAAAGGGTTTGCCCAGGTAGCGCTGTATGCTGGCCATCAGATCCCATTCATGGGGCATGATCAGGCTGATGGCACGGCCCGGCTGTCCGGCCCGGCCGGTGCGGCCGACACGGTGCAGGTACTCGTCCCCCTTGCGGGCCAGGTCGAAATTCACCACCAGTCCCACGCTGGGCAGGTCCAGGCCCCGTGCGGCCACATCCGTGGTCACCAGCACCCGGATGCGACCGTCGCGCATGCCACTGACCACGGTGTTGCGCTCCTCCTGGGTGAGGCTGCCATGGAGCAGACCACAACGCCGCGTGCCGCTGCGAAGCCGGGCCAGAAGTCGCTCTGCCTTGGCGATGGTGTTGGTGAATACCATCACCTGCTCCTCACCGGCGGATTCCACCAGTGCCAGAATCTGTTTTTCCTTGAAGGCCTCGTCGCTGGCCACCATGAACTGCTGGCGGATATTCTCAGGCACCGAGCGGGGGTCGTGCAGTGCCACGGTTTCCGGGTCTTTCAGCAGCTGGCGTGCCATGGCCAGTACGCCCTTGTGATCCAGTGTGGCGGAGAACAGCAGTGACTGGCGTGTGGGTGAGCAGCTGTCGGTGATGGCCAGAACGTCCTCGCGAAAACCCATGTCCAGCATGCGGTCCGCCTCGTCCAGCACCAGTACCTCAATGTCCGCCAGATCCAGTGTGCCGCGACTGAGATGCTCCCTGAGCCGACCCGGTGTGGCCACCAGTATGTGGGGGTTCTTGCGCAGGGCGGCGTACTGCTCCTGGAAGGAAGCGCCACCGGTAATGCACAGGCTGCTGACATGAATGCCACTGGCCAGCTGCTGGCACACATGGTGGATCTGGCTGGCCAGCTCACGGGTGGGGGCCAGCACCAGGGCCCGGATGCCGTTGTGGCTGGCCGGGGTGCGGTTGAACAGTGACAGCAGTGGCAGCACAAAGGCCACGGTCTTGCCGCTGCCGGTCTGGGCGCTGACCAGCAGGTCGTGACCATCCAGCAGGCGGGGGATCACCGCCTGCTGCACTTCCGTGGCCTGGTGGATACCGGCACGGGACATGGCGCGGGACAGGGGCGGAGCAAGATCCAGATCTTCAAACACGCAGTAATACCTTCAATTGGGACGGCCTGTAATCAGACAGCCATAGTGGCCGATTAGGATACCTGATTCACCCCGGCAGCCATACTCCCGGACACCATTCGGCCCTGTCCCGTCGCACGGACAGGGCCGCTGAAATCCCCCCCAAAGGCATGTTTCCGGGTTGGCGGGCGCTTCTGGGGCAATTGACATTTCAGGAGACAGCGCAAGAAATGCTAGTATGAATCCTCTTTTGGCCAGACGTTCGACCGATTGGGCAGCCACATTTCCAGCAGTTGTTTGAGGGAAAATAATGAACAGCGAAACCTCCAAGATCATCTACACCAAAACCGATGAAGCCCCCGCACTCGCCACCTATTCCTTCCTGCCCATAGTCAACGCCTTTACCGGTGCCGCCGGCATCCGTGTCGAGTCCACGGACATTTCGCTGGCGGCCAGGATACTGGCCCTTTTCCCGGAGCGTCTCAAGGAAGAACAGCGGGTGCCCGACACCCTCACCGAGCTGGGGGAATACACCCTCAGGCCGGAAGCCAATATCATCAAGCTGCCCAACGTGAGTGCCTCCATTCCTCAGCTGCGCAGCGCCATCGCCGAACTTCAGGAAAAGGGGTATGACATACCGGACTATCCGGAAGAGGCGAAGACCGACGAAGAGAAAGCCATCAAGGACAAGTACGCCCGTGCCCTTGGCAGTGCGGTCAACCCGGTGCTGCGGGAAGGCAATTCCGACCGCCGAGCCTCAACAGCGGTGAAGAACTACGCCAAGAAGCACCCCCACTCCATGGGCAAGTGGAGCCAGGCATCACGCACCCACGTGGCCCATATGCGCAGCGGCGATTTCTACCACGGCGAGCAGTCCACCATCGTGGAGAAAGCGGGCCATGTGCGCATCGTGCTGGAAGACGCCAGGGGCAAGACCACGGTGCTGAAAGAGTCGGTGCCGGTGGAAGAGGGGGAAGTGATTGACGGCATGTTCATGAGCGTCAAGGCACTGCGCCAGTTCTTTGAGGAGGAAATGGAGGGGGCCCGCAAGGCACAGCTGCTGTTCTCGCTGCATGTGAAAGCCACCATGATGAAGGTCTCCCACCCCATTGTGTTCGGTCATGCGGTGACGGTGTACTTCAAGGACGCCTTTGAAAAGCACCAGGCGTTGTTCGACGAGATCGGCGTGGACCCCAAGAACGGACTGGCCAACCTCTACAAGAAGATCGAGGTGCTGCCTTATACCCAACGCCAGGAAATCGAGGAAGACATCCGCGACTGTTTCGAGCACCGCCCGGAAATGGCCATGGTGGACTCGGAGCGTGGCGTGTCCAACCTGCACGTGCCCAGCGATGTCATCGTGGATGCCTCCATGCCCGCCATGATCCGTGCCGGGGGCAAGATGTGGGGCACTGATGGCAAGATGAAGGACACCAAGGCGGTGCTGCCCGAGAGCACTTACGCCACCATCTATCAGGAAGTGATCAACTTCTGCAAGCACCACGACGCCTTTGACCCCACCACCATCGGCACCGTGCCGAATGTGGGCCTGATGGCCCAGAAGGCGGAGGAGTACGGCTCCCACGACAAGACCTTCGAGCTGCCAGACGACGGCACCGTCAAGGTGATCGACGATGAAGGTCATGTGGTGTTCTCCCATGAGGTGGAGAAGGGCGATATCTGGCGCATGTGCCAGGCCAAGGACCTGCCCATCCGGGACTGGGTACGACTGGCGGTGGAGCGGGCCCGGGCCAGCGGCATGCCGGCCATCTTCTGGCTGGACCCGGAACGCCCCCACGACGAGCAGATGATCCGCAAGGTGGAGCATTACCTCAAGGAGCACGACACCGAGGGGCTGGACATCAGCATCATGTCACCGGACCGGGCCATCCGCTACACCATGGAGCGCATGATCCGCGGCAAGGACACCATCTCCGTTACCGGCAATGTGCTGCGGGATTACCTCACGGACCTGTTCCCGATCATCGAGCTGGGCACCAGCGCCAAGATGCTCTCCATCGTGCCGCTGCTGGCTGGCGGCGGCCTGTTCGAGACCGGCGCCGGTGGCTCCGCACCCAAGCACGTGCAACAGTTTGTGGAAGAGAACCACCTGCGCTGGGATTCCCTGGGGGAGTTTCTGGCCATGATGGTGTCACTGGAAGACCTGGGGGCCAAGAACAACAACCGCAAGGCCAGTGTCCTGGCGAAAACCCTGGACAATGCCACGGCGGTGTTCCTGGAGGAGGACAAGTCCCCCTCCCGCAAGTCCGGCGAACTGGATAACCGGGGCAGCCACTTTTACCTAGCCCTGTACTGGGCCCGTGAGCTGGCGAAGCAGGACGAGGAGCCGGAGCTGAAGGACCGTTTCGGGAAACTGGCCCGTGAGCTGGGGGACAACGAAGACAGGATCCTTCAGGAGTTGCTGGCGGTGCAGGGGCAGCCGGTGGACATCGGCGGCCATTTCTACCCGTCACCGGAGAAGGTGGAAGAGGCCATGCGGCCGAGCAAAACCCTCAACGGCATCATTGACCGTTTCCAGAAAGCCACCTGAGAGGCGCTCTGCTGACGGTCTGGAATAAACGCCCTGCCCGAGAGCAGGGCGTTTCTGTTTCAGGCCAGCAGCCGTTGCGGAAAGGGCCCGCTGCGCTGGCCAAACCCTTCATACCAGGCCGGGAAGTCACTGGCGGGCATTGGCCGGGCAATGGCAAAGCTCTGCACTTCGTCACAGCCCATTTCCTGCAATGTGTGCAGGTAGTTGTCCGGTGCAAAGCCCTCGGCCACCGTGGTGTAGCCCATCTCATGGGCCAGCCCGATCAGTGCCCTGAGCAGGGCCGTGCGGCGCTCTTCCTGCTGGTATGCCATGGTAAAGCGGCGGTCGATCTTGATCACCTTTGCCGGGACATCCAGCAGGTAAGACAGGCTGCTGTAGCCGGTGCCAAAGTCGTCAATGGCGATAATAATGCCCGCCGCCTCCAGTGCCCTGAGCTGGCGGCGGACACGGCGGCGTGAACTGATCAGTGCCGTTTCCGTCAATTCCAGTTCCAGTGCCTCCCGCGGTAACCGGCACTGGTCCATCCAGCCCAGAAGCTGGTGGGTAAACTCCGGATCTTCCAGGTCGGAAGCCATGATGTTCACGGAAATACGCAGTGGCAGCCCCTGATGGTGCCATTCGGCGGACTGTTGTATGGCGGACCACAGCACCCAGTCAGTGAGCTTGCCGGCCAGTGGGGTGTTCTCGATCAGTGGGATGAATTCCTTCGGTGAAATGGCCCCCAGTGTCGGATGCTTCCAGCGCAGCAACGCTTCCGCGCCGACACAGTGTCCCTGTGGCAGTGCCACCCTGGGCTGGAATACCAGCTGCAGCTCCCGGGGTGTCTTCAGTGCCTGACGCATGTCCTTAAGCAGGGTAAACGCCCGCTTTTGACGGGCGTCCAGCCTGGGGCTGTGATAGGCGATGCCCCTGTCCTTGTTGCGGGCATCCTGACAGGCGCCATGGGCCATGCGCAATATATGGGCGCTGTCCTGGCAGCCAGGCCGGATGCTGACAATGCCGATCCTGGGGCTCAGTGTCACTGGCATTCCACTGTGCCGGTTGAGTGCCATGAGCTGACGGTGAAGCCGTTGAGCAAGACTGCGAACCTCTCCCACGCTTTCAGCCCGTTGTACATACAGGAACTGACAGGGGCCGATGCAGTAAAGGCGGTCCTCTTCACGGCACTGTGCCTTCAGTACCTGCCCCCCCGCCAGTGTCATTCTGTCCACACTGGCCGGGCCAAGAACCCGGCTGAGAAGGCTGATCTGATTCACATCCAGCAGTTCCGTCAGCAATGCGGACCAGCCCGCCTCCGGATAATCCCGGGCCAGGTCCTGCAGATCCACATGGAGCTGACCGCTGCCGGGAAGGCCGGTGGTGGCATCCAGGTGGTCAAAGGCATGGAGAAGTTCGATCTCCGTCATGACCATGGCGCTGAGATCCTGCAGGCTCTCCAGTTCAGACTGGCTGACCCTTCGTGGCAGGTAGCCCATGACGCAGAGTGTGCCCAGTATGTGTCCCTCACGGGTCTTCAGTGGTGCACCGGCGTAGAAGCGGATGCCCATTTGGGCCAGTGGGCTCTTGTGGTATTCACCGGACTGGTGGATATCCTCCACCACCCGGGTGCTGGCATCGGCGGTCGCAGCATTGCATGGGGCCCCCTGGCGGGGGATTTCCCGCAGATCCGTGCCCACACGGGACTTGAACCACTGCCGGTCCGTGTCGGTCAGTGAAATGGCGGCCAGCGGCAGATCAAACAGCCGGCTTGCCAGGCGGGTGATACGGTTAAAGGACTCCTCGGGGGCCGTATCCAGTATCTGCAACCGGTGCAGGGCCTCAAGACGGTCCAATTCAATATCAGACATGGGAATCTCCAGCCCATATGCCTGACAACATCCACGCTTCGGCGGACAGACATAACCATAAGTGTAATATTACACTAGCACTGGTGTATGTGTGCTGAAATCAGTTGGCTCCTATAGTGTTTAAGCGTTATCTGACCCACCGTTCAGAATCCGAAATCCGGGTTCCTGCCCCCATGAGCCGGCCGGCGGTATACTGGTGAGCAAAGGTCACCGGGCGTTTTGACGTATGGGGAAGGAAAGTCCTGCACTGATATGGTAGTTTCCATAACATTCATTGTCCTGTAAGAGTCCCCCATGGAACCCGCTTTTATTCTTTATGCATTTCTCGGCGGCCTGGCAGCATTGGCGTTGCGGCTGCCGCCACTGGCGGGCTTTCTGCTGGCCGGTTTTGCCCTGAATTATTCCGGCTACAGTCTCACGCCCGCGCTGGAGAGTATTGCGAATCTGGGTGTGACACTGCTGCTGTTTGTCATCGGCCTCAAGCTGAATGTCCGCTTTTTGCTGCGCCCGGAAATCTGGGGTGCGGCCACCCTGCACATGCTCGGGGCCACAGGGCTTCTGGTGGTGCTGTTGAGCCTGGCCAAGTGGGGCGGGCTGACGATTCTGGACCAGGCCGGCCTGCCGGTGTTGCTGCTGGTTGGGTTTGCCCTGTCTTTCTCCAGTACCGTGTTTGCGGTCAAGGTACTGGAAGACCGCAGTGAGACAATGACCCTGTATGGGCGGATCGCTATTGGCGTCCTGATCATGCAGGACATTTTCGCCGTGGTGTTTCTCTCCGCCTCCAGCGGCACCGTGCCCAGCCCCTGGGCACTGCTGCTGCTGTTGCTGATTCCTCTGGCGCCCTGGTTGCGGCGTCTGCTGGATCACAGCGGCCACGGTGAGATGCAGATGCTGGCCGGGTTTTTGCTGGCGCTGGTGCTGGGCTATCACCTGTTTGAGCTGGTGGGGATCAAGGGAGACCTGGGTGCGCTGATCATCGGGGTTCTTCTGGCGCCACACAGTGCCGCACCCCGGTTGGCACGGGCCCTGTTCAACACCAAGGAGCTGTTTCTGGTGGGCTTCTTCCTGAGCATTGGCCTGACGGTGATGCCGGACTGGGAGCATCTGGCCATGGCCGCGGCCCTGCTGCTGCTGCTGCCACTGAAGTCACTGCTGTTTATGGTGCTGTTCTCCGCCTTCCGCCTGCGTGCCCGCACCAATGTGCTGGGCACACTGGCCCTGAGCAGTTACTCCGAGTTCGGCCTGATTGTGGCGGCACTGGCTTTCAGCAGTGGCTGGCTGTCCGCTGAGTGGCTGGTGGTGCTGTCCCTGACGGTGGCACTGAGCTTTATCCTGGCCTCCGTGGCCAACGCCTTCAATGAAACCATCTATCGACGTATCAAGCCCCTGCTGTGGCAGGCGGCCTCCCACCAGCTGCACCTGGACGACCGGCCACTGAATCTGGGGAATGCCCAGGCGGTGGTTCTGGGCATGGGCAAGATCGGACGGGGCGCTTACGATCGTCTGTCCAATCACTATGGCATGCGGGTCCTGGGTCTGGACAACAAACCGGAGACGATCCGTAAGCTGAAGAATCAGGGGTACAACATCGTGGAGGGGGACGCGGTGGACTCGGACTTCTGGAACAAGCTGCTGGTCAGCCAGGATGTGGAGCTGGTGCTGATGGCCATGCCCCACCATGCGGGTAACCTGTTTGCCATTGAACAGCTGCGCGGACGTCAGTTCTCTGGACGCATCGCGGCCATTGTGGAATACCCGGACGAGGAAGAGCCCATGCGCCGCAAGGGGGCGGATGCGGTGTTCAACGTCTACGACCAGGCCGGCCTGTCACTGGCGGAGAGCGCACTGGCCGCACAGCGCCTGGCGGACAGGCCTGACCAGGATGGGCCGGATCTCAAGGGTGCCCAGTCCTAGCGCCCTGACGGTCACTGCCCCGTCCTGAGGGGCTTCCCCCTGACTGAAGCGGCCGGGTGTTGCCAGAGGCACCCCCCCGACCCGTTAAGCCACTACCAGTTCCGGGTAATCACTGCGGTCACTCTGCGGGAGCCACCACCATAATCGCCTGGCCGGCGTTAATCTGCTGGCCCTCCTGGCGGGCAATGTGGAGTACGGTGCCGCCGTCCGGTGCCGTGACCTCGATTTCCATTTTCATGGACTCGAGAATGGCCACCACCTGGCCTTCCTCCACGGTGTCCCCCTCACTGACCATCAGCTTCCAGATATTGCCCGCCACGGGGGATTCCACCAGGCTGCCTTCCGGCAGAACGTCACCCTCGTGCTCGGACAGGTCCTGCTGCGACTCGAAGTGAATCTGTCCGCTGGCCTCCCAGCGGGCCAGCTCTTCCTCGAAGGCCCGGTTGCGGCTCTCGGTAAAGGTACGGATGCTCTGTTCGTTTTCTTCCAGAAACTGCTGATAGTGGTTGAGGTTGAAGGTGGTGTGCTCCACCGTAAGCTCGTAATCCCCCTTGGGAAAATCCCGTCGTATATGTTTCAGCTCATCCGCCTCCACCTCGTAGAAACGGATCTGGTCGAAAAAGCGCAACAGGTTGGGCTGTGTAAAATCCCGGGTGCGGCGGTAACGGTTCCACATCTGCAGTGTGCGTCCCACAAACTGGTAGCCACCAGGGCCCTCCATGCCGTAGACACACAGGTAGGAGCCGCCGATGCCCACGGAGTTCTCGGCCGTCCAGGTGCGTGCCGGGTTGTACTTGGTGGTCACCAGCCGGTGGCGCGGGTCGTAGGGGGTGGCCACCGGCGCCCCCAGGTACACATCACCCAGCCCCATCACCACATAGCTGGCCTCGAACAGGGTTTTCCTGACCTCGGCGGTGGTTTCCAGTCCGTTGATACGGCGGATGAATTCGATGTTGCTGGGGCACCAGGGAGCATCCTTGCGCACCGACTGCATGTACTTGTCGATGGCCTTCTGGCAGGCCTCGTCGTCCCAGGACAGGGGCAGCCAGACAATGCGGGAGGGCACTTCCAGGTTTTTCTGCTGCTGCAGATGTTCTTCGGCTTTCCCCAGCAGTGCCAGCAGTTCGTTGCGGGGGAGTGCTTCCGGGGCGAAGTGCACCTGCAGTGAGCGGATGCCGGGGGTCAGTTCCAGCAGGCCGTCCAGGTTCTGTTCCTGCAGCCACAGCATCAGGGCGTGGGCACGAAAGCGCAGTCGCAGGTCCAGCTCGATGGGGCCGTATTCAATCAGCAGGTAGCGGTCTCCGGAAGGGCGATAGGTGATATCCACGCCGGTCTGTGCGGCGCTCAGACGCTTGAGCACCGGGCTTGCCGGACGGTAGGCCTCTGGCGCATGTTCAACCGGGGTCAGGTCGGCAATGGACCGGTCCTGCTCCACCGCAAGCTGGTCCGCGTCTTCCAGTGCTATGGGCTGGAACCGCACCCGGTCGCCGGCCTTGAGCTGTCCCAGTTTCCACAGGTCCGCCTTGATCACCGTCACCGGACAGACAAAGCCCCCCAGTGAGGGGCCATCAGGGCCCAGTATCACCGGCATGTCACCGGTGAAGTCCACGGTGCCCACGGCGTAGGCATTGTCGTGGATATTGGAGGGGTGCATGCCCGCCTCGCCCCCGTCACGGCGGGCCCACTCGGGCTTGGGACCCACCAGGCGGATGCCGGTGCGGGCGGAGTTGTAGTGGATCTGCCAGTCGGTGCCAAAAAAGGTGTCCATGTCCTTTTCGGTAAAGAAGTCCGGTGCCCCGTGGGGGCCATAGATGCAACGCAGGGTCCAGTCGCCGCTCAGGGCCGGCACCAGGGAGTCGGGCAGTGTGGCCTTTGGTGGAGCGCTGGCCCGGGGGTCCAGGTGCAGCACATCCCCGGTGCGCAGTGCCCGCCCGCCATGGCCGCCGAACTGGCCCAGTGTAAAGGTGCTGCGGGAGCCCAGGTAGGGCTGGCACTGGATGCCACCGGCGATGCTCAGGTAGGCCCGGGCGCCATGGCCTGTCACCTTGCCCAGCTTCAGTGTCTGGCCGGCCTGTATGGGCACGGCCCGGTTCAGTGGCATGGGCTGCCCATCCAGTCTGGCACTGAGGTCCGCGCCGGTGAGGGCCACGGTGGTGGCACTGTTGAAGCGCAGTGTGGGGCCGTTGAGTGTCAGCTCCAGCCCGGCGGCGGATTCCGGATTGTCCAGAAGCCGGTTGCCCAGTCGCAGGCTCAGGCTGTCGAATGGCCCCGAGGGGGGCACGCCCACGGGCCAGTAACCGGTGCGCCCCGGGTAGTCCTGCACCGTGGTCATGGTGCCGCCGGCCAGCACGTCCATTGTGGCCGGGCGGTAGTGGAATCCGTTCAGGTAGCGGGTGGTCATCTCACCCCGTGCAAAGGCACTGTCCGCCATAATGGTGCGCACATAGTCACGGTTGGTTTCGATGCCCTCGATCACGGTCTGTTCCAGGGTCTTGTCCAGGGCTTTCAGGGCACTGTCACGGTCCTCTTCGTGGACAATGACCTTCGCCAGCATGGGGTCGAACAGGGGAGAGACCTCGATGCCCGCCTCGATCCAGTGGTCGATGCGCCGGGCTTCACCATCGGCTTCAGGGAAGCTCACCGCCGTCAGCAGACCGGCACAGGGCTGGAAGTCCTTGTTGGGATCTTCCGCGTAGATCCGGGCCTGTATGGCGTGGCCCCGGGGGGTGAGGCCGGCGGCCAGCTGTTCGATATCCCCCAGCTCGCCGGCGGCCAGGCGCACCATCCAGGCGACCAGGTCCACATTGAAGATCTGTTCCGTGACCCCGTGCTCCACCTGCAGGCGGGTGTTCACCTCCAGGAAATAGAAGTCCTGGCTGGCCTGGTCGACGATGAACTCCACGGTGCCGGCATTGCGGTAGTTCACCGCCGCCACCAGTAGCCGGGCGGTTTCGTGCAGGGTCCGGCGCACTTCCCCGTTCAGGTTCGGGGCCGGGGATTCCTCCAGGACCTTCTGGTGGCGTCGCTGTGCGGAGCAGTCCCGCTCCCCGAGGGCCACGGCCTTGCCCTGTCCGTCACCAAAGATCTGCACTTCGATGTGGCGGGCACTCTCGATGTACTTCTCCAGGAAAACCGCGTCGTTGGAGAAGTTGTTGGCGCTCAGTCGGCGCACGCTGTCCCAGGCCTTGCTGAGTTCGTCCCGGCTCTGGCAGATCTGCATGCCGATACCACCGCCACCGGCGGTGCTCTTGATCATCACCGGGTAGCCGATGGTCTCAGCGCTATCCAGGGCGTCCTGGCGGTCTTTCAGCAGTCCGGTGCCCGGCAGCAGAGGCACCCGGGTATCCTCGGCGATCCGGCGGGCCGTGTGCTTGAGACCGAACTCCCGCATCTGCTCCGGGGTGGGGCCGATAAAGGCCACTCCCTCGGCCTCGCAGCGTTCCACGAATTCCGGGTTTTCGCTGAGAAAGCCGTAACCGGGGTGGATGGCGTCCACCCCCGCCTGCCTGATAATGGCGAAGAGTTTGTCGGTGTTGAGATAGGTGTCCGAGGCGCTGCCGTCGCCCAGTGACCAGGCTTCGTCGGCCTGGCGGGTGTGCAGTGCGTCGGCGTCGGCTTCGGCGTAGACGGCGACGCTGGTCACGCCCATGGTGCGCAGTGTGCGGATGATGCGGGTGGCAATGGCGCCACGGTTGGCTATCAGTACCTTTTTGAACATGGATTTCTCGCCTGGCGGGTCGTCCCGCTTTGGTCATCGCCCGGGGGTCGTCCCCCGGGCTGCATCGGTTCACAGGATTCAGGTCCTTGTCAGGCCTCCCAGATGGCCACTTCCAGCGGCGTTGGATTAAAGCCGCTGCAGGGGTTGTTCAACTGGGGGCAGTTGGAAATCAGCACGATCACATCCATCAGCGCGGTCATCTCCACGTATTTGCCCGGGCCTGAGATGCCATCGGCAAAGCTCAGTCCCCCTTCCGGGGTGATGGGCACGTTCATGAAGAAGTTGATGTTGTGGGTGATGTCCCGTTTGCTCAGGCCGAACTCCCCGTTCTCACTGATGGCGTTCATCCAGTTGTCACGGCAGGAGTGCATGCAGCGCCGGTCATGGGCGTAACGCACGGTGTTGCTCTCGGAGGCACAGGCGCCGCCCAGTGTGTCGTGGCGGCCGACGGTGTCTGCAACGATCTCCAGCATGGGTCTCTGGCGGTTGGACATCAGTGTGCTGCCCGCCTCCAGGTAGACATTGCCCTGTTCCCGCACCGTGTCCGTGGCGCTGTAGCGCTCGGCGGTGTCATGGGCGTTGTAGAACAGGGCATCGGCGGCCTCGTTGCCTTCCACGTCGATAATGCGGAAGGTCTCGCCGGCCTTGACCATTTTCAGAAAATAGTCGCCGGCGCCGAAGGTCTGGCGGAAACGGGCGTCTTTCAGGACGCGTGGGCTGTCTTTCAGCATCATTGATCTCCTGTCCGGGAGAAGAAGACCGGCTCATCCAGGTAGTAGAGCCGGTTGTTTTCCAGTGCGCGCCGGTTTTCCGGTCGGTGATTGAGGCACTCATCGTCAAGAGTGACCGGCCCAGTACGCAGGAACTCCATATGCACGGGTTTTTTCGGGTACTCGGTGGCCGGGTTCAGTGGGTGAGGGCAGCTGTGGACAATCACCAGCGCGTCCATGTCAAAGCGCAGTGTGGTGCTGGCGCCGGCCCGCACCGGTGTGGGGTCATACTGCAGGTTGCCGTCACTGTCGGTGACCACATGGCTGAACAGGTTCAGGTTGGCACTGACGTCCCTCTCACCAAGGCCGTATTTGGCCAGCTCCTTGAGGAAGCTTTCCTCGCCACTGAGGGTCCAGTCATTGAGGTGGTCCTGGAAGCTGTGGTGACCGTACTGGGCCAGGCAGGCTTTTTTGCTCTGGTAGCCGCAGACGGTGTCGTGGCCGCCGAAATCGTCCCGGATCAGTGAAGCAAAGCAGCGGCCCATGTCCGAGTACAGGCAGTTGCCCTGGCCCAGGCGGAAGGTATGTTGAGCCTTGAGGCTGTCCGGGGCGTTGTAGCGCTCCAGTGGGTTTTCCGGGTTGTAGATCAGCATGCCCAGGTTGGCGCCTCCTTCCAGGTCGGTGAGGCGCAGTGCGGTGTTGCGGCGCATGCGGAAAGACCAGTGATGGCCTCCGGGCAGTGTGAATTCGTAGAGTGCGCTTTTCATGCCATTCTCCTGTTCATCGTGTCGGCTCCAGCCGTGCAGCGCCTGAGTGAGAACATCAGCCGATCACCCTGGCGGTGTTGTCCACACGGAAGCTGATGGACTCGTAGGCCTTCTTGTCGTCCTGTCCCACGGGCAGGTCGTAGGTGATGCGGGCGCCGTAGGCCTGTGGCGCCTGGGGGTCCAGGCGGTCCTTGTCAAACACCCACAGCCGGGTGCCCAGCTTGAAGCCCTCATCCAGGTCGTGGGTGATCATGAACACGGTCAGCCCCTTCTCCCTCCACAGCCGAAGCACCAGCTTGTGCATGTCCTTGCGGATGCCTGGGTCCAGGGCGCCGAAGGGCTCGTCCAGCAGCAGTATGCGGGGGTGCCTGATCAGTGCCTGTGCCAGTGCCAGACGTTGCTGCATGCCGCCGGAGAGCTCGTGGGGGTATTTGCCGGCGGCCTCTTCCAGGCCCACTTCACCCAGCATGGTGATGGCCTCGGCCCGCAGAGCACGCCGCTTGCGGCCCCAGGTACGACCCCAAAAACGGCTGCTGGCCAGCTCTCCCGCCAGCATGACGTTCTCCGCTGCATCCAGGTGTGGCAGTACCGAATAGCGCTGGAAGACAACGCCACGGCTCTGGTCCGGTTCCGCCGGGATGGGCTCCCCGTCCATGAGCAGCTGCCCCCGTGTCTGTGATTCGGTGCCCAGCAGCATCTTCAGGAAGGTGGTCTTGCCGCAGCCAGAGGCGCCCACCACGGTGACAAACTCGCCGCTCTCCACATGGGCGGAGAGGTTTTCCAGGACCACGTCGTGGCCGTATTCCTTCCACAGATTTTTCAGAGTGATGGTGGCCATGGTTGACTCCCTGTTGTCGGTCCGTGTTCTCTGTTGATCTCAGTGGCCACTGGCATGGAACCAGCCGTGGCGCCATTGGGAATAACGGCTCAGCAGGAAATCAATCAGGAATGCCAGCACGGTGATCCACAGCACATAGGGCAGTATCACGTCCATGGACAGGTAGCGGCGCACCAGGAAAATGCGGTAACCCAGCCCGTCCGTGGCGGCAATGGCCTCCGCCGCGATCAGGAACAGCCAGGCGGAGCCCAGTGACAGCCGAACGGCACTGATCAGCCTGGGCGTGATCTGGGGCAGCACCAGCCGGGTGATGATCTGCCAGGTATTGGCCCCCAGGGTCTGCATCTTGATGACCTGCTCGTCGGGGATTTCCAGTGTGCGCTGTTGCAGATCACGGATAATAAAAGGGGTGATACCGATAACGATCAGCATCACTTTGGCCAGTTCCTCCAGCCCGAAGACGATGAACAGGATGGGTAGTATGGCCAGTGGCGGCACCAGTGAGATGCCGGTCACCAGTGGGGAGAGGGTGGCTCTGAAATAGGGGATGGCGCCGGTGGCCACACCAAACACCAGGCCGATGGCGGCGGCGATGCCCACGCCCAGCCCCAGCCGCTGCAGACTGGCCAGTGTGTCATTGAGCATGACGTAATCACCGGTGCGCTTGCTGGGCTCGAAAGCCAGGCGTTCCGTGCTCTCGATCATGGTGCCGAGCGCCGGCAGCAACGGGTCACTGGGGTTTTCGGCCAGACGGGCGTCCGAGGCCAGTGCGTAGGTCAGCGCCAGCAGCAGGAAAGGCAGCAGACCCAGTACCCAGCGTGAAGCCACGCCTGGCTGGCGGTTGATCAGTTTCTTCATGAGAGACATCCCGGCAGAGAAAAAAGGGCCCGCCACGGGCGGGCCGGCGGAATGTTACAGGTCGCCGTCGGCGGCCATCTTCATGTACTCGGGAGTAAACCGGAGGCGCACATTGCCCGGGTTGCCGTAGACACCGCTGGGGGTCTCGATGCCGATGACATCCGGACCCGGTGCGGTTTCACCCAGCAGGCCGTGCTGGTAGGAGAATTCCGCCACGCGCTGCATGGTCTCTCTGAGAGCCGGGCTCATGACAAAGTCCACGGCATCCCCGGCCTGATAGAACATACGGGTGGCGGCCAGCTGTTCTTCATAACCCTCCCGGTCGGTCCCGGCGGCCTCGCCCATGCTGGCACGGGCTTCCAGTGCGGCATCGTCGTCACCGCTCATGGTGGCCATGATCTCGTACCAGGCGCCTGTGAGTGCCTTTCCCAGCTCGGGATGCTTTTCCAGTGTCTCGGTATTGACCACCATCAGGTCGATGATTTCACCGGGGATCTGTGAGGAGTCAAACACCAGGTTGGCGCTGGGCTCTTCCAGCAATGCGCTCAACTGGGGATTCCAGGTGGTGACGGCGGTGACATCCTCACTCTTGAAGGCGGAGACAATGTCCGCGTCGCCGGTGTTGACCACCGTGACATCCCGCTCGGTGAGCCCCACCGAATCCAGTGCACGGGCCAGCAGGTAATGGGAGACGGACAGCTCCACCAGGTTGATGCGCTGGCCTTCCACGTCCTCAAGGCTGTCCTGGTTTTTCAGCACCAGTCCGTCGTTACCATCGGAGAAGTCCCCCACGATCAGGGCCGTGGAGTCCACGCCGCCGGCGGCGGGACTGGTGAGTGCGTCCATGTTGGTCATGGTGCAGCCGTCGAAGCGCCCGGCGGTGTACTGGTTGATGGACTCGATGTAGTCGTTGATCTGCACCACATCGATTTCGATGTCGTACTTCTCCGCCCACTTGTCGACGATGCCGGAGGTCTCGCCGTAGGACCAGGGCATCCAGCCGGCGTAGATGGACCAGCAGACACTGAAGCTGTCACGGGCAAAGGCGCTGCCGGGCAGCAGGACAAGGGCGAGTAGCAGGGGGAGTAGTATCGTTTTGCAACGGATCATGGTGGACCTCCAGGCTGACGGTTGAGAGGAATCAAATGACATGGCGTCACTGATTGACCTCCCGGGCTTTTATCCCGCCGTGTAACCTTCGCTGAAGGTCGACCACTCTCGGACCAGTCATCGGCATTGGCCGACCGGAACCCTAGTGGTCCATTTTCCGGATTGTGTGTGAGTCACCGCAGTGATCACTCAATGGCATCAGGCCATTTGATTCCTGTTGAGAAACAGAGCAATGGCGGTGCCAGTTAGGCTAACTTGCTGAAATCGCAATTTAAGTCGCTTGATCTGGTGAGAATGAGTGCTGACACAGGGCGTCAGGGTGTGCTGTTATAGTGCGGATAAGGTGCCTGTGTCTGTTTTTGGTGCATAAAAGAGGCA
>JAWWAC010000038.1:0-28908 GCA_033721915.1 Oleiphilaceae bacterium
ACCCGGTCCGCCACAGGCCCGCCCCGCTGCCAGCGGTGCTCACTGAGGTAATTGGCCACGCTGCCAATGGCATCCACCGGGTTGTCCAGAATCTCCGCCACGCCGTCTTCATCGAAATCCACCCCGTAATGGCGGTAGCTGCTGGCGATAAACTGGCCATAGCCCATGGCACCGGCGTAGGAGCCTTTCAGTGCCAGTGGGTCAAAGCCCTGCTCCCGGCTCAGAAGCAGAAAATGCTTGAGCTCGCTGCGGAAAAACCGGCTGCGGGGTGGGTAATCAAAGGCCAGTGTGGCCAGTGCGTCGATCACCCGGTGATCCCCCCGCTTGCGGCCATAGGCGGTTTCCACGCCGATCACTGCGGCAATAATGGCGGGGTCCACACCGTATTGCTCACGGGCCCGTGACAGTGCCTGGCTGTATTCCGCCATGAATTCACGACCCTGACGGGTGCGGGCCTCCGTCAGGAAGATGGGTCGGTATTCCTTCCAGGTGAGTACCTTTTCCGCCGGACGGCTGATGGATTCAATAATGCCGTCCTTTCGCTCGGCCCGGGACAGCCATTCCAGCAGCTGGTCCCGCTCAAAGCCGTGCTCAGCCACCATCTCGTCCACAAAAGAACGGGCCTTCGGGTGATCCCGGTAATCCGCCTGGGACTGCGGCGCCATCAACACGACCAGAGCCACCACGGCCAAGCCCTTGCGTAACATCATCTGTACTCCTGGTGTCACCTCCGGCGCCCGGACGGGGCCTTGTGACGAGGGTCAATCAATGGGGAGCGTTAATGCCGCAAGACTAGCATGGGGACAACAGAGCCTCCAGCTTGCCCGCCAACAGATGAAGCAAACGTAATGCCTGAGGCGCCCTGCGGCATCAACCCTCGGTCAGCATCCGCCGGTGGGTGTGCACCGACATGAGGATGCCGAATCCGGCCATCAGCGTCAGCATGGAGGTACCGCCGTAACTGACCAGTGGCAGCGGCACACCCACCACCGGCAGTATGCCGCTGACCATGCCCACATTGACAAACACGTAGGTGAAGAACGTCAGTATCAGCCCCCCGGACAGAAGCCGGGCAAAGGAGTCCTGACCCCGGGCGGCAATAAAGAGCCCGCGCATCACAATCAGCAGATACAGAGCCAGCAGCACCATCATGCCAATGAAACCGAACTCCTCCGCCAGCACCGCCACGATGAAGTCGGTGTGACTCTCCGGCAGAAAATCCAGGCTGGACTGGGTGCCCTGATCCCAGCCCTTGCCACTGAGTCCGCCGGAGCCGATGGCGGTTTTCGACTGGGTGATGTTCCAGCCCGCCCCCAGGGGGTCACTGCCCGGGTTCAGCAGGGTCAGTATGCGTTGCTTCTGGTATTCTCTCAGGGCAAACAGCCAGAGGCCGGGGGCCACCAGCAGAAACACACCCAGCAGTGAGCCGATCAGCTTCCAGCTCAGTCCGGCCAGAAACAGCACAAAGAGCCCGGAAGCCCCCACCAGAAGAGCGGTGCCCAGATCCGGCTGATTGGCAATCAGCAGCACCGGCAGCGCCAGCAGGACAAACACCACGGCAATCGCGGCGGGACGGGGTGGCAGTGTGCGGCTGGCCAGATACCAGGCCACCATCATGGGCACACCCAGTTTCATGAACTCCGAGGGCTGGAAACGGGGCAGCCCGGGCAGGCTCAGCCAGCGCTGTGCGCCCTTGGAGCCCACGCCCATCACCATCACCAGCACCAGTGCCACCAGGCCCGCGCCATAGAGCCAGGGTGTCCAGCGCCGGTAAACCGACGGGTCGATCTGGGCAAAACCCAGCATCAGAACGAAAGAGACGGCAAAGCGGGTGGCCTGCTGCCTGACGGTGCCAAGACCGTCATCACTGGCGCTGTAGAGCACCATCATGCCAAAGCCCACCAGCAGCAACAGCAACAGCAGCAGCCAGGGGTCCAGGTGCAGCCGTGTCATCCAGCCGCTGCGGCGCTGGAAATAACCCGGGTCCATGGGAATCTGGCGCACAAAATCCCGGCTCATAGCTCGTCCTCATTCGCCGCAATGGGCTGCACTGTCATGACTTCGGGAAAACCGTTGATCCAGGCATCCGTTACCTGACGGGCCACCGGCGCGGCGGTGGCGCCGCCACTGCCGCCATTCTCCACCAGCACCGCCACGGCGATCTGCGGGTCTTCCGCCGGGGCAAAGGCCACATACAGGGCGTGATCCCGCATGCGCTCTTCCAGCTCCTCCGCGTCATACTCCTCCCCCGCCAGGCTGAACACCTGTGATGTGCCTGTCTTGCCCGCCATGCGGTACTCCAGCCCCCGGGATATGCTGCGTGCCGTACCCCGCTGCCCGTGCACCACATCCTCCATGGCGCCAATCACATAGTCCCATTCATCCTCGGAGCCGATGGTCACCCCCTGGATGTCCGCATCCGCCAGCCAGATTTCCCCGTGGGGTTCCCCATTCACGCTTTTCAGGTGCCGCGGCGAATGCCATTGGCCTCGATTGGCCGTGGTGGCGGTCACCGCCGCCAACTGCAGGGGGGTGGAGAGAAAGTAGCCCTGGCCGATGCTCATGTTGATGGTATCGCCGGGGTACCAGGCCTCCCCCTCGGCGCGTCTTTTCCATTCGCGGCTTGGCAGTATGCCGGCACGCTCATCCCGCACATCCAGTGAGGTGACACGGCCAAACCCGAACTGCGCCAGATGGTGGGCCATCAGGTCCACCCCCATGTCATGGGCCATGCGGTAAAAGAAGGTGTCATTGGAGCGGACAATGGAGTCGTACAGATTGATGCGCCCCATGCCGTCACGGTCCCAGTTGCGGAAACGCTGTGTGGAGTTGGGCAGCTGGTACCAGCCGCGGTCGAAAATGGTGGTGTCCTTTTCCACGGCCCCCGTGGCCAGACCCACCAGGGCCAGCATGGGCTTGATGGTGGAACCCGGCGGGTATTGCCCCCGGGTGGCGCGGTTGAACAGGGGTACATCCGGGGAATCCCGCAAAGCGGCGTAGCTGGCATGGTCGATGCCGGTAACAAACTGGTTGGCGTCAAAACTGGGGGTACTGACCTGGGCCAGTATGGCCCCGGTGTCCGGTTCGATGGCCACCACAGCACCCCGGTGGCCCTTCAGGGCCTGGTGCGCCACCTGTTGCAGCCGGATATCCAGGTTCAGCTGCAGGTTATTCCCCGGTGTGGGGTTCTCACGCTCCAGTACCCGCATGACACGTCCACGGGCATTGGTTTCCACGTTCTGGAATCCCACCCTGCCGTGGAGCAGGTCTTCGTACTCCCGCTCGATGCCGCTTTTGCCCGTGTAATGGGTGCCGGCGTAACGCACCGGATCCAGCCGCTGCAGATCCTGCTCGTTGATGCGCCCCACATAGCCCAGCACATGGGAGGTGAGCGCCCCGTAGGGGTAATAGCGCACCAGCTGGGCGTCCACCTCCACACCCGGCAGACGGTGGCGGTTCACGGCCAGGCGGGCCATTTCCCGCTCATCCAGGTGGTAGCGCACTGGCACGGACTCAAAAGGGCGGCGGCGCTGGTTGAGGCGCTGCTCAAAGCGCTCCACTTCCTGGGGGGTCAGGTCCACCAGGGCCTTGAGTTCCTTCATCAGCTCGCCCAGGTGACTGGCCCGCTCCGGCAGTATGGTGAGGCTGAACACGGGGCGGTTTTCCGCCAGCAGCCGGCCATTGCGGTCGGTAATCAGCCCCCGTGTCGGTGCCACCGGCTGGACCTGGACCCGGTTACGGTCGGACAGGGTGGCGTACAGCTGGTTATCCAGTATCTGCAACTGGTAAAGCCGCAAACCCAAGACGCCACTGAGCAGCAGCACGATGATCATCGCCACCATCACGCGACTCTGGAACAGGTGTTTTTCCTGCAGCGTGTCTTTGAGCGTGCCCCAGTCCATCATCAGCCGGCCCGGTGGTAAGGGTGGTTGTTGTTCAGGCTCCAGGCGCGGTAAAGCTGCTCGGCCAGCAGAATCCGCACCAGAGGGTGAGGCAGCGTCAGTGGGGAGAGGGACCAGTGAACTTCGGCGCGCTGGCGACATTCCCCGGAGAGCCCGTCAGGGCCGCCCACCAGGAACACCACATCGCTGCCCTGCATCTGCCAGTCTTTCATATGGTCCGCCAGACGCTCCGTGGACCAGCTCTGGCCGTTCACCTCAAGGGCAATCACCCGGTCATCGGGACGCACAGCGGCCAGCATCTGGCGGCTTTCTGCGGAGACCGCCCGGGCAATGTCCGGATTGCGCCCGGAGCGCTTCCCCAGCGGGATCTCGGTGAGCTCCACCGGCATCTCCCGGGGCATCCGTTTGCAGTAGCTGTCCATGCCTTCGCTGACCCAGCCGGGCATCTTCTGGCCGGCACATAACAGGCGCAAACGCATGGATTATTCGGGCCCGGCCATTTCCAGCCCGGGGGCATCGCGCCAGAAGCGCTCCAGGTCGTAGAACTCCCGGGCCGCGGGCAGCATCACATGCAGTATCACATCCCCCAGATCCACCAGGACCCAGTCGCTGCCATTGCCACCCTCCACCCTGGGCGGCGTGTTGCCTTCACTCTTGGCCGAGACCACCACGTGTTCGGCGATGGAAAAGACGTGTCGCCTGGAGGTACCCGAGGCGATAATCATGTAATCCGCCACACTGGTGCGGTCGCGCACATCCAGTACTACCACGTCTTCACCCTTGCGATCGGCAACCGCGTTGCTGATCAGTTCTTTCAGTGCCTCTGCCTGCATAATGTCTCTGGACCCCTGGTTAAAAAAGACCGCCGCCGTAACACGTCCCGACGTTCAGTGGTTATTTCCGGTACAGCCCCTGCCGGACGATATACGCCTGCACCGCCTCTGGTAACAGATAGCGGATGGAGCGCCCTGACGCCACCCGTTCACGGATGCCGGTGGCGGAGATGGCCAGCAGCGGCGGATGGGTCAGCAGGATATGCCCTGCCGGCCGGGACGCCAGACTGGCCGCGTCCTCCACTTCGTGGGCCCTGAGCCACTGCACCGCCTCGTGACTCTCATCCAGCCGGTAATCCGGCCTGGCCACCACCAGCACATGGGCCAGCTGCGGAATGGTCTCGGCCTCATGCCATTGGGGCAGCCCGGCGAAGGCGTCCATCCCCATGACAAGGACGATCGGTGTTGAGGGGCCGAGTTCCCGGCGCAGTTCGCGCAGCGTGTCGGCACTGTAGGAGGTGGCGGTACGATGCAGCTCCCGTTCATCCACCACCAGCCCCGGCTCCCCCGCCACGGCCAGTCGCAACATGGCCAGACGCTGTTCGGCGTCGGCCGCGGGCTGATCACGGTGGGGAGGCACCAGACTGGGCATCAGGTGGATACGTCCGGCACCGAGACGCTCGCGCAGTTCCACCGCCACCCTCAGGTGGCCGTGGTGCACCGGATCAAAGGTGCCACCCATCACAATGTGGAGCATAACAGAGCACCTCAGGAGCGGATATGACCGTCACCGAAAACGACGTATTTTTCCGAGGTGAGCCCCTCCAGACCCACAGGCCCACGGGCATGGAGCTTGTCCGTGGAAATGCCGATTTCCGCCCCCAGCCCGTACTCGAAGCCGTCTGCAAAGCGGGTGGAGGCGTTGGCCATGACGGAGCTGGAGTCCACCTCGGTGATAAAGCGCCGTACGTGGGCGTAGTTCTCCGAAAGGATGCTGTCGGTATGCTGTGAGCTGTAGCGGTTGATATGGGCAATGGCCTCGTCCAGTCCGTCCACCACGCGGATGGCCAGTATCGGGGCCAGGTATTCGCTCTCCCAGTCCTGCTCCGTGGCGGGCAGCGCCTCTGGCAGGATTTCACGGGTGCGCTCACAGCCACGCAGCTCCACACCCGCCCCGGTCAGTACCGTGGCGATGGCCGGCAGCATGGTGGCCGCCACCGGCGCGTCCACCAGCAGGGTTTCCAGTGTGTTGCAGGTGCCGTAGCGCTGGGTCTTGGAGTTGACCGTCACCGCCAGTGCCTTGTCCGGATCCGCGTCACGGTCGATATAGACATGGCAGATGCCATCCAGGTGCTTGATCACCGGCACCCTGGCATCACGGCTGATACGCTCGATCAGCCCCTTGCCGCCACGGGGAACGATCACATCCACATACTCCGGGTGAGTGATCAGCTCCCCCACCGCGGTCCTGTCGGTGGTTTCAATGACCTGCACCGCGTCCGCCGGCAGACCGGCGACGGTCAGCCCCTGGTGGACACAGCGGGCAATGGCCTGGTTGCTGTGTATGGACTCGGAGCCACCACGGAGTATGCAGGCGTTGCCGGACTTGAGGCACAGACTGGCGGCATCCACGGTCACATTGGGGCGGGACTCGTAGATGATACCGATCACCCCCAGTGGAACCCGCATGCGGCCCACCTGGATGCCAGAGGGGCGATAGCGCATGTCGCTGATCACGCCCACCGGATCCGCCAGTGACGCCACCTGGCGCAGCCCTTCGATCATGCTGTCGATACGGGCCGGTGTCAGTGTCAGTCGGTCCAGCATGGCCGCGTCCAGGCCACTGTCACGGGCCGCTGACAGATCCCGCTCATTCTCGCCGGCCAGGGTGTCACGGGCCTGATCCAGTGACTCGGCAATGGCCATCAGTGCCTGGTTGCGCTCGGCGGTGGTGGACCGGGCCACGGTACCGGCAGCGCGCCGTGCGCGCTGCCCGAGATCGGTCATGTAGGCGTGAATATCCATGCTGCTCCTGTTTTTATGACAGTGGCCATCACCCTGTCGCACTGATGATGACGATTATTTCGTCTATTATACCCCTGACACGCCAGAATCCGAACCGGCGTGGCCGGGACAACAGCACATTCCCCTGGCGGACCACAACAACGGCGACTAAGGAAAGCCCTTGCATACTGAACAGCAGCTCCCACGCGCCTACCGGCACCTGTCACTCTATGCCGGCCTGCTGATTGCCCTGTTTGCCCTGCTGGCGGCGGCTCTGTCCCAGTGGCTGGCCGCCGGGGTGGCCATCATACTGACACTGCTGGCCGCCGCCCACCATGCACTGACCCGCAATCACGACCTGGCCCGGGGCCGCCCCGTGGTCAAGGTGGCCACACTGCTGATGCTGGTGCTGGCCTGGGGCATACTCGACGGCCATCTGCCGGCCATGCTGACGTGGCTGTTCATGCTGCCGCTGATGATCTTCATGGCCTGGCGGCTGGTGCCCGCCATGGTCCTGACCGCCGGATTTGCCCTGCTGATGGGGGTGTTGACCCCGTCGTCCACACTGGGCCCTGAGAGACTTCAGCTGCTGCCCATGCTGATGCTCACCATCGCCCTGACCGGGGTCTTTGTCTTTCTGCGGGAGTACAAATCCGCCCAGCTGGCGCCACTGCGCCGCACCGACGCACTGACACTGGCCTCTACCCAGGACACCCTCAAGCAGGACCTGGACAAGGAAATCCGCCGCAGTGAGCGGGAGGGCACGGCGCTGGCGGTGCTGTCACTGGCACTGGACCCGCCACAGAAACACCGCCCGGCACTGCCCGGCGCCGACCGGGAATCCATGATCCAGCAGCTGGGGCGGCTGCTGCACCAGAGGCTGCGGGACTTCGATAATTATTACCGCCTGGCGGATGCGGGTTTTTTTGTGCTGTTGCCGGTCACCACCACCGCCGGCGCCATCCAGACGGCCCAGTCCCTGCGCCATGAAGCCGCCGAGCTGATGCGCACCCAGGGGGTGGCACTGACACTCAGCGTCGGCGTGGCGGGGCTCAACGTGGGAGACGATGTGGAAAGCCTGCAGCAGAAGGCACTGGATGCCCTGAACAGGGCACAGCGTCGTGGCGGCAATCAGGTGGAATCCTTCACGGAGACAGGCCCATGATCGAAACCACACTGCGCACACGCACCCATGGCTTCGGCTACGCGGCCGCACTGGTGAGTTTTCTGGTGGTGGCCTGGCTCAACCTGCACTACGGCTTTTACGAGCTGTTTTTCCGGGCCCTGATCCTGGCCCTGGTGATGGCAATGGGGCTGGGCTACACACTGCTGATGCGCCGCCAGCAGCTCAAGGCCCACGGGCACCAGTATCTGCTGGCCGCCGCCGGGCTGGTGACGGTCCTGGCCGCCAGCCGCTTTCAGCCCATGGCCCTGTTGTGGCTCTTCCCGCTGGCGTTGCTGATACTGCTGGTGCTGCCACTGCGCCGTGGGCTGATCCTCTGTGGTGCCCTGGTGGTGCTGGTGTGCCTGTTTTTTGCGGGCCGCTGGAGCTACCCCCTGCTGGCAACACTGACCGGGCTGTTGCTGCTGATCCATGCCGCGGCCCTGTTTGCCTACCGCTACCACTACAATGCCCGCTCGGTGGAGACACTGACACTGCTGGATGGGGAAACCGGCGCCTGGAACCTGCGCTGCTTTCGCGACACCCTGGGCCGTGAGATCAGCCGCTCCAAGGAGACGGCTCACCCGCTTTCACTGGTTTACCTTGAGGTGGACTACTACCGGGAGCTGCTGGACCTGCACGGTGCGGTCAATCTGCAGCCGGTGCTGCGGCGCATCAGCGACACATTGCGCCAGGTGATGCGTGCCGGCGACAGCCACTATTACGCCGGGGACGGTGGCTTTTATCTGCTGCTCCCCTACACCCCGGAAGAAGGGGTGCGGGTGATTGTGGAGCGGCTGCGACGTGAAATCGCACTGGCCAGGTGGCCGGTGGTGGACAGCCTGACCGTGTGCCTGGGCTGCACCACCCGGGCCAGCGGGGAGGAAGACGCAGAGGCACTGGAACAACGCAGCCGCCAGGCCCTGGAGGCGGCACAGAGCAGTGGCCGCAACCGGGCCTGGTACCTTCAGCATGACAGGCCCCAGCAGGCCGCGACAGGGGTGAAAGATGCTTAGCTGATGGATTCCATCCAGTGCTGGATCTGCTCCAGCCGCTGCAGCGGGTCCTCACAGGCCATCAGGCGCTGCCTCTGGGCCAGCTCAAGGGGCAGCAGCTCGGTCAGGCGCCACCCCAGCTGGCGGGCATCCCGGTAGTCAATCTCCATGGACAATGACGCCACCGCCGGGTGCTGCACCAGTGCCCTGAGTACATTCTCCAGCTCCAGGTAATGGGCCGGAGTGGTCACGGCCGGCTCCTCTTCCAGAGCCACAATGTCGCCCCAGTTCAGACCGTCTTTTTCCTGCCAGTGGCGCTCGATGCGCACCTTGCACCGGCCCTCCACGGTAATGCCCAGCAGCCCGTTATCGCGCTGCGCAAAATCCACCACCTCCACCAGGGTGCCCAGATCGTAAAAGGCCTGGTCGCGGTTGTTGTCCGGCCGGTGCTCCCGCATCAGGACCACCACAAAGCCCTTCTCAGGCCCCATGACGCCAGAGAGCATGTCCAGGTAACGCCGTTCAAACAACTGCAGTGGCAGACGCCCCCCGGGCAGTACAATGGAGCCGAGGGGAAACAGGGGTCGCCTCATGGCGTCTCCACATGGCGGCCATGGACCATGGTCCAGTAACCCAGCAGATTCACCGCCCGCACCTCCTGCACCTCCAGGCCCACATTATCCAGTACCGGCTGCAGTGGAAAATCCGGCTGAAAGCCCAGTCCGCTGGCATAACGGGCCAGTCCTGCCTCGATACGGCGCATCAGGGGGTTCTGCTTGCTGAAGTGGTTGACAAAAATCACCTCGGCGCCGGGCTTGCAGACACGGCGGATCTCCGCCAGCACCTGGTAGGGGTCCGGCACCACGGAGAGCACATACAGCACGATAATCTTGTCAAAGGACTGGTCCGGGAAATCCAGTGTCTGGGCATCCATGCGATGCAGCGTGACGTTTTCCAGCTGCTCCTCCTGCACCCGCTTGTGGGCCTTGTCCAGCATGGCCTGTGACAGGTCAATGCCGGTGACGGTGACGCCGGGTGGGTAATCCGGCAGTGACAGCCCGGTGCCGACCCCCACTTCCAGCACCCGATCCCCGTCCTGCCAGTTCATGGCATCCAGTGCGGCCTGGCGGCCCGGGTGGAAGATTTTGCCAAAAACCCAGTCATAAACCGGCGCATAGCGTTTGTAGGCGTTGAGAATGCTTTCATTATTCACTGTCTGGACCTCCCTGAGCACCAGCGTCCACCCTAGCAAGCCAGAAGGCGGTGGTCACGCATCAAAGACGTTGCCGGCGGCTTGCCACTGCGTTTCAGGGGTATTTTGCGCTAGCATGGGGATTTGATTACCTCCTCCCGGACCGGAGCCCAGCATGGACCCCAGTGACTTCAACCAGGACAGCGCACGCCATGCGGCCCGCGTGCTGGCGCGGGTCCTGTCACGGCGCCAGCACCGCAAGACCATACTGGGCCAGACCGTGATGGTGCCGGGGCAGCTGGGTGAGGCATTGCGTCTGCCGGGCATTATCCATGCCCTGGAGAGCCGCAGCGGCCCACGCCGCGAGGCGGCGGTGGAGCGTTTCCAGGCCATCTGGGAGAGCCTCTCGGAGCCCACCCGGGAGCAGGTCCGAGAGGAGCTGGGCTGGTATGACCCCAGGGAGATGGACTGGGAGGACCCCCGCTCCAACCGCCGACCGGATCTGCCGGAGTAAACCCGGCTCTGGCCTTCTACCCGGCCGGACCAGGACAACAGCGCTCAGGCGGCCCTGGCCTCAGGCGAAAACGGTCACGGTCTGGTGACTCAGGGCCAGCAGCTTGCCGTCACGGCTCCAGATACCCGCCTGGGTCTGTCCATAGCCGTCACGGGCCTGGTCGATGTGGGCCTCGTACAGCAGCCATTCGTCCGCGGCCAGCTGCGGGTCCGGCTCCACCATCTGCAGTGTCCAGCTCAGTGAACTGGCCGGCGCCGGCTTTTCCAGTTGCGGCAGCACCGCCGGCGGCCAGGCGTCCACCAGGGCCACCAGGTGGGCCTCGGTGAGCGCCCTGGGGGTTTCCCGGAAGCGCATCCAGCCGCCCATACGGCGACTCTCCGAGCCGGAGAAGGGGAAGCCCCCCAGACCGAAGTGCATGGCGATATGGCGGGTAAAGGCCGGCGTGACCCCTTCGATCCAGGGCAACGGCTTTGCCTCATCCGGGGTGGGCGCCTTTGGCGCGGGCCGGCCCGGCACGGCGACGATGGAATTCCGCCCATGGCCATAGCTGCCCAGTGCCACCAGCACTGTCTCACCGTCCTGCTCAATGCGGCTTTCCACCTGTGTCACGGACTTGCCCTGGCGCAGCACCTCGGCCCGGATCTGCACCAGCCCCCCGGGGGCGGCCGGCCCCACAAAGGACAGGTTCAGTGATCGCAGCGGCCTCTGGTCCGCCAGGCAGGCACGCATGGCGTTGTTGGCCAGCGCCCCCAGCAGGCCGCCAAAGGTGGCCCGGCCCTGGCCCCAGTCTTCCGGCAGGCGCACTTCGCCGCTGGTGGCCTGTTGCAGGATCTGGTCAAAATGCATGGTCAGCCCTTCTCTTTTTCCGTGTGCCGGCGGTCGTACACCACCAGGCTGTAATCGTGGGGGTTGTTGTCACTGGCGGAGAAATCCTCGCGGCTCACCGCCTGCCACTGGTCCCAGTCCACCGGCGGGAAAAAGGCATCCCCCGGAATCTCCGCATGCACCTGTGTCATGTAAAGCCGGTCGGCCTGTGGCAGCAGTGTTTCGTACACATGGCCACCACCGATCACCATGATGTCCTCCTGGCCGTCCAGCTCCGCCTGGGCCTGTGCCTGTAACAGCCCCTTCTGCAGATCCGTCACCGCCGTCACCCCGGGGGCGGACCAGTGCGGGTTGCGGGTCAGCACGATATTCAGCCGTCCCGGCAGAGGCCGGCCGATGGACTCAAAGGTCTTGCGACCCATGATCAGTGGCTTGCCCATGGTGGTGCGCTTGAAATGGGGCAGATCCTGGGGCAGGTACCAGGGCAGCTTGTTGTTACGGCCGATAACCCGGTTACGGGCCATGGCCACGATCATGGCCAGACGCATGGCGTGTTCTCCTGGCGGTGAATGGGTTGGCGGTGCCCGGACTCAGATGGCGATGGGGGCCTTGATGCCCGGTGCCGGATCATAGCCCTCGATGCGAAAATCCTCCAGGGCATAGTCGAACAGGGACTCGGGGCGCCGTGCCAGCGTCAGTGTCGGCAGTGGCCCCGGGGTGCGCTTCAACTGACGGTAGACGATGTCCTCGGTGAGGTGGTTATGGTAGAGGTGCACATCGCCGAAGCTGTGCACAAAGTCCCCCACCTCCAGGTCCGTCTGCTGGGCCATCATGTGCACCAGCAGCGAGTAGGAGGCGATATTGAAAGGCACCCCCAGGAACAGGTCGGCACTGCGCTGGTAAAGCTGACAGGACAGGCGGCCCTCGGCCACGTAGAACTGGAACAGGCAGTGACAGGGGGCCAGCGCCATGCGCCCTGCCCGCACGTTGTCCTGTGGGCTCATGGATTCGTCCGGCAATTCCGCCGGGTTCCAGGCACTGACCAGAAGGCGCCTTGAATGGGGCTTGTGCCGGATCTGGTGCAGCACCTCGCTGATCTGGTCGATGGTGCTGCCATCGGGACAGGCCCAGCTGCGCCACTGCTTGCCATAAATCGGCCCCAGATCACCGTTCTCAAGGGCCCATTCGTTCCAGATGGAGACATTGCGCTCCTGCAGCCAGCGGTTGTCCGTGGAGCCTTTCAGGAACCACAGCAGCTCCTGGATAATGCTGCGCAGATGCACCTTCTTGGTGGTCAGCAGAGGGAACCCCTGTGACAGGTCAAAGCGCAGCTGACGGCCAAACACCGAGCGGGTACCCACACCGGTGCGGTCCCCACGGTCCACGCCGTTATCCACCACATCGCGCATCAACGCCAGATAGCTTTCCATGGTTCAGGCCCTCCGGGGCTGGTTATCACGACGGTAGGCCCAGACCATCAGCACCGCGCCGGCGGCGATCATGGGCAGTGACAGCAGCTGACCCATGGTCAGCCATTCCAGTGCCACATAGCCCAGGTGGGCGTCCGGCTGACGGAAGAACTCGGCAATGACACGGCAGACACCGTAGCCCACCAGAAAAAGTCCCGAGACGGCCATCATGGGTCTTGGCCGGTTTGAGAACCACCACAGCAGGGCAAACAGCGCCACCCCCTCCAGGGCAAACTGGTAAAGCTGTGAGGGATGCCTGGCCAGTGCGTCCGGTGCATTGGGGAAGACCATGCCCCAGGGCATGTCCGTGGGACGGCCCCACAGCTCGCCATTGATGAAATTGCCGATGCGGCCCATGGCCAGTCCCAGCGGCACCAGTGGGGCGACAAAGTCCGTGATCTGGAAGAAGCGCAGACCCAGGCTGCGGGCATACCACAACATGGCCGCCAGCACACCGATCAGACCGCCGTGGAAGGACATGCCCCCCTGCCAGATGCGCAGCAGCCACAGGGGGTCCGCCAGGAACTGGTCGAAATGATAGAACAGCACATAGCCGAATCGCCCACCGAGAATCACCCCCAGTGCCACGTAAAACACCAGGTCCCCCATCTGTTCCTCATTGATGGGGGCACCGGGGCGGCGTGTCCGCAATCGACCCAGCCACCATCCCAGCACAAAGGCCACCACATAAGTCAGACCATACCAGTGGATTTCCAGAGGCCCCAGTGCAATGGCCACCGGGTCAAAATCGGGATGTTCCAGCATAAGACGCACTCACTCGGGCCTGAACAGTCAGGCCAGCAACAGGAAACGGACCCCCAGCACCAGCAGCAGCAACGCGAAAAGCCGCTTGAGCAGCCTCTCCGGCAGCCGATGGGCCAGTCGGGCCCCCAGAACCGCAAACGGCACACTGGTGATCACAATCCCCAGCAATGCCGGCAAATAGACAAACCCCAGGCTGTAGTCCGGCAGCAGGGGTCGCTGCCAGCCCACCACCATATTGGTGGCCGCACCGGACAGGGCGATGGGGAGGCCACAGGCGGCGGAGGTGGCCACCGCCTGCTGGGCACGGACGCCGCACCAGCTGAGTAAAGGCACCGTCAGTGTGCCGCCACCGATACCGAAAATAGCAGAGGCCCAGCCAATACCGCCACCCGCCAGTGACAGCCCCCCGCTGCCCGGCAGTGGCCTGGCCGCGGAGGGCCGCCACTGCAGCCCCATCTGCAGCGACACCAGCAGCACAAAGCCACCAATGATGCGCTGCAGCCAGGGGCCACTGAGGAAGCCGGCGGTCATGGCCCCCAGCGCCGCCCCCAGGACGATGCCCACCACCATGGGCCGGAAAATGTCCCAGCGCACCGCCCCCATGGCATGGTGGGTACGGATGGAGCTCAGTGAGGTGAACACCACCGTGGCCAGTGACGTCCCCACCGCCAGATGGGTGCTGATGGCGCCGTCCACCCCCTGCCAGGAGAGGCTGATAATCAGCACCGGCACGATAATCAGCCCGCCACCGATACCAAAGAGCCCGGCCAGTGTACCGGCACAGGCCCCCAGTAACAGATACAGGGCAACGGTTTCCAACACAGGCTGGCTCCACGAATCCGTTAAACGGCTGCTATCATACATGCCCTGAGCCCCCGGCGCAGCACGTGGCGCCAGGGCCATAGAACCGACAGGAGTAGGCCATGTGCCTGATCGCCTTTGCCAGAGAAGCCCACCCCCATTACCCACTGGTTCTGGTGGCCAACCGCGACGAGTTTCACGACCGCCCCACCCGCCCCATGCACTGGTGGCCGGAGGGTGACGTGCTGGCCGGCCAGGATTGCCGCTCCGGAGGCACCTGGCTGGCGGTCTCCCCCGGGGGCCGGGTGACGGCACTGACCAATTACCGCGACCCACAGGCGCCACCGGGCAGCCGTTCCCGTGGTGAGCTGCCGCTGTCCCTTCTGAAAAGCCGGGACCCCTGGCAGGCGCTGCTGGCACTGAGGGAAACACAGTCCGATTATGGCCCCTTCAACCTGCTGCTGCTGGAGTCCGGGCAGGCCATCGGCTTTGCCAGCGAGGGCGCCGACTCACCACGGCGCCTGTCCACCGGCATCCACGGCATCAGCAACGGGCTGCCGGACAGCGACTGGCCCAAGGTCTGCGCCGCCAGGCAGGCACTGGAGAAAGCCCTGGCCAAGACCCGCGGAGTCGAACCCGATGAAACCCATGGACTGCATGAAAGACTGATCCGCGCCTTCCGCAACGAGACCCGCCCCGGTGACGGGCAACTGCCCGAGACCGGCGTGGGGCTGCAAATGGAGCGCTTTCTCTCCCCCATGTTTATCAGCAACTCCCACTACGGCACCCGCGCCACCACGGTGGTCACACTGGACCGCCAGGGACAGTGCCGGGTCACCGAACAGAACTACCGGCCCGAGGGGGTCCCCGCCGAGCGGTGTGAATTCCAGTGGACGCTCAGCGGGCCCCGGGGAAACACGGATTAAGTCCGTGCTCTTATGTCACTGCCAGTCTCTGGTATAATACGTCCCTGACTTTTCCGGCCCTGCGGGGCCAGCCGACCGGGAATGCCCTTATGCCCCAGACCCAGAACGACTCACTGCCGGCCTTTGAAGAGAGCCTTGCGCAGCTGGAAACCCTGGTGAAGCAGCTGGAACAGGGGGACCTGCCCCTGGAGGAAGCGCTCAAGGCCTTCGAGCGGGGCGTCACACTGACCCGTCAGTGTCAGCAATCACTGAGGGCGGCGGAACAGCGGGTGGAGCAGGTGCTGTCCGGTGCGGACGGGCAACTCAGCTGGCAACCCTTCCAGGGCGACGACAGCCAATGACACTGGACGATTTCTTCCGCCATTCACGGGAACGGGTGGACAACGCCCTGAAAGCCTGCCTGCCCGGGGCCGAACCGTCTGGCACGACTCTGCAGCAGGCCATGAACTACGCCGTTCTCGGGGGCGGCAAGCGCATTCGTCCGGCACTGCTGTGGGCCGCTGCCAGCACCTTCGGCGGCGATGAGAAGGCCGCCATGCCCGCCGCCGTGGCAGTGGAGCTGATCCACGCCTATTCACTGGTGCACGACGACCTGCCGGCCATGGACGATGACGAGTTGCGCCGTGGACAACCCACCTGCCATGTGGCCTTTGACGAGGCCACCGCCATCCTGGCCGGTGACGCGTTGCAGGCTCTGGCCTTTCAGGTCCTCAGCCAGGCCGACGTCATCCCCGCCGCCAGCCGCCTGCAGATGCTGGCACTCTTGTCAAAGGCGGCGGGACATGATGGCATGGTGGGAGGACAGGCCATGGACCTGGCCGCCACAGGGCAGTCAACGGATGCCGGGCATCTGGAGCGGATTCACCGGTACAAGACCGGCGCCCTGATCGAGGCCTCTGTACGCATGGGGGCGCTCAGTGCCGGCATCAGCGACAGGTTGGCACTGCAGGCCATGGGGCGCTATGGCACGGCCATTGGCCTGGCCTTCCAGGTCAAGGACGATATTCTCGATGTGGAGGGCAGCACCCAGGTGATCGGCAAGCCACAGGGTTCGGACCACCACC
Organism: Oleiphilaceae bacterium; assembly: GCA_033721915.1. Taxonomy (GTDB): domain Bacteria; phylum Pseudomonadota; class Gammaproteobacteria; order Pseudomonadales; family Oleiphilaceae; genus REBR01. The sequence continues at coordinate 16,393 of JAWWAC010000038.1, forward strand.
GCAGCAAGCTCACCTACCCGGCACTGCTGGGTATGGACGGGGCCCGACAACGCCTGGCGGAGTTGCACCAGGAGGCCCTGGAAAGTCTGCAGAGCTGTCGGGAAGAGACCCGATTGCTGCGGGAGATCGCCGATTTCGTGGTCCAGCGCCACTACTAGTCGTACAATTCCCCAACAGAGAAGGCGCCTGCGACGGCCCCTAAACCGACACCGGCCCTGTCAGGGGCATTCCAAGCACACTGGCAACGCCACAAGGTAACAGCGAACAGATCCCATGCAGGATAGCTACGTTTTCCAGGAAATACCGCCACGCCGGCCCAACACGCCGCTGCTGGACCGCATTGAGGCCCCCGCACAGCTGCGACAGCTTGCCCCGGAGCAGCTGCCCCAGCTGGCGCTGGAGCTGCGCGCCTACCTGCTCTGGTCCGTGGGTCAGTCCGGCGGCCATTTTGGTGCCGGTCTGGGTGTGGTGGAGCTGACACTGGCCCTGCACTACATATTCGACACCCCCCATGACCGTCTGGTGTGGGATGTGGGCCACCAGGCCTACCCCCACAAGATTCTCACCGGTCGCCGTGAGCAACTGCTGAGCATCCGCCGCCGTGGCGGACTGGCCGCCTTTCCCAACCGGGAAGAGAGCCCCTATGACACCTTCGGTGTGGGCCATTCCAGCACCTCCATCAGTGCCGCACTGGGCATGGCCCTGGCGGCGCGTCAGCAGAACCGGCCCCGCAAGAGCATCGCCGTGATGGGTGATGGCGCCATGACCGCCGGCATGGCCTTTGAGGCACTCAGCCATGCCGCCCACGTGCGGGCGGATCTGCTGGTGGTGCTCAACGACAACGACATGTCCATCTCCCACAACGTGGGGGGGCTGTCCAGCTACTTTGCCCGCATACTGGCCAGTCGCACCTACCACCACATGCGCGACAGCAGCAAGAAGGTGCTCTCAGGCACACCGGTGCTCAAGGAGATCGCCCGTCGCACCGAGGAGCACTTCAAGGGCATGCTCGCTCCGGGCACCCTGTTCGAGGAGCTGGGATTCAACTACATTGGCCCCATCGACGGCCACGACCTGCCGTTGCTGGTAGAGACACTGGACAATATCCAGGCACTGGACGGCCCCCAGTTCCTGCACGTGGTCACCACCAAGGGCAAGGGCTTTGCCCCTGCCGAGGCGGACCCGGTGGGCTACCACGCCATCAACAAGATCGAGCCACGGCCAACGGTGAAACCGGCGGATTCCGGACCACCGGCGGCGAAAAAGCCGAAATACTCCAATGTGTTCGGCCAGTGGCTGTGCGATATGGCAGAGCAGGACCCGCAACTGGTGGGCATCACCCCGGCCATGCGGGAAGGGTCCGACCTGGTGGCCTTCTCGGAACGGTTCCCGGATCGCTACTACGATGTGGCCATTGCCGAACAGCACGCGGTGACACTGGCGGCGGGGCTGGCCTGTGACGAGGCCCATCCGGTGGTGGCCATTTATTCCACCTTCCTGCAGCGGGCCTACGACCAGCTGATTCACGATGTGGCCATACAGAACCTGCCGGTGCTCTTTGCCATCGACCGGGCCGGACAGGTGGGTGAGGACGGCCCCACCCACGCCGGCGCCTTCGACCTGAGTTATCTGCGCTGTGTGCCCAATATGCTGGTCATGGCCCCCAGCGATGAGAACGAAACCCGGCGCATGCTGAGCACGGGCCATTACCACAATGGCCCGGCCGCGGTGCGCTACCCCCGTGGCACCGGCCCCGGCGCCACCATCGAGCCGGGCCTGGAGCCATTGCCCATAGGCCGTGGCCGGGTACTGAGGGAAGGCCGAGGGCCGGCCATACTGGCTTTCGGTTCCATGGTGGCCCCGGCCATGGCGGCAGCGGAGTCACTGGATGCCACGGTGGCGGACATGCGCTTCGTCAAGCCACTGGACCACGAGCTGATCCGCAAGCTGGCGGAAAAGCACGACCTGCTGGTGACAGTGGAGGAGAACGTGGTGGCCGGTGGCGCCGGCAGCGGCGTACTGGAGTACCTGGCCACAGAGGGCCTGCAGGTGCGCACACTGCCACTGGGCCTGCCGGACCGGTTTGTGGAGCACGGCAAGCCGGCGGAGCAACTGGCGGAGTGCGGTCTGGACGGGATGGGCATCCGTGTGGCCATCGAGCGGGCCATGCAGCGGGCCGACCAGCAGCGGGCCCTGGAGCTGGCCGCCCGCTAGGGGCCAGTGTCCCGCCGGTTCATCCGCCGGGCTTGCGCGAATAAACCGGACGGCACACTAGAAGCTGTCCGGGTCGTCGTCCTGGTGGGTGGTGAAGTAGTGGCCCAGTTTGGCCCGCTTGGTGTCCAGGTAGCCCTCGTTGTGGGGGTTGCGGCCCACCTGCAGTGCCACCCGTTCGGTGACATCAATGCCCAGTGAGCGCAGCGACTCCACCTTGCGGGGGTTGTTGGTCATCAGCCGCAGCGAGGCAATGCCCAGGTGGGACAGCATGTCCTTGCACAGGCTGTAATCCCGCAGATCCGCCGCAAACCCCAGGCGCTCGTTGGCCTCCACCGTATCCGCCCCCTGATCCTGCAGGTGATAGGCCCGGATCTTGTTCAGAAGACCGATGCCGCGCCCTTCCTGTCGCAGGTACATCAGCAGTCCACGCCCTTCCAGTGCAATGCTTCGCAGCGCCTCCTCCAGCTGGTAGCCGCAGTCACAACGCATGCTGAACAGGGCATCACCGGTAAGGCACTCCGAGTGGGTGCGGGCCAGGACCGGCGCGCCGTCGCTGACATTGCCCAGTGTCAGGGCAATGTGCTCCTTGCCGGTGGCCACTTCATCAAAGCCATGCATATCAAAGACGCCGAAGGGGGTCGGCAGACGGCAGCTTTGTACAAATTGAACAATCACAGAGGGCCTCGCAGCATTAGCAGGGGGATGGATTCTACCAGAAAGCCCGGCCATTGGCAGTTCAATCCGCCCGCCAATGCCCTGATTGCCCGCCCTGTTTTTCCAGAAGACGGGTACCATCGATGACCATGCCCCGGTCCACCGCCTTGCACATGTCATAAATGGTCAGTGCCGCCACGGACACCGCCGTCAGGGCTTCCATCTCCACACCGGTTTTGCCGTCCAGACGGCAGCGTGACTCGATGCGCAGCCCCGCCTGCTGTTCCAGCGGCTCCAGTAACACCTTCACGGAACTCAGGTTGAGGGAATGGCACAGTGGGATCAGCTCGTGGGTCTTCTTCGCCGCCATGATGCCGGCAATACGGGCGGTGGCCAGCACATCCCCCTTGGGGTGATCACCGGCGAGTAGCATCGCCAGTGTCTCGGGCTGCATCAGCACCCGCCCCTCGGCGCGGGCCTCACGGCGGGTGACGGCCTTCTCCCCCACATCCACCATGTGGGCGGCGCCGCTGTCATCCAGGTGGGTCAATCGGCTCATGTTACTGTCCTGATTCTGTTCTGCATCGTCAGCGTCCTGTTCTCAAGCATCCCACCAGAAACCAATACCGGCAACCCCCTGTGCCCCCCGGGCCCGGGCCGTCACGCCCTCCCCGGCCGTCATGCCCCCCAGTGCATAGACCGGCAGCGTGGCGCCGCTGACGATCCCGGCAAAGGTGTCCCAGCCCAGTGGCGGGCTGTGCGGGTGGCTGGCGGTGCTGAGGACCGGTGACAATGTGGCGTAATCCGCCCCCAGTGACTGTGCATGGGCCAGCTCGGACCGGTCATGACAGGAGACACCCAGCCAGTAGGACGCCGGTACGGGCCGGGCGCTCAGTAAGCGGGCCTCGCGCCATGGCAGGTGAAGCCCCGCGGCCCGGGGAAAGGCATCGAGGCGTGCCGGATGGCCGTGGAGCATCAGCGGGAGACCCGCCTGCTGGCAGATTGCCAGCAGCTCCGGCACCTGACGGCGATACTCCGACTCACCCAGTTGCGGGGCCCGGAACAGGCAGAGCCCACTGCCCTTTTCCAGTCCTTCCCGGTTGGCACCGCTGCTGGGGCCATGTCGGGCCCTTAGGGAGCGGCTCAGTACACCGGAGTAGTCATTGTCCGGGGCAGTACCTGTGATCAGCAGCTGTGGTGGCAGCCGTATGGCCCTGAGTAGGTGGCGGTTGGCGGCGGGAAACTCCCGGTCGCTGAGGGACTCCGGAGGCAGCCAGAACAGGGGCTGGCCTTCAAGGCCACGGGGCTGCGCCATTGGCTGGCTGTCCGGCACTGTCAGTGTCCAGGCATCCAGCAGAACCCGTCGGTCGCCGTAATCGTGCGCCACCTGGATCAGTGGGGTCAGGTCAGCGGGGTCCGCCACAAGGCCCAGCTCTTCCAGCAGCTCACGGCACAGGGCCTGCTGCGGGGACTCACCGGCTTCCACCTTGCCGCCGGGCAGCTCCAGGAGCCCGCCCTGATGGGCATCCGCCGCACGCCGTGCCACCAGCACGGGGGCCTCCGGATGGCCATGGCGGCGTATCACCGCCACCGCCACATGGATCAGTGCGGAGGGCTGAGGGGTCACTTACGTGCGGTATTCGGCATTGATGGTGACGTATTCATGGGAAAAGTCGCAGGTCCAGACCCGCTCACGAACGGTGCCCATGCCCAGCTGGATATGGATGCCGATCTCGCTGCGGTCCATCACCTGCTGACCCAGTGCCTCACGGTAGTCCGGGTCACGGCCACCCTGGCGGACGATACACACCTCGTCCAGATAAATGGACACCGCCGCCACATCCAGGTCGTCCACACCGGCACGGCCCACCGCCGCCAGTATGCGCCCCCAGTTGGGGTCACAGGCGTAGAGAGCGGTCTTCACCAGCGGCGACTCCGCCACGGCGTAGGCCACCTTCAGCGCCTGCTCCCGGTTGGCCGCCTCGTTCACCGTGACGGTGACAAACTTGGTGGCTCCTTCCGCGTCCCGAACTATGGCCTGTGACAGCTCCTGCAGCAGCGACAGCAGCGCTTCACGGAATAACGGCAGCTCACTGCTCTCCGCCGCCAGTGCCGGCGCCGGACTCTGCCCGGTGGCCGCCACCACACAGGCGTCGTTGGTGGAAGTGTCACCGTCCACGGTGATGCGGTTAAAGGATTCTTCCGCCAGCTCCGACACCATGGTCTGCAGCAAGGACGGGTCAATGGCCGCATCCGTGGCCACGAAGGCCAGCATGGTGGCCATGTTGGGGCGGATCATGCCGGCCCCCTTGCTGATGCCGGAGATGTGCACCGGCTCACCGCCGATCAGGACGCGCCGGGTGGCACCCTTGGGGCGGGTGTCGGTGGTCATGATGCCGGAGGCGGCACGGGCCCAGTGGTGTTCTTTCAGTGAAGCCAGCGCCTCCGGGATGCCCGCCTCAATGGCCGGCACCGGCAGTGGCTCGCCGATGACACCGGTGGAAAAGGGCAGTACCTGTTGGGGCGAAACCGAAGCCGCAACGGCCAGTGCCTCGCAGCAGCGGCGGGCGTCCCTCATGCCCTGCTCGCCGTTGCCGGCATTGGCGTTACCGGTGTTGATCAGCAGGTAGCGGGGGCTGTCCGATTGCAGATGCTCCCTGGCCACCAGCACCGGGGCGGCACAGAAGCGGTTGCGGGTGAACACCGCCGCCACCTGGCTGCCGGCAGAGAGCTCCAGCACCACCAGGTCATCACGGCCCGCTTTCTTGATGGCCGCCGCGGCAATACCGAGACGGACTCCCGCCACCGGGTGAAATTCCGGCAGCGGCGCTTCGCCAATGGCCATGGCCAGTCCTTATTCCAGTTTACCGTGACAGTGTTTGTACTTCTTGCCGGAGCCACAGTGGCAGGGCTCGTTGCGGCCGATCTTGCGATCCTCCCGCACAAACGGCGTCCCCTGTGGCGCCGACCTGCCGCCCTGTGATTCACCGCCGGAGCGGTTGGCCGGGCCGGAGCCGGCAGCGGTATTCTGCTCCTCGTGCCGCGCCCTGGCACTGGCCAGTTCACGGGTCAGCTCTTCCCGGCGCTGGCGCTCCATTTCCTCGAGCTCTTCCTGGCGCTGCACCCGTACGTGGGAGAGCACCCGGATCACGTCTTCCTTGATGGATTCCAGCATTTCCTGGAACAGGGTGAAGGCTTCCTTCTTGTATTCCTGCTTGGGGTTTTTCTGGGCGTAACCGCGCAGGTGAATACCACGGCGCAGGTGATCCATGTTGGACAGGTGCTCTTTCCACTGGCGGTCCAGTACCTGCAGGAACACCTGCTTCTCAAGACGGCGCATGGTGCCGGCACCCACCATCTCCTCCTTGGCCTGGTACTCTGTGCGCACGGCCTCGAGGATGCGCTCCCGCAGCCCCTCCTCAAACAGGTTCTCGTCTTCGTCCAGCCATTGCTGCAGTGGCAGCTTGATGGCGAGTTCCGTCTCGATGTGCCGCTCCAGGGCCGGCACCTGCCATTGCTCCGGCATGCTCTGTGGCGGTATGAAACGGTTGATGGTGTTGTCCACCACTTCCTCGCGCAGCGCCTCCACCATCTCCGAGATGTCCTCGGAGTTCATGATTTCATTGCGCTGCTCGTAGATGACGCTGCGCTGGTCGTTGGCCACATCGTCGTATTCCAGCAACTGCTTGCGGATGTCGAAGTTGCGGCCTTCCACCTTGCGCTGGGCTTTTTCAATGGAGTTGGTGACCATGCGATGCTCGATGGCCTCGCCCTTCTTCATGCCCAGGGCCTGCATGATGTTCTTGACCCGGTCCGGCGCGAAAATGCGCATCAGGTCGTCTTCCAGTGACAGGAAGAAGCGGGATGAGCCCGGATCCCCCTGACGACCCGCACGGCCACGGAGCTGGTTGTCGATGCGGCGGGACTCATGGCGCTCGGTACCGATGATGTGGAGGCCTCCGGCGGCCACCACACGGTCGTGGCGCTCCTGCCAGTCCGCCTTGACCGCGTCAATGGCCTCGTGGGAGGCGTCCGGCCCCAGGGCCTCCACCTCCGCCTGCCAGTTGCCACCCAGCACAATGTCGGTGCCACGGCCGGCCATGTTGGTGGCAATGGTCACGGTGCCCGGCTCACCGGCACGGGCGATGATGCCCGCCTCGCTGTCGTGCTGCTTGGCGTTGAGCACGTTGTGCTTGATACCGGCCTTTTTCAGCAGTCCGGACATCACTTCGGAGGTGTCGATGGAGGCGGTACCCACCAGCACCGGGCGCCCTTCGGCGGTGACATCCTTCACCTCGTCGATGATGGCCTGGTATTTCTCATCAGGCGTGAGGAAGATCAGGTCGTTGTAGTCGGTACGGCGCACTTCCTTGTTGGTGGGAATGCAGACCACATCCAGTCCGTAGATCTGACGGAATTCAAAGGCTTCGGTGTCGGCGGTGCCGGTCATGCCCGCCAGTTTTTCGTAGATACGGAAGAAGTTCTGGAAGGTGGTGGAAGCCAGTGTCTGGCTCTCGGACTTGATGTCCACCCCTTCCTTGGCCTCGATGGCCTGGTGCAGACCGTCGCTCCAGCGACGCCCCGGCATGGTCCGGCCGGTGTGTTCGTCCACGATCACCACCTGCCCTTCCTGCAGAATGTAATCCACATTGCGGTGGAACAGGTGGTGGGCCCGCAGTGCCGAGTGCACGTGGTGCAGCAGGCCCAGGTTGGCGGCGGAGTAGAGGCTGGCGTCCTCATCCAGCAGTTTCGCTTCACGCAGCAGCTGCTCCACTTTCTCATGGCCCTGCTCGGTGAGATCCGCCGTGCGGGATTTCTCGTCGATGATAAAGTCCCCGTCCGGCACCTCCTCCGATTTGGCACTCTCGGGCACAATGGTGGAGCGGGTCAGCGAGGGAATCAGCTTGTCCACGGCGCGGTACAGTTCAGCGCTGTTCTCGGCGGCACCGGAGATGATCAGCGGTGTGCGGGCCTCGTCGATGAGTATGGAGTCCACCTCGTCCACGATGGCGTAATGGAGCCCGCGCTGCACCTTGTCCTCGGGGCTGAAGGCCATGTTGTCCCGCAGGTAGTCAAAACCGAACTCGTTGTTGGTGCCGTAGGTGATGTCGGCGGCGTAAGCGGCTTTTTTCTCTTCCGGGGTCTGTCCGGCCACCACCACACCCACGTCCAGCCCCAGGAAGCGGTACAGGCGTCCCATCCACTCGGCGTCACGACGGGCCAGGTAGTCGTTCACCGTCACCAGGTGAACGCCCTTGCCAGTCAGGGCATTGAGGTAAATGGCCAGTGTCGCCACCAGTGTCTTGCCTTCACCGGTACGCATCTCTGCAATATGCCCCTCGTGGAGGGTAATGCCACCAATCAGCTGCACGTCGAAGTGGCGCAGCCCCAGTGCGCGGCGGCTGCCTTCACGGACCACGGCAAAGGCCTCCGGCAGCAGCTGATCCAGCGTGCTGCCCTGGGCATAGCGTTCCTTGAGGGTGGGCGTCATGGCCTGGAGCTGCTCGTCCGACAGCTTTTCCAGCTCCGGTTCCATGGCGTTGATCCGCTCCACGAGCTTACGCATGCGTTTGACTTCGCGTGCGTTTTTACTACCAAACAATCGGGTTGCCAGCTTTGAGAACATATTCAGTGACTACTTTTGGGTGACGGCGCCATGAGACCGGATCCTGTGATAACAGGAAAGCAATGCCCTGAGCGGCGCATTCGGGAAAACGGGCAGGTGCGGCCCGGAACAAGAGACGCATTCTAACGCTATTCCCCTGAGGGTAAAAGCGAACTGCTCTTGGAAGGGGGAAGGATCGGGTCAGGGAAGGACGCAGAGGGAGGCGTGAAACATCGGCACCGGAGTCACGCCTACCCTGTCAGCCAGGGGCTGTATCAGCGGGAGGCTCGTTGCATGTATTTCTCGGGGTCCTGGCGGCGACCGTCCTTGAGCACCTCGAAATGCACATGAGGCCCTGTAGAACGGCCCGTGGAGCCCATCAGCGCGATCCGTTCGCCTTTCTTCACCACCTGACCGGGCTCCACCAGCAGCTTCTTGGCGTGACCATAACGGGTGACCAGGCTATCGCCGTGCTTGATTTCAATGAAGTAGCCATAACCGCCCCGCCTTTCCGCCACCGTCACCACGCCGGCGCCCACCGCCACCACATCGCCCCCTTCACGACCCGCCAGATCCACACCCGAGTGCCAGGTGCGACGTCCGTGGAAGGGATCTTCCCGGTAGCCGTAGCGGGAGGACAGCCAGCCCCAGGTCACAGGACGCCCTTCCACATAGCGGGCGTCTTCCAGTGTTTCATTGGCGATCAGTTCCTGCAACAGCTCCAGCTGCTTGCTGCGGCTGCTGATCCGGCGCCCCAGTGAATCGGCACGGGACTCCAGCTCTTGCAGGCTGAAGGACTCACCGCCGCCGTCATCTTCCGGGCCGCCCATGGCCGGAACACTGGCAAAATCGAATTCGTCATTGCCGATGTCCGCCGCCACCACCAGACGCTCACCCAGAGCGTCCAGTCGCAGCAGACGGGCCTGCATGCGGCCGAGACGCAGTGTCATGGCATCCACCTGGTGGTTCATTTCCTCTCTCAGCGCACTCACCGCCCTGGTCTCCCTGTCCACGCGCGCCTCCCAGTGAGCCACACGGTCCCGGAATTCGTCTTCCGCACTGGATTTGCCGGTGTAGTGCCCCAGAGACCAGCCCACAAAGCCACCGGCTCCGGCCAGAATCAAAAGACACAGAAGCAACAGCAGCAGCGATCCCGCGCCCAGGTGAAACTGGCGGGCCTGGCAGTGACTGTCCGAAAAAAGCATGACTTGCATAATGTGTTACCTGATCAATGTCCTGACCGGAAAGCCCGGCCCGGTAATACCCTGTCATTCATGGCACACTCTGGTTATTCTAGTGTGTATGTGGCGGGACTTCCCGGCCCCTTGTGTTGTTCACTGTTACAGGGTGCAGTTATGGTGGCTGATTGTGTAACCCCTCCCCCGGAAAGGGTGGACTCCGCTGAGGTCAATACCTTTACCATTAAAAAAAATGAACAACCATTCACCATAACACTTTACCCCGGACTGGGCAAACAGGTCAGTATTGTCCAGAAAGTCACGGGAGTGACAACCCCATGAACCGGCCGCGCAAACCCGTTAACCCGTTAAACGAGGCCAGAGACCAGCGCCTCAGGGGCCTGCTGGAGCGGGCGGAGCAGCACCGCACCCTGGAGAGCCGGATACTGGCCCTGTTGCCGGAGAAGCTGGCCGGCCAGTGCCGGCTTGGCGGCATCCAGAACGGCGAAATGACACTGATTGTCCCCAACGCCACAGTGGCCAGTCAGCTGCGCTTCCAGCAGCGGGCCCTGTTGCCGTCTCTGCGCCGGGAGCCGCAACTGGAAAAGCTCTGGCGCATCCGGGTGCGGGTTTCACCCAGGGTGCCGGCGGCCAGAACCCCGGTGCCGGAACGCCACCTCAGTTACGAAAATGCCCGGCTCCTGGAACAGGAAGCCGGGCATACCCGCGATGAATCACTCAGAAAGGTGCTTCTGAAACTGGCCAGCCACCAGCGCTGACCCACCCTTTACGGGCAGGCCGGACACTTCAGGCCGTGGCCGCCGCCGTCGGCTTGAAGTAGGAGATGGGCGCGGTCTCTTCGTCTTCGAAAGTCACCACTTCCCAGGCATCCTCTTCCTTGATCAGCTGACGCAGCAGCTTGTTGTTGAGATCGTGGCCGGACTTGTAGCCCTGAAACTCGCCGATCAGGCTGTTGCCCAGCAGATACAGGTCGCCAATGGCGTCCAGCACCTTGTGCTTGACGAACTCGTCATCGTAACGAAGGCCGTCTTCATTGAGGATCTTGTAGTCGTCCACCACGATGGCGTTGTCCACACTGCCACCCAGGGCCAGGTTCATGGAGCGCAGCGCCTCGATGTCCCGCATAAAGCCAAAGGTGCGGGCACGGCTGACTTCCTTGACAAAGGAGGTGCTGGAAAAGTCCACGGAGGCGTGCTGTGAGCGCCCGACAAAGACCGGGTGGTCAAAGTCGATGGTGAAGCTGACCTTGAAGCCCTCGAAGGGCAGGAAGGTGGCTTTCTTGCCCTCTTCCTCCACCGTCACCGGCCGCTTGATGCGGATAAACTGCTTGGGTGCCTCCTGCTCGGCGATGCCGGCGGACTGAAGCAGAAACACAAAAGGCCCCGCACTGCCATCCATGATGGGCACCTCCGCCGCGCTCAGCTCCACATAGCAGTTATCGATTCCCAACCCTGCCATGGCGGACATCAGGTGCTCGATGGTCGCGACACGCACACCGTCCTTGACCATGGTGGTGGAAAGCATGGTTTCCCCCACATCCTCGGCGCGGGCACGCATTTCGAAGACCGGATCCAGATCGGTACGACGGAACACAATGCCGCTGTCCACGGGGGCCGGCTTGAGTGTCAGAAACACCTTCTCACCGGAGTGCAGGCCCACGCCCGTGGCACGGATGGTGTTTTTGAGTGTGCGTTGTCTAATCATCGGTCATAAACCCGTCATAAAATGGTAGTAGTCTACCGTGGGAATTTTGCAAACCATAACAGATCCTGGCGCTGAACACCATTTGATCAGCCAGTGAAAACCCGCTACATCCCCCTGATAAACGGCCAAAAGATGTCTCCCCGGGCCCATTATCGGCCGCAGAGGCCACAAAAGCCTGTCAGGTAGGCCTCAGGGCGCAGGATAATACCCTATTAACGCCCCATTTGCCTCCTGGTTGCGTCCCTGCGCATTAAGATTCCGTCAGAATCCCCCTCAGTCGGCCTGACGGCGCAGAAAGGCCGGGATATCCAGGTAATCCACGTTCTGGTCCCGCTCCCCTTCGGCGGAGTGATCCACCGCGGCATTACCGCTGCCGCTGACGGCGCGACGGCGCAATACCGCCGGACGATCCAGCTGGTTGTAGTCGGTCTTGCCGTCCAGGTTGCGGGTATTGTCCACCACCTTGGTGGGGGCTTCCTTTTCCTGGCCCAGACCGGTGGCCACTACAGTCACCTTCAGCTCGTTCTCCATTTCCGGGTCGATCACGGTACCCACCACCACGGTGGCGGACTCGGAGGCGAACTCGCGGATGATGCTGCCCACCTCGGAGAACTCACCCAGGTTGAGGTCCATGCCGGCGGTGATGTTCACCAGGATGCCCTTGGCACCCATCAGGTTGATGTCATCCAGCAGCGGACTGCGCACGGCGGCTTCTGCGGCCTCGCGGGCGCGGTTTTCACCGGTGGCACGGGCGGTGCCCATCATGGCGTTGCCCATCTCGGACATGACCGTCTTCACGTCGGCGAAGTCGACGTTGATCATGCCGTTGCGGGTGATCAGGTCGGCGATGCCCTGTACCGCACCGAGCAGCACATCGTTGGCGGAGGCAAAGGCATCCAGCAGGCTGGTGTTCTTGCCCATCACCGACAGCAGCTTCTCGTTGGGGATGGTGATCAGCGAGTCCACGCAATCCTCCAGGGCCTTGAGGCCGGCATCCGCCACCTTCATGCGCTTGCCACCTTCAAACATGAAGGGCTTGGTCACCACGGCCACGGTCAGTATGCCCATTTCACGGGCCACTTCCGCCACCACCGGGGCCGCGCCGGTGCCGGTACCACCGCCCATGCCGGCGGTGATAAA
>JAWWAC010000039.1:0-28593 GCA_033721915.1 Oleiphilaceae bacterium
CAGCATTTGTCCGTCTCCGGTCAGGGGTTGCCCGGTCAATGCTTCCAGTGTGATGAGGGTTTGATGAAAGTCGGTGGCGGTGGCTACGGCGTCATTTTTGACAGCCAGCAATTGCCGCCGGGCCTCGACAAGTTCCAGGTAGGAAAATCGCCCGTTACTGTAGCCGTCCTGAATCAGTTTCAGAGCCTGCTGTGCTTCGGGCAGAATCTGATTGCGCAACACCGTGACTTGTTGGCGGGCCTGTTCCAGCTGAGCGTGGGCGTTGCGCAGCTCGGTGAAGACCCTGACCCGGGTGGCTTCTTCTTCCAGGTCGAGTTTTGCCTTGTTTTCCCGGGCCGCTCTGATGGCGCCCTGATTGCGGTCAGAGGTGCCCAGCGGCATCGAAAACGCCAGTACCATACCGGTATCGCCGGTGTCAGAGGCATGTTTGAGGCCAGCGCCCACCTCGATGTCTTGCCGGCCACGGGAGACGGCCAGGTCGAGCTCGGCCTGACGCAGCCTGTTCTGTGTCAAAAATCGCTGTAACTGCGGCGCCTGTTCCAGTTGTGCCCTGAGGCGGGCAAAGTCCGGAATGGCTGCCAGGGAAAAGAGCTCGGACTCAACCTGTGCAAAATCCAAAGAAGTTTCCCCCCACAGGCTTGCCAAACGCCGTCGGGTATTGGCCAGTTGTACCTCAAGCTTGCTGACCCTGAGCATGGCTTGCATCGCATCGGTTCGGGCCCGGCTGAGTTCGGCCCGGCTCACGCTGCCGGCCTCGAAACGCTTTTGAGCCACATTTTGGGCCGTTCTGGTCCACTCAACAACCTGGCTGGCGAAATCAAGGAGTTGCTGGGTCTGCGCTACTTCCAGATAGCGGCTGGCGGCTGTTGCCAGCGTGTCCAGGCGCACGAGCTCATAGTCACGCTCAAGGGTCTGTCGGCGCCAGCGGCCGACATCCCGGCGCAGGGTGCGTTTGTCTCCCATTTCGATGACCTGGCTGAGGGCCAGGGTGGTTTCCATGGCATCCACGCCAGAGAATTTACCGCTGCCCGCAATGTCTTCCACTTCGACGGAAATTCTGGGATTAGGGCGCAGGCCAGCCTGCAACGTCCGCGCCTCGGCCGCCCGGAGCGCATAGGGAAAGACAGCCAACTCAGGGCTGTTGCGTAAAACCCGGGCCAATGTCTCAGGCAACGTCAGGGTGGTGTTTTCACGGTCTGCCGCTGTCACGAGGCCTGGCAGGCTCATCAGCATACCGTATAAGAATAAAAGTCCAGCCAGGCGCATAAAGCCGAAGCCTGCACCTGGACGGCAGTGTATCTGGGCGAACATGATTCACCTCACATGAAAGAGTTTCAGAAATAGTGTGACTGGTCAGGTGACCAGAGAGGTGAAATCAGGATTTGGGGGGAGGTACAGGCGGCGTGTGACCGATAAGGCGTGGCGAGAGAGCGACTGGTGTTGTCCACTCAGGGAAGCTTACTGCTGAAACATGCGTATGTACCTGTGGCACAACAAACGCGTGGGCATGCATATGGCAACAATGCTGAGCAGGAGGGCCGTCCTGATGAAAAGCCTGGTCATGGTGAGCAGCATTGGCGGCTTCGTTAAGTGGGTGCTCATCATGGGACGTGCCCGCATAAGACTGAGCAAAGGCAAGAAAACTTGCCAGTATCAGTAGCAGTGCCAAATTGGTCAGTCCATTTTTCATAAAATGAGTGTACCCAATAAAAATGAGAAGATCAAAATCAGCGAAGGCCGGACCGTTTATACCAGGGGCATCAATGCCCGAGGCTGACAGTATCAGGCATTCGCTGTGATCAGGGATGGTTGAGGTCCAGAGAGGCTAAAGTTTGCGGGTCGTAGTAGCCATTTACCACGACCAAACAGCTCCTTTAATTTTCCTTGTAGTCAGCATTATCTGAGACCCAAAGCGCCACCAAAGGCGATAGGAGACAGAGTGTCTCAGCGTATTGACAAGCACCCTACAACATCATCCTGAGCTTCTGATCCGGCTTTTCCTTTACGGCATTGTCCATGGCTGGTCGCTGTAGGAAGTATTGGGCGCAATACTGACACGGCGCTCTGGCTAGGTAAAAAGTGTTGCCCTGAATGCTGTTTATTGGCCGCTATTGTCGGTAGCCACCGTGGCGGTTCCATGGAGTGGCTTTCCAGCTTGAAGACCGTCTAAGGGTAGTCCAGAGACGATGAATTTGTCGGCACTGAATTATGCTTGAGGCAGTATTTTACCAAAGTTCAACAGAGGGAATGATCCTGACTGACAGGTGCGACATCCGCTGTCGCTGTTGGTGCGGGGACTGAATCAGGGGAGTGAGATGAGCGCCTCATCCTAAGTCCGGCATCCAGTAAGCACTGCTGCCCACTCTTCCAAAGCCCTTATGAATATGCCCTCTGGAGGTCATCCGCTGATTCTCACTCATAGCACTCTGCCCATCGGCATCCCGCACATACTTTGCCACTGTGGTGACGGCCTTTTTACCGTAACGAGCCCCAGGCGATCCACAGGTCCATGCGTGACGCAGATGCTGGGCCAGCCTTGGTGCTGTCGAATCCAAATAGCTCAATCCCTCTGAGCATAACTCCAGCGTCAGCGCATCATGCTCAATCAACTTTCCCACCTCGGTCAGCCGCCCCTGCTCATCGTGCGTTAGGATCTTCCCGATGTCATGAAACAGCCCCGCAACAAATCCAAGTTCTTTCAGCTCCCGGCGGGCCTCCGGCTCATTCATCCTGATCATGTGCACCACGTTGCGAGCCACCTCCACTGAATGGACCAGCAATCCCCCTTTGAACGAGTGGTGATACCGATAGCTGGCCGGGATGGTGATGAACTTTTGTAAGCGGTCGGTTTGCTCGAGTACCAGCCGGACAAACCGGGCCAGTTCCGGGGATTCCAGGGACCGGATCGTGCGGACCAGAAGGTCCAGGGAGTCCGGCCTGGGGCAGTAAAGCCGGGGACAAGTGTGCAGCGCAGGCAGGTTCCAGAATGCCTGTTCGGACACTGTGTCCATTTGTGTTATCTCGCAGACAACTTCACCGTCCAAGTTCCGGATCACCCCGCTAACCGACACCAGCCCAAGAAATGGAACGGACTCTGGGAGAGTCAGTTGCTCCGGGTCAGCAATGGCGACGATGTCGGTCTCCACGTTGCTCAGCCGCATCCGCAGGTAGGGCTGTCCGTGCGGATCGATGCGCATCAGGCGGCCGGTGAGCCGGAAGACGTCCTGAAAGGTGTTGCAGGGCAGGGTGGCTTGCAGCTTACTCAGAATCATCGCTCTTCTCTCCGGCTGTGTGGGACATACGGTTCACCAGGCGCTCAAAGGCGGAGCCGTCCATTCGTGTCAGGTTGGGGATGTAGCGGGAATAGACTTTGAACAGCATCTCCGTGGAGGAATGCCCAAGTATCCGGGCCACCCACTCGGGGTTCTCACCAGAGGCCAGTAGTAGCGTGGCGGCTGTGTGGCGTGTCTGGTAGGGGCGACGCTTTTTCAGGTTCATTGATCGCAACAAGGGGTACCAGACCCGCTTGGTGATGTTGTTGTGCTCCAGCGGCCGTCCCTCCCGGTTGCAGAAGACGTACTTGCTCAGCTTGCCCGTGGCTTTGTACTGGTCTCTTAACGCTTCGTAGACGGGCCCAAACATCGGAATCTCCCTCTGGGAGCCGTCGTTCTTGGTGTATTCCGTTTGGCCGTTGACGCGGGTTTCGCGAATCAGGATTTCCCGCTTTTCGAAGTCCACGTATTCCCACTTCAGGCCATCGATTTCGCCGGTGCGCATGCCGGTGTAAAAACGGACTTCGTAGTAGTTGCGGTAATCTTCCCGAACCGTGTCTAGGATTCGGGTGACTTCATTCAGGGAAAATGGCTCGATGTGCACTTTCTGCAGCTTCAGGGGCTTGATGTTCCGGTAGGGGGTATCGAACTCGTAGCGCTCCGCTGCCTCCGCCAGGATCATTCGCAGGATGGCCATATGGCTGTTGATGGTTTTGGGGCCCATCAGGCCGTTCTCTCCGCGGCCTTTTTTGGTGGCCATGTGGTTTCGCACTGCGAGGATGTCGGCTTTGGTGATTGCGGTCAGTCGTTTGTTCTTGAAGGCGGGCTTGAGCGAGCTTCGCAGGATGGATTCCAGGTTGCGCTGGTGGGAGGCTCGCCACTGGATTTTGTTTTCTTCAAACCATTGATCCGCAAAGTCCTGGAAGAACGGGTCGTTGTGCGAGCTGGAGGGGTGCTGTTCATTATCGTCTTCAGAAGTGTGGACACCTGCCGCCGCCAGCTTTTCCAGGTTCTTGCTGCCGGGGAAGAATTCCGCGTAGTTGAATTCGCCCAGCAGCATCTTGGCTTCCATGCGCTGAATCAGCTTCTCGAGCTGTTTTCGGTTCTGTGCGGTGTCCGCCAGCAGCGTCTGCTCCCGGCAGCGCACGCCATCGAAGGTGAAGTCGATAAACAGCTTCTGGGTATCTTTGCGAACTCTCACTTTAGCCATGACATACCGCTCCATTGGCCATGGGAATGGCGATATTGCTTTGGGCCGCCGACAGCATGTCTTCTTCGATGACTTCCCAGATATAGAGGATCTTTCTGCCACCGAAGGGGCGGATGTAGTGCTTGCCTTCCAGCAGGACGCTGTCTTTCAGGCATTGGCGAATGGTGCGCGGATCGTATTTGATGCGCTCGGAGAGCTCTTCAGTTGTCAGGTAAGTGTTGTTCATGCGAATATGCCTTCTGCTACTGAACCGATCATTTGATAACTTAAGTTATCGCCTGATTATCAATATACGCTGCCTAATGATTATTGCAAGCATCGTATGACACTAAATATTATCATTTGTGCAGAAAATGATCCGCTATCACCTGAAAGAGCTCATTGCAGATAAGGAATTCGCTGAAAAGCGGAGGATTACGATCGGGGAAATCGCCAGGGAGACCGGCATCAATCGGATGACGCTGTCCAAGATCATCAATCACCCGGGACACAGCACGGTGACCGATAACCTGGACAAACTCTGCGACTATTTCGATTGCGAGATCGAGCAGCTGGCCACCCATATAAAAGAGCAGGTGCAGAAAGATCCGGTGGATGAGGCGTAATTAGGTGAGGCTGAAGGGTAGGGCGGAGGCGGTATTTAGCGCCGTGCCGGAAAGTGCCTTACGGTCAGAGTCCGCAGTTGCTCCTCAGGACACCTTCCAGAAATGGCACGGCTACGGCACGGTGAGGGCACGGAGAGATTTTTGGAGCGCACAACGAAAAAAGGCAGACCAGTAAATTACTGATCTGCCTCTTCTTTATATGGTAGCGGGGGCTGGATTCGAACCAACGACCTTCGGGTTATGAGCCCGACGAGCTACCAGACTGCTCCACCCCGCAACTAACTGATTGTTACTGCCAACGCTATGTAAGTCATTGGCGGCAGAAGGCTTTTTTTGTGCCTCCCTGCAACTTGGAGCGAATATTACAGCTGCCAGAGGGGCTCGTCAAGGCCTTTGTTGAATCCAGGGGCCGGGTGGGTGCCAGATTCCCTGCACGGGTTTGGCAGACCTGGCGCCCATCACGGGCTCAAGAAACCGGACTACCCCTGCCACAACCTCCGAGAAAGCTTTCGGAATATGGGGCTGGCCGAGGCGATTGCAGAAAGCCCGCCATTGCACTTGTTTAGAGTCGACAAAAGCGGACGAGAAAGGACTGGTTTCAGGAATTGCTGTTTCGCGTTTGTGGAAGGTGCGATGAATCGCTCCCATCAAATTTTCCAACGCAAATTCATGCTACCGTGAGAGCAGCCAGATGTCGTAAAAATCCTTCATTCTGCTGTTCAGCTCACCCAGGTGAACCATCGCCTGGAACTTCTCTGCAATGGTGGACTCCGGGCTATAGCACTGGATTCTTGCTGCAGGAAAGTCCAGCAGGGTTGGAAAATCTCGCCAGAAGGGAAACGGAAAGACCGAGTCGCCAAAACCGATATCCAGTTGCATGGGGATTCTGGCCCTGTCGAGACAACCGGTGAAGGTCACCCTCAGTCCCTGATAATCAGCGTCTTCAGTAATTATCTCGGTGTTGACGGTATCCGGGGCAAAGCGCAGCCCGTCATCCACTACCTTCGTCTCAATGACCTCACGGACTTGGGCAACAATCGCTTCAGGCTCATTGCTGGCCTGGCCGAGCATATCAATATCCCGGGTAGGGCGGCTGTCTGGTCCTTGCAAAACCCGGAGCATTAAGGCGCCTTTGAGAGTGAAACTCAGGTTATGGTGCGACTGGCTTAACCGGTACAGAAATCGCTCCATGGCGTAATATTGCAGCAGTTCCTGAAAGGGGCGTTTCTCTTCCCGGGATTTATTCAGAAGTTTCTGGCGCACAGAAGCAGCAATATTTTTGGCCACGTTGATCTCCTTTCACGTGGGGGTGGGTTTTACTTACAGCCTGGCTTCCACATAAGGCCCCATCACATTAGCCACCCGGCAGATCCTGGCGTACTCCATCAGTCTGGCCGGCCTGAAGGTTTTACGGGTGCGGTACAGGTCCAGTGCCTCCAGCACCACATCCATACCAATGCGGTTACGGAACTTGAAGCAGTCCGCCAGGGTTTTCTCAGGGTTATAGACCTGCAGGGTGACACCATCCACCTGAACCTGGCTGATCCCTTTACTGAAAGCCCGACCGGAAAAGCGGTAACCGGCCACCGGTGGGTACTCCAGAACCGGCAGGCGAGCATTCCGCTCTACCGCCAGGTGCACTTTATGGGGGATTAGTGTGGTAATGCCGTGCCAGTCCAGCGCTGAGATCAGGCAGAGCACCCCATGGGGAAAACAGGTGGCGGCGGCCACCAAGTCCGGGTTCTGGATGGGGGGAAGGTCCGTCAGGCGGTAAAGCCCACGGCTGACCGGCTCTATCACTCCCTCATCCCGGAGTTGATAGAACTGGTAGCGGCTGATGCCCTGTGCCAGCGCCTGGCTCATGCGGAGCTGGCCGCCGTGTTCTTGGAACAGGGTTATAAGCTGCTTTCGGAAAGGTGGGGCGTAGTCAGGGTCAGACAAACTGTCACCATATATTAGTATCTGGTGACAGTTTGTCTGAGTCAGGGCGGTGGTTCAAGTGGTGGTTTTCAAGTGAGTAAACTGGCGAACCGGATTATCCGGAAGCGTTTCTGGACAACAGTCTGATCAGCGTTCACCCCCCCGGTAAGCCCCGGGAGTCACACCGGTCCACTTCTTGAAGGCCCGGTGGAAGGTGGAGGGTTCCGTGAATCCCGCCAGGTGGGCGATGTCGTTGATGGCGTACTCGTTGCGGCTGAGGTGGTAGATGGCGATGTCCCGGCGCAGGTTGTCCTTGATCTCCTGGAAGGAGGTGTTTTCCGCCTTGAGGCGGCGGCGCAGGGTCTGGGGGCTCATGTGCATCTGGCAGGCGATGGTCTCGAAATCCGGGATCTGGTCGGTGAAGTCCCGGCCGATCATGGCGCGGATGCGGGCGGTGTGGCTGTTGCGGTCGTCGGGCCGGGCCAGCAGGTCCGCCGGGGAGGTCTGCAGGAACTGCTGCATCTCCGGCTCGTCCCGGATCACGGGCATGGCCAGGAAGCGGCGGTGAAAACGAAGGCCGGTGTCGGAACGGTTGAAGTACAGCGGGCAGTGGAACAGGCCCCGGTATTCCGCGTGGTGGGGCGGCTCCGGGTAGCTGAAGTAGGCCTCGTCCAGCACGATGCCCTGGCCGATCAGCCAGGAGCACAGGCGGTGCCAGATCACCAGCAGGCTCTCGTGGAGGAAGTAGTCCGGGTCGTCCAGTGGTTCCGTGCTGTGGATCTCAAGGGCTGCGAACTCCCCCTCGTAGCGCAGCCGGACCGTGGGCAGCCCCTCGAACAGGCCGTAGAAACGGCTGGCCCGGTGCAGTACCGACTCGAGATTGTGGCAGGCGATGGCCAGCTGGCAGAGGGTGGCGAAGCTGCCGGGGCGGCTCGGACGGGGGGCGAAGCCCATGAACTCATCCTGCATGCGGGTCCAGATCAGCTGCAGCAGTCGGCTGAACTGGGCGCCGGTGACGCGGCTGCGCTTACTGTTGAGCCGCTCCGGGGCAATGCCCGCATCACGCAGCATCTGCTCCCAGTCATACCCCTGGCGGCGGGCGCCGCCCAGGGCGGCCATGACAAAATGGCGTGATACGGTGAGATTTTCCATGGCGCTATGGTAATCAGTGGGGCAGTGGCAGGCAAAGCCTTAAATCGCGCCGTTCCTGGTCGGTACGGCCAATCAATCTGGTGACTCCGGCCCCTGCCGTTACCCCGGCTCTGGGGTAAGCTCGGTCACCACAGTCTGAAAACAGAGGAGTTCATCATGGCAGGCCCACTGGCGACACTGCGCGTTCTGGATTTTACCACCCTGCTGCCCGGGCCTTACGCCACCATGCTGCTGGCGGACATGGGGGCGGAGGTGGTGCGGGTGGAGTCCCCGGACCGCATGGACCTGGCCCGGGTGATGCCGCCCCACGATGCCGGTGTCTCCACCGCCCATGCCTTTCTCAACCGGGGCAAGGACAGCATTGCCCTGAATCTCAAGGATCCGGCCTCGGTGGAAGCGGTGAAGTCGCTGGTGGCGGAGTTCGATATTGTGGTGGAGCAGTTCCGCCCCGGTGTCATGGGCCGTTTCGGGCTGGATTACGAGAGCCTCAGGGCGATCAAACCGGACCTGATCTACTGCAGCATCACCGGTTACGGCCAGACCGGTCCTTACAGGGATCGTGCCGGTCACGATATCAACTACCTGTCACTGGCCGGCGTTTCCAGCTACAGCGGGCGCAGGGAGCAGGGGCCACCGCCGCTGGGCATCCAGGTGGCGGATGTGGCCGGCGGCTCCCACCATGCGGTGATGGGCATACTGGCGGCGGTGATCCACCGGCAGGCCAGCGGTGAAGGGCAGCACGTGGATGTGAGCATGACCGATGCGGCTTTCTCACTGAACGCCATGACCGGGGCGGCCTGGCTGGCGGGTGGCCATGAGCCGGGGCCGGAGACGGAGATGCTCAACGGCGGCGCCTTTTACGACTACTACCGCACCGCCGACAACCGCTGGCTCTCCATCGGCTCACTGGAGCCGGCCTTCTGCCAGAAGCTCTGCCAGGCCATCGGCCAGCCCAAGCTGGCCAGCCTGGGGCTTAGCCCCAAGCCGGAGCATCAGAAGCAGCTTCGGGAAGCGTTGACCCAGACCCTTGCTGAAAAAACCCTGGCTGAATGGCAGGCCGTCTTTGATGAGCTGGACGCCTGCGTGGAGCCGGTACTGACCCTGAGCGAGGCCAGTGAGCACCCGCAGCTGCTGGCCCGGGACATGATCATCAACGTCCGGCGCCCGGACGGCAGCCACCAGAAACAGATCGGCCACCCCATCAAGTTCAGCGCCAGCCCCTGCAGCACATCCCATATGGGTAAGCCGTTAGGGGCGGATAATGAGCGTTGGGTGGGTAAAAAATGAGCCCGGTGCTGTACGGATGCTTTAAAATTTGTGTTCTTCGGGCAGCATGCGTTTGTGCAGAATACGAATGATTTCCACAAAACCGTCCTGGGTGACACGGTAAAAAATAAGGTGGCTCCCTTGGGGGTATTTCCGGTAACCAGGGCTGACCTCATCACAGGGTGGCCCCAGGTTGGAATTTGTGGCGAGAATGTGGAAGCACTGATCAAACTGGCGAAGGTAATGATTACGCTGATCCCGCCCCCATTGCCGTTCCGTGTAGAGAGCGATGGATTTAAGGTCGGCTTTGGCCTTCCTGGAAAGCCTGAAGTGGGGCATCAGGGTCTCTCGTTGTCCAGTTCCTCTATAAGGGCATCATAGGAATAATCGTCAAAGCCGCTATCTTCGCCTTCCTTGAGCAGCCTGCGCACGTTGTTAAGGCGGGCTTCAGAGTCCTCAAGCAACCGCAGCCCGGCACGAACAACCTCGCTGGTTGAGCTGTATCGACCCTTCCTGATCTGTTCGTTGATAAACGTATCAAAATGGGGCCCAAGGGTAATGCTGGTGTTCTTAGCCATGATGACACCCGAATAGTACCAATGATTGGTATATTCTGTTCCAGCCTCTCAGGCAATGCAAGATGACAGAATGTGCTTAATAACCGGGATTTCCCCGTTACTGAGAGGATTCCATTAAGGCAGGACCGGTGCCTTATGGGTAAGCAGCAGAAATGCATTAACGAAGTTCGTCCATCCGGTGTTTTTCTGGACCAGAGGGGGCGCAGGTGCGGAGTGCGCATCTGCGTCTGGCTGTGCGAATGGCAACCCGGAAATTCCACACTCTGGTGTCAGCGACAGGCCGTTGTTACCAGCGGATGATGCGGGAATGCCCCGCACCCGGCCACGAAAGCCGGGCAGAGGCCTGCTGCCCCGGATCCGCTGCGGCCCGGCGCACAGTGGCGGACTGTTAACCGCCCGGACTCTGCGCTGCCGGACTCACTGCAGCGCGGAGCTGGCCTGTATGGGGCAGGCGGGCAGCGGGGTCTCGCCGGGGGTGACCCAGATGGGGCTGGAGAAGGCGATGGGGCGCTCGCTCTCCGGGTCCAGTATGCGCAGGAAGTAGTAGGGCTCTTCCTCTGAGACCCGCAGGGTGCTGGTGAATCCGCTGCCCTGGTGGCGCTCCACGAGGCGGTTGTTGCGGGTGACCACCTCGAAGATGGCTTCCCGGGGTTCGCCCTTGTCGGTCAGCTCTGCCTGCATGGGCAGAACGCGCCCGGCCGGGACCCGGATCCTGGCGCCCATGGGCTGGCGGTCTACCCGGAAGTCCATAAGCAGGTCGTTGTGGTTCTGGGCGACGGCGTAGAAGCGTCTGGCCAGCAGGGCTTCATTAAGGTCCGTTTCCGAGCGGGAGCGGGCAATCATCACGGTCTTGGGCAGTGTGCCGCTGCCCCAGCTGGTGCCGTGGTGGTCTTCGGAGCTGATGGCCCCTACGTGCCAGCCCTTGTCCAGTGCGTGTGAGAGCCAGCTCCCGCCGGGGCCGTCGGAGTCGTACTCGGAGCCCTTGCCGAAGACCTCCAGGCCCACGGCCCGGAAGTCGGCGGCGGGCACATGGCGGAAGTCGTTGAAGCTGTAGGCCGGGTCACCGCCGGCGGGCTGCAGAAGATCCTCGATCAGGTCTTCCCGCCCCGGATGGTTGAACACCACCAGGCCATCGTCGCCACCGCCAAACAGGGCCGGGTAGGTGAACCACTGCCAGAACAGGCCCATGGAGAGGGCGTAACCGGGGCCGGTCTTGGCGTTGAGGACGTTGTCCGTGCCGAAGACGTTGATGTGGCCGTAGCGGTCCGAGGTCCACTCAAAGCCCCGGATGCCGGTGAAGCCCTCGTCGGAGACGGCTTCGATCTGCTCGGCGGTGGCGTCCCATTTGCGCAGTACGTCAAAGGGTCTGTCGGAATCCACGATCACGCAGTCAAACAGGCGCTCGCTGACGCAGTCGCCATCGGCGGTGAGAGGCAGTCTCTCGTTGTCGGAGTGGTCGCTGATGGCAAAGAAATCCCAGCCTGCGGCCTTGACGCTCTCCATGGCCATCTGCGGTGTGGTGCCGATGGTGCCATCGGAGAAGCCGGTGTGGCCGTGCATCACGCCGGTGTAATGCTCGAAACCGGTGTCGCTGAAGGCCGGTGTGCACTCGGCGGTGTTCTGAGGTTGCGGCAGTGTCTCCGCGAAATACAGCGGGTCCGCCAGTTGCGTCAGCACCTGGCCACAGCCGCTTTGCCCGGGGTTGCGCAGGCAGTCCGCCATCTCCTGGTCCACGGTGGCCACCGGGGACAGGGGGCACTCCAGTGAGAGGGGATCGTCCTGGCACAGTGCCAGTGTGTCCGTCTGCACCAGCTGGCGCAGCACACTCAGAGGGCAGCCACTGCGGAAGGGGTCCATGAGACAGTCGATCAGTCCCGGTGAGGGTTCCGTGGCGGGGACGCCCTGCAGGCTGACCGAGGTGGCGTCGGACAGGGCGCCGTCCGTGGCCTCGATGCGAAAACGGAATTCGGTCTGTTCGCTGAGATCCGGCAATTCCACCATGGCACGGGTCTGGTCGCTGTCACGGATGGCCAGTTGCGGTGCGCCGTTGTCGATCTGCTGCCACTGGTACTGGATGCTGTCACCGTCCGGGTCCTCCGCCTCCACGATCAGCAGGACATTCTCAGAAGCGGTGGCCACACCGGGGTTGGCCTCGGAGCGGGTGATCACCGGGTGGCGGTTGTCGCCGGAGGGCATGACGCGGATATCAATGCGGTCCTGCCCCCGTCCATCCTGGTCGTCCGTGGCCACCAGACGCAGTGGCAGCAGTGTGGGGGTGTTGACCCGGGGGGCGATGAAGCTGGTGTCCAGCTGGCTGTCATCCTCAAAGGTGATGCCGGGGCCGTCGCCGTCCAGGATCCAGCGGGTGGCGACAACAGTGCCGTTGTCACTGGCCTGGCCACGGAGCTCGACCCGCTGGCCGCCGGTGGCGTCCTGGTCCGGCCCGGCATCGACCTCGGGCAGCGGGTTGTCAAACGCCGGCTCCACGGTCACCCGTACCCGGTCGTTGGCCCTCTGGCCACCGGCGCTGACGGCGCTGATCTGAAACACCATCTCACGGGTCGACTGCACCTGGGGCGCCTCAAGGCGCAGCTCGTTCTGGTCAATCTCGCTCAGGACCCTGGCCGGGACGCCGTCGTTCACCTGGTGCCATCGCAGTGACTGCACCGGGTCATTGCCCAGTGCCCTGGAGTCGGCGAACAGGCTGAAGCGCTCGGCTTCACTGACCGTGCGGTTGTCACCGGCATTCACGATAATGCCGGTCTCGGAGGGCCCGTTATCGTTGGGTGGTTCCCCGGTGACTGGGGGTTGCTCTTCGTCGTTCCTGTCGCTCACCGCCGCCGGGGCGGGTGTCTCGCTGTCTCCACCCACGGGGCAGCCCGTAATAAACAGCAGTGAGAGTGCAATGGTCAGCCACTTCATGGGGAATACCTTGTCAGTTAAAGCGTAAGCGATAGGGGGCGGTTTTATGCAGTGTCAGGGTGTAGCCGGTGGCCGCCATTGAGGTTTTCCGGTGATCCACGGAGAGCTCACCGTAAAGCTGCAGTGCGCCGTCCCGATCCTCCAGGCGGACATCCAGCTCGTCCGGCACCCGGATCAGAACGGTCTGGTTGCGGGCCGGTGCCGGCTGGTGAATGCAGGCGCCGTCATAGGGCACCAGCAGGTACTGGCCGCCGGCGCTCTGGTGGTCCTCTTCCGGCAGTGGTACCAGGTAACCGGGGAGTGACAGGCGTCTGCCGTCCAGCTCCGGAACCGTGGGGGCCTGGTCCTTGTAGGCTCTGAGCTGGGCGTAGAGGGCGATGGCCTTTGGGTCGTCATCCTCCAGCCGGGAGACATCCACACCCTGCAACGGGTCCCGGTCGGGCCAGCCCGCGGGGGAGAGCTGGCCCCAGTGGGCCGATTCGTACTCTTGCGACAGTGCCGGGGCTGACAGCAGGGCCATCAGCAACGGCGTTATCAGCAGGGACTTCACCATCTGCGGACTCCTTCTGTAACACTGTGTAAACGATACAGGGCCAATATGACCGGTTGGTGACGGCAATGTCAGAGGGTGGTGTCCGGGGGTGGTGGACGGGGTGTCTTGCGCGATTGGCGTGAATCGTCAATGCTCCACTATCCGCTATGGTTACCATACGGCATTGATCAATTATGGGAGTGCACCGAATGCGACGCTGGAATGGCTGGGGGGACGATGGTTTCCGGATGGAGTTGCCGGAGAATGGCGAGCGCTTTCTGAGTGAGCGCATCGGGGTGGCGCAGCCGCTGCCGGATGCGGTGCTGGAGGAGGTCTGTCGCCAGGTGCCCACCAGTCGATTGCCGGCCCATCCACTGGTGGCCATCGACGAGGAAACCCGTGTGCGCCATGCCCGGGGCCAGAGCATTCCGGACTGGCTGGCCATGCGCAGCGGTGATTTCGGCCAGTTTCCCGACGGGGTGGCCCTGCCGGAGAGCAGCGCCGAGGTGGCCGAACTGATGCAGTGGGCCCGTGAGCAGAATGTGCTGGTGATTCCCTATGGCGGTGGTACCAGCGTGGCCGGGCATATCAACCCGCCGGCCTCGGAGCGCCCGGTGCTGACCCTGTCGCTTGAGCGCATGAACCGCCTGACGGACCTGGACCGGGAGAGCCAGATCGCCACCTTCGGTGCCGGCACCCCCGGGCCACTGGTGGAGTCCCAGCTGCTGGCGGAGGGCTACACACTGGGGCATTTCCCACAGTCCTTCGAGCTGTCCACCATCGGCGGCTGGGTGGCCAGCCGCTCCAGCGGACAGCAGTCACTGCGCTACGGGCGCATTGAGCAGCTCTTTGCCGGTGGCCGCATGGAAACCCTGGACGGCACCTGGGAGATCCCCACCTTTCCCGCCTCCGCCGCCGGGCCGGATGTGCGCGAGATGATACTGGGCTCGGAAGGGCGCCTGGGGGTGATCACCGAGGTGAAGGTGCGGGTCACGCCCGTGGCGCAGAAGGAAAGCTTCCATGTGCTGTTTTTCCCGGACTGGGAGCGGGCCCGTTCCGCCACCCGGGCACTGGTGCAGCAGCGGGCCAACCTCTCCATGGTGCGGCTGAGCAACCCCACCGAGACCGAGACACAGCTGGCACTGGCCGGGCACGAAAAACAGATCCGCCTTCTGGAGCGCTTTCTCCGCTTCCGTGGCTGTGGCGAAGGCAAGTGCATGATGACCGTGGGCCTCACCGGCACGCCGGACCAGTGCCGCCTTGGCCGCCGGGAGCTCAGGCAGATCGCCGCCCGCCACCAGGGTGTGAGCACAGGCACCTATCTGGGCAGCCGCTGGGCCCAGAAGCGCTTTACCATGCCCTATCTGCGGGAAGAACTGTGGGCCTCCGGCTATGTGGTGGACACCCTGGAGACCTCTACGGACTGGGACAATGTGGACAAGCTGATGCAGCGAGTGGAGTCCGTGCTGCGTGAGGGGCTTGCGGAAGAGGGCGAGTCGGTGCATGTCTTCAGCCACCTGTCCCACCTTTACGGCCAGGGATGCAGCATCTACACCACCTATGTGTTCCGCAACGGGGCGGATTACCCGAGTACCTACCGTCGCTGGGAAGGGCTCAAGGCGGCGGCCTCTGAGCAGATCGTGTACAACCGGGGCACCATCAGCCACCAGCACGGTGTGGGCCGTGACCATGCCCCTTACCTGCCGGTGGAGAAAGGGCCCATGGGCATGCGTGCCATCCGCACACTGCTGCGTGAATTCGACCCCAAAGGCCAGCTGAACCCCGGGGCTCTGGTGCTGCCCGGGGAGGAGGACAAGCCATGATTGAACAGGGCCTGCAACGGACACAGCTGGATCAGGTGGCCCAGTGGGACCTGATCGTCATCGGCGGTGGCATTACCGGCGCCGGCATCCTGAGGGAGGCGGCCCGCAACGGCTACCGGGCACTGCTGCTGGAGCAGAAGGACTTTACCTGGGGCACCTCCAGCCGCTCCTCCAAGATGGTCCACGGCGGTCTGCGCTACCTGGGCAGCGGCCACTTCGGACTGACCCGTGACGCGGTGCGTGAGCGTGAGCGCATGCTCCGTGAACTGCCCGGTCTGGTGGACAACCTCTATTACCTGATGCCCCATTACCAGCGCCAGTTTCCGGGGCCA
This sequence comes from Oleiphilaceae bacterium, assembly GCA_033721915.1. Lineage (GTDB taxonomy): Bacteria > Pseudomonadota > Gammaproteobacteria > Pseudomonadales > Oleiphilaceae > REBR01. Next base: position 15,613 of record JAWWAC010000039.1, read on the forward strand.
CGGATTTTCGGGTTGCTGCTGTGGATCTACGACCTGATTGCCGGGCGCCGCACTCGGCGTTTTTATCCGGCCGGCCAGGCACTGCAGTGGCTGCCGGGGCTGCGCCGTGACAGGCTGCTGGGGGCCACCCGTTTCTCGGACGCCATCACCGAGGACTCCCGGCTGGTGATGCGCCTGCTGCACGAGGCCTGCGGCGAGGGGGCCGAGTCGTTCAACTACATGGCCGTGACCGGGCTCAGCCCCGCCGGTGAGGGCCAGGGCACACAGGTCACGGTGGAGGACCGGCTGGATGGCCGCACACTGACGTTGCAGGCCCGGGCCGTGGTCAGTGCCACCGGTGCCTGGAGCGACCGTCTCCGTGAGCAGCTCGGTGGCGGGCGCAGCATCCGCCCACTGCGGGGCAGCCATCTGATCTTCCCCTTCTGGCGCCTTCCGGTGGCCGCCTCGGTGTCCTTTTTCCACCCGACGGATCGCCGCGCCATGTTTGTCTTCCCCTGGGAGGGAATCACGGTGGTGGGCACCACGGATCTGGACCACAAGGAGGATCTGGATGAGGAGGCGGTGATTGATCAGGCGGAGCTGGACTATCTGCTGGAGGGGGCCAACCATGTCTTCCCGGACGCCCGCCTGGCCGCCGGAGATGTGATGAGCACCTGGTCCGGCGTGCGCCCCGTGGTCTCCAGCGGCACCGGCAAGGATCCCTCCAGCGAATCCCGTGAGCACGCCATCTGGGACGACCTGGGGGTGATCAGCGTCGCCGGTGGCAAGCTCACCACCTTCCGGCTGATCGCCAGAGAGGTGCTGGACGCGGCCGCCCCCTATCTGCCCCAGAGCCAGGCCCAGGGTGACCCGGACGGGCCGGTGTTCTCACCCCCCCCGGCCCTGCAGCGCCCGGCCGGCGTCAGTGCCCGCCAGTGGCACCGGTTGCAGGGCCGTTATGGCCCGGCACTGCCGGAACTGCTCGCCAGCGGCCCCCTGGAGGCCATTGGCAGCACCGATACCCTGTGGGCGGAGCTGGTCTGGTCGGCCCGCAATGAGCGGGTGCAGTACCTGGACGACCTGCTGCTCAGGCGCACCCGTCTCGGGCTGCTGCTGCCGGAAGGGGCCGCCGCCTGGCTGCCCGCCATCCGTGAGCGCTGCCAGGCGGCGCTGGGCTGGGATGACAGCCGCTGGGACCGGGAAGAAGCCCGTTACCTCGCTCTCTGGCGGGACGCCTACAGCCTGCCGCCGGAGACCCGTTGAGACATGAGCCAGAACCCTGAAGCCGGCGCTCAACCGGCCACCGGCGCATCATCGCGGCCACTGATACTGGCCATCGACAACGGCACCCAGAGTGTCCGTGCGCTGATGTTCGACACCCATGGCAACCTGCTGGCACAGGGGCGCGAGCCACTGGAGGCCTATTTCTCCAGCGAGCCGGGCTGGGCCGAGCAGCATCCGGACTATTACTGGGACAGCCTGGGCCGCGCCTGCCAGGCACTGTGGCAGGGCACGGACCTTTCCCCGACCGATGTGGTGGGGCTGACCGTCACCACACAGAGGGGCACCGTGGTCAACCTGGACCGGCATGGCGAGCCACTGCGCCCGGCCATTGTCTGGCTGGACCAGCGACGGGCCGAGGTGACCGAACCGGTCAAGCCACCCCTGGGCTGGGTGTTCAGCGCACTGGGGCTGGGGGAGACCATCCGCCAGCTTCGTGAGCAGACACAGGCCAATTGGATCGCACAGAACCAGCCGGAGATCTGGCACAAGACCGAGCACTACCTGCTGCTGTCGGGCTATCTCAACTGGCGCCTGACCGGGGAATTCGTGGACTCCAGTGCCAGCCAGGTGGGCTATATCCCCTTTGACTACAAGCACCAGCAGTGGGCCGGGCCAAAGGATTTCAAGTGGCAGATCATGGCGGTGACGCACTCCATGCTGCCGTCACTGAAAGCCCCCGGCGAGCGCCTGGGGAGTCTGCAGCCCGCTGCGGCAGCGCATCTGGGCCTGCCCGCCGGCCTGCCGGTGATCGCCGCCGCCTCGGACAAGGCCTGCGAGGTGCTCGGTTGCGGCGCCGTGACGCCGGACACCGCCTGCCTGAGCTTTGGCACCACCGCCACCATCAACACCTGCAGCCCGCGCTATGTGGAGCCCACCCGCTTTCTGCCTCCTTATCCGGCGGCAGTGCCGGGGCATTACTGCAGCGAGGTGATGATCTACCGGGGCTTCTGGATGGTGAGCTGGTTCAAGGAGCAGTTCGGACTGGCGGAGCGACAGCAGGCGGAGCGTCAGGGTGTGAACCCTGAGTCGCTGCTGGAGAAGCTGCTGGATCAGACCCCGCCCGGGGCCATGGGGCTGATGCTGCAGCCTTACTGGTCCCCGGGGGTGCGCAACCCGGGTCCCGAGGCCAAGGGCAGTCTGATCGGCTTTGGCGATGTGCACAACCGGGCCCATGTCTACCGTGCCCTTCTGGAGGGCCTGGCCTACGGACTGAGGGAGGGGCGCGAGCGCATCGAGAAGCGCAGCCGCGTGCCCATCACCACACTGCGGGTGGCCGGCGGCGGCTCACAGAGCGACGGGGCCATGCAGTTGACGGCGGATATCTTCGGCATGGCCACGGAACGGGCCCACCTCTACGAAACCTCCGGGCTGGGTGCGGCCATCAATGTGGCCGTGGGGCTGGGGCTGTATCCGGACTACGCCACGGCCGTGGCTGCCATGACCCGCCCAGGGCGGCGCTTTGAGCCGGACCCGGACAACCAGCGTCTTTACGACCAGCTCTACCGGCAGGTGTACCAGCCCCTGTACCGCCGCCTGCAGCCCCTGTACCGTCGCATCCGGGCCATTACCGGCTACCCGGACTGATGGCAGGCTGGTTCGGGCGGTGGAATGGAGGGAGACGGACGGCCACAAAATCCGGGCATAAAAAAAGACGGGCCAGGCCCGTCTCAAGAGGAGAATGTGTGACCCAGACTGCGGCGGGGAGACTGCGCAACTTCTCCGCCCCGGGGGATACTGCTTACATCCACGACGCAGAATATCCCCGCAGCGGCCCCGGGTCTGTTGAAGGAGAGTGAGCGCCTGTAAACCTCTGTAAGGGGGTTTTTCCCTCTGTAGCCATGGGCGGCTCAGGCGCTGCCGCTGGCCTGTTCCGGTGGCGGCGGCGAGGGTCTGGTGCGGGTGAGCGTGTGGGTGTCACGGGCATGGCGCAACGCCTCTTCAGCGGCTTCTGTCACCCCCTCCACACCGGCCTCCACATCCTGGCTTTCCACCACACACAGAGCCAGTGCCGACTCCACGGAGATGAAGCCGGCGGAGGTGCGAAAGGCCTTGTGGTTGATGCCCTCCTGCAGTCGCCGAAAGGTGCCGGTGGTGCACTGGTGGGGGTCCTGGAACCAGGCCACCAGTGAGAACTGATCCTCCCCGGTCCGGCACAGTGCGTCCATGGGGCGGATCAACCCCGACAGCCGCCGCCCGATGCCCTGTGCCAGCTCCTGCATGGCTCTGGCCGGGTAGCGTTCACACAGGCTCTGCCAGTGGCGTATGGCCAGCAGCACGTAACCGGTGGCGCCGCCCCGGGCCGCAGTGGTGCTCAGTGCCTGATGCAGGCGGCGCAGTGCGTAGCGCTGGTTGGGCAGGCCGCTGTCGCCGTTGATCAGTTCCTGCTCCCCCAGCTGCTGGTTGCTCTGGCGAAGCAGCCGGTTGGCTTCCAGCAGCTGGTTATGTCGCTCCGCCAGGCGCACCGCGGCGTGGATCCGCGACAGCAGTTGCTGGTTCATGTCCGCCTTGTGGACAAAGTCGTCCACCCCCCGGTCAAAGGCCTCGATCAGGGCCTCGGTTCCGTCACGGGCGGTCAGCAGCAGAATGTAGGTGTAGCGGTCGCACTGCTCGTCCATCTGCCGCACCCGGTCCGTCAGCTCCAGACCGTCCATGCCCGGCATCAGCCAGTCGGCAATCATCACGCTGGCGGGGGCTTTCTCCATCAGGGCCAGTGCCACTGGGGCGCTGCTGGCGCTGCGGATGTTGCGGTAACCGGCGTTTTTCAGTGTCCGGTGGATGACGGCACTGCTGAAGCGGGCGTCATCGACAATCAGTATGGGCAGGTCAAGGTTGGGCATGATGTCTCACTACCGCTGGAGTACGACGGGGACTGGTAACAGCTCAATAGCGCCAGTTTACTCCCTCTGCCGGTTCCGTACCCGGAGCAAAACAGGAACTGCGTCACGGTTTGGAATTTTCACCGGGTGCCCTGTCTTCATCCATGCCCGGTCTCTGGATCTGATCCGGGTGGGCAATGCGCATCAGTATCAGCACCAGCACGATGGCCGGCACACCAAAGCCCGAGGCGATGACAAAAAACCAGAACCAGCCCACCTGTTCCGCCAGCCAGCCGGTAAAGCCGCCAAAGAACTGCCCCGGCAGTGTCATCAGTGAGCTGAACAGTGCGTACTGGGTGGCGGTGTAGGCGGTGTTGGTGAGGCTGGCCAGGTAGGCCAGAAACACCGAGATGGCCATGCCGCCGGTGATATTGTCCGCCATGATGGCCACCACCAGCCCGTGGGTCTCCGGGCCCAGCAGCGCCAGCCAGGAGAAGGTCAGGTTGGTGGCCGGTGCCATGAAGGCGGTAAACAGCAGCATCCTGGCAATGCCGAAGCGGGCCACCAGCAGCCCCCCCAGTGCCGCCCCCAGCAGGGTCATGGCCAGGCCGAAGGCGGCGGCCACGTTGGCGATCTCCCCCTTGGTAAAGCCCAGGTCCAGGTAGAAGGGGTTGGCCATCACGCCCATGAAGATATCGCTGATGCGGAAGCTGGCCACAAACAGCAGTACCAGCACGGCGGCCCTGCCGTAGCGCTGGAAGAAGTCGGCGAAGGGGCAGACCACGGCGCCGATAAACCAGGCCATAAAGCGCCGTTTCAGTCCCTCGTGGGCGGTGCTGGCCAGGTAGGCGGTGACCCGGCGCTCCATTTCCGCAGTGCGTCTTGTCACCACCACCTTCGGCTCAGAGAGGATCAGCGTGGTCACCAGGCCCACACCCATCAGCATGGCCATGGTGCTGTAGGCCAGTGACCAGCTGCCCACTGAGGCCACATGAAGGGCACCGGCACCGGCCGCCAGCAAGGCAATGCGGTAACCGGTGACATAGGTGGCGGCCATGGCCCCCTGACGGTGCTTGGCCACCGCCTCCACCCGGTAGGCGTCAATGGCCACATCCTGGGTGGCGGAGCCGAAGGCGGCCAGTATGGCCCAGACCGCCACCAGCCACAGCTGTTCCGTGGGGTCGGTAAAGGCCATGCCCGCCAGTGCCAGTGCAATCACCCCCTGTGCGGTCAGCATCCAGGCCCGGCGCCGGCCAAACCAGCGGGTCAGCAGCGGCACGGGAAGGCGGTCAATCAGCGGCGCCCAGAGCACCTTGATGGAGTGGGCCATGCCCACCCAGCTGAGAAAACCAATGGCCGCCAGCTCCACACCGATGTCCCGCAGCCAGGCGGTGAAGGTGCCACCCACCAGCAGCAGCGGCAGTCCGGCGGAGAAACCCAGAAACAGCATCCCCAGAACCCGCGGGTTGAGGTACACCCGCAGGCCTTCGCCGGACTGCTCGCTGTGCTTTTGTGGCTCGCTCATGGGGGCTCCGGGCAACGCGGCCGTTACAGTCGCAGGCCGCCGTCCACTTCAATCACACGGCCGGAAAGGTAGTCGTTTTCCAGGATAAAGCCCACGGTGCTGGCAATCTCATCCGGCTGACCCACCCGCTTGAGGGGGATGCCGGCGGTCATGCGATCCAGCATCTCGGGCTTCATGGAGGCGATCATCTCGGTGCCGATAAAGCCCGGTGCGATGGCCATGGCGCGGATGCCGTAACGGGCCAGCTCACTGGCCCAGCCGGTGGCCATGGCACACACCGCCGCCTTGGTGGCGGAGTAGTTACTCTGTCCGATATTGCCGGCCCGGGAAATACTGGAAATATTAATGATGCAGCCGCCCGGTGACTGGGGGGAGAAGCCCTGGCCAATCATATGGGTGGCCGCCTCGCGCCCGCACAGGAAGGTGCCGGTGAGGTTCACATCGATCACCGACTGCCATTGGGACAGTGACAGGCGCTTGACGATTTCTCCATCCTTGGTTTTCACCAGCATGCCGTCACGGAGAATGCCGGCGTTGTTGATCAGTCCGTTCAGGGCGCCAAAGTCCTCCATCACGGCGGCAAAAGTGGTCTCCACCTCGGTCTCGGAGGCCACGTTGCAGGGGTAGCCCCGGGCCTGTGAGCCGGCCTTTTCGCAGGCGGCCACCGCCTCGTCCAGAACCTCCCGGTCCATGTCCAGCAGGGCCAGGCGCGCGCCCTTCGCCGCCAGGTGTTCCGCCATGGCCCGTCCCAGACCACGGCCGCCGCCGGTAATGACTATGACTGCATCTTTAAGCTTCATGGGTGTATCCTGAATCCGAATGATGAACGAAGACCGGGAGTATAGAAGCTTTCGGCCATCAAACGCACTGGTTGCGGAGAACCCATGCCGATTTTTCTGATTGCCTTTATTGTCCTGCCCATCGTGGAAATGGTGGTGCTGATTGAAGTGGGTGGCATTATCGGTGCCCTCAATACGGTTGGCCTGGTGCTGCTCACGGCGGTGATCGGCGCCGCACTGCTGCGCCACCAGGGGCTGGCCACACTGACCCGGGCCAACCAGCGCATGGCCAGTGGCGAAATGCCCGCCCGTGAAATGGCGGAGGGCATGTTGCTGGCCATCGGCGGTGCACTGCTGCTGACACCGGGGTTTATCACCGACGGCATCGGCTTTCTCTGCCTCGTGCCCGGCAGCCGCCACTGGCTGGCGGGGCGACTGGTGCAGCGCATGATGGCCGGTGGCAGCACCTTTGTCTTCGGCCAGGGCACGCCGCCCCCCGGGGCCGGCCCGGAAGACCCCTTCGGCCCACGGGGGCCCTTTGCCGACCGGGACCCCTTTGGCCCCCGCCCCGGCGAACCCCGGCGGGACGCCCGCGGCAATATCATCATCGACGGCGAATACCAGCGTGAGGATGAAGACCGCCAAAGCCGCCGTGACGGCAACGACCGCAACCCACTGGACCCGCCCCGCTCCTGATCCGGACCAGGCCCCCTTGCCGGCGGGGCCTTCCGGCCATCCCCGCCCTCGCTCTTTTTTGCCAAAAAACCGCAAAAAATTTTTATCCAAGGGCATTGAAAACCCCCACTCCACCCCCAAATACAGGGGCACAGGCCGAAACGGTCGTCCGGGCTTGAAAATCAGCCCCTTGGGCGATTCGGCAGCTTGTTCCACGCAATGCGTCACAGACAACCTGAAACTGGAGATCCTCAAGAATGAAAATCCGTCCTTTACACGACCGCGTTGTGGTTCGCCGCAAGGAAGAAGAAGAGAAGACCGCCGGCGGCATCGTTCTGCCCGGCACGGCCAAAGAGAAGCCCTCACAGGGTGAAGTCCTGGCCGTTGGCGAAGGCCGCGTGCTGGACAACGGCGAAGTCCGTGCTCCGGGGGTCAAGGTGGGAGACAAGGTGGTTTTTGCCCAGTACGCCGGCAACACCGTCACCATCGAAGGCGAAGATCTGCTGATCATGAGCGAAAACGAGATTTTTGGTGTGCTGGAAGACTGAGGCCGATCACTGAGCCCTCAACCAGCACCGCAATAACCGAACAATCATTGTTACTACGAACACGAACAGGACGATAGAGATATGGCAGCGAAAGACGTCAAATTCGGCGATGCAGCACGTAAGAAAATGGCCAACGGTGTCAACATCCTGGCGGATGCCGTCAAGGTCACCCTCGGTCCCAAGGGCCGTAACGTGGTACTGGACAAGTCCTTCGGCGCACCCACCGTGACCAAGGACGGCGTGTCCGTGGCCAAGGAAATCGAGCTGGAAGACAAGTTTGAGAACATGGGCGCCCAGATGGTCAAGGAAGTGGCTTCCCAGACCAACGACGAGGCCGGTGATGGCACCACCACCGCCACCGTGCTGGCCCAGTCCATCGTCCGTGAAGGCATCAAGGCGGTCACCGCCGGCATGAACCCCATGGATCTCAAGCGCGGCATCGACAAGGCCTGCCAGGCCGCCGTGGCGGAAATCCGCAAGGCCGCCAAGCCCTGTGACGACGCCAAGAATATCGCCCAGGTGGGCACCATCTCCGCCAACGGCGATGCCACCGTGGGCAAGCTGATTGCGGACGCCATGGAGAAAGTCGGCAAGGAAGGCGTCATTACCGTCGAGGAAGGCCGTGGCCTGGAAGACGAGCTGGAAGTGGTCGAGGGCATGCAGTTCGACCGTGGCTACCTGTCTCCGTACTTCATCAACAACCAGGAAAGCATGGCCGTTGAACTGGACGAGCCCTACATCCTGCTGGTGGACAAGAAGATCTCCAACATCCGTGAGCTTCTGCCCACACTGGAAGCCGTCTCCAAGTCCGGCAAGCCGCTGCTGATCGTCGCCGAAGACGTGGAAGGCGAAGCGCTGGCCACGCTGGTGGTCAACAACATGCGTGGCATCGTCAAGGTCGCTGCCGTCAAGGCGCCCGGCTTTGGTGACCGTCGCAAGGAGATGATGCAGGACATTGCCACCCTCACCGGCGGCACCGTGATCTCCGAAGAAGTGGGCCTGACCCTGGAAAACGCCACACTGGATGACCTGGGTACCGCCAAGCGCGTCAACATCAGCAAGGAAAACACCACCGTCATCGATGGTGCCGGTGCCGAGAAGGACATCGAGTCCCGCGTCGAGCAGATCCGCAAGCAGATCGAGGACAGCTCCTCCGACTACGACAAGGAGAAGCTTCAGGAGCGCGTGGCCAAGCTCGCCGGCGGTGTGGCCGTCATCAAGGTGGGTGCCGGTTCTGAAGTGGAAATGAAAGAGAAGAAGGCCCGTGTGGAGGACGCACTGCACTCCACCCGCGCCGCGGTGGAAGAGGGCGTTGTGGCCGGCGGCGGTGTCGCCCTGATCCGTGCCCTGCAGGCCATCGATGGCCTCAAGGGAGACAACGAAGACCAGAACGTGGGTATCAACCTGCTGATGAAGGCCATGGAAGCCCCCCTCAAGCAGATCGTCTTCAACGGCGGTGGTGAGCCGGCGGTGGTGGTTGCCAAGATCCTGGAAGGCAAGGGTAACTACGGTTACAACGCCTCCAACGAGACCTTTGGCGATATGATCGAGCTGGGTATCATCGACCCGGCCAAGGTCACCCGCTCCGCACTGCAGGCCGCGGCCTCAGTGGCCGGTCTGATGATCACCACCGAGTGCATGATCACCGACCACCCGGAAGACAAGGAAGGTTCTGGCGGCGGCATGCCGGACATGGGTGGCATGGGCGGCATGGGCGGCATGATGTAATCCGCCCCGCCTGACATCCCCCGGATGCGGGGCCTTTCATGGCCCTGTCATAAAAAAAGTCCGGAGATGACCATAAAGACCCCCGGTATCACAGTACCGGGGGTCTTTTATTTGCTAGACTCGCCCAATGCCAGAATTCGCACACCAAGCCACCTCCAGTCATGCCAGCGGCCAAAAGCCCGGCTCCGGCGACGTCCGCTTCCGCCTCGGCCCGGTGCGGATTGTGTTGCTGCTGTTGCTGTTGCTGCTGGTGTGGGCCACTTCCATGGTGGTGTACCTGCCTGTGGGCTGGGTCTGGCATCAGGCCTCCCCTCATGTGCCACTGCCCCCACAGGTGCGGGTGGAGGATGTGGCCGGCCGCCTCTGGGACGGCACGGCCCGTATACACTGGCAGGACTTGTCGGTGCAGCTGGGCTGGTCGCTGCAGCTGTCGGCGCTGCGTCATGGTCAGCTGCCGCTGGAGTGGCGGGTCGTCTCCGGCCCCTCCCGCCTGGAAGGCAGCCTGACCGGCACACGGGACCGGCAGCTGCGTTTACAGGTGCGTCGTGGGGAAATTGACCTGGGGCAGGCGACCCGTATCGCGGCTGTGCAGAATGTCAGCGTTGGCGGCGTTGTCACCCTTGAGAACCTGTTGGTGGTCTGGAGTGAGCAGGGGGGCTGGTCCGAGGCCACCGGCCGTGGCCGCTGGCCCGGCGGGCTGGTGACCTGGCCCATGGGCGGCCAGGTGCAGAGGGCCCAGCTGCCGCCTCTGAAAGCGGACATCACCATGGAGCAGGGAGACATAAGGATGCGGCTTCAGGATCAGGCCGAATCCCGCACAGCTGTCACAATGGTAATGCCGGCTGCAGAGCCGGTGGTGGAGGTGGCCATACGCCGCCACTGGCTGGATCTGCTGGGGCTGCGTTTTGGTTCCGAAAACGGGAATGACCCGGATGAGGTGTTGTTTAATGTGCGTCACAACCTTGCCCCGTAGCCGTCATTGTCCGGGTCCTGTAGTCTGTGCCGGTGGCCGCCCATGGTGATGGCGAAGCTGCCCGCCTGGCTGGCCCATGTCCTGCTGCTGTTCCTGGTCGTTCAGCTGGGGTGGTATGGCGGCCAGTGGAGCTGGCGCCTGCTGTGGTCCGAGCCGGTTGTGACCGGCCCCGTCTCCGCCGGTGGCAGCGATGGTGGCCTGCAGGCCCTGGGCTCTCTGAACAATCTGACCCTGTTCGGGCGGCCGGAAAAAGGAAAAGAGGGTCGCGTTTCCAGGGTGGCCCGTCAGACCGCCCGGGAAACCAACCTGCAACTGACTCTCCACGGTGTGACACTGTCCACAGATGAAAGCCGATCCGGTGCCATTGTGGCACGTGATGGCAGTGACGCGGCTTACTACAAAGTGGATGATATGCTACCGGGCGAGGCAAAACTGGTGGCCGTGGAACCGGGCCGCATCCTGTTGCAGCGCAACGGTGAGGTGGAATCCCTGTCCTTCGAGGACGAAGCGGGGCTGAAACTGGCGTCTGGCGGCCCCAGTGCTGGCAGTGCAGCACCGCTGCCGATGAATAAGGAGGCCTTTCTGGATCAGGCCAGGGAAATGCTGGAGGAAGACCCGGAACAGGCTCTGGCCGAGATTGGCCTGCGAAGTGCTGGCGACGGCAGTGGAGGGTATGTCTATGATGGCAGTAACCCGAAGCTGTCGGAAATGAACCTGCAACCGGGTGACCGGATACTGTCCATTAACGGACACCGGCTGGGCAACATGAGTCGTGACCGTGAACTGATGCAGCAGTGGACCCAGGCGGGCTCACTGCAGGTGGAAATCGCCCGGGGTGGAACAACTTTTTCGTTTTCTGTTCCGGTGCCGGATTGATCCAACAACAATGAACCAGACGGGCGTTTGTAGCGCATGACAAGCATGAAAAAATTACTGAGTATTATTCTGCTGGTCGTCCTTGTGTTGCCACTGAATGTGGTTGCTGAAGAACAAGAGGAACAGACCTGGACGGTAAACCTCAAGGAAGCGGACATTCGCGCTCTGGTGAATCAGGTGGCGGATATCACCGGCTACAGTTTCGTGGTGGACCCGCGGGTGCAGGGCAAGGTGACGGTGATTTCCGACACCGCCATGACCCGCCAGGCGGTCTACGACATGTTCCTGACAGTGCTGCAGGTGCACGGCTTTACCGCCGTGCCCGGTGACGATGTCATCAAGATCGTGCAACAGAGCGATGCCAAACAGTCCGCGGAGGTGCTGACCCGCTTCCGGGACGTGCCAAGCCAGCAGCTGATGACCGAAGTCATCCAGATCGAGAACGTCAACGCCCTGGAGCTGGTGCCCATACTGCGTCCCATGGTGGCCAGTTACGGCCACCTGGCCGGGGTGTCCGCGGCCAACGCCCTTCTGATCAGCGATCACCGCTCCAACATCAACCGCATCAAGCGCCTGATCCGGGACCTGGACCGCCCGTCGGACTACGAAATGGAAGTGGTCCAGCTGAAAGAAGCCTGGGTGGGGGATGTGGTGCAGTTGCTGGAAGAGCTTGGCCCCGGTGAGCTGGGCAAAAGCCCCGGCGAAGGCAACCGCACCGCCAGCGTGGTGGCGGATGAGCGCAGCAACCGCCTGATTCTGCGCGGCACCACGGCTTTCCGTGACACGGTGCGTGGGCTGATCAACAAGCTGGACCAGCCCAGCACCACTCGTGGCACCACCCGCGTGATCCGTCTGAGTCATGCCGACGCCGCCTCTGTCAGCGAGCTGCTCAACGGGCTGGTGGGAGAGATCACGAATGAAGAGGGCAGTGCCGGCTCCACCCGTCAGACCGAGGCCGCCATTTTTCCGGATGAGGGACTCAATGCCCTGGTGATCCGGGCCGAGCCGGCGCTGATGAACGAAGTGGAGTTCATCATCGAGCAGCTGGATGTGCGCCGGGCACAGGTGCTGATCGAGGCGGCCATTGTGGAAATCTCCGACAACGTGGGCAACGACCTGGGTGTGCAGTGGGCCGTGGGGGATGAGTCCGGTGGCTCCACCCCGGTGGCCGGCACCAGCTTCGACAATGTGGGCCTGAGCCTGGGTGAAGTCATTGGCGCCATTGCCTCAGAACAGCTGGTGGCCCCGGCCAACGGTGTCACCATCGGTGCCGGACAGGAGCGCAGTGGCGGCTTTACCTGGGGTGTGCTGATACAGGCCCTGGCCAGTGCCACCGAGGCCAACCTGCTCTCCACCCCCAGCATCATCACCCTGGACAACGAAGAGTCCGAGATCATCGTGGGCCAGAACGTGCCCTTCCGCACCGGCCAGTCCACCCAGAGTGGCGATGGCTTCAGCAACCCCTGTCCCACCATTGAGCGCAAGGACATCGGCCTGACCCTGAAAGTCACCCCCAGCATCAGTGACGACAATGTGGTGCGCCTGATCGTGGAGCAGACCACGGAGGACATTACCGCCTCCGTGGCCAACGCCGCCGACCTGATCACCAACAAGCGGGAGATCAAGACCTCGGTGCTGGCGGACGATGGCGAGACCATTGTACTGGGGGGGCTGATCAACGAGGACTACCGCACCCAGGTGAACAAGGTGCCCCTGCTGGGGGATATCCCGATACTGGGGGCCCTGTTCCGCAGCGAATCCACTGAGCGCACCAAGCGTAACCTGGTGGTCTTCCTCA
>JAWWAC010000040.1:0-27697 GCA_033721915.1 Oleiphilaceae bacterium
CTGTTTTCGTAGGCTTCACGGAACGCCTGGTGAGAGCTGAAATCAAACCGTCCGTCGATGCGGATAATCAGTGTCTCGCCGTCACTGGATCGATCGGTAGTAATGGCCATTGGTGTCCCTCTTGTTGCCGGCAAAAGCTCCTGTCAGCAGGCGGGCTGTTACCGACAGAATGACGTTGCTGAATCGTAGTGCCTGATTGTCATTGTGCCGACTTGGCGCTCGCCTGACCAGTCTCCCGGGGCATCCTGTCAGCGCCGCCGGGTTTGCTGGCGGCGGGCAAAACGCTGACCGGCGGCCTCATCCACGGCTTTCTGCTCACGGCGGTCTTCCGCCTGCTGCTCCCGTTCACGGCAGCTGGCAATAAAGCGGGCCATGCCCTCCCGGCGCTCCCAGGCCTGCTGCCACAGGGCCCGGGTCCGGGCCAGCTCCTGACGGCAACGCTCGATCTGGCGCTGTTGCTGGCCCATGGCGGTGGTCAGCTGGCTGATGAAATACTGCCAGGACTGCAGGCGGGTGACGGAGACACGGCCCTGGCTGGCATCGCGCACCTGCTGCTGGTACTCGCCGTGATAGCGCTCCAGCTCCTCCAGGCGGCTCTGCTCGGCATGCAGCCTGGCCTGGGCTTTCTGCAGATCCTCCAGGGCGGCCTGCTCCTTGCGCTCTTCCAGAGCCAGTACCACACCCAGACGCTGTGACTGTTTCATGACCACTGGCCTCGCTGCTCTGTTACGGGCTCAAGTATGGGCTCATGGAACATGCCCTGGCCGGACGGCCCCATCAGTTACCGGCGCCCTTCTGTCCGGCCCTGTCACCACGGCCGACCTCGCCGATCACCCCCTGCAGCCCCTTGATGGCGGTCTTCAGAGGGGCGCTTTCCTGCAGCCCCTGCTGCAGAAACTGGCGCATGGCGGGCATCCGGTCAATGGCCTGGTCCGTCTCCGGGTCACTGCCTGGCTGGTAGGCCCCCACGCTGATCAGATCCCGTGCCTGCTGGTAACGGGCGTAAAGCTGTTTGAAGCGCTGTGCCTGCTTGAGGTGCTCGGGACTGACCACGTGGGGCATGACCCGGCTGATGGAGGCCTCCACATCAATGGCCGGGTAATGGCCCTCCTCCGCCAGACGCCGTGACAGCACAAAGTGCCCGTCCAGTATGGCACGGGCGGCATCGGCAATGGGGTCCTGCTGGTCGTCCCCCTCGGTGAGCACGGTATAAAAGGCGGTGATGGAGCCACCGCCCTCGGGGCCGTTACCGGCCCGCTCCACCAGCTGTGGAATGCGGGCAAACACCGAGGGGGGGTAACCCTTGGTGGCCGGCGGCTCACCCACCGCCAGGGCGATTTCCCGCTGAGCCTGGGCGTAGCGGGTGAGTGAGTCCATCAGCAGCAGCACTTTTTTGCCCTGATCCCGGAAGTACTCCGCGATACGGGTACAGAGCATGGAGGCACGCAGGCGCATCAGGGGTGAGTCGTCCGCCGGTGAGGCCACCACCACGGAGCGGGCCAGGCCCTCGGTGCCGAGGATGTCCTCGATGAATTCCTTCACCTCACGACCCCGCTCGCCGATCAGGCCGACGATGGTGATGTCCGCATCGGTGAAGCGGGTCATCATGCCCAGCAGCACACTCTTGCCCACGCCAGAGCCGGCAAAGAGCCCCAGTCGCTGGCCCTGGCCCACGGTGTTGAGGGCGTTGATGGCGGCAATGCCCACATCCATGGGCTGTCGGATGGGGGCCCGGTGCAGCGGGTTGATAATGGGGCTGGAGAAGGTCACGCTCTGTGTGGTCTCAAGGGGGCCGCGCCCGTCCAGTGGCTCTCCGGCGCCGTTGATCACCCGGCCCAGCAGGGCCTGGCCCACCGGCACCCGGCTGGCGCTGGCCAGTGGCACCACCAGGGCACCAGGGCGCAGTCCGCTGATTTCCGTCAGGGGCATCAGGTAGACCCGTTCGTCCTCGAACCCCACCACTTCCGCCTCCACGGGAGGGCGGTTGTGGGCCTTGATCAGGCAGCGGTCCCCCACCACCATGGGGCAGCCGACACACTCCAGTGTCAGTCCCACCATGCGGGTCAGCCGGCCGGACAGCTCCGGCTCCGGGGTCTGGGGAAGATAACCGGCCAGGCCTGAAAGCCGCTCAGCGATCCGGCTCATGAGCCTCTCCCGATGGGGGTGTACCCGATTCAGTGTCGTTGTCTTTGCTGTCTGGGGCGTCGGCTTCACCACGGGGGCCGGTTTGTTCACCAGCCACGGATTCCGGTGGCGTGGATTCGTCAGGACTTTCAGTGGTGCCGGGCTTGTCTGCGGTCTCGGGCTCAGGGCTTTTTACCCCGGGCTCATGGCTGTCTGCCGGTGTGGAAACGGGGCTGTCCATTACCTCCCGGTGGTAATCGGACATCTCCCCCATCAGAGCCCCCAGCTCTTCGTCGTCGCTGTCGTCGCCGGGTTCGGCCATCTTCTGGTCCAGCATCCGCTGCACCGCCTTCTGGAAGCGTTTCTCCACGGTGAAGTCCACCAGGCTGTGGCTGTTTTCCACCTGGCAGCCACCGGCCATGATGCTCTCGTCCCCTTCCAGCCGGGCGCCACTGTGGTGGCGGTCCAGAATGCTTTTGACATCCTCCAGGTCCACCGGGTTGACCCGTATGCGCAGCTGCTGGTCCGGGTCCGGCAGGGCCTTGATGGCCTGTCGCACCAGCTGGCCGATGTGGTGGCTGTCCATTGTCAGCTCGCGCTGTATCACGCTGCGCACCACCGCCATGGTCAGGTTCAGCAGGGCGGCATGGACGGCGTCTTCCTGTTTTTCCGTGGGGTTGAGCAGTGCGGCCATGACACCGTCTAGACGCGCCAGGCGCTCTTCCACCTGGGTGCGGGACTCCTGCAGGCCTTTCTCCTGTCCATCCTCGCGACCAGCGGCATAGCCCTCGTCATAGCCCAGCTTGTAGCCTTCACGGGCGCCCTGGTCCAGGCCCTTCTTGGTGCCGGCTTCAAGCCCTTCCTGATGACCATCCTCAAAGGCCTGGCGGTGTATCTCCTCCAGGTCACTGGCCGTGAGGGGCTTGACCCGCTGTTCGCCCTGCTCCACGCGGGTCTGGCTGCGGCCATCCTGATCCAGCAATGGCAGCTCCCAGCGCTCGTAGGCGGTCAGCTCTTCGGAGGGGATTCGATCGTTGGATTTTTTTGTCACAACTACAGCATTTCCTCACCGGATCCACCCAGCACAATGTCACCGTTGTCGGCCATACGCCGCGCCACGGCAATGATTTCTTTCTGCGCCGCCTCCACTTCACTGACCCGGACCGGCCCTTTGGCCTCCAGGTCGTCCTTGAGCAGTTCACCGGCGCGCTTGGACATGTTGCTGAAGATCTTGTTCTTGACCTCTTCCTCGCCCCCCTTGAGGGCCACCACCAGCACATCCGAGGAGACCTCACGCAGCAGCGCCTGTATGCCACGGTCGTCGATGTCGGCGATGTTGTCGAACACGAACATCAGATCCTCGATCTCGGAGCCCATATCCGGGTCCATGTCCTTGAGGGAGTCCATCAGGGTGCCCTCGATGCTGCGGTCCATGTAGTTCATGATATCCGCCGCCCGCTTGATGCCACCGATGCGACTGGCCTGGGCACCGGAGCCGCCGGAAAACTGGCGCTCCAGTATGTTGTTCAGTTCCTGCAGGGCCTGTGGCTGAATGGACTCCAGTGAGGCCACCCGCATCATGACATCCAGGCGCACCTTTTCATCCAGTGTGCCGAGTATCTCCGCCGCCTGGTCCGGGTCCAGGTAGGAGACCACAATGGCCTGTATCTGGGGGTGCTCGTAGCGAATCACATCCGCCACGGCGCGGGGCTCCATCCACTTGAGGGTGTCCAGTCCGGTGGTGTTGCCACCGATGAGGATGCGGTCGATCAGGCTGCCGGCTTTTTCATCCCCCAGGGCCTGTGTGAGCATGGCGCGGATGTAGTCATCGGCGCCCACACCCAGCCCGGTCTGGCCGCCAACCGCCTCGAAAAACTCCCCCACCACATGGCCCACTTCCTGTTTGGTGACGTCCTTGAGCTGGGACATGGCGGTACCCACACGCTGCACCTCCTTGGGGCCCATGTGCTTGAGGATCTGGGCGGCGTCCGCCTCACCCAGTGACATCAGCAGTATGGCCGCCGACTCCACACGTGAGAGTTTGCGTACGGGCTGCTTCGGTTTTTCATCGTCACTCATCCGCATTCACCCATTGACGGACAACCTGGGAGACCCGGGCCGGGTCTTCCGCGATCAGGCCTTTCACGGCGTTCAGTTCCCTATCATAACCGCTGCCACTATCCGGCAACAGCAGCTCCTCGTTATCGTCGCTGCCAAGGCCACTGGCAAAACTCTCGCCGCCTTCACCGCCCAGTCCACTCATGTCCTCCAGGCCATGGCCTCCCTCACTCCGGGACTGACCATTACTGGCGAGATTTTTCAGTGTAGGCCGCACCAGAAACAATGCCAGCATCAGGATCACGATGCCCGCCACCACCGGACGCAGGCTGTCCTGGAACCAGGGCTGCTGCCAGAAAGGCGGTGGCTCGAATTCCACGGGCTCGGCTTCCGCGAATGGGGTATTCACCACCGTGACACTGTCGCCACGGGCCGCGGAGAAGCCCACCGCATCCTGCACCAGGCGTGTCAGCCGTTCCAGCTCCTGCTCCGGCCAGGCCACCTGGGTTACTTCGCCAGTCTGGGGATCCACCTGGCGCAGATCGTCCACCGCCACGGCCACGCTCAGGCGCTGGACCGAGCCCGGCTGGTTGCGGGTAAAGCTCAGTGTCCGGTCCACCTCGTAGTTGCGGGTGGACTGGCGCCGTGAGGTGCCGCTCTGGCCACCTCCGTTACCACCTTCCTCGCCATTGGCTTCTTCCGGGACCTGGCCGGCGCCGGGGGGCTGGTTGGCCAGTGCGCCGGGAATGCCACCTGCCCCGTCGCCACTCTGGCGGTTCTCGACCATGGTCTGTTCACTGCGCAGTGTCTGCTGGTCCGGGTTGAAGATCTCTTCCGCCTGCTCGGTCTGGGAGAAATCCATCTGTGCCGAGACCTCCGCCTTGAAGCGTCCGCTGCCCAGTATGGGGGTCAGTATGCTGTTGACCCGCCGGGCCAGGTTCTCTTCCACACGGCTGTTGATGTCCATGTGCCGGGCCATTTCCTGGGCGGCGGTGTTGTCACCGTCCCGCGACAGCAGGTTGCCGCGCTGGTCCACCACCGTGACATCCTCACGCAACATCTGAGGCACGCTGCCGGCCACCAGGTTGACGATGGAGGCCACCTGGCCCTCGCTGAGTCGGTGGCTGGAGGCCACGTCCACAAAGACCGAGGCGGAGGGATTGCGGTTGTCCCGCACAAAAACCGATTCACGGGGCACCGCCAGGTGCACACGGGCACTGCGGACGCTGCCCATGGAGGCGATGGTGCGGGCCAGCTCCCCTTCCAGGCTGTGGCGGTAACGGGCCTGCTCCATGAACTGGGAGGTACCCAGCCCCTGGTCTTCCATCAGCATCTCAAAGCCCATGCCACGGTTTTCCGTGACACCGTCACGGGCCAGTCGCAGCCGCGCGTCATACACTTCTCCGGAGGCCACCAGAAGCGCACCGCTGCGCGGCTCCACCTTGTATTGAATGCCGGCCTCGTCCAGCACCCGGGTCACCTGGTCCGGGTCGTAGCGGCTGATGTCACCCAACAGCGGCTGGTAACTGGGCTCCTGGGCCCAGAGCACCAGTGCCAGCCCCAGTGCGACACTGGCGGCCAGCCCCACCATCAGCCCCACCTGACGCAGAAGACTCAGGCGGTTAAAACCAAACAGCAGGTTGCTGCGCGGCTCATAGGCCGGCCCGCGACTCTCTTCGCTCTCCGACATTCGATCGGACTGACTGGTTTCGGCCGGTACCGTTGCCATGACTGTGCTCCACTGCGTGCATCAAAAACCCGCTGCCGGGGTGATTTGTATAGGTCCCTAGATGGGCATGTTCATGATGGTTTCGTAGGCCTGGACCACCCGGTTACGCACCTGCACCGTGGCCTCAAAGGCCACTGAGGATTTCTGGGACGCCACCATCACCTCGGTGATGTCCACCCCTTCGTCCCCGCGGGTGTAGGCCGTGGCCAGCTCGCCCGAAGTTTTCTGGAGGTTGTTGACGCTGTTGAGTGCGCCGGCCAGGGTATCGCCAAAGCTGCTGCCTTCGGCCTTGCCCACCTCCCCCGGTCGCTGGGGTTCCTGGGGGCGCTCAACCGCCATCTGGTCGCGGATCTGCTGCTGTTGCTGCATCTGCGAACGCATGGATCGGATATCCGCCAGCACGCTGCTGACATCGGCTCTGTCCACCATGGTGCCTCTCCTGCCCTGTTCGTCATTGTTAAGACATTAGAAGCAATTCCGAGGCCAGTGTTGACAAAATACTGTTATATAAAGATTTATACGAGACTTTTGCGGAATAATCCAGGCTCTCTGAAGGCGTCGGTTGCGGACTGACGGGAGTTTGACGGCCCCGCAAGGGGCCGTTGGGGGTAAAAAAAACGGCAGGCTGAGTGCCTGCCGTCCGGGGTGGACCCTTTGCCGGGCCGTGAGGTCAGCCCGCCCTGGCCAGAGCCTGGTCCAGGTCGATGCCGCTGTCCCGTATCTGGGCCAGCTTGTAGCGCAGTGTCCGGGGGCTGATGCCCAGGCGTTCGGCCGCCTGCTTGCGCCGGCCACGCTCATGGCGAAGGGTATCGATAATGATCTGGAACTCCCGCTGACGAAGGTCATTGCCCAGATCATTGCCCTGAGAGGCGTCACGGGTGTCTTCCTCCGCCAACGGCCAGCCCGTTTCGGCGCCGGATGGCCCGTCGGCCGCTCCGGTGGAAGGCGTTTCACTGGCCGGAGCCGGCTGCATTGACTCCAGCGGATCAGCCGCCCGGGGTGACCGGGGCATGGCTTCCACCAGTCCTCCGTTCAGTGCCTGCTCCAGACTCAGGTCCGCCGCGGTGATCCGGCTGCCCTGCTGGAGTATCAGAGCCCTCTGTATGGCGTTGTCCAGCTCACGCACATTGCCCGGCCAGGGGTGGTTCAACAGCGCCTTCTGGGCACTGCTGTCCAATGTCAGGCCGCGCAGCTTCATTTTGCGGCTGTGCTTTTTCAGAAGGTGCTGCGCCATTGGCAGTATGTCGCCGGGGCGTTCACGCAATGGCATCCACTGCAGCGGAAACACGCTCAGACGGTAATACAGGTCTTCCCGGAAGTGCCCCTGGCGCACATGCTCCCGCAGGTCCCGGTTGGTGGTGGCCAGCACCCGCACATCCAGCTTGATGGTGCGACGGCCGCCGACCCGCTCCACTTCCTTCTCCTGGAGCACCCGCAGCAGCTTGGCCTGCAGGCCCGGTTCCATTTCCGAGATCTCGTCCAGCAGCAGTGTACCGCCGTTGGCCTGCTCGAATTTCCCCGGCGAGGCGGCATGGGCTCCAGTAAAGGCGCCCTTTTCATGGCCGAACAGGATCGCCTCCAGCATGTTCTCGGGAATGGCGGCGCAGTTGATGGCCACAAAGGGCTGCTCACTGCGGCCTGAATGCTGGTGAATGTAGCGGGCCAGCACCTCCTTGCCGGTGCCGCTCTCGCCACTGATCAGTACCGTAAAGTCGCTGTCCGCCACCTTGTCCGCCAGCTGAAAGATGCGCTGGCTGACCGGGTCTTCACACACCGGGGCGTCACCCTCCTCACTGCCACCCATGCCCAGTACCTTCTTCAGGACACCGGTCAGTGTCTGGGGGCTGAACGGCTTGACCAGATAGTCCACCGCCCCGGCCTGCATGGCCGCCACCGCGTGCTGTATCTCGCCATAGGCGGTCATCAGCAAAACCGGCGTGCCGGGATGGCGCTGCTGGATGCTGGCCAGCAGCTCATGACCGGAGATGCCCGGCATGTTCACGTCGCTGACCACCAGGCTTACGGGCTGTTCAGAGAGACGCACCAGCGCCTGCTCGCCACAGTCCGCCTCGACCACCTCGTAGCGGGCCATTTCCAGCGTGGTCACCAGCGCTTCGCGCAGGTCCTGGTCGTCTTCCACCAACAGTATGCGTGTCCTGGTCATGTGTCTCCCCCTCAGGCTGTCTGCAGCAACGGCAGTTCGATGATGGCGGTCGCTCCCTGCCCCCGTGAATACAGCTGGAAGTGCCCGTTGTGGGCATTGACCACCGCTTTCACCACCGCCAGGCCCAGGCCGGTGCCGTGGGACTTGGTGGTATGGAAGGCTTCCATCAGCTGTGGCTCACTGCCCGGGGCAAAGCCCTTGCCGTTGTCGGTGATGCGCAGTGCCACCCTGTCGCCACTGCGCTCAAGCTCCAGGCTGACCTGGGTGGCGCCGGCCTCCAGACTGTTGTTGATCAGATTGCTGCAGGCACCCACCAGGGCTTCCTGGTTGCAGGCAATGCGTCCCGTGGGCAATGTGGACGGACGCTTGAGCTGCGATCCGTGGGTACTGAACAGGGTTTCAGTGTGCTGCACAATCCCGGACAGCCAGCTGGCGACACTGACCTCTTCCGCCAGGTGAATGTCCCCCTTGGCGAAAATCAGCATGTCGCTGACCTGCTGCTCGAGATGGTGCAGCCGTGACATCAGTTTCTGGGCACAGCGCTGGCGCAGGTCCTGATCCAGTTCCGGCTCGCACAGATGGCCACCGTACAGCATGGCCGCCGAGAGCGGTGTGCGGATCTGGTGGGACAGGGACGCCACCATGCGGCCCATGGAGGAGAGTCGCTCGGAGCGGGCCAGCTCGCCCTGAAGGCGGCGTGTCTCGGTCAGGTCCGTCAGCAGGATCAGCTGGCCGGGTTCATTCTCCATGGAGCGTATTTCGATACTGACGCGACGGCCGTCGTTAAGGGAAACCTCATGGCCGTCATCACGACGGGGTGCGAAGCAGCGCTGGATAATATCCAGCCAGCGCTGGCCTTCCAGTGGCTCACCCAGCAGGGTAATGGCGGCGGGGTTGCACTGGCTGATCACCCCCTGGCTGTCCAGCACCACCACACCGGCGGGCATGACCTCCAGCAGCGTACTCAGCCGGTCCGCCAGCTGCTCCTTGGCCTCCAGCTCCGCCTGTCGGCGGCGTGCCTCGTCGCTGAGCCGCCCCGAGAGCTGATTGACCCGGGATTCCAGGGTGCGGTAGGAGTCCGTGATCTGACGGGACATCTGGTTAAACAGATCCAGTGCCTCCTCCACTTCCGCCGCCTCCCCGGGCAGACGTTCGTCGCCGGGAAACAGCGCAGTGACTTTACGGTTCTCGTCCGCGGCGGCGTTCACCGACCCCTCGACGGCATGGTGACCCAGGCTGAATGACTGTTGTCCGTTCATGGTTACCCCTCGTCATGACTGACCCACAGACCTTGATGGCAACGTGCGGGCGTTTTTCATTGAGAGGAGTAAAGCAGGGGGCGTGCCAGTCGCAACAAGCCTTTCATTTAAAAGGCATTAAGGAACAGAGAGCAGGGGCGGTGACGGCTTTCTGTCGCTCCGCGACAGGGTTCTTCTCCAGGGCCAGCAAAGTTTTGACGGCATGGGGAGTCACGGAAAAAGCGCCACTGGTGGCTGCCATGGAGAGGGTCAGGGCACCACCGGGGCGGGGGTACCCGGCCTTTGAAAGACAGGGATGGGCTACAAGTGAGGCAAGGGGTATTCGATGGCGTAAAAGAGAACGGCCGGTGGGCGTCCCTGGACGCTCAGAGCTCCTCCTCGCGCTCATCCCGCAGGCCGTATTTGCGCACTTTCTCCACCAGCGTGGTGCGGCGGATGCGAAGCTTCTCGGCGGCCCTGGCCACCACGCCTTCCGATTCATCCAGGGCCTGCTGGATCAGGGTGCGCTCCAGCCCACCCAGGTAGTCCTTCAGGTCGATGCCGTTCACCGGCAGCAGTGCCGGTGAATCCACCCCCACCAGACCGGCACCGCCGATCCCCATGGTGGTTTCATCCAGCTCCTGGTGTTCGTCGATATCATCCACATAGCGGAATTTCCTGGGCAGCTCCTGCAGCCCCACTACCCCATAGGGGTGCATGATGGCCAGTCGCTCCACCAGGTTGGCCAGCTCCCGCACATTGCCCGGCCAGTCGTGGCGGCACAGGCTCATGATGGCGGCGCTGTTGAGGCGCATGGAGCCGCGCTTTTCCGTTTCCATGCGGGCGATCAGCTCGTTGATCAGCAGCGGGATATCCTCCACACGCTCACGCAGTGCCGGCATTTCGATGGGGAACACATTGAGCCGGTAGTAGAGATCCTCTCGGAAGTCACCGCTGGCGATCATGTCTTCCAGGTGCTTGTGGGTGGCGGCAATGACACGCACATTGGCGTGCTGGGTCTTGTTGCCACCCACCCGCTCAAAGGTGCGCTCCTGCAGAACCCGCAGAATCTTCACCTGCATGTTCAACGGCATATCGCCGATTTCGTCCAGGAACAGGGTGCCCCCTTCCGCCAGCTCGAACCGCCCCGCCCTGGCACTGATGGCACCAGTGAAGGCGCCCTTCTCGTGGCCAAACAGCTCGCTCTCCAGCAGCTCCGCCGGAATGGCGCCACAGTTGACCGGCACAAAGGGCTTGTCGCGGCGCGCCGAGTAATAGTGCAGGTTGCGGGCTACCACTTCCTTGCCGGTGCCGGACTCGCCAGTGATCAGCACACTCACCTCCTTGTCCGCCACCTGGGCCATCAGCTGGCGCACGTGCTGAACCGGGCGGCTGGTGCCCACCAGGCTGCGGAACAGCTGCACGTCACGACGCTGACCTCGACGCTGGGTGGCCGCGTACTGGTCACGGTAGACCTGTGCCCGGTAGAGGGTGTCCACAAACTGGGTGTAATTGGGCGGCCAGCTGAAGCGGGCAATAATGCGCTCCGCCACGGAAGGCGCGACCCCGGGTAATGGTGTGTCACCCATGACCACCGCGGGAATTCCGGCATGCTGTTCCGCCAGCTGCTGCAAAGCCGTTTCCGCACTGGGGCTGGCCCCTTCCAGAATGACCAGTCCCGGCCTCTCCATGGAGGTCAGCGTGGCGCACCAGTCATCGCCCCCGGTGACAACCTCCTCACCCATGAATTCCAGAATGGTTTTGAGATCATGACGGCACTGGGAATCCTCCAGCAAAAGAAGGATGGTACTGCTTTCTGTCATGGGTGAGCGCCCTGGCTGAGTATCACGGGTTGGACCAAAACATCCCTCACTGGCCGACCAGGCAATCGGCGGCCTGTCAGCAAATGGTCGCAAGTTAACGATATTTAAGACGCTTGGGGGAGGACTGTCAATTTAATGACGGAGATTCATTGAAAAAAACTGTTATAACCGTCGCCGCAACGGCCAGCACCGGTGAAAAGCCGGTACGGCTCTGTCACTGGGAGGCACTGATGCAGCCGTCTGCCGGGTTAGCGTCCCCGTGACTGGGTACCCAGATAGGTCTGGGCGGCATTGTGGGTGCGACTGGTCTCACGCAGTGACCGGGCGGCTTCATCCCGGGCAATCACGGCTTTTTCACGGGCCCGCTCAAACACCTGCTGCAACACTTCCAGCTGCATCGTCACCGCATCCAGGGGAACCTCGCCGGCCCTGGCCGCCTCTCCGGCGGCAACCACAACCGCCCTGGCCCGCTCGTCAATGGCGGACAGGCCCTGCCAGTCACTCTGCTCGGTCAGGTGCTCAATCTCTGCAATCACACTCTGTAGCTCGGCGATATGGGCATGCATGGTTCTTCCCCTGTCACAGGCAGATGGTAGGCAAACTTTCAGCAGGCGCTGCCCGATTGCAGGCCAGAAGCCTTTATTCTGGCACGGACTGCCAGCCAGTGCACGAGAGCCCTCAGCTAACGCAAATACCTCAGGGCCCTTTACCCACGCTTCCCGGGGCTGTTAAAGATGAAACCCTGGTAAAGAACCCTCAACAACAGGCCGTTGCGGACAGGCCCCCTGTTGCCGCCCCCCTGTTGCCGCAGAGTGCCTTGCGATACTATCGAGTCCCCGGTCAACCCGGAGGCCTTTCACCGGTACCGGGGTGAGAGAACCCAACAGAGAATCAGGACAGACGCCTCCATGCCGAAAAAGCCGAACGATCAGGATCAGCGCTACATTGCCATTGCCCGTGCCTGCCTCAAGGCCATCAACACCAGCAGCGACACACCGGATCAGCGGGACGCCAACATACAGCGAGTCTATGACGCCATCGATGTGGCTTTCCGGGAGCAGATGGCGGCCCACGAGGCGGACCAGCAGAACCTGCTGAGGATCCTGCAACGTATTGCAGACAGCGCCACTCCACCGGAGCAGGCCCGCAAACTGGCCTCTGCTGCACTGGAGGCCCACAGCGACAACAGCAGCAACACCCCGCTGCACTGACTGTAAAGGAGAGACCTGCATGTCCCACTGCCCAAGCCTGCGTTCAGGGAGCCTGACTGTCATCACCCTGATGGCCCTGTTGCTGCTCAGCCTGCCACTGAGTGGCCAGACACTGACACCGGACTCCGGCCCGAGCGACCCCTCCCAATACCGGCACCTGACACTGGAAAACGGCATGGGGGTGCTGCTGGTCTCCAACCCCAGGGTGGACAAGGCGGCCGCCTCACTGGATGTGATGGTGGGCAGCGGTGACGATCCGGAAGACCGGCCGGGTCTGGCCCATTTTACCGAGCACATGCTGTTTCTGGGCACGGAGAACTACCCGGACCCGGCGGAATACCACGCCTTTATCAGTGACCACGGCGGGCGCCACAACGCCTATACCGCCTTTCAGGAGACCAACTACTTCTTTGACATCGATGCCCGGCACCTGGAGGCGGCACTCGACCGCTTCTCCTCCCAGTTCCTCGCCCCCACCTTTGCCGAGGAGCTGATCGAGCGGGAGCGTATGGCGGTGCACTCGGAATTCACCGCCATGCGCCGGGAAGACAACCGCCGTTTCTGGTCGGCACTGCAGGCCTCACTGAACCCGGAGCACAGCCTCAGCACCTTTACCGTGGGCAACCGCAACACCCTCTCCAACGAGGAAAATGAACTGCGCCAGGACGTGGTGGATTTCTATGAAGCCCACTATTCCGCCAACCTGATGAAGCTGGTGGTGGTGGGCCCCCAGTCACTGGACGAACTGGAGTCCATGGTGCGCCCCCGCTTCTCCGGAGTTGAGAACCGCCAGCATGAGCGCAAGGAGCACAAGTCGCCATTCTACAAAGAAGGCAGCCTGCCTCATGTGATGAAGGTCAAGTCGCTGAGGGAGACGCGGCGTCTGCAACTGCTCTTTCCCATCCCCTCCCTGGAAGAGGAGTACGCCAGCAAGCCCTCTGAGTACCTGGCCCACCTGATCGGCCATGAGGGCCCCGGCAGTCTGCACGACGTGCTGCGCAGCGCCGGACTGGTCAACGAAGTTTCCGCCGGACGGGCCATGGACACGGGACAGCAGGCGCTGATGAGCATCAGCCTGACCCTGACGGAAGCGGGGCTGGAACGCTGGGAGGACGTGGTCAGTGTCAGCTTTGACTATCTGGAGCAGATCCGCCGTGATGGCATCAGCAAGGACTACTTTGACGAGTTGCAGCGCATCAAGGCACTGGAGCTGCAGTTCCAGGAGCAGTCCAAACCCATCAGCCAGGCCAGCGAGCTCTCCAGCCGCCTGCACCGGGTGGCCCCGGAGGATGTGGTGGTCGCCCCCTACCTGATGGAGGAGTACCGGCCCGAGACCTACCGCAACATCCTGGCGAAAATGACACCGGATAACCTGCAGGCCTCACTGCTGGCCCCGTTTGATACGGACGACAGTTGGGAGAAAACCCGCTGGTATGAAACCCCATACAGCATCACACCCCTTGAGGTGGGCTCTGTCATGGATCGCGATGGCACCAGCGAACTCAGTGCCGGACTGTCGCTGCCGGAGCCGAACCCCTTTATCCCGGAGGATCTGTCGCTGGTCCCCGGGGAGGACATGGAAAAGCCCGTGCGCATTGCCGAGAGCCCACTGGACCTGTGGTACGCACGGGATACCCGCTTTGACTCCCCCAGGGCCACCATCAAGCTCAACCTGCGCTCTCCCGCCGCCAATGACTCACCGCGCAGCCATGTGCTGACGAAGCTGATGCTTGAGAGCGTCGAGGACGAGCTGAGCAGCATTGCCTACGCTGCCCGGGTGGCGGACCTGGATTACAGCCTTAACGACCATCTGCGGGGCGTCACCCTTCAGCTCAGCGGCTACAACGACAAGATGCCCCGTTTGCTGGACGAGATACTGCTGCGTCTTCGCCACCCGCTGCCGGAAAAGGAGCGCTTTGAGCTGCATCGCCGTCAGCTGATCGATGAGCTGGGCAACGAGCTCAAGCGACGCCCGCAACAGATTGCCGTCAGCAAGGTCTCAGAGACGCTGGTGCCGGAGATCTACAGTGTGGAGGAACGGCTGGATGCGGCCCGTAAGCTGACACTGGAAGACCTGTATGAGCATATGCAGGCCTTCTACCAGGCGCTGGATCCGGTCATGCTGGTGCACGGCAACATCACCCACGCCGGCGCAAGGTCCCTCGGCAGCCAGGTGCGGGCCAGGGTGCTGGACAAGAGCGACACCACGGAAACCCGGCGCAGCCGGGTCCGCCAGCTGCCCCGGGAAAAACAGTGGCTTTACGCCACCGTGGACCATTCCGATACCGGCTACGTGCGCTACCTGCAGGCGGACAGCGCCAGCCCGGAAAACCAGGCCCGTTACCGGCTGCTGGCACAGAGCCTGTCATCGCCCTTCTTTGACAGCCTGAGGACCGATCAGCAGCTGGGCTACATTGTCCATGCCGCCCACTACCCCCTGCTGGATGTGCCCTCACTGGCGCTGATCGTGCAGTCACCGGACCGGGATGCGGACACCATTGATGAGCGGGTACAGGCCTTTCTGGAGGACTTCGAATCCCGCCTCAGCGGCATGAGCAGTGAGGATTTCGAGCAGCAGAAGGCCGCCGTCATCACCCGCCTGTCGGAGGAGGAAACCCGCCTGAGGGAGATCTCGGAGCGCTACTGGCAGGAAATTGACCGCCAGAACTGGGACTTTGATACCCGTGAGACACTGATTGATCTGGTGGGTGATCTGAAGCAGGATCAGGTGGTGCGGACTTACCGCCGGGAGATTCTCGAGAACCCGCGCCAGCTGGTGATTGATGCCAGCCGGGAGTCGACCAAGGAGGCAGCGGAGCTGCAGCCACTGAGCTTTGCGGGCTGGATTGACACCCTGTCAGGCGTAGGGGATCAGTGACTCACCGTACAGCTGCAGCTCGTGGAGCAGCAGCTGTGCCTTACGGTCATCCGACTTTTCAGTAGCCAGCCGCTCAAGGGTCTGGAAATAGGCCGGCAGGCTGCGCCACTGTCCCCCGGGCTGCAACAGACGCTGCTGTCGGAATGACTCCCAGCGCTCCTGCTCATCGGCACTGAGGGTATGGGGGTAGTTCCTGGCCCGGTAGCGGAACAGCATGTCCGGGAGACGTGGGTCCTGGAAGGGAAACTCCATCTCACCCAGCAGTTCCGGGTCCGTCTCCAGCACCTGGTCCAGCAACTGGCGGTCCTGCGGGCTGAAAAAGCCCCCGCCGTAGAGCATCTCGTCCGGGTCCTGTGACTCCGGGAAGGACTGGTCGGCAAAGACGGCGCTGATCTTGTCCGCCAGGGCCTGGGCACCCTGCTGCTGTGCCGCCTCACGGTACTGGCGCAAATGACGGCGCAGCACCTCCCCGTTCAGCTCGAAGCGCTCCAGCCTGGCCGGATCCATGGTTTTAAGCATTGTGCCGGGGGCCAGTACCGGGCACTTGTTGGCGTGCACCGCCTTGAGCGGCACCCGCTCCACCCCCTCCGGCAGATCATCAGCACGGGTAAAGACCCTCTGACGGATCTCTTCCACGGAAGCGTTCAGCACAAACTCCGGGTCCTGGCGCAGGTCCAGCACCAGAGTGGCGTTCCTGTTCACCGGATGGGGCGCCACCGGCAGCACCATGGCGCAACAGCCCAGGCTGGCGGGGATGTGGGAGGAGACATGGAACACCGGCCTGAGCCGCTGCCAGTCCAGCATGGACTGGGCACTGCGCTTGTCACGGTGGTTGAGGACATAATCGTAGAGCTTCGGCTGCTTTTCACGGATCAGGCGTGCCACGGCGATGGTGGCGTGCACATCGGACATGGCATCGTGGGCGGATTCATGGGCAATGCCGTTGGCCCGGGTCAGCTCCTCGAGACGGAAAGAAGGCAGCCCCCCCTCCCGTTCGGGCCAGACAATCCCCTCCGGACGCAGTGCGTAACACAGGCGCACCATATCGATAATGTCCCAGCGGGAGTTGCCGCTCTTCCATTCCCGGGCGTAGGGGTCGCGCAGGTTGCGGTAGAGGGTCTGGCGTGTCACTTCGTCATCAAAGCGCAGGCTGTTGTAACCCACCACACAGGTTTCCGGCACACTGAAACAGTCATGAATCCGACCGATAAACTCCGCTTCCGGGTAGCCCTTTTCCCGGGCCTCCTGGGGGGTGATGCCGGTGACCAGACAGGCCATGGGGTCCGGCACATAATCGTCCGCAGGCTGACAGTAGAGGGTGATGGGCTCTTCAATCACGTTCAGGTCGGCATCGGTGCGCACGCCGGCAAACTGGGAGGGGCGGTCACGGACGGTATCGGTCCCGAAGGTTTCGTAGTCATGCCAGAAAAAAGTCTGCACTCGGCTGGTTTCCCTGCATTGATGACATGGATAAGGCAGGTGGCATGTTAGCGCAGTTACCCGCCAAGGTCACAGGTCACGGGGCTGGCTGGGGCGGCTCTGACCTGGCCGCCAGAGGGCGGCTTCGGATCAGCGGCAGCGCCTGTGCCGGCTAGAACAGGTCCAGTCCCCGGTCGATGTGCTCGGTGCGGGCCCTGGGCAGACCCTGCGACTCCAGCTGCTGGATGTCCACCCGCATGGCCGTGGGCAGGTTGAAGAAGACACCGGCCTGGGTCTGGACCGTCTGGCCGCCACTGTTGGGGATGATCCATTCCGTGGCTTCACGCTGGAAGGACATGAAGAACTCGTCCGTGAAGCCGGCGCTGCCGTCCTCCAGACGCTTGCCGACTTCCAGAGTGCGGAGACTGGACAACGCGGTGCAGCGATTGCCGGCGCTGCAGTCCGTGCCGTCGCCGGACAGGCCGTAGTGGGTGGCCCTGTGGGTATTGACGCTGCCATCGGCCCTCAGCATCTGGCCCGGCTGGATGTTGCCATCCCGGCCCTCCACCTCCATGCCGATCTGGCCACTGAGGGTGTCCATATCCCCCGAGACGGTGCCACGGGCCTGTGTGAAACCGAAGCGGAAACCTCGGATATCCCCGTCCCGCTCCGCCAGCTCGAAATAGGGGTCCTTGCCCACGAAGGGCACAATCTCGTGGGCGGAATAGGTCTGGCCGTCGAACTGAACCCCGTCCTCACGGGCAATATGCCCCAGTGAGAAATGATTGATGCCCACATCCGCCGCACCATCGGCGTCCTCGCCAAAGGCCAGTGTGTGGATATTGGTCTGGACCTCCACATCCATCCCCAGTGTGAAGCGGCTGAAGTCCGCCTCTGTGGTGGCCACCACATCGTAGCCCAGCACCGCCTGTCCGGTGACATTGGCCATGTCCTCTTCCGACAGGGGCTCCATGCCGGAGGGGCCCGCCGCCAGCACCGGCTTGGTCAGGGCCGTGGCCATCATGGACACCGCCAGCACAGTCACCACCCGGGGACGGGCTGCCAAGGCCCGGCTGAAGGCATGAAACAGGACGGGCTGCCTGTTCCCGGACGAGCGCCTCTTCACGGAAAGCATCGGGTTCAAAGAGAGCATGGTGGCGAACTTCATGGCGGACCGTCCCGGGGCGGTGGATGACAGACCTACTATAAAAGGCCTGCCCTCCCACTGCTGTGAACGGCGTCATGCCCTGTCCCATCGCCCCAGGCCGGATCAGAGTCCGCTCTGGGCGATGGTTTCTTCCACGTAGAGCGTTGCGCCTCCGTTGAGATAGATAGTGTAGGTCACCCCGCCGATGGTGGTGCTGCCAGAGGCCGTCCAGGTTCCGGCACCAGCCGCATCACTGACCGTGTCGCTGGTGCCACCCATGACATAGAGCTCGCTGCTGTCTTTGGAAAGCCCCAGAACATCCAGCGGGGTCACCACCAGGCTGTTGCTGAGATCCGACAGGTCAATCAGCTCGATATCCTGTATGCGGTGATAGCCCAGTGCGGTCAGGTCCAGTGTCAGGCCGTTACTGGCCAGTGCCAGTGTGTCCAGCCCACGGCCACCGTTCACCCTGGAAAAGCTGACATCCTCCATAAAGGAGATATCGTCCGAGCGGCCGGCCGACACGGTATCCGCGCCGCCCAGTGCATCGATGGTATCCGCCGCCGATGTGCCGACGATGTGGTTGATATTGCTATTGCCGGTGAGAGCACCGTAGGTTTTGGCCTGGAAGTCATGGCCCCAGATGACGTTGGTTTCACCGGAATCGGTGGCATTGTCATCCCCGAAGGGAGAGACAAACAGCAGATCCTGGTAACCATTGCCATTGATATCCGCCAGGGCACAGTACTTGCCAAACTCGTCACCCGCCGCGTCACCGACAATCTTGAAGCCATCCACTGAGCTGAGTGTGGCCAGATCAATGGCGCCACGGGAAGTGCCCGTCTTGCCGTAAATGACCCAGGCAGCCCCGGCCAGAGTACCGCCCTCTGCGTCGGCCCTGGCAGTCAGCACCATATCGTCGATGCCATCACCGTCCACATCCCCAAGACAGGCGGCGTGTCCGAATTCATCCCCGGCGGTTTCCCCTTCTATGGCAAAGCCATCAGTGCCGGAGACGGCGTTGACATCAATATCTGCGTAAGACCCTCCGCTTGCATTCCCGTAAATCACCGTGACCTTGCCACTATTGCTCCGTCCATTGGGATCCGAGTACTGCAGACCGATCACCAGATCCGTCAGGCCGTCTCCGTTGATGTCCTTGCTGTCCATTCCGGAGGCCAGCCGGTCACCGGAAAAGTAGCCAGTCGTCAAAGCAAAGCCTTCCGTATCGCTCATACTGGCCAAATCAATAGTGCTGAAGCTGGATCCCGGTTTTCCGAAAACCACGTAGGCACGACCTGAGCCATTGCCTATTTCACCAATAAAAATGTCGTTGTAGCCATCGCCGTTGTAATCACCTACGAAGCGGGCATGACTGCCAAGGTAGAAATCGCCCCCGCCGGAAGAGTTCGTGATACGAAACCCCTGGGTACCCAGAGACCCCAGATCGATATCACTGCGGCTGGCACCGGATTGCCCGAGAATCATCCAGACTGTCCCTGCGTCATCCGAGCCATGGTCATCCTGGATATGGTGCCCGATCAGCAGATCATCAAAGCCATCGCCGTTAAAGTCGCCACTGGCATCCAGCAGCTTGGTGGGTATCGGGTTCGATGTGTTGCCATTATCCGAGTCCGCAGTCCGCTGACTGGTCAGATGCTCATTGGCGGCACTGCCGTTAACACGGAAGCCGTCCGCCGCATTCCAGCCAGCACTAAAATCCAGGCCTGCGATCTCCGACTTGCCCCAGATCACATAGACCCGGCCGTCGTTACTCAGCTCCCCGGGAGCAGCCATGATAAGGTCATCAAAGCCGTCACCATTGAGGTCACCGTTTAAAGCAGCCGCGGAACCCAGGTGAGAATCCGTAAAAGTATCAGGGTCACCCGTAAACAGGATACCGTCACTCGAAGTGAGGGTTGCAAGATTAATGTCTGTACGGGTCGCACCTTCTTTACCGAAAATCAGCCATACAGAACCCGCGTTGGCGTTGTATTCTGTAATGGAAAACAAAAAGTCCTCATAGCCATCGCCATTGACATCGCCAGCGCCATCCAGCGCATGACCGAATCCCTTTCCGCCGTACTGTCCCCTGATCGTAAAGCCATTGGCGGCACTCATGCCGGTGATGTCCAGCACATAGGCATCCACCACCAACGCCTTGTTGGCACTCAGTGAGCCGGCAGTGCCGGGGTCAGGCAGTGTCAGATCGGCGTTGCCCAGGCTGTTACTGCGGATGGTTCCGCCATTTAGAATCAGTGAGCTGCCATCCACATAGCCAAGGTCCGCACTCACATCCCCGGGGGTGACGGTGTAATTGAATGTCAGAGTGCTGCTTCCGGAGCCCGAACTGTAGTTAATAAACTTGTCCTGGCCATCCAGATTCACCTGGATACGGGGTATGCCGGTGACATTGACGATTTCACTGAAGGTGACATCAATGGCAATGACCTGACCGGAGATGTAGGTTCCATCCGCCGTGGACGAATTCACATCCGTCACGGTGGGGATGGAGACACTGGTGCTGGTGAAGTTCAGCGTGGTGCTGTCACTGATACCGTCGTAGGTATTGCCATCGGCATTCTCAAAGGCCGTGCTGTCAATGTTCACGTGATAGCCGGTGTCCGGCGCCAGGATGTCCCCGAAGGTAACGGTAATGGTGCTGGTGCCGCCCCCACTGACCTGACCGGAACCGACAGCGATGGTTTCGAACACCTGGCCATCGCTGGTGCGGATCAGACTCAGGTTGCCACTGCCCATATTCACGGTCTGGTTAAAGGTCAGTGTCAGATCGGTATCCAGGGCCACACCGGTGGCATCGTCCGCCGGGCTGGAAGAGTCCAGCAGAACCGGGATCTCACTGGTGAAATTCCAGTCGGTCTTGTTGCTGATGCCGGCATAGGCGTTACCGGCCACATCCGTCAGTGCCGTTCCATCCACCTGGACGTAATAGTCTGTGCCAGCTTCCAGATCGGACGCGGGGTTGATGGCCAGTGTGGTGGTGCCACCGCCGCTGACCTTTCCGCCGCCCACGTCAATCCGCTCCAACTCCGTATCATCGGCCGAGCGGAACACCACGATATCGCCACTGCCTGTCTGGACCACTTCGGTGAAGGTCATTTCCAGACTGGTTTCCAGCAGCACACCCGTTGCGCCGTCCGCAGGAGACAGGGTATCCACAGTGGGTGCCGTGGTATCGATCACCAGAGTAAAGTC
The DNA here is from genome assembly GCA_033721915.1 of Oleiphilaceae bacterium. GTDB lineage: Bacteria > Pseudomonadota > Gammaproteobacteria > Pseudomonadales > Oleiphilaceae > REBR01. The sequence continues at coordinate 21,008 of JAWWAC010000040.1, forward strand.
GCTGGAACTGCCTGAGATATTGCCGGCGACATCCGTGGCCACCGCAGTAATCGTGTGGCTGCCTTCCGCCAGTGTCGAGGCCGTATTGTCCAGGACCCAGTTACCGCTGCCATCCGCCGTGGTCGAGCCCAGTGAAGTGCCACCCGCGAACACCTCCACACTGGCGTTCGCTTCACTGGAGCCATCGAACAACAGGGTGGTGTCACTGGTGATGCCATCACCCGCTGTGCCGGTATCGTCGGTGATACCGCTCACCATCGGCGCCGCCACGCTGAAATCGACGGTGACGGAGAAGGCGGAGGACTCCGGTGATACGTTGCCGGCCACATCGGTGGCCACCGCTGTCACACTGTAAGTGCCTTCGGCCAGAACAGTGCCGGTGTGGTCGTAACTCCAGTTGCCGCTGCCATCGGCGGTGGTGGTGCCAACGGAGGCGCTGTCGAAAAACACCTCTACGGTCGCATCCGCTTCGCTGCTGCCGTCAAACAGCAGGGTGGTGTCGCTGGTGATGCCATCACCCGCCGTGCCGGTGTCGTCGGTAATACCACTGACGACCGGTGAGGCCTCGCTGGTGTCCACCGTGACCGAGAAGGCATCGGACAGAGCGGAGTCGTTGCCCGCCACATCCGTGGCCACCGCGGTCACGCTGTAGGTGCCGTCGGCCAGAGCGGTGCCGGTATGGTCATAACTCCAGTCACCATTGCCATCGGCGATGGTGGTGCCTATGGCGCCGCCATCAACAGACACCTCGACACGGGCACCCGCTTCGCTGGTGCCACCGAAAATCAGGGTGGTGTCACTGGTGATGCCATCACCCGCCGTGCCGGTATCGTCGGTGATGCTGGCCACCACCGGCTTGGTCGGAGCGGTGGTATCCACCATCAGCTCAAAGCTGGCGGAGAGGGACGACACATTGCCCGCCACGTCCGTGGCCCTGGCCGTGACGGTGTAAGTCCCTTCCGCCAGGGTGGTGCCGGTGTGGTCGTAACTCCAGTTGCCGCTGCCATTGCCGGTGGCGGTGCCGATGGCGCCGCCGTCAATCAACACTTCCACACTGGCATTGGCTTCACTGGTGCCGTTGAACAACAAGGTGGTGTCGCTGGTGATGCCATCACCGGCGGTACCGGTGTCGTCGGTGATGCCGCTGACCACCGGTGCGGCCACGCTGGTGTCCACCACCAGTTCAAAGCTGGCGGACAGGGCCGACACATTGCCGGCCAAGTCCGTGGCCTGGGCCGTGACGGTGTAAGTGCCTTCCGCCAGTGTGGTGCCGGTGTGGTCGTAACTCCAGTTGCCACTGCCATCGGCCGTGGCAGTGCCGATGGCGCCGCCGTCAATCAACACTTCCACACTGGCATTGGCTTCACTGGAGCCGTTGAACACCAGGGTGGTGTCACTGGTGATGCCATCACCCGCTGTGCCCGTATCATCGGTGATGGTGTCCACAACCGGCTGGGCGGGTGCCGTGGTGTCCACGGTCACGGAAAAGGTGGAGGACTCAGCCGACACATTGCCCGCCACGTCCGTGGCAACAGCGGTCACGCCATAAGTGCCTTCAGCCAGGGCGGTGCCGGTGTGGTCGTAGCTCCAGTTGCCACTGCCATCGGCCGTGGTGGTGCCAATGGCGGTGCCATCAATGCGCACTTCCACGCTGGCACTGGCTTCACTGGTGCCACTGAAAATCAGGGTGGTGTCGCTGGTGATGCCGTCACCGGCTGTACCGGTTTCATCGGTGATACCGCTCACTGCGGGGGTGGCGACGCTGGTGTCCACTGTCAGTGAGAAAGCCGATGACTCAAGCGACACATTGCCGGCCGCATCCGTGGCAACAGCGGTCACGCTGTAGCTGCCCCCAGGCAGAGCCGTACCGGTATGATCGTAACTCCAGTCACCGTTAATGTCGGCGGTGGCGGTGCCAATGGCCGTGCCGTCAATGAACACCTCCACAGTGGCATCCGCTTCGCTGGTGCCATCAAACACCAGTGTTGTGTCACTGGTGATGCCGTCACCGGCGGTTCCGGTGTCGTCGGTGAGGCCACTCACCACCGGCTGGGCCGGAGCGGTGGCGTCCACGGTGACACTCAGGGCCGCTGAAACGCCCGAGGTATAGCCCCCCAGGTTGGTGGCCCTGGCGGTAAAGTCGTAGCTGCCGTCAGCGAGGGTGGTGCCGGAGTGGTCAAAGGTCCAGTTACCGGCACCATCCGCTGTGGTGGTACCAATGGAGACGCCATCCTGGAACAGCTCCACATCGTAATAGGCGCCCGTGGTGCCTGTGAATGCCAGGCCGGTGTCACTGGTGATGCCATCACCGACTGTGCCGGTGTCCTCACTGAAGCTGTCAACAGTGGGCGCATCCGGTGCCTCTGGCTGGGACAGGGTTTCTTCCACAAACAGTGACACTGCATCCAGGTCGTAACGCTTGTAGGTAATGCCATCCAGGCTCACTGTGCCATTGCCCACCCAGCTTTCGCCGCTGTCGGTCACCACCCAGTCGTTTTCATTGCCCTGCACATAGAGAGTGCGGACCTGGTCGGACAGGGACAGAAGCGCCTGTTTGGCAACGGTCAGGTTGTTGCCGAGGCCACCCAGATCAATGATCTCCAGGCCGTGCAGCACATCATAGGCAAAGGTGCGCAGGTCCATGGACAGTGAGGACCCGGTCAGCTCCAGTGCGTCCCGGCCACGGCCACCGTCGATGCGCAGGAAGTCCAGATCCGGAACCTGGACGATATCGTCACCGGCACCGGCGGAAATGCGATCCGCACCGCCGCCGCCATTGATGGTTTCACCACTGCTGGTGCCCACCAGCAGGTCGGCGCCAGAGGTACCGGTCAGGCTGGTATCCACCACTGAGAGGAAATCCTGCCCCCAGATCACATTGGCTTCACCGGTATCGGCGCCATTCAGGTCACCCAGGGGCGAAGAGACGATCATGTCCTGGAAACCATCGCCGTTCAGATCCCCGGCGGCATTGGTGCGCCCGAAGTAATCCACGCCGTTGGCACCCATCGCCTTGAAACCGTCGGCTGAGGTCAGTGTGCTGAGCTGGATATCCGAGCGGGAGGTGCCGCTCCTGCCATAAATCAACCAGGCGGCACCGGCATCGCCACCGCCTTCATCGTCATACCAGGAAGACATCAGGATGTCATCAATGCCATCACCGTTAACGTCTCCGGCACCCACCACGGCATGCCCAGCAAAATCGGAAGCGTCTTCCCCGACAATGGTAAAGCCACTGCCTGTGGGAATGCTGCCAACGCTCAGATCCGGATAATTCGCCGACGTGTGGCCATAGATCGCGATCACAGAGCCGCTGTCACCCGCCGATTCATCGGAGGCCACATTGCCGATCAGCAGATCACTGAGTCCGTCACCATTGATATCCGAGGCACTCACCGATCCGCCAAGCCAGCTTGAGCCCACCGACGTTTTGACCGCAAACCCTTCGGTATCGGTCATGGCCGCCAGATTGACGTCACTGTAAGTTCCTGATCCCTGTCCGAAGAGCACATAGGCCTGGCCCGCATCACCGGCCACCTCGTCGGAGCGTGGGGCGCCAATGGCCAGGTCGTTGAAGCCGTCGCCGTTGAAATCCCCCATAAACTGCACGCTGTGGCCCATCAGCTCCGCGCTGGCACCCCCGGTGGTGATGCGGAAGCCTTCACTGCCAATCGTGGCCAGTTCGATGTCACTGCGGGTGGCCCCTGTCTGACCGAAGATGACGTAGGCCAGACCGCTGTCACCGCCGTCGTTGTCGCTGCTGGAGTGGCCGATAATCAGGTCGTGAATACCGTCGCCATTGAAATCGCCGCCCACATCCAGGTACTGGGCATTCTGGGGGTCGATATAGGTGGCATTGCCCAGGAAATCACCGGATTCATGGGGCCGTATGCGAAAGCCATCCGAAGAGCTCAGTGCGGAAACATCCACATTGGCCCGGGTGGAACCGGACTGCCCCCAGATAACATAGATCATGCCGCCATCCGCGACAGCGGAATCATCATGGGAAGCAATAACGACGGCATCATCGTAACCATCACCGTTGAGGTCACCGGAGAGGTCTACGGTCATGCCCAGATAATCCGCGCCGGTAGCGCCGTGGATCAGGAAGCCATCGTCACTGGCCAGTGCGTCCACCGCCAGGTCTGCACGAGTGGCACCGGCTTTGCCGAAGATCACGTAGGCTGCCCCGGCGTCTCCGGCATTGATGTCGCTCAGGCTGACACCGATCACAAAATCCTCGAAGCCATCCCCGTTGATATCGCCGCCACTGCCCAGTGAGCGGCCGAAATAGTCCCCCGCCTCAAACCCCTGCACCCGGAAGCCGTCGCTGGATGAGAAGTTGTTCATAGCCAGATCCGCCGCGGCGATCTCAATGTTCTTGTTGGCGCTGAGCGAGCCCGCTGCTCCCGGAGCGGGCAGTGTCAGGTCGGCGTTGGCCTGGTTGTCACTGCGAACGGTGCCGCCATTGAGTTCAAGGGCAGACGTAGATGTGTAGGCCAGATCAGGCGTGCTGTCGCCGGTCTCAACGTGATAGTCAAACTGCAGGGTATCGGTGCCGGATCCGCTGCTGTAGTCAATGTACTTGTCCGTCCCCTCCAGATTGATCTGCAGGTGCGGTGTCCCTGTGACATTGACGATTTCGCTGAACGTGACCTGCAGAGGAATGGTGTCACCCCCGCGATAGGTGCCATCGACGACTGACGAGGTGACATTGGACACTGTCGGCGTGGAGACATTCACGGTGGAGAAATTCAGTGATGTGGAACCGCTGATGCCTCCAAAGGCGACGTTATTGCCGTTGACCAGGGCGCCGGCATCCACTTCGATGTAATAGGAGGTATTCGGTGCCAGGGTGTCCCCCAGGGTAAATGCCAGGGTTCCGGTTCCCTCACCGGTGATGCTGGCGGTGGCCACATCAATGGCTTCAAACAGACTTCCGTCGCTGGACAGACGGACCTGGATATTGCCGGCCCCCGAAAAAGCCGGTTCGTTGAATGAAAAACTCAGTGTGGTATCCAGTGCCACACCGGCGTCTTCGTCAGCCGGGGTGGTTCCGGTCAGCTGAAAGTCTTCGGTGGTAAAGGACCAGGGGCTGTTGCCGGTATAGCCGGCAAACCCGTTGCCCGCCAGATCACCGAATGCCCCGGCATCGATTGCCACATAATACTGGGTACCGCCGATCAGATTGGCCGTCGGGTCGATGGTCAGTGTGGCGGTGCCACTGCCAGTAACCCTTGCATCACCAATGGGAATGCTCTCAAACACGGAGTCGTCGGCAAACTCCCGGATATCCACATTACCGGACTCCACGTAAACCGTTTCACTGGCATTGAACACCAGGTTCTGGGTCAGGCTGACGCCGGTGGCACCATCCGAGGGATCCAGGCTGCTCGCTGACGGTGCTGTGGTATCCACGGTGATCGCGAATCCGGCCGAGACTCCCGAGCTGTTACCGGCGGCATCCGTAGCCTGGGCTGTAACGCTGTAGCCAGCCTCCGGCAGGCTGGTGCCTGTGTGATCATGGCTCCAGTCTCCACTGCCATCGGCTGTGGTGGTGCCAATGGCCACGCCATCAATAAACACCTCAACACTGGTATCCGCTTCACTGGTGCCGCCAAAAATCAGGGTGTTGTCGTTGGTGACACCATCACCGGCCGTGCCGGTGTCATCGGTGATACCGGTCACGACAGGGTCCGCGGGGGCCGACGTGTCGACCGTAACAGAGAATCCGGCAGAGGTTCCGGAGACGTTCCCGGCAACATCCGTGGTGACCGCAGTCATACTGTATGTAGCCTCCGGCAGGGCGGTACCGGTGTGATCGTAACTCCAGTCACCGTTACCATCGGCCGTGGCGGTACCAATGGAGCCACCATCCACAAACACTTCCACGCTGCCATTCGCTTCGCTGGTACCATCGAGCACCAGTGTGGCGTCGCTGGTGATGCCGTCACCGGCCGTACCAGTGTCGTCGGTAATGCCACTCACTACTGGCGCCGCCACGCTGGTGTCCACCGTCACTGGCAAAGCAGACGATTCAGCCGAGACATTGCCGGCCACATCCGTGGCAACGGCTGTAATACTGTAAGTGCCCTCTCCCAGAGCGGTGCCGGTGTGGTCGTAACTCCAGTTGCCACTGCCATCGGCGGTGGCGGTGCCAATGGAGCCACCATCAATAAACACCTCCACGCTGGCATCCGCTTCGCTGGTGCCATCGAACACCAGGGTGCTGTCATTGGTGATGCCATCGTTATTCACCGAGCCGGTGTCGTTGGTGATACCACTCACTGTGGGGGCCGCCACACTGGTATCCACCGTTACCGCGAAGGCGGAGGATTCCGCTGACACATTGCCGGCCACATCCGTGGCAACGGCGGTCACACTGTAAGTGCCCTCCCCCAGGGCGGTGCCGGTGTGGTCGTAACTCCAGTTGCCACTGCCATTGGCGGTGGCAGTACCAATGGAACCACCATCAATAAACACCTCCACGCTGGCATCCGCTTCGCTGGTGCCATCAAACACCAGGGTGGAGTCGCTGGTAACGCCGTCACCGGCCGTACGGGTGTCGTCGGTAATACCGCTCACCACCGGCGCGGCCACCTCGGTGTCCACCGTTACCGTGAAGCTGGAGGATTCCGCTGACACATTACCGGCCACATCCGTGGCAACGGCAGTCACACTGTAAGCACC
>JAWWAC010000041.1:0-26348 GCA_033721915.1 Oleiphilaceae bacterium
CCATGGGCATGAGCCTGCCGGGCAGTTCCGCACAGAACGCCGTCTCGGAGACCAAGCTGGCAGACTGCCGGGCCGCCGGCGCGGCGGTGATGGAACTGCTGGAGAAGGACATCAAGCCCTCGGACATCATGACCCGCAAGGCCTTCGAGAACGCCATCACCGTGGTCATCGCACTGGGCGGCTCCACCAACGCCGTGCTGCACCTGCTGGCCATGGCCAACACCATCGGTGTGGAACTGTCACTGGACGACTTTGTGCGCATCGGCAAGCGCGTGCCTGTGCTGGCGGACCTGCGCCCCAGCGGCCATTACATGATGTCCGAGCTGGTGGCCATCGGCGGCATACAGCCGATGATGAAGACGCTGCTGGAGGCGGGCCTGCTGCACGGTGACTGCCTGACCGTTACCGGACGGACCCTGGCGGAGAATCTGTCCGGAGTGGCCCCCTACCCATCGGACCAGAAGATCATCCAGAGCCTGGACAACCCCATCAAGAAAGACAGCCACCTGCGCATCCTTTACGGCAACCTGGCGCCCACCGGCGCCGTGGCCAAGATCACCGGCAAGGAAGGCACCCACTTCACCGGCACCGCCCGGGTCTTCCACTCCGAGGAAGAGGCCCAGGAACGCATCATGGATGGCACCGTGGTGGCCGGGGATGTGCTGGTGATCCGCTACGAGGGCCCCAAGGGAGGGCCCGGCATGCGGGAGATGCTCAGCCCCACCTCCGCCATCATGGGCCGTGGCCTTGGCAATGACGTGGCACTGATTACCGACGGACGCTTCTCAGGCGGCAGCCACGGCTTTGTGGTGGGTCATGTGACCCCGGAGGCGGCCGATGGCGGCCCCATCGCACTGGTGGAAAACGGCGATGAGATCACCATCGATGCCGAGGCCAACACCATCACCGTGGCCCTGAGCGAGGCGGAACTGGAAAAGCGCCGGGCGGCCTGGCAGCCCCCCGCCGCCAAATACCCCCGTGGCGTGCTGGCCAAGTTTGCCAAAGCCGTCAACTCCGCCTCACTGGGGGCCGTCACGGACGCCCCTGAGTAACCCACACAGGCCATCAGAGGGCTCGCCGCTGCCTGGAAAGGCGGCGGCGCGCCACTGGCCGCCCTCTCCCCTGCACCCATCAACCGAACACAGGCGGTTCCACCCGATGGCGTCAGTAAACCGGTACTGATGCACAGTTCTGAGCAAGCACACGCTTTTTAACAATTCCCCCACCTGTCTATTCCAGGCCCTTTACCCGTCAGGGGCAACCGTAAGCCCATCGCTGCTCCGATCCTGCTGGGCAGTGGCTAAGTCCCCGGCAAGCATTGAATAAATCCTCCTGCGAAGCCCCCCGTTCAGGCTCTGGCCTGAACCCGGGGCCCTGCGCGCTGTCACACACGCTGCCCCGTTGAGTGCACTCAAGGGGGGCTTCTTTCTGTCCTTGGTAACTATTCAATGGCGGATCTCTCCACTATGATTTGAATCAAGGCTGAGCGTTTTTTGACCAAGCAGAGGGGTACACTATGAGTATCTTGCAGCAGTTCAGGGATCGGTACGAAGCCACACAGGAAGAGGAACTGAGTCTCGAGGAATATCTGGCCGTCTGCAAAGAGGATCCGTCCGCCTATGCCACGGCCGCCGAGCGTATGCTGCTGGCGATCGGCAAACCGGAGCTGGTGGACACCTCCAAGGATCCCCGCCTGGCCCGCATCTTCTCCAACAAGGTCATCAAGCGTTACCCGGAGTTCCGCGAGTTCTACGGCATGGAGGAGGCGGTGGAAAACATCGTGTCCTACTTCCGCCATGCGGCACAGGGTCTGGAGGAGAAGAAACAGATCCTCTACCTGCTCGGCCCCGTGGGTGGCGGCAAATCCTCACTGGCGGAAAAGCTCAAGCAACTGATCCAGAAGGTGCCCTTCTATGCCATCAAGGGGTCTCCGGTGAACGAATCCCCACTGGGGCTGTTCGACCCCCTGGAGGATGGCCAGATCCTGGAAGAGGAATACGGCATCCCGAAGCGCTACCTCAAGCCCATCATGTCCCCCTGGGCGGTCAAGCGCCTGCACGAGTACGGCGGCGATATCAGCCAGTTCCGTGTGGTCAAGCGCTACCCCTCCATACTCGACCAGGTGGCCATCGCCAAGACCGAGCCCGGTGACGACAACAACCAGGACATCTCGGCACTGGTGGGCAAGGTCAATATCCGCATGCTGGAGGACTTCAGCCAGGACGACGTGGACGCCTACAGTTTCAGTGGCGGCCTTAACCGGGCCAACCAGGGGCTGCTGGAATTCGTGGAGATGTTCAAGGCCCCCATCAAGGTACTGCACCCGCTGCTGACTGCCACCCAGGAGGGCAACTACAACACCACCGAGGGCATGGGCTCGGTGCCCTTTGACGGCGTGATACTGGCCCATTCCAACGAGTCCGAGTGGCAGACCTTCCGCAACAACAAGCACAACGAGGCCTTCCTGGACCGGGTCAATATCGTCAAGGTGCCCTACTGCCTGCGGGTGTCCGAGGAAATCGAGATCTACCGCAAGCTGCTGCGGGAAAGCTCACTGGCAGAGGCTCCCTGCGCGCCGGACACACTGCGCATGCTGGCCCAGTTTGTGGTGCTGTCCCGCCTGGTGGAGCCGGAGAACTCCAGCATCTATTCCAAAATGAAGGTCTACGACGGTGAGAACATCAAGGACACCGACCCCAAGGCCAAGTCCATCCAGGAATACCGCGACGCGGCCGGGGTCAACGAGGGCATGGAGGGGCTCTCCACCCGCTTTGCCTTCAAGATCCTCTCCAAAGTGTTCAACTTCGATTCCACCGAGGTGGCCGCCAACCCGGTGCATCTGCTCTATGTGCTGGAAAAGCAGATCGAACAGGAGCAGTTCCCACCGGAAGTGCACGAAAAGTACCTGCGCTTTATCAAGGAGTACCTGGCACCACGCTATGTGGAGTTTATCGGCAAGGAAATCCAGACCGCCTATCTGGAGTCCTACTCCGAGTACGGACAGAACCTGTTCGACCGTTACGTCACCTATGCCGACTTCTGGATACAGGACCAGGACTACCGGGATCCGGATACCGGCGAGATTCTCGACCGCGCCGCCATCAACGACGAACTGGAAAAAATCGAAAAGCCGGCAGGCATCAGCAATCCCAAGGATTTCCGCAACGAAGTGGTCAACTTTGTCCTGCGGGCCAGAGCCAACAACCAGGGCCGGAACCCCTCCTGGCTGAGTTACGAGAAACTGCGCTCGGTGATCGAACAGAAGATGTTCTCCAACACCGAAGACCTGCTGCCGGTGATCTCCTTCAACCCCAAGGCATCCGAGGACGATCAGCGCAAACACCAGCAGTTTGTGGATCGCATGCTCGAGCGGGGCTACACCGAGAAGCAGGTGCGTCTGCTGGCCGAGTGGTACCTGAGGGTGCGTAAATCCCAGTAACCGGCAAAGACCCGGGGGTCTCTGTATGGGAATGAGTCACATTGTTGACCGTCGACTGAACGGCAAGAACAAGAGTGCCGTGAATCGGGACCGTTTTCTGCGCCGTTACCGCAAGCACATCAAGCGGGCCGTCTCGGAGGCGGTCCACGACCGCTCCATCACGGATGTGGAAAAGGGGGAGAGTGTCAGCATCCCCACCAAGGACATCCACGAGCCCCAGTTCCACCATGGCCGTGGCGGCCATCGTGAAATGGTGCACCCCGGCAACCGGGAGTTTGTCACCGGGGATCTCCTGCCCAAACCCGAAGGCGGCGAAGGGGGCGGCGCCGGCCAGGGGGATGCCAGTGACCAGGGCGAGGGCATGGACGATTTTGTCTTCCAGATCACACAGGAGGAATTCCTCAACTTCCTGTTTGATGACCTGGAGCTGCCGCGACTGGCCCGCAAGAAGCTCAAGCGGGCGGAGTCATTCAATTACGTGCGTTCGGGCTTCACCACCGATGGCACGCCGGCCAAGCTCAATGTGGTGCGCTCTCTGCGGGGCGCCCATGCCCGTCGCATCAGCCTGGGGGGCTCGCGCAAACGGCGCATCCGCAGGCTGGAATCCCAGTTGCAGGCGCTCAAAGAGCGCCCTGCCGTGGACGATCCGGTACTGGACAAGTCCGCCGAGATCCAGGCACTGGAAGAGGAACTGGAGCGGCTGCGCAACAGCATGAAGCGCATTCCCTGGCTGGATGAGATCGACCTGCGCTACAACCAGCATGTGCGTCAGCCCCGCCCGGCCACCAGTGCCGTGATGTTCTGCCTGATGGATGTGTCCGGCTCCATGAGCCAGGCCCACAAGGACATCGCCAAGCGCTTTTTCATACTGTTGTATCTCTTCCTCAAGAAGAGCTACAAGCGCATCGAGGTGGTGTTTATCCGCCACCACACCAGCGCCAAGGAAGTGGACGAGGAGGAGTTCTTCTACTCCCGGGAGACCGGCGGCACCATCGTCTCCAGCGCACTGAAGCTCACCCACGAGATCATCAGGGAACGTTTTCCACCGGAGGAGTGGAACATTTACGCCGCCCAGGCCTCTGACGGTGACAACTGGAACGACGACTCCCCCAAGTGCGGTGAGATACTCAGCAAGCAGCTGCTGCCGCTGCTGCAGTATTACGCCTATGTGGAGATCACACCGGACGAGCACCAGACACTGTGGCACGAATACGAAAGCGTGCAGGAGAAGCACCCGGAGTCCTTTGCCATGCAGCAGATCACCCAGGTGGCGGATATCTATCCGGTTTTCCGCTCATTGTTCGAACGGAAATCCCACTGAGATGGCGGGTTGCCAGTCACAATCATTGCCAATCAAGAGTGCACCCGGGTCCTGGCGGCCCGGGACAGCCTGACAGGCCCGAGAGGGCCGGGAGCCAAGCATGACCGAACCCATTTCCGATACGTCCGAATGGACCTTTGAGCTGATCGAGCAGTACGACCGGGAAATCGCCCGCATTGCCGGAGAGTACGGCCTGGACACCTACCCGGTGCAGATCGAGATCATCAGCGCGGAGCAGATGATGGACGCCTACAGCTCCGTGGGCATGCCCGTGGGCTACAACCACTGGTCCTTCGGCAAGCAGTTCCTGCAGACCATGCAGGGCTACCGCCGTGGGCAGATGGGCCTGGCCTATGAGATCGTCATCAATTCCAACCCCTGCATCTGCTACCTCATGGAAGAAAACACCATGATGATGCAGGCCCTGGTGATCGCCCACGCCGGTTATGGCCACAACTCCTTTTTCAAGAACAACTACCTGTTCCGCACCTGGACCGACGCCAGCGCCATCATCGATTACCTGCTGTTTGCCAAGACCTATGTGGCCCAGTGTGAGGAGCGTTACGGGCTGGACGCGGTGGAGGCCATACTGGACGCCTGCCACGCACTGATGAACCACGGCGTGGACCGCTACAAGCGCCCGGCCCCCATCTCCGCCAGCGAAGAGCGGCGCCGCCAGCAGGAGCGGGAGCAGATCCGCCAGGAGCAGCTCAATGACCTGTGGCGCACCATCCCGGACATGGGGCAGAGCCAGGAGCGCAGGGAGGGCAGCAATCGCTACCCCCGGGAGCCCCAGGAGAACCTCCTGTACTTTATCGAGAAAAACGCCCCGCTGCTTGAGACCTGGCAGCGTGAGCTGGTGCGCATCGTGCGCAAGACCGCCCAGTATTTCTACCCACAGCGCCAGACCCAGGTCATGAACGAGGGCTGGGCCTGTTTCTGGCACTACACCATCATGCACGAGCTGTATGAGGAGGGGCTGGTGACGGACGGCTTTATGCTGGAGTTCCTGGAATCCCACAGCGCGGTGATCTACCAGCCGCCCTTTGACAGCCCCTACTACTCCGGGCTCAACCCCTACACACTGGGCTTTTCCATCTTCATGGACCTGAAGCGTATCTGCCAGTTCCCCACCGAGGAAGACCGGCGCTGGTTCCCGGACATTGCCGGCTCCGACTGGCAGGAAACCCTGGATTTTGCCATGCGCAACTTCAAGGACGAGTCCTTTATACTGCAGTTCCTGTCGCCCAAGGTGATCCGGGATCTCAAGCTGTTTGCCATCAGTGACGAGGAAAACGAGCCGGTGTACGAGATTACCGCCATCCACAACGACGAGGGCTACCGGGCGGTGCGGGAAAAACTGGCGCGCCAGTACAACCTCAGTTACCGGGACCCGAACATCCAGGTCTGGAACGTGAATGTGCGCGGCGACCGCACACTGACGCTGCGCCACAACCGCACCGACGGCATGCCGCTGGGGCAGCACACCCGTGAAGTACTGCGCCATGTGCACCAGCTGTGGGGCTTCCCGGTGAAACTCCAGAGCATGGACGATGACACACTGGTGGAAGAGGAGGTAGTGCCTGCCCCCACCGGGGCCGACCAGGCGAGAAGCGCCTGACAGAAAGGCCATTACAGGCAGGCCAGGTAAAAAACGGGACCATAAAAAACGGCGCCACTGGGCGCCGTTTTTTATCAGGATCGGATACTTTACCTCAGAATGACAGAGACAGACCCGCGATCAGGCCCAGTTCACCGTCAAACACATCCAGCTCACCCAGCAGTGACAGGTCACGGCTCAAGGCCAGACGACCCGTGAAGGCATAGCCCACATAATCCAGATCACCGGTAATCACCCGGGCAGAACCGCCCAGCTCCAGCGCCTCATTGACCTGATGGCGCAGGCCGCCACGCAGGGCCAGGCCGGTATCGTCAAAGGTGCCGGCACGGTTCGGAAAGTCAAGCTCCTGGTAGTCCAGGCCAACGCCGCCCCAGATGCTGGTGCGGGTCTCCAGTCGGTGGCGAAAACCCACACCGGCGTGAAGGGCTGTGTAATCCACCTCATCCGTCAGGAACTTGAGTCCGCCATACACGAAGACCGCCGGGGTCAGTTCCAGTGACAGACGGCTGTCAAAGCCGACAAAATCCTGCTCATTATCGGAACCGGGGTAAAGGGCAACACCCGCTTCTGCGTGGTTGTAGGACAGATCGCTGGCTGCGGCGCTCAGAGGGAACAGAGCGGCCAGTAGCAGAAGCTTGGGGAAGGACAGTTTCATGGGCATTTCCTTATGGAGGTAGCAGTCAAATCAGGAGCAGGGCAGACACAGGACCTGTGCTGCCGGCGTCAGCGCAGTGTGCGCAAACGCTCCGGAGAACAACAGCAAAATCTGTTCTCCCTCCTCTTGTGGCCCTCCTGGCCCCCTCATGGGGCCCGTCAGGCGCCCCACTCAGTCCACGCTGTTTTCAGGCTTTGCCCGGGTCCAGCAGCTTCAATGCCCCATCGCTTTCGTAGAATCGGGCCAGGCGACGGCGCAGAAGCTGCTCCATCAGGCCGTTGGCCTTCAGGGACTCGGTGCTTCTGGGCAGCACCGACTCCAGCTCCGTCATCACTGTCTCCTGGGTGATATCGAGCTCCTCCGCCAGTGTGGCCAGCGAGTAGTCACCGTATTGCTGGAACAGGCTCTCCACCACGGTTTCATAACAGCGGCGGAAATAGTCGGTCTTGCGAAAGGACAGCCAGAAGCTGTAGCCAATGACCACGAACTCCTCCCACTCCACCTCACCCAGCCCCGCCTGGAGGCTGCCCAGTGTCTTGCCGGAAAAACTGTCCCAGGCGTCCATGACACTGGTCTTGAGCTCATCGTCCGTGAGGTTCTTGTCCAGGAACTGGGCACTCTCACGCACCATGGTTTCCACATTGCGGGCAATATAGCCCTTGAGGGATTTCTCCCAGGCATCGTCCAGGCCCGAGACGGCCTTGGTGAGCATTTTCGAGCTGAAGCGCAGCGCCGAGCTCACGCCGGGGATCTTGCGGCTGATCAGGTTCTCTTCGTAGATATAGCGGGCGATGCCCTCGTACAGGATGGTGGCCACCAGGTCCTTGTACAAAGGCTGCTCCAGCAGCTGGTCGATCAGCTGTGCGCGCTGGTCCTTCAGCAGCAGTGTCTGGTCCACCAGCTCTTCCACATGGTCACGGCTGATGATGTCCTCGGGCCGGATGTCCCTGTGGAAAGACTGGCCGACAATGTCATTGGTGAAGTCCGAGGCCATTTCCGGAATCAGCGGCGGAATGTCCCGCTCCACCACATGACGGCGGATAATGGCATTCACGGTGTCCTCCTCCACCATGTCCCGCAGCCGCAGTGATTCACCGGCCTTGAACACCAGCGCCACATCCTCCCTGAGGTCCGGCAGCATCTGCTCTCCGGTCATATACGCCAATTCATGGGCCACATGCTGGTCCAGCAACGTTTTGGCGATCTGGCGGGCTTCTTTCTTGCTCATGGACAGACTTCTTCTGTTGCGTGTGTGGGATTACACTAGCACGGCACCGGCAAAGACGGCATAGCCCTGTAACGCACTGGCCCACGTCACCCTGGCCAAAGGCCCGGATGTACCGGTTGCTGGCCCCTACTCGCTTTTCCAGGCCATGGCACCCAGCATGATCAGCTTCACATGCTGGATTTCCCGTTCACGGATGGCCTCCAGCTGGTGCTCATCCTCGGAGGACATGCCCAGAATGTCGTTCAGTGAGAAGGCCACAGTGCGGATCACCAGCTCACAGCAGCGGTACAGATCCCCCTCGCTGAGGTGATCCAGCAGCTGCATGCGCTGTATGTCCAGCATCATCTCATGGGCCATGAAACGCATCTCACCGGCGATGCCGTCCCGCACGGCGCGGCTTTCCCCGGCCAGACCCTGGGCCATGAAGGTAAAGAAATTGCGGTTGGCCAGCACATGATCCACAAACAGATTCACGGAATCCCGTATCAGTTTGTCGGCAAAGGGCGCCTGCTGGCGTGACTCGCGCATCAGTCGGCGCATCACCAGGCCCAGCTCGTCCACCAACTGAAGCCCCAGGTCGTCCATGTTGCGGAAATGCCGGTAAAAGGAGGTGGGTACCACCCCTGCCTCACGGGTGACCTCGCGGATGCCCAGGCTGGCAAAATGCCGGCCCCGACCCACCAGTGTCAGGGCCGCCTCCATCAGCTGGCCCCGCGTTTCCCCCCGTTTACGCCTGCGTTTTTCCATGCGGTTATCGTGTCTTCTGCAAAAAGATGGCTGGATTGAGTCCGGATAAAGCATCCGAAAAGCGCCAGTGTACTGAATTTTCACGTCCGGTGATAAATACAAGAACCGGACCGGCCCCGGCAACGTATCACCGGTATGACAAAAAAACCGGTTCGACGACTGATTGTGGTGCTGGGCGACCAGCTCAGTGACAGCCTCTCCGCCCTGGCCGGTGCCGACCCGGCGCTGGACCTCATACTCATGGCGGAGGTGCGCGATGAAGCCACCTACAGCCCCCACCACCCCCAGAAGCTGGTGCTGGTCTTCAGCGCCATGCGCCATTTTGCCCGGCGCCTGGAGAGCCGTGGCTTCCATGTCCATTACCACTCTTATGACCCGGACAGCCACTGGCAGAATCTGGGCCAGGCGGTGGCGGAAACCGCCGCCGAACTGAAACCGGAATCGGTGCGGGTCACCCAGTGCGGTGAATGGCGGCTGCATTGCGCCATGCTGGACTGGGACAAGCGCCTGGACTGCCCCCTTGAGATCCTGCCTGACAGCCGCTTTTTCGCCACCCCGGAGCGCTTCCGGGAATGGGCCCGGGGGCGCAAGCAGTGGCGCATGGAGTACTTCTACCGGGAGCTGCGCCGTGACACCGGACTGCTCATGGACGCCGAGGGCAAACCGGAAGGGGGTGAGTGGAACTACGACAGCGACAACCGCAGGAAATGGCAGGGGAAACCCCCGGTACCGGCGCCTTTCACGGTGCCACCGGATGCCATCACCCGTGAGGTGATGGCCATGGTGGAAACCCATTTCAGCCATCATTTCGGTTCACTGGAGGGCTTTGGCTACGCCGTCACCCGGGAGCAGGCACTGGCGACAATGGATCACTTTGTCCGTGAGCGCCTGCCCCACTTCGGGGACTACCAGGACGCCATGGCCGACCAGGAAGACACCCTGTTCCACTCACTGCTCTCCCCCTATCTCAACTGCGGCCTTCTGCTGCCCCGGGAGGTCTGCGAGGCGGTGCAGGCGGCCTATTACCGGGGCGAGGCGCCACTGAACGCGGTGGAGGGCTTTATCCGGCAGATACTGGGCTGGCGGGAATTTGTCCGTGGCCTCTACTGGGCCACCATGCCCGACTATGGCCGTGAGAACCGGCTGGGCAACAGCCGCCCACTACCGGCCTTCTACTGGAGCGGTGAGACCGGCATGCGCTGCATGGCAAAGGCGATCGATGCCACACGCCGCAACGCCCATGCCCACCACATACAGCGGCTGATGGTGACCGGCAACTTCGCACTGCTGGCCGGTGTGGACCCGGATGCCATCTGTGACTGGTACCTGGCGGTCTACATCGACGCCTATGAGTGGGTGGAGCTACCCAATGTGCGGGGTATGGTGATGCACGCCGACGGCGGTCTGCTGGGCTCCAAGCCCTATGCCGCCAGTGGCAAGTACATCCACCGCATGTCCGACTACTGCAAGCAGTGCCGCTATAATGTGCAGAAAACCACGGAAGAGGACGCCTGCCCCTTCAACAGCCTCTACTGGCACTTTATCGACCGCCACCAGGAAACCTTCCGCAACAACCCCCGCATGGGCATGATCTACCGCAACTGGCAGAAACAGGACCCGGACAAAAAGGCCGCCACACTGGCCCGCGCCGAGGCCCTGTTGTCGGATCCGGACAATCTGTAAAGCGCCCCGGTGGGGACTCTGGCAAAATTGACACGATCTGCCACAATGTCTATAAACCTGAGCAACGTCTACCTGTCCAAGAGGCTCCACCATGACAATTCGCACGCCGCTGCTGGCGCTGGCCGTAGCCGCTTTTATGGCCCCGCAGGCCATGGCCGATGATCCTTACGAACACCCCTATGTGGGCATCTCCGGTGGCCAGTCCGAACTGGATGAGGCCTGTGATGGCGTCTCTGGCGACTGCGATGACACCAACACCTTTTACCGCATCTACTCCGGCGCACGCCTGCTGCCGAACTTTGGTACCGAGGTGGGTTACACCCACAACCGCCGCTTTGGCAGCCTGACCACGCAACGGGTACGTCCCAAGGCACTGGACGTGGTGGGCAATGCGTTTCTGCCGCTGGGTGAGAATGTGGATCTCTACGCCAAGGCCGGCGCCTTTCTCTGGCGCGCCCGTGTGGAGACACCCTCCGGCAACAGCCGCTCCGAGGACGGTGTGGACTTCAAGACCGGCGTCGGCCTGCGTCTGGGCTTCGGGCACAGTATCTCGGTGCGGTTCGATTTTGACTACATCCCGGATTTCGGCAGTTCCGAGCTGGGCGTCGAGACCGATCTGACCTACATCAGCGGCGGCCTTCAGTTCGGTTTCTGAGAACAGGCCACTGGTTCACGCCGGCTGATTCAGTCCACGGAATCACGGCCCCAGACAGACCCCGTTCCCCCGCCACGGCGGGAGTCCGGGGTTTTCTTTTTTCCGGGGGTCCAGGGAAAGGGCGGTGTCCGGGAAAGGCCCCTTCACAAACGGCGCCTCAGGGCACATAGTACGGTGAAACCAACAAGAATGGAGCCCCCGTCAATGCCTGTAAAACTCATCGATCCCGCCCAGAACGCCCACAGCGCACCGCTGCTGATCAAGAACCTGCTGCTGTCCGCCGCACGCTACGCGCCACAGCAGGAGATCCTTTACGGCCTGGATCAGCGCTACACCTACCGCGATCTGATACGGCGCATCCACCAGCTGGCCAATGTGCTGACGCAGGCGGGGGTGAAGGCCGGTGATACCGTGGCGGTACTGGACTGGGACAGCACCCGCTACCTGGAGTGCTTTTTTGCCATCCCCATGATCGGCGCGGTGCTGCATACGGTGAATGTGCGCCTGTCACCGGAGCAGATCCTCTACACCATGAACCACGCCGAGGACGACCTGGTGCTGGTGCACGACGATTTTGCCCCATTGATGGAACAGCTCAGCGACCAGTTCACCTCCGTGAAGGGCTTCATACAGCTGACGGACAACGACAGGGCCGTGGAGTCCGGCCTCAAGGGCCCCGGCGAATACGAGTCGCTGGTGCGCCAGGCGCCGGAGCACTTCGATTTCCCGGAATTCGACGAGCAGGCCATCGCCACCACCTTCTACACCACCGGCACCACCGGCAACCCCAAGGGGGTGTTTTTCTCCCACCGCCAGCTGGTGCTGCACACACTGGGTGAGGTGGCCGCCATGAGCCCTTTCAACCAGATGCCACTGATGCGCTCCGACACCGTCTACATGCCCATCACCCCCATGTTCCACGTACACGCCTGGGGCGTGCCCTTCGTGGCCACCATGCTGGGTGTCAAACAGGTGTATCCCGGCCGTTACGACCCGGCCACACTGCTGAAGCTGCTGGACCGTGAAAAGGTCACCTTTTCCCACTGTGTGCCCACCATCCTGCAGATGCTGCTGGACGCCGAGGAAAGCAAAAACGTCGACCTGTCCAACTGGCATGTGCTGATCGGCGGCTCCGCACTCACCGAAGGGCTGGCCCGCAAGGCCGCCGAGCGGGGCATCAAGGTCTATACCGGCTACGGCATGTCCGAAACCTGCCCCCTGCTCACCGCCACCCATCTGCGGGAAGAGCATGCCCGTCTGCCACTGGAAGAGCAGGTCCATGAGCGCTGCCGCACCGGCGTGCCGGTGCCACTGGTGGACATCCAGATACTGGATGCCAATGGCAAGCCACTGCCCCACGACGGTGAGTCCATGGGTGAGGTGGTGACCCGCGCCCCCTGGCTGACACAGAGCTATTTCCGCGAGCCGGAGAAGGGCGAGGCCCTGTGGGAAGGAGGCTGGCTGCAAACCGGAGACGTGGCCAGCATTGACCCGGACGGCACACTGCAGATCCGCGACCGCATCAAGGATGTGATCAAGACCGGGGGTGAGTGGATCTCCTCACTGGATCTGGAGAACCTGATCAGCCAGCACCCGGACGTGGCCATGGCCGCCGTGGTGGGACTGCCGGATGAGCAGTGGGGAGAGCGCCCCCATGCGGTAATACTGCCCAACGAGGGCAAGGCCCCGGACCTGGCCCTGATCAAGAGCCATCTGCAGACGTTCGTGGACAGTGGCGATATCGAGAAATGGGCCATCCCGGACAGCGTCACACTGCTCAAGGAGATCCCACGCACCAGTGTCGGCAAGGTGGACAAGAAAAAGATCCGCGCCGACCTGCAGCAGTAACGCCCTTACCCGCCGGCGGCATCGCGCCACTGGCGGGCTGACTCACGGCGAATCAGTGAGAGCGGGCGGCCAGCCAGTCCGCCACACGGGGCCAGATATGCTCCGGCGCCCGGCTGCCGGAGAGTATGCCCATATGGCCTCCGGGCACCTCCACCGCCGTCCTGTCCTCACTGCCCACCCGCTCCATCAGCGGCAGGCTGCACTCGGCCGTGACAATCGGGTCGTTGTCCCCGTACAGCAGCATCATATTGGCCTTTACGGCGGAGAGATCCACCGACGGTTCCGGCTCAGGCAGGCGCCCCTCGGCCACACAGTTCTCAACCCAGAGATACTGCACCGTGTCCTGAATCACGCCCCCCGGATAGGCCACCATCTCATTGAGAAAGGCCCCCTGTGTGGCGTGGTTGCTGACGTATTCCTCGGAGTGGAGGTTGCGCACCAGGTCCAGGTAGTTCTGCAGGCTGCTCAGTGGCGAGGTGACCTTGAACATCAGCGCATTGGCCCAGCCCGGTGAGCGCCAGAAACGGCGCCTGGTCTGGTGCACCCGCCACCCCAGTCGCTGCTCCAGCCAGCCCAGGCTGTGGGAGATCAGCTGGTACTGCTTTCCGATCAGGCCATTGGCGTGGTAATCGCAGGGGGCACCCACCAGGGCGATATTGCGGATATGGCGTGTGTCCACCGCGGCGGCGCAATAGCTGAACAGGGCGCCAAAACTCCAGCCATGCAGTGAGACCTCCTCAACACCGCTGTGCACCCGCACCCGGTCCAGCAGCTGCGGCAGGTAGTCCCGGTAGTAGGTGCTGATCCGGTAGTGGTTCTCCTCCCAGCCCGGCCTGCCCCAGTCCACCAGATACAGCTGAAAACCCCGTGCCCTCAGGTAACGCACCAGGCTGCGGTTGGGAAACAGGTCGTAGATGGTCATGTTCACCGCCAGTGGCGCCACCAGCACCAGCGGTACCCGGAAGGTCTCCCGGCTGACGGGAATGCTCTGCTCTCCCAGTGCAATATGGCTCTCTTCCAGTGGCGGGTAGTAGCGCAGACGGACAATGCCGTCGTTATGGATCACCTCGTAATGGGTCTGCTCCGCCTGTACCAGGGTTTCCGGGTTGAGAAACCGCTGGCGGGCGTTACGGGCCACCTGCCTCGCGTAGGTGGGGAGTCGGGGCAGTGTCGACATCATGGCTGCACTCTCTGTGATCGTTCCTGTGGTCATTCTGGCAATGGTCCTGCCGCCCCTGAGCCTGTCGGGTTCTGGTCAGGGCGCCGTTCTGGTGAAAATCCCATAAGGCACTTTACCAGACTCAGCCATGACGGCATTGACCGGTCCACCGGCACAGGCGTCACTGCGGTCAGACCGGTGTTCCCCCGGGCCGGGACGATTCCTTACCGGGTGAGGATGGTTTAACCTGTGAGACTTTTGCACCCTCAGGAGCCGTCATATGGGCGCATCACCAGACCGCACCGGGACTTCACGGCTGACACTGGCCGCCCTGCTGGCATTGCTGTGGCTGGCCGGGCTCTATATGCGCATTCCGGTACTGGTGGCGCCGGCACTGGCCCCCTTCATGAGCGACGACCTGGGACTGAGCCAGACAGCGGTGGGCGCCCTGACCACCCTGCCGGTGTTCATGCTGGCCATTGGCGCCCTGCCCGGCTCGCTGCTGATTGCCCGTTACGGCCCCCGCAACACCCTGATCTGGGCCCTGCTGCTGGTGGCACTGGCTTCCGCCGCCAGGGGGCTGGCGCCGGTAACGGCCATGCTGATGTTTGTCAGTGCCCTGATGGGGCTGGGTATCGCGGTGATGCAGCCCTCGCTGCCGGCACTGCTGCCCCGCTGGCTGGAGGGGCCGCACCTGGCGCTGGGCAGCGCCTTTTACATGAACGGCATGTTGATGGGGGAGTTTATCGGCGCCGGGCTGACGCTGCCTCTGGTAATGCCACTGGCCGGTGACAGCTGGCGTCTGGCACTGGCACTGTGGTCATTGCCGGCACTGGTGGTGGCCGCCATGCTGTTGCTGCCAAGGCGCAACCTCAACCCGCCCCAGGAGCGCCCCGCCTGGATACCCGACTGGCGCGACCCCATGATGTGGCGCATGGGCCTTCTGCTGGGGGGCACCGCGTCGCTGTTCTTTGGCAGCAATGCCTATATGGCCAGTGTGCTGGAGGCGCGGGGCGAACTGGAGCGCCTGACACCGGTGCTGTTCTGGTTCAACCTGGCCCAGGCCACGGCCTCACTGGCCATGCTGAAGCTGGCCACGCCCTGGGTGGGCCGGCGCATGCCCGTGGTCATCAGCTGTGCCGGCGGTGTGCTGGCCATGGCCGGTTTTCTGCTGTTCTCTGGCTGGACCGGGGTGGTGTTTGCCGTGGCCATGAGCTTCATGGCCGCCATACTGCTGATCCTGCTGGTGGCGCTGGCCCCCCAGGTGGCGGAGAAGGGCCAGGCCGGGCGGCTGGCGGCGGGCACCTTTACCATCGGTTATACCCTGTCCTTTGTGGTGCCACTCAGTGGTGGCGCCCTGGCGGATATCACCGGCAACCCGCACCACGCTCTGTGGCTGATCGGCCTGTTCGCCGCCGCCACACTGCCCTTTGCACTGACTCTCAGGCTGCCGGACTAGTACCCCCCTGTTCTGCCAGCCGGACCTGGTTGCGCCCTTCGCTCTTGGCCTGGTAAAGGGCCTGGTCCGCTCCGCCCAGAAGGGCATCTCCCTTGTCCTCTTCCGCCACCAGTGTGGTGGCGCAGATACCGGCGCTGAGGGTGACAAAAAACTCCCCCTGATCGCTGGCAAAGGGGATGGCCTGGAAGTGTTGCCGCACCTGGTCGATCACCTCCCAGGCCTGCCTCGGGTCGCAGTTGGGCATCACCGCCATGAACTCCTCGCCGCCATAGCGGCCGATACGGTCGGTGCGGCGCAGGCGCTGCCGCAGCAGGTTGGCCAGTGCACAGATCACCAGGTCCCCGGTGCCATGGCCGTAACGGTCGTTCACCGTCTTGAAGTGGTCGATATCCAGCATCACCACCGACAGCGGGGTTTTCTCGCGCCGGGCGCGCATCCGCTCGTGGCCCATTTCCTCCTTGATCAGGGCGTGTTTGAGCAGCCCCGTCATGCTGTCCTGGCGCAACAGGTCGTTCAGCTCACGGGCACGGCGTGCCCGCACCTTGACGGAGGCCACAAAATGGGCATCCGAAATGGGTTTTGTGAGAAAGTCCTCGGCGCCAATGTCCATGGCTTCCAGTTGCCGGTCCAGATCCGTCTCCGCGGAGAGGTACACGATGGGCAGTGTGCGCCACTCCTCCTGCAGACGCACCAGCCGGGCCAGTGTCACCCCGGAATAGCCCGGCATATACAGGTCCATCAGCACCAGGTCGGGGCGGAAGCGATGCAGTGACTCCAGCAGCTGCTGCGGGTCACTGAGGGTTTCCGCGGCCATGCCCTGGCCCTTGAGCAGCAGCTGGAAGTGTTCCGCCAGTGGCTGGTCGTCATCCACGATCAGCACCCGGAAAGCCTGCTGATCACGGAAGGGCAGCAGCTTTTCCAGCCGGGTGACCATCTGCGGGATGTCCACGGGCTTGCGGTAGTAGCCACGGCCTCCCACCTCCGCCACCTGGTACAGGGTGTCGAAATCCAGCTCCGAGGAAATAAAGATCAGCGGCGGTCTGGGGCTGAGGCTCTCGCCCAGGCTGTCGATCCACCCGGTCCCGGTCTGGGCGGTGTTGTCAAAGTGCTGGTCCAGGATAATGGCATCCGGAGGCCGGGTCAGTATGGCTTTCTGTGCCGCCTCGGGCTTGGTATAGAGACTGACATCAAAGCCGAAATGCTCCAGGGTCAGCAGCAGCTCCTCACCCACATGGGGGTCGTCCTCCACCACCGCCACACGGGCCACACGCTGTGTGTCCACGGCTCGGGCCGGCTCCGCCAGTGGTGTCTTGGGGGGAGCGCCGGCCATGTCCCGGCGCAGCTCCTCGTGGACGGCGGAAAGACTCTTGCGCACCTCGGTCCACAGCGCCCCGGGGTCGCCGGGCTGAGAGAGCACCTGATCCAGCTGGTTCTCCAGCACACGGGCACGACCGCCCATGGCGGAGAAGCCAAAGGTGCCGGCGGAGCCGGCCAGGCGGTGGGCAATCACCCGCATCTCACCCAGCACCGCCTCCGGCGCACCGGCACCGCTCCTGATGCGCGAGCGGGCCTGTTTTTCCAGGGTGTTCATCTGCTCCAGCTCATCGCGGATACGCTGGATGTAGCCTTCACGTAACTGGGCCAGTTTGGCAGCGAACTGGGCTTCGTCATTCTCGGCCAAGTCGCGGGACTCCTGTGTTTTACTGCACCGCCCAGATACTTTTGACCCGGTCAGCCAGTTGCATGGGATCAAAGGGTTTGGGGATCACATCCACCGCACCCAGTTCAAGATAGGCCTGCACCTCGGACTGCTGGGTCCGCGCGGTCATGAACACGGCGGGAATGGAGGCCAGTGCGGGCTCGTTGCGCATCCGGCGCAGTGTTTCCGGTCCATCCATACCCGGCATCATAACATCCAGCAGGATCAGCTGCGGGGCAAAGTCCACGGCACGCTGCAATGCCTCCTCCCCGGAGCTGCAAATGCACAGCTTCAGGTTCCCTACGGTTTCCAGTGCCAGCTGGGCCACCGCCTGAATGCTTTTATCGTCTTCCACGTACAGCACGCGCTCCAGGCTCATGGCCCGTCTCCTTGTCAATCATGAAAAAACCACGTTCAGTGATTCAGAAAGCCCGAGAGTGTGTTGTGCAGTTCCTCGTCGGACATGCGGCTCTTGGTCAGCACCGCATCCACATGGAACCGATCCGGCACCTCCGCCTCCATGCCAGAGAGCACCACCACCGCAGGGGCCGGCTTTATCCGCTGGATATCCTCCAGCAGTGACCAGCCACAGCCGTCCGGAAGATCCAGGTCCAGCAGCACCAGGTCGTAATAATGCTCACTGAGCGCCTGCCTGGCCTGGCTGAGGCTGGTGACGCCGTCAAAATCCGCCACTTCCCTGGCCATCATGGCCAGCACTCTCTGCAGGTCCTGGTCGTCTTCCACATGCAGGGCCAGCAGTCGGTTGCCCTCCTTTTCCCGGGCCGTCTGATGCCGCTTGCCGGTGTCTTTGCTGCCGGAACCGTTGCCCATCAGGGGCAGCGCCAGTATGAAGCAGCTGCCTTCGCCGGGCACCGACTCCACCCACAGCTGGCCGTTCATCCGCTCTGCCAGCTCACGGCTGATGGCCAGGCCCAGGCCGGTGCCGCCTTTTTCCCGGGTACTGGAGGCATCCACCTGATAAAAGCGCTGAAACAGCTGGGACTGAGCTTTCTGATCGATGCCGGGCCCCTGGTCCCGGACACTGATACGGGCCCAACCGTCCTGTTGGGTCAGCTCCACAAGCACCGGCGCCCCCTTGGGGGAGAATTTGATGGCATTGGAAATCAGGTTGGTGAGAATCTGCTGGAAACGATAACCATCCACTCTGGCCCGCACCGGCTTATCCGGTGCCTGCCACTGCAGATCGACCCCGTACTCCTGGTTGAACAGTGCCATCTCCTTCATGGACTGGCTGATCAGCGGCGCCAGTGACTGGGCTGTCATGTCAAAATGCATTTTCCCGGCCACCAGCTTGTCCATGTCCAGCAGATCATTGATCAGGTGCTTGAGACGCTGGCTGTTGCCATGGGCCAGTTCCAGCATGCCTCTGGCCTTGTCCGGCAGCTCACCCAGTGCGCCACCGGTGGCCAGCCCCAGGGCGCCGATAATGGAGGTCAGTGGCGTGCGCAGCTCGTGGCTGACGGTGGAGACAAACTCGTTCTTGATGGCCTCGGCACGGCGGCTTTCGGTAATGTCGCGTCCCACAATGAGCACCCCCTGCCCCTCGGGGATGTCCATGGGCAGGTAGACCACATCCAGTATCCGCTGGTCTTCACTGACCTCCTCCGCCTGGATACGTTGCCCCTTCAGGCAGCGACGGATGCGGGACTGGCGCTTCTTCAGCAGGGTCCGCGGCAACAGCTCTTCAGGGCGTCGCCCCTTCAGTTCCACCCCTTCCAGGCCGCCCCACTGGCGGTAATCCCGGTTGGCAAAGAGATAGCGTCCCTGGTCATCCAGCTGCGCCAGCATCACCGGTACCTGGTCAATCAGCCCCTGCAGCTGATCCGCCTCCTGTTCCAGAAGCCGGTTGGAGCGACGCAGCTCCAGCTGATGCACCACCTGCCTGGCCAGCACCTGCAACGCCTGGCCCTGCCAGGCGCTGAGACTGCGTGGCTGGTAGTCCACCACGCACAGGGTGCCCAGTGCCTCGCCCTTGGGGGAGAGCAACAGGGCGCCGGCGTAAAAACGCACCCCGCCCCCGGTCACCGCTTCATAATCGTGGAAAACCGGATGCTCACGGGCATCCTCCACCACCATCAGCAGGGTATGGCTGGCCACGGCACGGGCACAGAAAGAGTTGCTCAGGGGGGTCTCCCTCTCTTCGATACCGAGGTGGGACTTGAACCACTGGCGGTCCCGGTCAATCAGTGAGATCAGTGCCACAGGCACCTCACAGATATCCGCCGCCAGCTGGGTCAGCTCGTCGAACTGGCGCTCCTCGGGGGTGTCCAGTATGGCGTATCCCTCAAGTGCCCTGAGGCGACGCTCCTGCTGCGCACGGGTTTCTTCGGATGTCATAGTGGAATCATGAACCTGAATAATGGGTCGATCGGGTTATTACAGTTACAGGATAGCTGGCTGTGGGGGAGTTGCTAGTGTGCTGGCCAGAGGAATTGGCTGACCTTGTATGAGGATCCAGGGGCTCTGGCAAAGAGGTCCGGGAAGGCAGTCAGTGGCGGATATGGCCTGTGTGGCCGGCCATGCCAGCCACACAGGCCACCACCAGGGTGCGGAGATGACTCAGTCGTCCCCCAGATACTCCGGGGGAGGGCCGGCTTGCTGTTCCGCCTGTTTGCGGGCCTCTTCCATGGTCTGGTTGGCCGGGTCCACCGCAGCACCGACGGAAGGCTGGCGGGCTCCGGGCTGAGGGCCGCGACCCATACCGGGACGCTGGGAAGCAGGGCTCTGCCCGGGGCGCATGCCGCGCTGTGCCTGTGGCTGCTGTTGCTGACGGGGCTGTACCGATTGCTGCTGGCGCAGCTGCAGTGAGGGCTGTGACACACCCTGCCGTGGCGGGTTCTGTTGCAGCTGGCCATGGCCGCTGCGTTCCTGCCGGGTTGTCTCACCGGCACCGCCGTAACCCAGGGCAGCCGGTGGCCCCGACATCAGTGCCAGTAAGAGCATCGGGGTGAAAAACGCTTTCCTGTACATGCTGTCTCCGTTCGGGGCTTGAATAATGAACGACCACAGGTTGGCACTGCCCGGATAGCTCCACAACCGGCACTGACGGTGTGCGTCATTACCATCGTTTCATTCCAGATAGCGAACAGAAAGTTGCACACAGAAAACAGCCCCTTCAAGAGGGGCTGTTAAACGGGCTATCGGTTAGTGCCCGGAATCAGCAGCGCTTTCACTACCTGCTGATCAGTGAAGGCTTCGGATGAGTCCGGAACCCTTCTTTTTCTTCCAGGTCTGAATCCAGTTCGTTCTTGTCCCGGGCTTCCTCACCCATCGTCAGCCCCGGACCTTCAAGACTGCGATAAGTGGCGTGTCCGGGCTTAAGTGGCTCCGGCTCTGATTCCGGAGGCTGCACGGGAACGATTCTGTCAATGACTGGCGCTTTTTCGACATCGCCGACTTTCATCAAACCATCGTCTGTGGCAGCGCCAACTGCCGTGGGCGCCACCATGGTCGAGATAAGCATCAGAGCAAACAGCTGCAGTACCCGGATTCTCATATCGCACCTCCTTTTCTCTGAAAAGGAGCTCCTTCTGCGATGAGCCCGATTCCCTTCTTTTCATTTGTATTGTTTCAAAACAGCCCCGGGCATGACAACAGCCCCCCGTTGCCGGAAGGGCCTCTGAAAAACCAGTCAGAACAGTGACAGCTGATTCCCCTGATCCTTGCCACCCCGGCCTTTGGCCCTACTGGCGGAGTTCCCCGCAGGGCGGCCGCGGTGGGCTCGGCTGCCATGTTGCGCCAGCACCCGCCGGGTTTCCTCGCGCCGCACATGGGCCTGGCGGAACGCCTTGATGTGCTGGCGGGCCTGGCGTGCGGCGGCCTCATGGTCCCGCAGCGGCGCCGGATAGGCACCGGCACCGGCCTTCTCCCGCTGTGCCGCCGACAGCAGCCAGGGGCTGTGAATGGTCTCGCCGGGCATCCCTTCCAGTTCCGGCACCCAGCGACGGATAAAGACCCCCTGAGGGTCGAGTTTCTGCGACTGCAGCACCGGGTTGTAGATGCGAAAGGCGTTGATGCCGGTCAGCCCGGACTGCATCTGCACCTGCGGGTAGTGGATGCCCGGTTCGTAATCGGTAAACAGCCGTGCCAGATGCAGCGCCGGCGCACGCCAGTGCTGGTGCAGGTGGTAGCTGGCCACCGCCATCAGCATGGCCCTCATGCGGAAGTTCAGCCAGCCGGCGTGGCGCAGTGCCCTCATGCAGGCATCCACCAGTGGCCATCCAGTCTCCCCCTGCTGCCAGCGCTCAAGCCACTCCCTGTTGTGCCCGGGTGGACGCAGGTCCTCCATATCCCGGTGCAGTGTATGGAATTCCATCAGCGGCTCGTCTTCCAGCTTCTGGATAAAGTGGCAGTGCCAGTGCAGTCTTGAGCGGAAGGCGCGCAGACTGCGTGCCTTGCGCTCCAGTGTCCGGCGACTCTCGCCGGTGTCACGGCTGAGCTGGTAGAGGCGGCGCAGGCTGAGAGTGCCATAGGCCAGGTGGGGACTGAGTCGCGAGCTGCCCTGCCAGGCGCTCAGTGGGCTGGAGATATTGTACTGGTAGCCAATGCTGCGCTTGCTGAGAAAGGAGTTCAGCAAGCGCTCGCCGGCCACCTCACCCCCCTTCTGGCGCTGTGGACAGGGCAAACGGTGGGCGCAATGGGGGTCACTGAGATCCGGTGCCGGCAGACCGGGCAATGCCGGGGTCAGACATTGCGGCGTGGGCCACTGGGGCTGGTCCATCAGCCGCTGCCAGGCCCGGTCCCAGTGGTTGCGGTCGTGACGGCCACGCACCACGCCAAACTGGCTGAATTCCTGCCACTGGATGCCGTTTTCCCGGCACCATTGTGCCACGGCCCTGTCCCTCTGGTAGGTCCAGTCATTGCCGGTCTCGGCGTGGGACAGCAACCGGAAGGGGCCCAGCTGCTGGTGCAGGTTGCGCAGCACCGACAGCATTTGCCCGTACTTGACCTGCAGACGGACGCCGCGGCGGGACAGTGACGCGTCCAGCTCCCCCAGGCTGTCCCGGATAAAATGCCACTGGCGCAGGCTGGTATCCGGCAGCTGCCAGTAATCCGGCTCCACCACGTAGAGGGGCACCATGGGCGTATCCACGGACAGGGACGCCAGGGGACCATGATCGTGCACACGCAGGTCGCGCTTGAACCAGACAACCGTCACCATGGGCCGGCACCGCCCCGGGGACCCGCTGCGGGCGGGGCACTCTTGCGGCTGCGACGGCAGCGTTTGCTGCAGTAAATCACACGCTCCCAGTCCCTGGCCCATTTCCTGCGCCAGGCAAAGGGCCTGTCACAGACCGGGCACTGTTTGGTGGGAAGCTGGGCTTTGCGGTGCATGGGATGGGTCCACTCTTTTTACCGATATCCGCCGCCTCTGCGGCACGGCAATGACGTATAATCCGTTACGCCGGCAAAGGCGTAAAGGATTGGCAGTGAATACCTGACTATTTTAGTCAGACATTGTATAATTGCGGACAGATTCTAGGGGAAAGCCTGTCGCGGCACTGCACAGACAGAACCTGACGCCTTTCCCCGGCGTATATTCACCCAGTGGCGGTGCCGAAAACCGTCAACCGGGCAGCGGTTTAACGACCAACGGAGCACATCATGGCGAACAGCAATAAGCCTGAAGATCTGATCAGGAACGAGTACGAGCACGGCTTTGTAACGGACATCGAGGCGGACACATTCGAGCCCGGTCTGGACGAGGAGGTGATCACTCGCCTGTCCCAGATCAAGGGGGAGCCGGACTGGATGCTGGAATGGCGCCTGCAGGCCTATCGCAAGTTTCTCACCATGACAGAGCCGGACTGGGCCAATGTCAGCTTTCCGCCCATCGACCTGAACAGTATCTCCTACTATTCAGCGCCGAAGAAGGACAGCGACAAGCCCCAGAGCCTGGACGAGGTGGATCCGGAGCTGTTGCGCACCTACGAGAAGCTGGGCATCCCACTGCACGAGCGGGAAGCACTGGCCGGTGTGGCCGGCGCCACACCCAACCCGAATGTGGCGGTGGACGCGGTGTTCGACTCGGTGTCCGTGGCCACCACCTTCAAGGAAAAGCTCAACGACGCCGGCGTCATCTTCTGCCCCATTTCCGAGGCGGTGCACAAGCATCCGGAGCTGGTGAAGAAATACCTGGGCACCGTGGTGCCACAGGGTGACAACTACTTTGCGGCACTGAATTCCGCGGTCTTCAGTGACGGCTCCTTTGTATACATCCCCAAGGGGGTGCGCTGCCCGCTGGAGCTGTCTACCTATTTCCGTATCAACGCCGCCAACACCGGCCAGTTCGAGCGCACGCTGATCATCGCCGATGACGCCAGCCACGTGAGCTACCTGGAGGGCTGTACCGCCCCCATGCGTGACGAGAACCAGCTGCACGCGGCGGTGGTGGAGCTGGTGGCACTGGACGACGCGGAGATCAAGTACTCCACGGTGCAGAACTGGTATCCCGGCGACAAGAACGGCAAGGGTGGCATCTACAACTTTGTCACCAAGCGTGGCAAGTGCGAGGGCAGAAACTCCAAGATCTCCTGGACCCAGGTGGAGACCGGCTCCGCCGTCACCTGGAAGTACCCCAGCTGTGTCCTCAAGGGGGACAACAGTGTTGGCGAGTTCTACTCAGTGGCACTGACCAACAACTACCAGCAGGCGGATACCGGAACCAAGATGATCCACATGGGCAGGAACACCCGCTCCACCATCATCGCCAAGGGCATTTCCGCCGGCCGCAGCAACCAGAGCTATCGCGGCCTGGTGCGATTCGGCCCGGGTGCCCAGGGGGCGCGGAACTTCACCCAGTGTGACTCGCTGCTGATCGGGGACCAGTGTGGCGCCCACACCTTCCCCTACATCGAAAGCAAGAACCAGAGCGCCACCCTCGAGCACGAGGCCACCACCTCCAAGGTGAGCGACGAGCAGATGCTGCTGTGTCGCCAGCGGGGCATTGATCCGGAACAGGCGGTCTCCATGATCGTCAACGGCTTCTGCAAGGAAGTGTTCAAGGAGCTGCCCATGGAGTTTGCGGTGGAAGCCGGCAAGCTGCTGGAAGTCAGCCTCGAAGGCGCGGTGGGCTGATCCCCGCGCCAGTCCCATCGCCCCGAATTTTGACGATTTAATTGACCGTATCAGGTGACATCACAATGACAGCATTGCTCAGCATCCGGAATCTCCACGCCACCGTGGAAGGCACCCCCATACTCAATGGCATCGACCTGGACGTGAACCCCGGTGAAGTCCACGCCATCATGGGCCCCAACGGCTCCGGCAAAAGCACACTGGCACAGGTGCTGGCCGGCCACGATGCCTATGAGGTGACCCAGGGGGAGATCCTCTTCAACGGCGAGAACCTGCTGGAGATGGAAGTGGAAGAGCGGGCCTGGGCCGGTCTCTTCCTGGCGTTCCAGTATCCGGTGGAGATTCCCGGCGTCAGCAATATCCAGTTTCTCAAGACCGCGGTGAACAACCAGCGCAAGGCCCGTGGCGAGAGCGAACTGGACGCCGTGTCCTTTATGAAAATGGCCAAGGAGTGCGCCAAACAGGTGGACCTGAGCCCTGACTTTCTCAAGCGCGGCGTGAACGAGGGCTTCTCCGGCGGCGAGAAAAAGCGCAACGAGCTGATGCAGATGCTGTTGCTCAAGCCCCGCCTGGGGGTACTGGACGAGACCGACTCGGGGCTTGACATCGACGCCCTGAAAGTGGTGGCGGACGGCGTCAACAGCCTGCGGGCGGAGAACCGCTCCTTTATCGTGGTCACCCACTACCAGCGCCTGCTCAACCACATCGTGCCGGATGTGGTGCATGTGCTCAGTGGCGGCAAGATCGTCAAGACCGGTGACAAGTCACTGGCGCTGCAGCTGGAAGAATACGGCTATGGCGAATTTGGCATCGACGAACAAGCGGCCGGCTAAAGGAGTCCCTGCACCATGACGGCAGTCCAACAGAAAAAACTTCCGCAATTACCCGAGAGCTTTACCGCCGCCGGCGGCGAGCAGCTGCCGGCACCCCTGCGCTCACTGCGGGAGGCCCGCAGCAAGGTGCTTTCGGGCATGACACTGCCCCACCGCAAGGTGGAGAACTGGAAGTATTCCGCACGCTACCTGAAGCTGGACGAGTCACTGGCACCCCTGGCCCGGGATGGCAGCGAGACGGTGCCGGAACCGGCCATGGACGGTTACCGGGTGGTGATCCGCAATGGCCGTGTGGACAGCGCACTGAGCCAGCTGCCGGCACAGGAAGGGGTGGAGATCACCCCCTTTGCCGATCTGGACGAGGTCACCGCACAGGCGGTGGCACGGCGACTGGACAACACACTGGACCCGGACAGCACCCAGCTGGCGGCACTGAACAGCGCCCGCTTCGAGGACGGACTCTTTATCCGTCTGGCCAGCGGCGCGAAACTGGACAAGCCACTGACCGTGCAGTGTGTGACCGACGCCGGTGAAAGCGGCTCCGCCTACCCGCGCATCGCCATCGATGCCGGCAGCGACAGCGCCATCACGCTGGTGGAGGAGCATCTGGCACTGGGTGAGTCACCGGTGCTGGTCAGTTCAGTCACGGAAATGAACCTGGACCCACGGGCCAGGGTCACCTATGTGCGCCTGTCACTGGAGCACGAGTGCGTGCGCCATATCGGCGCCACCGGCGCCCGCCTGCGGGCCGGTGCCGAGCTGGACTGCCACGCCATCGGCTTTGGCGGCGCATTGCGCCGCCACGACCGGCAGGTGCGCCGGGAGGAGCCGGAGGCCGTTTCCCGGCTCAAAGGCATAACACTGACCCAGGGCCGCCAGCACTACCACAACCCCACCGGCATC
>JAWWAC010000042.1:0-25533 GCA_033721915.1 Oleiphilaceae bacterium
CTGGACCAGGACATGTACCTGCGCATCGCCCCGGAGCTCTACCTCAAGCGCCTGGTGGTGGGGGGCTTTGAGCGGGTCTTCGAGATCAACCGCAACTTCCGTAACGAGGGGCTCTCCACCCGCCACAACCCCGAGTTCACCATGCTGGAGTACTACCAGGCCTACGCCGACTACCAGGACCTGATGGACCTCACCGAAGCCATGCTCAAGGAAGTGACCGCCAATGTGCTGGGCAGCAGCCTGGTGCGCAACACACTCCCGGATGGCGGCACCATTGATTACGATTTCGGCGCCCCCTTTGCCCGTCTGACGGTGGTGGAATCCATACTGAAGTACAATCCGGAGCTGAACGAGTCGCAGCTGCAGGACCCGGACCAGGCCAGGGCCATTGCAAAGGACCTGGGCATCCCCCTGAAGGACAGCTGGGGGCTGGGCAAGGTGCAGATCGAGATCTTCGAGAAAACCGTGGAGCACCGCCTGATGCAGCCCACCTTTATCACCGATTACCCCACGGAGGTGTCGCCACTGGCCCGCCGCCGTGACGACAACCCCTTTGTCACGGAGCGTTTCGAGTTCTTTGTCGGCGGTCGTGAGATCGCCAATGGCTTCTCCGAGCTCAATGACGCGGAAGACCAGGCGGCCCGCTTCCGTGAGCAGGTGGCGGAGAAGGAGGCCGGCGACGACGAGGCCATGTTCTACGACGAGGACTACATCCGCGCCCTGGAATACGGACTGCCCCCCACGGCCGGTGAGGGCATTGGCATCGACCGTCTGGTGATGCTGCTCACCGATTCCCCCTCCATCCGGGATGTGGTGCTGTTCCCGGCCATGCGCCCCGAGCGGGGCTGAGTCCACAGTGGCAGGGAGACACCACCATGAACAGCGCCATGCACCCGGCCACGGCCGCCCTGAAAGCGACACTCAGGCCCGATACCGGCTGGCCTGAGCGCCTTGAGCCGGCCTTTGCCGCACCCGGCATGCAGTCACTGGGAGCCTTTCTGGCGGAGCACGAGCGGCAGGGATCGGTGATCTACCCGGAGGCGCGGCATTGCTTCAACGCCCTCAACAGCACCCCTTTCGACAGGGTGCGTGTGGTGATACTGGGGCAGGACCCCTATCACGGCCCGGGTCAGGCCCATGGGCTGTGCTTCAGTGTGCGTCCCGGCGTGGCCATCCCCCCCTCACTGAAGAACATCTACCGTGAGCTGGGCAGCGACCTGGGTGTGACACCGCCGGACCATGGCTGCCTGCAGCCCTGGGCGGAGCAGGGTGTGCTGCTGCTCAACAGCGTGCTGACGGTCACCGCCGGTGAGGCGGGGTCCCACCGCAACCGGGGCTGGGAGCCTTTTACCGACGAGATTGTGCGGCTGCTGAACGATCAGAGGCAGGGGCTGGTGTTTCTGCTCTGGGGCAGCTATGCCCAGAAGAAGGGGGCTGTGATCGACCGCCAGCGTCACTGTGTGATCGAGGGGCCCCATCCTTCGCCTCTCTCGGCCCACCGGGGGTTTTTCGGCGGGCGTTATTTCTCCAGGGCCAATGAGTGGCTGGCGGCCCGTGGGCGCCCGGTTATCGACTGGTCCCTGCCGTCACAGAACGAGCTGCTGGCCCGTTACGGCGCCGGGCAGCCCCGACAGGCCTGAGTCTCAGGGGCTGAGAAAGCGCATGGCCTGCTTCATGCGGATGCTCAGGTCCTCGTCGTCGTCCAGCTCCTGATTGGGTTTGAGACCCAGCCGGGCAAAGGCGGGAATCTGGCTCCAGTCCTGGGTGACGTAGGGGTGTTCAGGATCCTCAATGCACTCCAGATTGGCGATCATCACCAGATCGGCGTAGTCCGGGCCGGTGCGCTGACGCTGGAAGTCCACATGGCCCTCGGGCACCGCACAGATCTCATCGGGGAAGCGCCAGCGCTCGAGTATCCGCCGCCCCAGTATGGGATGCAGTTTCTCCACCAGTGCCGTCAGTGTCTCGTCATCAATGTCCAGGTCTTCGTCTTCCACATAACGCAGTATGGGCAATGCGCCGATCTGGTACACCAGCCCCGCCAGTGTGGCCTGTCCGGGATTGAGCTTGGTGAAATACTGGGCCAGTACCTGGGCCATGCCCGCGACCTCGGTGCTGCGCTTCCAGGTGGCGCGCATATGGTCGTCCACCAGGCTGGAGGTGGCCTGGAACATCTGTTCCATGGCCAGGCCCAGTGCCAGGTTGCCGGTGTAATCCATGCCCAGTCGGCTGACGGCGGTTTTCAGGTCGGTGACTTCCCGGGTACCACGGAACAGTGGGCTGTTGCAGACCTTGATCATGCGGGCGGACATGGCGGCATCCCGGTTGATCAGGTTGGCCAGATCCATCACCGTGGAGGTGTCCGATTCGGTCAGTTCGCGCACCTGGAGTGCCACTTCCGGCATGGTGGGCAGCAGCAGGGTGTCCTTTTCAATGGCCTCAAAAATCTGGTCACGGACCTGCTCAAACAATTGCGACATCGATGCGTTCCTGTGTCTGTTCTTGTTGGGTGGCTGGGATGAATGCTGATTCAGCCTTTATAGCAGGATTAACCCCGTATTTCACGGCGTTGCACCCTGTTGCCGCCCCCGGAAAGGGGCTTTGCCGGTTAACCCGGCTGCTGATCCGGCACAGTATAGCCCATGGGCTCGAGGCTGACCCGTGCCTCTGGCTGTGAGGCCAGGCGGAGACCCGTGTTGAGTGCCTCATGGGAGAGCACCGCCAGCCCATGGCAGTGGCCGTCACTGTCCATAATGGACTCCACCAGGTTGCCGAGGCTCTTGCCTTGTGGACTTTCAATGCGCTCTTCCGGGGCCGGGTCTGTCGCGGTCCCCTCAATGCGCAGCCGGAACAGGCTTTTCTTGAGCTTGCCCAGATAGTGCAGCCGTGCCACCACTTCCTGCCCCGTGTAGCAGCCCTTTTTGAAGCTCACACCGTCCAGTGCGTGCAGGTTGAGCTGTTGTGGCAGATAGCCGCCAACGGTGTCAGCGGACAGTGCCACCAGTCCGGACCCGATACGGGAGAGGCGCCAGGCGGCCGCGCTGGCCTTGTCCACGGTCAGGTCGGGAAGCCTGTTCAGCCAGAGTTCATGGCGGGGTGCGCCATCGGGGGAGGGCATCCGGGCGATGGCGAATCCTTCTTCCAGTGGCCGCACCTGCCCCGGAGCATCCGCGGCGGCTTCACGGCCCACCATGGTGCTCACCGCCGCCTCACCGTGCAGGCCCAGCATGAACCACTCCGGCGCCGGCGTCATCTCGGCCTTGAAAAAGGCCAGGTATTTCTGCATCTGCTTCATGACCGTCTCGACAATGGCCACAGGCAGCTGCATCAGCACCTCGTCCTCAGCCACTGACAACAGCTGAAAGAGGGCATAGACACGGCCCTTGGGGTCGCAGGCGGCGCCGGCCAGGCTCTGCTGGTCGCTCAGTGCATTGATGTCACAGGTGACCTGCCCCTGCAGAAACTTGCGGGTATCGGGCCCCTGGATGCGCAGCAGCGTCTGATCACTGACCGGGGCGACAAAGGACTCTGGCAGAACCCCCGGTGCGGTGGGGGTCCGGGTGTCCAGTCCGGCCTCATGCAGTGTTTCTGGCCAGTCAGCTGTCATGGAATCCTCTCCTGATGTGGGTCTCTGTCGGGTCAGCCTGAGGGGCCCCGGTGACGGTCACTCCCGGTGGCCCAGCCTCAACCACAGGGTCAGCTCACGCAGTGGCTCGCCCTGGCAGTTGGCCAGGCCCTGGCGGGCGCACAGGATCAGCCTGTGGCGGCCCTGACCGTGGCGCAGGCTCAGCCAGAGCAGTCCGCCCCAGAGCCTGGAATGGGCCTGTGGGCTGGCACTGAGAATCTGTCCGTCCGGGAGGGTAACACGAAGCTGTGGCCCCTGTCGGTGCAGTGCCCTGAGGCCGACATGGCGGCCGGGCCAGCCCTGGTGAAGCGCGTTACGCACGGCGGCCATTGTGATCAGGGCCAGCAATGCCAGACGGGCCCAGAGTGGCGCGGGTAGCCACCAGGCCAGCAGCGCCGGCAGCACCCAGGGGGCTGCGGCCAGTAACGCCAGTGGCCGGCTGGGGGTCAGTGCCAGTTCAGTCCGGTCGTGCATAGTCGAGAATCAGCCCCACCATGCGGGCCATGTCCGGGTCCTGTGGCTGGCTGGTTCTCATCAGCCAGCTGTACAGGTCGCTGTCCTCGGCGGTCAGCAGCTTGCGGTAACGCAGCTTGTCCTCATCGTCCAGCTGGCGGAAGCGGTGCTTGAGGAAATTCCCCAGCAGCACATCCAGCTCCAGCATGCCGCGCCGGCTGTGCCAGCCCAGGCGCTTGAATTCGATGTCTTCGGCGTTTTCGCTCATGGCGTTGTCCATTGTCACGGGCCCGGCCTGCTGTCAGGCGGAGGGGGCCATATAGGTGGTCGGAGTGAGCACGGTATCCCGTGCCTCTGACAGGCTGTTGGGGTAGTCCAGTGTGTAGTGCAGGCCACGGCTTTCATGGCGCTGCAGCGCGCAGCAGATGATCAGGTCGGAGACGGTGACCAGGTTGCGCAGCTCCAGCAGGTCGTTGGAGACCCGGTAGTTGCTGTAGAACTCGCGAATCTCCCGGTGCAGCATGTCCACACGGTGTTTGGCCCGTTGCAGCCGTTTGCTGGTACGGACAATACCTACGTAGTCCCACATGAAGTGGCGCAGTTCGTCCCAGTTGTGGGCAATCACCACGTCCTCGTCGGAGTCCCGCACCTGGGATTCGTCCCAGTCCGGCACATCCGGCGGTGCCGGTACATGGCGCTCGTTGGCACTGATGTCCTCCGCCGCGGCGCGGCCATACACCAGGCACTCCAGCAGGGAGTTGCTGGCCATGCGGTTGGCCCCGTGCAGACCGGTGAAGGAGACCTCGCCGGCGGCGTAGAGCTGGTTGATGTCGGTGCGGGCGGCGCTGTCCACCCGCACGCCGCCACAGGTGTAATGGGCGGCGGGCACGACCGGGATGGGCTCCCGGGTGATATCGATGCCATAGCCCAGACACTTCTGGTAAATGGTGGGGAAGTGCTCGCGGACAAACTCCGCCGGCTTGTGGCTGATGTCCAGGTACAGGCAGTCCGCCCCCAGCCGTTTCATCTCGTGGTCAATGGCCCTGGCCACGATGTCCCTGGGTGCCAGCTCCCCGCGCTCATCAAAGCGGTGCATGAAGCGGCTGCCGTCCGGCAGCTTGAGATGGCCGCCTTCCCCCCGCACCGCCTCGGTGATCAGGAAGGACTTGGCCTGTGGGTGGTAAAGGCAGGTGGGGTGAAACTGGTTGAATTCCATGTTGGCCACACGGCAACCGGCCCGCCAGGCGATGGCGATGCCATCCCCGGAGGCGCCGTCCGGGTTGCTGGTATAAAGGTAGGCCTTGCTGGCGCCGCCGGTGGCCAGAATCACGAAACGGGCCCTGAAGACCTCCACATGCTGATTCTGGCGGTTGAGCACATAGGCGCCGACACAGCGGTTGCCGGGCAGGAACAGCTTGCGGTGGGTAATCAGGTCCACCGCCACACGCTGCTCGAAGATCTCGATGTTCTCCGCCTCCTGGGCCCGGTCACAGAGTACCTCCGCAACGGCCTGGCCGGTGGCGTCGGCGGCGTGGATGATGCGCCTGTGGCTGTGGCCACCCTCACGGGTCAGGTGGTAGGCACTGTCGTCCTCGGTACGGGTAAAGGCCACGCCCTGACGCACCAGCCAGTCGATGCTGTCACGGCCATGGTGGACGGTATGTCGCACGGCCTGCTCGTGGCAGAGTCCGGCGCCGGCCTTCATGGTGTCCCGGATATGGTCTTCCAGGCTGTCGGTGTCTTCCAGTACCGCGGCAATCCCCCCCTGGGCCCACTGGGTGGAACCACTGCGCAGTGTGGTTTTGCTCAGAACGGCCACCCGCAGATGGGAAGGCTGGTTCAGTGCCGCCGTGAGCCCGGCGGCACCACTGCCGATAATCAGTACATCGTGACTGTATCTGTGGGACATGAGGTTCCGTTGGCGGTCGCCTGTGCACCGCGGTCTTGGTGGGCGAAAAGAAACCCTATTGAACTAAAGATTGCCGGCCCTGTCTATTGTGCCACGCATTCAGCCAGCCGTTGCGCCGGGGCGGACAGGGCCCGGGTCCGCCCCGGGAGGGTGCCCGGTGGCCCCGGACCCGGAAGGGGGTCTTGGGTTACCGCAAAGCACTCCGGGGGTGGCTCAAAACACGGGAATGATCGTGATATGCTTGGATGGAGATGAAACGCCTTGAATCTTCGGCAACCGCTGCCCGCCCGGGTTGGCGGCGCTGTTGAAACCGACTGTACAAAGGGGTCACTTCATGCCCAGGCAGGATGATGACAGTACAGCGCTGAGCCGCAGGGAAACCGACCGGCAACTGGTGGAGCGGGTTCAGGCCGGCGACCGCTCGGCCTTTGATCTGCTGGTGATCCGCTACCAGAGCCGGGTCTCCGGAATCGTGGGTCGCTATGTGCGGGATTACCAGGATATCCGTGATCTGACCCAGGAGACCTTTATCAAGGCCTACCGGGCCATGGACCGTTTCCGGGGTGATAGTGCTTTCTATACCTGGCTGTACCGTATTGCTGTGAATGCGGCCAAGAACCACATTGAGGCCCGCAACCGGCGGCCCAACTCGGTCATGGAGGCCAGCGATGCGGAGCAGCTGGACATCGCTCCGACCCTGCGGGATGACAGCGCACCGGAGCAGTTCCTGCAGCGGGACCAGCTGCAGAGCCTGCTGCACGAGGCCATTGAGGCGCTGCCGGAAGACATCCGCAGTGCCCTGTTGTTGCGCGAGCTGGAAGGACTGAGCTATGAGGACATCGCACAGGTGCTGGAGTGCCCCATAGGGACAGTGCGCTCCCGCATCTTCCGGGCCAGGGATTTTCTGGAGAAACGCCTGGCCAGCGAGGATGGCGGCACCGTGCGGGGCGGCCAGCGTCGCTGTGGTGGTGCCGAGTAGGGGGTGGCCCCAAGGTGGCCGGCCCCTGTCACTGGCCCCGTCGATGGCAGGAACGGCGGCTCAGTGCGCGACAGCCCGGACAGTCCGATGGGTCGGACAAGCTCTGTAGTACGGTGGTTGAGTGAGGGTAAGAAGAATGCAAGATCACGAGCGGGAAATCCTGTCGGCCATGATGGACGATCAGGCAGACAGTCAGGCTGTCAGTCAGGTGCTGAATGGTGGCAGCCCTGAGTCCATACAGGCTCAGTGGTACCGCTGGCACCGGTTACGGGATCTGTTGCAGGGGGGGAATCCGCTGGCCGGCCCCACCAGCGCCCCGGTGGATGTCCGCCATGGTGTCAGTCAGGCACTGGACCGGGAAAGCGGCGGCATACCGGACATGAACGCAGCGGCCAGGTCGGCCGGGCATGATTGAGGAAACCGCCACGGTGGTGGCGCTCAGTGGCGGCCAGGTCTGGGTGCAGCGCAAAGGCCAGGGCCTGTGCGCCCAGTGCCAGGCCCGTGGTGGCTGCGGTCAGGGAGCCATGGCGAAGCTGGGGGGTGAGCGTGCCTTTCAGCTGTTGCTGCCCAATGCCCGGCTGATGGAACAGGGCAAGCCGGTGGCAGTGGGGGATACCGTGGTTATCGGTATTGCCGAAAGGGCCCTTCTGGGTGCCTCGGCACTGGTTTATCTGCTGCCCCTTCTGCTGATGCTGTGTGGCGCACTCATGGCCCAGTGGCTGGGCGCGGACGGTGACGCCGGGCCTCTGCTGGCGGGGGGGCTGGGCCTGTCCGCCGGCTTTGCCCTGGCGGCCCTGTGCCAGCGGCGTCTGCACCACAGCCCGCGGTTGCAACCACAGCTGCTGCGACTGTCCACGGCGGCCTCCCTGAGCCCGCCCAGCCCCGGATGCCTGGTTCCGGAGGGCCCGGAAGGGCCCTGAGGCCCCTTTGCCGGGAGGCTGTTTCCCTGTTGACGGTGATTGCCTGACGGGCAGTCCCGGGTTGAAGCGGCCCGGGAACAGCGATTAAACAATGGGTAACTTGAAAACCCGGTTTTGTCCCACATTATTCGTTAATGTGTACCCTCCATTCCAAGAGGGCATTGGGATCGGCCCCGTTCACTGAATTTTCCGACAGGCTTTAGGGAGACACGCATGCACAAGATTTCGCCAGCACTGACACCGTTACTGTTCTGGCTGTTTCTGGCCACTTTGGCCATGCCGGCCAGTGGCGCCTTTCACTCCAGACTGCCGGACTTCACCAAGCTGGTGGAAGACAACGCCGATGCGGTGGTCAATATCAGCACCACCAGCCGACAGAATCTGCAGAGCGGACGCGGCGATATTGAGCAGCTGCCTGAATTTTTACGTGAGTTCTTTGGCGATCCCCGCCGCCCCAGTCCCTTCGGCGGCCCAGGCGGTCCCCGTGGAGAGCAGCGTGAAAGTCAGTCCATGGGCTCCGGCTTTATCGTCTCCAGTGACGGCTACATACTCACCAACAACCATGTTGTGGAAAACGCCGATGAAATCATCGTCAAGCTCAAGGACCGTCGCGAGCTGGAGGCCCGTGTTGTGGGCACCGACCCACGCACGGATATGGCCGTTCTGAAGGTGGAAGAAGAGGCTGACCTGCCCGTGGTGCGAATCGGCAAATCCTCCGATCTGAAGGTGGGGGAGTGGGTCTTCGCCATCGGTTCCCCTTTCGGCTTTGATCACACGGTCACCGCCGGCATCGTCAGCGCCAAGGGCCGTGCACTGCCCCGTGAGAGTTATGTTCCGTTTATCCAGACCGATGTGGCCATCAATCCGGGCAACTCCGGCGGTCCCCTGTTCAACATGGACGGCGAAGTGGTGGGGATCAACTCCCAGATTTACACCCGCTCCGGGGGCTTCATGGGGGTGTCCTTCTCCATCCCCATGGACATGGCCATGGACGTTTTTCAGCAGATCCGTGACGAGGGTCGCGTCAGCCGCGGCTGGCTGGGTGTGCTGATCCAGGAGGTGAACCGGGACATGGCCGAGAAGCTGGGCCTGAAGCGTCCCTATGGTGCCCTGGTGGCGGATGTGGTGCCGGACTCCCCGGCGGACAAGGCCGGGCTGCAGCCCGGTGATGTGATTCTCAGCTATCAGGGCGAGGAGATCACCATGTCCTCGGACCTGCCGCCCATGGTGGGGCGCACCGATGTGGGCAGCGAGGCCCGTCTGACCATCATGCGCGGTGGTGAGGAAAAACGCCTGAATGTCACCATCGACCAGCTTCCGGAAGACGACCAGATGGCCTCCGCCACTCCCTCCCCCAGGGACAACTCAGCCGCATCCCGTCTGGGGCTGGAGGTGACCGAGCTGCCAGAGAGGCTGCGTACGGAGTGGAACCTGGAAGGGGGCGTTCTGGTGAGAAACATCTCTCCCATGGCCGCCAGCCAGGGCATCCGCCCCAACGATGTCATTGTGGAAATGGACAACCAGCCGGTGCACTCCCCAGAGGCGTTCCGCGAGGTGGTGGCGTCCATGGAGCCGGGCGAGTCGGTTCTCACCCGGGTGTTCCGCCAGGGCCAGGCGCGGATTATTCTGCTGCGCATGCCCAAGGAGTGACACTGACCCACTGAAAGGCCCCGCCGCAACGGCGGGGTCCCTCCGAAAGACCCTCAGGAGGGCCACTAATGGGCCCCGTCGTATCGCCGACATGGTCATTCCTTCCCCTCTCCGGTAAAATCACCGCTCTGTCAGATCCCCGCGGGCCCCATTGCCTGACGTCGCTGCGGCGAGCCCAGTGGTGACAGACTTCCATTTACCGGCAACAGCAGGTCTTGAACATACGTGAGTGATCTCAGCCATATCCGTAATTTCTCCATCATCGCCCATATCGACCACGGCAAATCCACACTGGCGGACCGATTTATCCAGGTCTGCGGTGGGCTGCAGGACCGGGAGATGGCCGAGCAGGTTCTGGACTCCATGGACCTGGAGCGGGAGCGGGGCATTACCATCAAGGCCCAGAGCGTGACTCTCAAGTACCAGTCCCGTGACGGCCGTGAGTACGAGCTGAACTTTATCGACACGCCGGGGCACGTGGACTTCTCCTACGAGGTGTCCCGCTCACTGAAAGCCTGTGAAGGGGCCCTGCTGGTGGTGGACGCGGGCCAGGGCGTGGAGGCCCAGTCCGTGGCCAACTGCTACACCGCCCTGGAGCAGGGCCTGACGGTGTTGCCGGTGCTCAACAAGATGGACCTGCCCCAGGCGGATCCGGACAAGGTCAAGGCGGAGATCGAGGACATCATCGGCATCGATGCCAGTGGCGCCGTCCCCTGCAGCGCCAAGAGTGGCCAGGGGGTGGAGGATGTACTGGAAGAGCTGATCCGGGTCATACCGCCACCGGAAGGCAATGTGGACGACCCCCTGCAGGCACTGATCATCGACTCCTGGTTCGACAATTACCTGGGCGTGGTCTCGCTGGTGCGGGTGATGCACGGCACGGTGCGCAAGGGCGAGAAGATGCTGGTGAAATCCACCGGTCGCAGCCACGTCATTGACAAGGTGGGTTACTTCAACCCCAAGCCCACCACCATTCCGGAACTCAGGGCCGGTGAAGTGGGCTTTATTGTCTCCGGCATCAAGGACATCACCGGCGCTCCGGTGGGTGACACACTGACCCACGCCCACACACCGGATGTGGCCCAGCTGTCGGGCTTCAAGCGGGTCAAGCCACAGGTCTATGCCGGGCTTTTCCCCATCAGCGCCGAGGACTACAACGCCTTCCGGGATGCCCTCGAGAAACTGACCCTCAACGACGCCTCACTGTTCTTCGAGCCGGAGAACTCCGACGCACTGGGATTCGGTTTCCGCTGCGGCTTTCTCGGCATGCTGCATATGGAGATCATTCAGGAGCGACTGGAGCGGGAATACAACATTGACCTGATCACCACCGCTCCCACCGTGGTCTATGAAGTGCTCATGGTGGATGGCGAGGTGCGCTACGTGGAGAACCCCTCCAGGCTGCCGGAGCTGGGCAGCATCGAGGAGATGCGCGAGCCCATCGTGGAGGCCAGCATACTGGTGCCACAGGAGCACCTGGGCAATGTCATCAAGCTGTGCGAAGAGCGCCGGGGGCGCCAGACCGAGATGCACTTCCTGGCTTCACAGGTGCAGCTGACCTACGAGCTGCCCATGGGGGAGGTGGTGCTGGACTTCTTCGACAAGCTCAAGAGCGTCAGCCGGGGCTTTGCCTCACTGGACTACCAGTTCAAGCGCTTTGAGCCGGCCAAGCTGGTGCGCCTGGATATACTGATCAACGGTGACCGGGTGGACTCTCTGGCGCTGATCGTGCACAAGGAGCACGCCTTCAGCCGCGGACGGGTGATTCTGGAAAAGATGCGCGAGCTGATCCCC
Source organism: Oleiphilaceae bacterium (assembly GCA_033721915.1). Classification (GTDB taxonomy): domain Bacteria; phylum Pseudomonadota; class Gammaproteobacteria; order Pseudomonadales; family Oleiphilaceae; genus REBR01. Next base: position 11,331 of record JAWWAC010000042.1, read on the forward strand.
AGGCAGATGTTCGACGTGGCCCTGCAGGCGGCCATTGGCAACCAGGTGATTGCCCGCCAGACGGTCAAGGCACTGCGCAAGAATGTCACCGCCAAATGCTATGGCGGCGATGTCAGCCGCAAGAAGAAACTGTTGCAGAAACAGAAGGAAGGCAAGAAGCGCATGAAGCAGGTGGGCAATGTGGAGGTGCCACAGGAGGCCTTCCTGGCCGTTCTCCGGGTTGACGAATAGGATTACAGATGAACATCAATTTTCCCCTGTTACTGGTGGTGCTGACCGCCGTCAGCGGCCTGGTGTGGCTGCTGGATGCCCGGTTTCTGCGTCCACGCCGTCTGGCCCGCTATGAGGCACAGGGCCAGGGGCCCGAGGCGAAGGAAGAGGATCCGGACGAGCCCTGGCTGTCGGAGATCAGCCGCTCTTTCTTTCCCATACTGGCCATCGTGCTGGTGCTGCGCTCCTTCCTGGTGGAGCCCTTCCAGATTCCCTCCGGCTCCATGCTGCCCACGCTGGAGGTGGGGGATTTTATCCTGGTCAACAAGTTCAGTTACGGATTGCGCCTGCCGGTGGTGGATTACAAGTTCCTGGAGCTGGGTGAGCCCGAGCGGGGGGATATCATGGTGTTCAAGTTTCCGGTGGACCCCTCCATCAACTACATTAAACGGGTGGTGGGCCTGCCGGGTGACCGGGTGCGCTATGATGACAAGAAACTCTTCATCAATGGCGAGCCGGTCCCCCAGGCGCTGATTGCCCGGCTTTCCTCCGTGGACCTGCTGGCGGAGAGTCTCGCCGAGACGGACCACCAGATATTCCTCACCCGCAACCGCCACGACCGGCAGGCGGAAGGGGAGTGGCAGGTGCCGGAAGGGCATTATTTCGTGCTCGGTGACAACCGGGACAACAGCCGTGACAGCCGCTACTGGGGCATGGTGCCGGACGATCATGTGGTGGGCCGGGCCTTTGCCATCTGGATGCACTGGGAGTCACTGACCAGTCTCCCCCGCTTCCACCGGGTCGGCACCATTGATTAAACCGCCGTATCAAGAGGACTGAACCATGAAACAGCAACAGGGCGTGTCGCTTTTGGGATTTCTGCTGGCGGTTTTTCTGCTGCTGATGGCCGTCACGGTGATTGTGCGCATTGTGCCGGCGTTTATTGACGACTACGCCGTCAAGCGCATGTTCCATTCACTGGAGGAGAGCGAGCAGCTCATTGGTGCCAGCACCCGTGAATTCCATGAGCTGGTCAAGCGCCGCCAGTCCCAGAACGGGCTGGACATGTTCGGCCGTGATCAGTTGTCGGTGACCCGCAGGGACGGCCTCTTTGTGGTGGATCTGCAGTACGAGGTACGCTCACCGCTGGTTGGCAACATCGATGCGGTGATGTCCTTCCGGCACAATTACGAGTTGAGGGCAGAGTGACAGAATCCGAAAAAATGGATGCCCTTCAGCGGCGCATCGGCTACCGCTTCACTGATACGGCCCATCTGCGGCTGGCCATGACCCACCGCAGCCATGGCAGCCAGAACAACGAGCGCCTGGAATTTCTGGGGGATGCCATTCTCAACATGGTCATCGCCCAGTATCTGTACCACCATTTCCCCGCCGCGCGGGAAGGGCAGCTCAGCCGCCTCAGGGCGCGCATGGTCAAGGGGGTGACACTGGCGGAAATCGCCCTGGAATTTGACCTGGGGGAGCACCTTCTGCTGGGCTCCGGTGAGCTGAAAAGCGGCGGATTCCGGCGCGAGTCCATACTGGCGGATGCGGTGGAGTCCATTATCGGCGCCATCTATCTCGACAGCGGCTTTGATGCCAGCCGCGAGCGCATACTGGCCTGGTTTTCACCCCGGCTGGAGCGACTCAGCCTGCAGGACACACAGAAAGACGCCAAGACCCGCCTGCAGGAGTACCTCCAGTCCCGCCAGCAGGAGCTGCCCCGTTACGAGGTGGTGGACGTGCGCGGCGAGGCCCATCAGCAGACATTTTACGTGGCCTGTCATGTGCCGGTACTGGAGAAGGCCACCCGTGGCACCGGCAGCAGCCGCCGCATTGCCGAGCAGGATGCGGCCGCGGTGGCACTGGACGCACTGGGTGTGGAGCGCAGTCCCTCATGAGCGACGAATCACAGGGTACAAACCCGACGGAAACAGCCTCTGACCAGCCCCGCTGCGGCCTGGTGGCCATTGTGGGACGGCCCAATGTGGGCAAGTCCACGCTGCTGAACCACATACTCGGCCAGAAGCTGAGCATTACCTCGCGCAAGCCACAGACCACCCGTCACCAGATCATTGGCATCAAGACGGTGGACTACCGTCAGGCCATTTACGTGGACACCCCCGGCATGCACCGGGAAGAGCCCAGGGCCCTGAACCGCTATATGAACAAGGCCGCCACCGGCGCCCTGCGGGATGTGGACCTGGTGGTGTTTGTGGTGGACCGGGACATCTGGACCGACGGTGACGAGAATGTGCTGAGCAAGCTCACCCATCTCACCTGCCCGGTGCTGCTGGCCATCAACAAGGTGGACCTGCTGGAGGACAAGTCGGCGCTGCTGCCCCATCTGGATTTCCTGGGCCACAAACGTGAATTTGCCGACATCATCCCCCTCTCGGCACTGCGCAACCGCTATCTGGACACACTGGAGGAGCGGGTCAACCATTATCTGCCCGTGGCGGAGCATCAGTACCCGGACGAGCAGTTCACCAACCGCAGCGAGCGCTTCCTGGCCGCAGAGCTGGTGCGTGAGAAGATCACCCGCCAGCTGGGGGCCGAACTGCCTTACTCCATGACCGTGGAGATTGAATCCTTCCGCCGTGAGGGCCCGGTGCTGCACATCCATGCACTGATCCTGGTGGAGCGGGAAGGGCAGAAGAAAATTGTCATCGGCGACAACGGCAGCCGCCTGAAGCTGATCGGCAAGGAGGCCCGGCTGGATATGGAGCCGCTGTTTGACAGCAAGGTGATGCTCCAGCTCTGGGTCAAGGTCAAGCGCGGCTGGGCCGATGACGACCGGGCACTGCACAGCCTGGGGTTCCACTAAGTGCCACTGGGCCGGGTCTGTGGGAGGGCCTTGCTGTGTCTGCCCGGGTAGAGCGTGAACCGGCCTGGGTCATACACCGCCGGCCCTGGCGCGAGAGCAGCCTGCTGCTGGACCTGTTCAGCCTCAACCGGGGCCGTGTCAGTGCCGTGGCCAAGGGCGCACAACGGCGCAACCAGCCCTGGCAGTCACAGCTGCAGCCCTTTGTCCCCCTGCAGCTGGCCTGGCTGGGCCGTGGCAGCCTGAAGACACTGACCGGCGCCGACCCGGGACCGGCGGTGCCGGCACTGACGGGCAACCGCCTGTACTGCGGACTCTACCTGAACGAGCTGATACAGAGACTGCTGCCGGAGGAGGAGCCTTTCCCGGTGGTCTTCACCGGCTACATGGAGGCCCTGCAGGCGCTGTCACAGGCCCCTGACAGCACCGCACTGGAGCTGCCACTGAGGCGCTTCGAGTGGTCTCTGGTGTCCCAGCTGGGTTATGGTCTGTCACTGGACCGGGTGAGCGAGACCGGCGAGCCGGTCAGGTCGGACCATAGCTATTGCCTGGACCCCGAGCAGGGCATCCGCCAGACCCCCGGCCCCGGCTGCCGCCTCCAGCAACTGCCCGGTGAGCATCTGCTGGCCATGGCGGTGGGGGACCTTTCCTCTGTCCCGGTCAGGCGCTGCGCCAAGCGCGTCATGCGGGTGCTGATTGACCACCTGCTGCAGGGCCGGCCCCTGCACAGCCGGCAACTGTTCCGTTAACCGTCGTTGCGGGGAATCCCCCTCAGCCTGAACCACAGAACCCAATGGGGACCGAGTACAAGGAGCACCTCATGAGTCACTACATCCGACTGGGCGTTAACGTGGACCATGTGGCCACACTCAGACAGGCCCGTGGCACCCGCTACCCGGATCCGGTGCAGGCCGCACTGCTGGCGGAAGAAGCCGGTGCCGATGGCATCACCGTGCACCCGCGGGAAGACCAGCGCCACATACAGCGCCATGATGTGGAGCGGATGCGCGACATGCTCAACACCCCACTGAACCTGGAAATGGCGGTGACCGAGTCCATGCTGACCTTTGCCGAGCGCATCACGCCGGCCCACTGCTGCCTGGTGCCGGAGAAGCGCGAGGAGCTGACCACGGAGGGGGGGGCTGGATGTGGCTTCGCAAGTGGCCCGCATCAAGGAGGCCTGTGGCCGGCTGGCGGCCCTGGGCAGCAATGTCTCCCTGTTTATTGACCCGGACCCGGCACAGATCGATGCCGCCGTGGCCTGTGGCGCCCCCACCATCGAGCTGCACACCGGCGAATACGCCAATGCCACCCAACCGCAGGAGCGAGATCACCAGCTCAGGCGACTGCAGCAGGCCACGGCACAGGCACTGGGCCTGGGCCTGCGGGTCAATGGCGGCCACGGGCTGCATTACCACAACACCCGTGACATTGCCGCCATACCGGGCATACACGAGCTGAATATCGGCCACGCCATTATCGCCAGGGCCCTTTTTGTGGGGCTCAAGCCGGCGGTGGCGCAGATGCGGGCCCTGCTGGATCAGGTGGCGCTGGAGCAGCGCGGCGCCTAGTCCGGGTGCGGCTCATGTCCCGGTGTTTTCCCGCAGGTCACGGCGCCAGTCGTTCTGCTCACACCAGCGCCGCAGCGCCTCCATGGCCGCCAGTAGCGACTCGGTCATGGCCGCTGTCCCCGGCTGGTCGCGCTTGATCGCCGTCTCCAGTGCTGCCGCATGCTGTCGCAGTGTGGGTACACCGCAATAGCGGCAGGCACCGTGCAGGCGGTGAACACGCTCCAGCAGCCGGTCATGATCGCCGTTTGCCAGCGCCTCCCGGATGATGTCGGCCTCCTCCGGCAGCTGTGACAGCAGCGTGGCCAGCATCTCTTCCGCCAGGTCCAGCCGCCCCCCGGCCAGTCGCAGGGACTCCTCCAGATCCACCGTGGCCAGACGGGTGCTGCGCCGGGAGGTCTCCAGCATGCGGCTTTCCCGGTCCAGCCAGGGTTCCGGTCGGGTGTCCCCCGGGAAAGCCGTAAAGCCGATGTTCTGGCGCAGGATATCCCGGATCAGTGACTGATTGATGGGTTTGGTCAGGTAACCGTCAAACCCCGACTTCAGCAGCCTGTCCTGCTCCTCACTCAGGGCATGGGCGGTGAGTGCAATCACCGGAATCCCCCGGTTGTCATTGTCCATCTGCCGCAGCTGCCCGGTGCAGGCAATGCCATCCATGCCGGGCATCTGCACGTCCATAAAGACCAGGTCGAAACTCGCCTGTTGCAGCAGGCTGAGGGCCTGGTAACCGCTGCTGGCCTTCTCAACGGGCAGTGACAGGTCCTGCAGCAGTGTCACCAGCAGTTTCAGGTTGGCCTCATTATCGTCCACCGCCAGAACCCGTGGCAGTGACTCCGGGTGCCGCTCCGGTGGCGGTGCAACCGGGGCGGCGGCGCGGAACTCTCTCGGGTAGTGGCCATGAACCAGCCGGTACATCGAGCGGTAGAGACGGTCACGGCGTACCGGCTTGAACAGGTGCTCCGAGGCCAGGGGGATGAGGGTGTCCTGGCTCTCGTGCAGAGTCGGCGTCAGCACCAGAACCCGGCACTGGCAGTCCGTCTCCAGCTGCATCACCAGCTTCCGGTAGCGTGTCGAGCGCAGCCGGTGGCGGGAAAGACCCAGTATCACGGCGGCAAAGCCCTTCTGGTCTGCCTGGGCCTGACGCACCCGGGGCAGTAACCGGTCCGGATCCCGCTCCCGCTCAACGGCCATGCCCCACCACCGCATCTGATGCTCCATGGCCAGTCCGGTGGCCTCCTGCTGCTCGAAATACAGCACCGGCTCCCCCTGCAGTGCGCTGTCGTCCTCAGTGTGTTCCCCGGCCTGCTCCGTAAGCAGGGTAAACCAGAAGGTGGAACCTGCGCCGAGCTCGCTCTCAAGGCTGATCTCGCCGCCCATTTCCTCCACCAGGCGACGGGAAATCACCAGCCCCAGACCGGTGCCACCGTACTGGCGTGCCGTTGAGGCATCCGCCTGGTTGAAGGCACTGAACAGCGACTGCTGCTGTGCCCGTGACAGCCCGACGCCGGTATCGGTGACGCTGATGCGCAGGCACAGCGGTTCACTGCCGCCACGGGACGGCGCCTCCGGGTCGTCCGGTTCCTCCAGTTCATCAAGCATGGCCCGTACCACCACTTCACCGGTCTGGGTGAACTTGATGGCATTGTTCACCAGGTTGGTAATCACCTGCTTGACCCGCAGCGGATCCCCCACCAGATCGTCCGGCACATCGTTGTAGACCATGGACACCAGGTCCAGGTTTTTCTCGTGGGCCGCCGGTGCCAGCATCACCAGCACATCCTCGATGATATCCCGCAGCCGGAAGGGCACCCGGTCCAGCACCAGCTTGCCCGCCTCGATCTTGGAGAAGTCCAGGATGTCATTGATGATGGTCAGCAGGATTTCCGAGGACTTGCGGATGGTATCCAGGTGGTCCTGTTGCTGCCGCGAGGCGGGGTTTTTCAGCATCAGTTCCGTGAAGCCGATAATGCCGTTCAGGGGAGTGCGGATTTCATGGCTCATGTTGGCCAGGAATTCCGACTTGATGCGGCTGGCCTCCAGTGCCTGCTTGCGGGCCAGATCCAGCTCGATGTTCTGGATCTCGATGGTCTCCAGGGTTTCCCGCAGATCCTCAGTGGCCTGGTCCACATTCTGCTGCATCTGGCTGTGGGCACGGCTCAGTTCCAGCGCCATGGCATTGAGGCCGGACTCCAGCTGCTCAAGCTCAGGGCCACCCCGGGTATTGAGGCGGGTCTCAAGATGCCCTTCACGCAGCAGCGAGGTGGCCCTGGTCAGCTCGCGGATGGGGTCGGTCAGTGAACGGCTCAGGCGCAGTGCACACAGAAGGCTCAGCAGAATGGCCGCACTCACCCCTGCGGAGGTGAGGCGAATCGTCTGCCGGCGCCCCTGCCGCAGACTGTCATGGGAGAGTTCCACCACCGCCCAGCCCTGTGGCTGGAGGCTGTCCTGACTGTCCGGTGAGGCGCTGGCCCCCCGGGGTACCGGTGTGACATACAGTGAGGACTGCCCGGAGGACAGGAACCCTGCCTGGAGGACACTCTCCAGTGGCTGCCCGGTGGCCAGTTTCTCCCGGGCCCGGGTGTCTCTGGAGCCGGAGTGAACCCGCTCCCGTTTTCCGGCGTCATAGATTGTGACGGACTGCACGTCCTGTTCCTGCATCAGTGACCGGGTGAGGGCGGCGAGGTCAGACTGGCTGCCACGGGTCAGTGCCTGTGCCGAGGCCGTGGCCAGCTGGCGGCTCAGTGCCTGACCCCGTTGCTGCAGTGTCTGATGCCGATTGTCGATCCAGCTGTGGGCGAGGAATCCCCCCACCAGGATCAGCAGGACCGTATAGGGCAGCAGGGCCTGAAGCAGGACTTTTTTGCGAATACCCCAGCGTCGCATGCAAGGATCCCGTAACGGTGTTCAGTGAGCTGCCCGTGGGGGCCACTTTGTTGTTATCATACGTCGCCGGCAAGGGGCTCTGTACTGTCAGAAGCACAGGGCGCAGAATGCCGGCGCAAATTCGCATCATACCACAGGCCGCTCCCGCCCAAGGGAGCCGCCTGAGCAGCGGGAGGCACCAGCATGCCAGAACACGGACCCTATCCCACCATTGAAGATTTTGTCGGCAACACCCCGCTGGTGCGCCTGCAACGTCTGCCAGGGGAGACCAGCAATACCCTGCTGGTGAAGCTCGAGGGCAACAACCCCGCCGGTTCCGTCAAGGACAGGCCCGCCATCAGCATGATCCAGGAGGCGGAAAAACGCGGCGAGATACGCCCCGGGGACACACTGATCGAGGCCACCAGCGGCAACACCGGCATTGCACTGGCCATGGCCGCGGCCATCAAGGGTTACCGCATGGTGCTGATCATGCCCGAGAACATGAGCGAAGAGCGTCGCGCCTCCATGCGTGCCTACGGGGCGGAGATCATCACCGTCACCCGCGAGCAGAGCATGGAGGGCGCCCGTGACCTGGCCGCGCAAATGGAGCGGGAGGGCAAGGGCCGTGTGCTGGACCAGTTCGGCAACAAGGACAACCCACTGTCCCACTACCGCACCACGGCCCCGGAGATCTGGCGTGACACCAACGGGCAGCTGACCCACTTCATCTGCTCCATGGGCACCACCGGCACTGTCATGGGCTGCTCCGCCTATTTCCGCGAGCAGAATCCGGACATCCGCATCATTGGCCTGCAACCGGCGGACGGGGCCTCCATTCCCGGTATACGCCGCTGGCCGGAGGCCTATCTGCCCAGCATTTTCGACGCCAGTGCGGTGGACCAGACACTGGACATCGGCCAGCAGGAAGCGGAAGAGACCATGCGGGCACTGGCCGCCCGTGAGGGGATCTTCTGCGGTGTCTCCTCCGGGGGCTGTGTGGCCGGTGCGTTGCGCATTTCACAACAGGTTGAAAATGCCACCATCGTCGCCATTATCTGCGACCGGGGGGATCGCTATCTCTCCACCGGTGTTTTCCCCGCCTAGGGGCCTTGCCATTGCCGGGACTGAGCGGCCCAGCGGTGGCGCCACCGGACCATTTCTTCAGTAAGGAACAGGGCATGAGCCGACGCCGCCGCAAACCCCGCCTGCCGTCAGAGCCGGTCAGCTGCACCATTGAGAGTCTCAGTCACGAGGGCCGTGGTGTGGCCCGTATCGAGGGCAAGACCGCTTTTGTGGACGGGGCGCTGCCCGGTGAGACCGTCAGTGCCCGCTATGTGGAGCAGCACCGTCGCTTTGACGCACTGCGCACCCTGGAGGTCACGGACACCCCCTCCGGTGAGCGGGTCACGCCCCCCTGTGCCCATGCCGATATCTGTGGCGGCTGCAGCCTGCAGCATATGGACCCGCAGGCCCAGATTGCCTTCAAGGAGTCGGTGCTGAGGGAGCAGTTCGACCACTTCGGCCAGATAGAACCCGGCGTCATGGTGCCGCCCATGGTGGACCAGCCACTGGGCTACCGCCGCAAGGCCCGCCTGGGGGTGCGCTATGTGTACAAGCGCGAGGAGGTCCTGGTGGGCTTTCGTGAAAAGCGCAATCCCTTTATTACCGCCATCGACAGTTGCGTGGTGCTGGACCCCCGCGTGGGTGAGCGCATAACCGGGCTCAAGGCCCTGGTGGGCTCACTGACCGTCTACCAGGACATCGCCCAGATCGAGGTGGCCTGCGGCGACGACGACGCCGCACTGGTGTTCCGCCACATGAAGCCACTGGGTGAGGGGGACGAGCAGCGCCTCACGGACTTTGGCCGTGAGCACGGTCTGCAGATCTACCTCCAGCCCAAGGGGCCTGACACGGTGCACCGCATCTGGCCACGCAGCGGTGACGGCCCGGACCGTCTCTATTACCGGCTGCCCGCCTTTGGTCTGACCATGGCGTTTCATCCCATGGATTTCACACAGGTCAATGGCCCCATCAACCGGCGTATGCTGGATCAGGCACTGGAGTGGCTGCAGATCGGCCCCCGGGACCGGGTGCTGGACCTGTTCTGCGGCCTTGGCAACTTCTCACTGCCCATGGCCACACAGGCCCGTGAAGTGGTGGCCGTGGAGGGGGATGAGGCCATGGTGCTGCGTGGCCGTGAAAACGCCGAAACCAATGGCATTGGCAACTGTCATTTTCACAGCGCCGACCTGCAGGCGGATTTCAGCGCCCAGAGCTGGGCCGGTGAAGGTTTCAGTCGCATGCTGATCGACCCGCCCCGTTCCGGTGCCCTGGAGGTGGTGCAGCGCATGGCCGAGTCCGGTGCCGAGCGCATTGTCTATGTCTCCTGCAACCCGGCGACACTGGCACGGGATGCCGGCGAGCTGGTGCAGCGGGGCTACCGGCTGGAGAAAGCCGGTGTGATGGACATGTTCCCCCATACCACCCATGTGGAGTCCATGGCCCTGTTTGTCCGTGACCCCCAGGCGCGGCGCCAGACACCGAAAAAACCGATAAAACAGGGATGGAATTGAGCCGTTATGGTCAAGGTACGGGAAGATTACGCCGCCAATGGCAATGGCCAGGTGGACATCAGTGCCTGGGTGAGCCATCTGCAGGAGCAGATGCCCCTTGAGAACGTCGCCCAGCTGGAAGAAGCCTGCCGACTCAGCCAGGTGATCGACGAGCGGGCGGTGCGGGAAGACCGGCAGTGGGCCCCCGGCGCCAGCAGTTTCGCCACCGGCCTGGAAATGGCCCAGATACTGGCCGGGCTGCACCTGGATCAGGAAAGCCTGGTGGCGGCGGTGCTCTACCGGGCGGTGCGGGAAGAGCGCATCAGTCTGATGGAAATCGAGCAGGGCTTTGGCAGCAATATCGCCAGGCTGATCGACGGTGTCCAGCAGATGGCACTGATCACCACCATCCACCACCCCCTCAAGGGCAATGTGCTGGGCCAGAGTCAGGGCCAGATCGACAATGTCCGGCGCATGCTGGTGACCATGGTGGACGACGTGCGGGTGGCCCTGATCAAGCTGGCGGAGCGTACCTGTGCCATTCGCGCCGTGAAGGACGCCCCCGCGGAAAAACGCCTGCGGGTGGCCCGTGAGGTGTTCGACATCTACGCGCCCCTGGCCCACCGCCTGGGCATCGGCCATATCAAGTGGGAGCTGGAGGACCTGTCCTTTCGCTACCTGCACGAGTCCGCCTACAAGAAAATCGCCAAGCTGCTGGACGAGAAACGCCTGGACCGTGACGCCTATGTGCGCAAGGTGGTGGCCAGCCTGCGTGATGCCCTGTCCGGGTCCGGCATCGAGGCGGATGTGGCCGGCCGTGCCAAGCACATCTACAGCATCTGGCGCAAAATGCGCCGCAAGGGTATCGACTTCTCACAGGTTTACGATGTGCGTGCCGTGCGGGTGCTGGTGCCGGAAGTGCGTGACTGCTACGCCGCCATCGGCGTGGTTCACGGCCTGTGGCGGCACATTCCCAATGAATTCGACGACTACATTGCCAACCCCAAGGAAAACGGCTACCAGTCACTGCACACGGCGGTGATCGGCCCCGACGGCAAGACCATGGAAGTGCAGATCCGCACCCACCAGATGCACGAGGATGCGGAGCTGGGTGTCTGTGCCCACTGGCGCTACAAGGGGACGGACAGGCAGAGCAAGTCCGCCGCCGGCTACGAGGCCAAGATCAACTGGCTGCGTCAGGTGATCGACTGGCAGGAAGAGCTGGGGGACCTGAACGGACTGGTGGACCAGCTGCGCAACGATGTCAGCTCGGACCGGGTCTATGTGTTCACGCCGGAGGGCCATGTGGTGGACCTGCCACAGGGAGCCACGGCGGTGGATTTTGCCTATCGGGTGCATACCGAGGTGGGCCATGCCTGTCGTGGTGCCAAGGTCAACGGCCGCATCATTCCGCTGACCTACCCACTGAAAACCGGTGAGCAGGTGCACATCCTCACCGGCAACAACCCGGCACCCAGCCGTGACTGGCTCAACCCGGGTCTGGGCTATATCCAGACATCCAGGGCCCGTGCCAAGGTCAATCACTGGTTCAAGATGCAGGACCGGGACCAGAACATTGCCGACGGCCGCGCGGTCCTGGAAGACGAATTCGGCCGCCTCTCACTGCGGGGGCTGAACCTGGAGAACCTGGCCCGCAAGGTCAACTACCCCAGCGCCGATGACATGTTCGCCGCCGTCGGTGCCGGTGATCTCAGGCCCTCACAGGTGGTGCACGCGGCACAGCAGCAGCTGGAGCCCCAGAGCCGGCAACTGGACCTGCAGCTGCCACGGCGACGGTCCCGCCCCAGCCAGGGGGAACCGGAAGTGACCATTCAGGGGGTGGGCAATCTCAAGACCCAGATGGCCGGCTGCTGCAATCCGGTGCCAGGGGACCCCATCGTGGGCTATGTCACGGTCGGCCGTGGTGTCACCGTACACCGCCAGGACTGCATCAACCTGCTGCAGCTGCAGGAGGACCAGGCCATGCGGGTGATGGAAGTCAGCTGGGGGCAGAAACCCCGGAAAGGCTATCCGGTCACGGTGGAGGTGGACGCCTATGACCGCTCAGGTCTGCTCCGTGACATCACGGAAATCCTGGCCAGCCGCAAGAGCAATGTGCTGGCCATGAACAGTGTCAGTGACGAGGACAACCACACCGCCCAGATCACCGTGACACTGGAGGTGCGCGATATCCACGAGCTGTCACAGTTGCTGGCCCGGATACGGCAATTGCCCAATGTGCTGGAGGTGAAACGTCGCCATGCCCACTGAACCGAGCCGCCGTTACACCCTGGAGGATCTCAACCAGCTGATGGCCCGTCTGCGTGACCCGGACCATGGCTGCCCCTGGGATCTTCAGCAGGACTACCGCAGCATCGTTCCCCACACACTGGAAGAGGCCTACGAGGTGGCCGAGGCCATCGAGGCGGGGGACCTGGATCACCTGCCGGATGAGCTGGGGGACCTGCTCTTCCAGGTGGTTTTCTACGCCCGACTGGGGGAGGAGGAAGGGCGCTTTGACTTCACCCATGTGGTGGATGCCATCGTGCGCAAGCTGCTGCGCCGTCACCCCCACGTGTTTCCCGACGGCACACTGGAGTCCCGCCCCGAAGAGGGCCACAGCCTGGACCAGGCGGCCGTTCTGGACCAGTGGCAGCGCATCAAGGCCGGCGAGAAGAGCAGCGCCGTTGGTGGCAAAGTGGCCGCTGAAGACGCTCCCGTGAGTGCCCTGGACAGTGTCGGCCAGGGCCTGCCGGCCTTTATCCGTGCCCGCAAGCTGCAGCAGAAAGCCTCACGCCTGGGCTTTGACTGGCCCGATACCGGCGCCGTCTTTGCTAAACTGGAAGAGGAAACCGAAGAACTCAGGGAGGCCTGGCAGTCCGGGGAAGGGGGCCGGGACGCCATGGAAGACGAGCTGGGTGATCTGCTGTTTGTCTGCGTCAACATGGCCCGCTTCATGGACCTGGACCCGGAACAGGCACTGCGCAGGGCCAACCGCAAGTTCGAGCAACGCTTCCGGCGCATGGAGCAGCAGCTGCGGGACCAGGGGGAAGACAACGGCGGTTTCCGCCAGCGGGAATTCCCGGCACTGGAGGCACTGTGGCGTCAGGCCAAGGGCCCGTTGCCGGAATAATAAGTACAATCCGTTACCATAACCGGCCCGACTGTGCCGCAAGAACCGTTACACTGAAGTGAGAGCCCCCCCATTGAAACAGGGGCTCACCAGCCACTCAGGAGATCCAAGGAGACAGCGTCAATGAAGATTCGCGAACTGGTGCAGTACTGGGAAAAACACGCCCGAGGACGTCTCAGCCGCACCGTGCATCCGGTATCCCTGTCCGATCAGGCGGAATCACGGCTTACGCAGCTCGCCGAGCGTTACCCTCTGCGTACCCGGGAGTCACTGCTGCGCAATCTTCTCTCGGCGGCCATGGACGAACTGGAGACCAGCTTTCCCTACGTGGAGGGTGACAAGGTAGTGGCCGTGGACGAGGACGGCTTTGATATCTACGAGGACGTGGGCCTGACACCCCGCTTCCTGGCCTACACCAAGCATCATATGGCCGACCTGAAAAAGAGAAAGGAAGACGAAAGCGCCGCCTGATGGCGCCCCACGCCGGGCTTCTCGACTACTGAAGTTCGTCACTCAGGCGGGCCTGGGCACGGTAGCTGTGAAAACGGCTGATCACCTCGTCCATCTGGGCCGGCTCCAGCAGCACGGGCTCACCGGTCCCCAGTATCTGTCCGTAGCAGCGGGCCAGTACCTCCACCTCCAGTGCCAGCTCCATGGCCGCCGACACGCTCTTGCCCACCGCCACCAGGCCGTGGTTGGCCATCAGGCAGGCATCCCGGTGCTGCAACCCTTCGGTAATATGCTCACCCAGCTGTTCGCTGCCAAAGGTGGCGTAGGGCACACAGGGGATATCATGGCCGCCTGCCACCGCCACCATGTAGTGGAAGGGTGGTATGGAGCGGTGCATGCAGGCCAGTGTGGTGGCCCAGGGGGAGTGGGCATGCACCACCGCCCCCACATCCGGCCGCGCCCGGTAGATGGCGGCATGGAAGGACAGTTCGCTGGAGGGTTTCAGTGCCCCCTGATGGCGGCCGCTGAAATCCGTCACCACCATATGCCCGGGTGTGATCTCATCGAAGTGACTGCCCGAGGCGGTGATCAGAAGACCCTC
>JAWWAC010000043.1:0-25243 GCA_033721915.1 Oleiphilaceae bacterium
ATGTATTACTCACCCGTCCGCCGCTCGTCAGCATCCCGAAGGACCTGTTACCGCTCGACTTGCATGTGTTAGGCCTGCCGCCAGCGTTCAATCTGAGCCATGATCAAACTCTTCAGTTTAAATCAAGCGAAAGCCGAAGCTCTCTGTTCTTGCTCAAAGTATTTCACTCAACTGTTTCAACGAGCTACTAACTTTGATGATCTGTTGCCGGATCATCCCAGTCAGCGCCCACACGCAATTACTTGACCTGATTGTTAAAGAGCTCGGCGCCAGCGCATCGCTGTGCCGTCAAGAGTATGCGAATTCTACGCCTTTTCCTCTCCCAGTCAACCGTTTACTTTAGCTTCCCGGGAACGTGAATCGCCCTGCAAAGCCCGGTGTGACAGCCCCCGGAGGCTTCAGCGATTTGCTGTGTGGTCTCAAGGGACTGCGCATTCTACAGCTTTTTCCGGGGGCGTCAACGGCTGTCCGGTTAATTTTTCCCGCTGGCTGTTACGGACACGGCACTGGCGGCCCTGGTCGCCTTCCGGCGGGCCTGCTCCAGGTCATTACCACGGGCCAGCGCCACCCCCATGCGTCGGCGACCACTCAGCGACGGCTTGCCAAAAAGCCGCAACTGGGTATCCGGTTCCGCAAGGGCCTCTGCCAGGCCCTGGTAACCGGGTGCTGACAGCTCCCCCTCTGGCAGAATCACGGCCGAGGCTGAAGGGCCGAACTGTCGGATAGCCGGTATGGGCAACCCCAGTATGGCCCTGACGTGAAGGGCAAACTGGGTGAGATCCTGGGAAATCAGGGTGACCATGCCGGTATCGTGAGGCCTTGGGGAGACCTCACTGAAGAGCACCTCATCCCCCCGGACAAAAAGCTCCACACCAAAGAGGCCAAAACCTCCCAATGCCGCTGTTACTCTGGCAGCGATCTCCCGTGCTTGTTCCAGCGCTTTTTCGGACATGGCGTGAGGCTGCCAGGACTCCCGGTAATCGCCATCTTCCTGGCGATGACCGATGGGCTCGCAAAAGCTGGTACCACCGGCATGCTGAATGGTGAGCAGCGTGATTTCATAGTCAAAGGGGACAAATCCCTCCACGATCACACGGCCACCGCCGGCACGGCCACCTTCCTGGGCATAGCGCCAGGCGGCGTCCATCTCCCCCTCCTCCCGGATCAGGCTCTGTCCCTTTCCGGAAGAACTCATGACCGGCTTGACCACACAGGGAAGTCCCACCTCTTCCACCGCCTGGCGATAATCCGCTTCCGTAGAGACAAAGGCATAAGGTGAAGTGGGCAGCCCCAGCTCTTCCGCCGCCAGGCGACGAATGCCTTCGCGGTCCATGGTCAGTCGGGTGGCCCTGGCCGTGGGCACGATGTTGAAGCCTTCTTTCTCCAGCGCCACCAGGGCCTGTGTGGCTATGGCCTCGATTTCAGGCACCACCAGGTGAGGACGCTCCTGGCGGATCACGGCGCTGAGGGCCTCGCCATCCAGCATGTTCACCACGTGATTGCGATGGGCCACCTGCATGGCCGGGGCGTCGGCGTAGCGGTCCACGGCGATCACTTCCACCCCCAGACGCTGCAGCTCAATCACCACCTCTTTACCCAGCTCACCACAGCCACACAGCAGAACGCGTGTGGCGCCCTCGCTGAGAGGGGTGCCCAGCTGAGGCGATTGCAGACTCCACTCACTCATGACCGACCCCCTATGATCATCTGCTGTTCCCGCTCAGCCACCCGGACCAGCACTTGCCGTTTTTCCGCGGCGCTCATGGAGGACCAGCGGGTGATTTCCTCAACACTGCGCTGACAGCCGATGCAGAGGTCGTTTTCATCCAGCGCGCAGACACTGATGCAGGGAGAGGCCAGTGCCTGGCCCGGGGAAGAGGCGCTCTCAGTCACTCCGGCGCCCCCACCTGGCTCACCTTCAGGTGATGGCTGTAACGCTCGGCATTCTGCACATAGTGCTGGGCACTGAGCTCGAGCATCTTGTGCTGTTGTTCATTGAGCTCTTTTTTGATCTTGCCGGGGGAGCCCACCACCATGCTGCCATCGGGCACTTCCATGCCTTCCGGAATCAGGGTGTTGGCACCAATCAGGCAGTGCTTGCCGATTTTCGCGCCATTGAGAATCACCGCGTTGATACCAATCAGGGAGTAGTCCCCCACGGTACAGCCATGCAGCATGGCCTGGTGCCCTACGGTCACACCGCGCCCCAGTGTCAGCTTGATGCCCGGGTCCGTGTGCAGAACGGCGCCATCCTGGATGTTGCTCTCCGGGCCCAGTGTAATCAGGTCGTTGTCGCCACGGATCACGGCGTTGAACCAGACGCTGACCTTGTCTTCCAGCACCACGGAACCAATGACGGTGGCATTGCCGGCGATAAAGTGACCGCCGCCTCTCAGCTCGGCCTGTCTGTCCTGAAGGTCATAGATCATGGTCTTGTTCTCACTCGTTCTTGTGAATGATGGGGTTAATGGCTCAGCCTCTCGGATCAGGCCGTGTCAGGTCAATTCCCGCGTCGTAGGCCTCGTTGAGAAAGTCCACCAGTACGGCCGCAGAAAGCCCCCAGATCTCATAGGATTGCCACTGGTAACAGGGAATATACAGCTGCTGGTCTCCGATTTTGATGTTATCCGTGCGGAAACGGCGGTCTTCCAGGAAGAACGACACCGGTACACGGAAGATGGCATCCAGCTCTTTCTCTTCCGGCACAAACTCACTGTCTGCGGGAATCACACCGGCAAAGGGTGAAACCAGAATGCCGTGCAGAGAAACCACCTGTGAGAGGGGACCGATGACCTCCACCTTGCCCGAGCCCAGACCGATCTCCTCTTCCGTCTCCCTCAGGGCCGTGTGCAGTATCGTGGGGTCTTCCGGTTCACGCATACCCCCGGGAAAGGCCACCTGGCCACTGTGGGTGCTCATGCCGGAAGCGCGCTGGGTCAGTACGATCTCCGGCTCCCTGTCGTGGGTCACGGGCACCAGAATGCCCGCTTCCGGATAATCCACGGTCAGCTTTCGGGGCTGGTAGCCGGCAAGCTTCTGGCGCATTCGATCAATCACACGGGAATTCCTGGCACATAGGGATCTGTGAAGGTATCACAGCCCGTAAAACCAATGAACCATGAAAAACCCGCCCCAATGGCGCTTTTGAAGGCAACAGGTCCCGGACAGGGTCCGGCCTCTGGGGCCCGGGCATAGACAGCCACAGCATCGGACACAGTATAATCAGCAGGGTTGATGAACCAGGGCTCACAAGAGGTAGCACATGAATTTTTGCAGTCATTGCGGCACGGCTGTGGTACAGCGCATTCCGGAGGGGGATAACCGCCACCGGCACATCTGCCCTGGCTGCGGAACCATCCACTATTCCAACCCGCGCATTGTGGCCGGCACCATTCCGGTCTGGGAGGACAAGGTGCTGCTGTGCCGCAGGGCCATTGCCCCCCGCCACGGTTACTGGACACTGCCGGCCGGCTATATGGAAAACACCGAAACCACCATGGAGGCGGCGCTGCGGGAAACCTGGGAGGAGGCCCAGGCCCGGGTGGACATCGACGGGCTTTATTGCGTGATGAGTGTCCCCCATATCGATCAGGTGCACATGTATTTCCGGGCCAGCCTGGTGGATGGCCGTTTCAGCGCCGGTGAAGAGTCACTGGAAGTGGCCCTGTTCCGGGAAGAGGACATCCCCTGGGATCAACTGGCCTTCCCCACCATCCAGGACGCCCTGCAACATTATTTCCGTGAGCGGCGCAATAACCACTTCACGCTGATGGTGGAAGACATTCGCCGGCCGCTAAAAAGCACCGATTAGCACCAGGCCGTGCAGGATGCCCTGGCAGACCCGAGACTGAAATCCCGGGACATGCCCGGCCGGCCACCCCCCGACCGCAAGCTCCCTAGAAATCCTCCAGACGGTAAACTTCATAGGCCGGCTCTTCATAAGGGTGGGAGTGTTTCAGTGCCGCCAGTGCCGGTCGGATCAGGTTGTTCTGGCAGACCATCTCCACACGACACTCCGTGACCCGCTCCACAGCCCCCTGCTGCCCCAGAAAGGGCTGGCTGCCCTCCAGCGGCCGGAACTGCCCCTGGCCCACTGTCTGCCAGGCACAACAGTCGTAATCGCCAATCTTTCCACCGCCGGCGGCAAAAATCGCCGTTTTTGTGACCTCGGCGTAATCTTCCGGCACAAAATAACAAAGCTTGAACATGGCCTTGACCTCCCTTGCAGATGGCTTCATTCGGGGCCCTTCAGCAGGGCAGAGATCCCTGCAAAGAAGCCCCGGATCCGGGCATTATAAGTTACCCACATTTTCTGTGGATATCTCTGTGAACAGTTTTTGGGAAGACGCCCCGGAGCGGCTTGATTACAGGGTTCCGGTCAAATTGGCGTCTTTTTCACCAGCTATTTTTATCAAGCAAAAACAGTAACTTACAAAAATATAAAAACGCTTGCTACCACCCTGGTTCTGAGTTAATAGGGGCAGCGGAAGGGCAAAAAAAATGTGCATAAAAATCTACTGTCAAGGCTTGACGGCGTCAATTTTCAGCACAGGAGGGTCATTTTTTTCGTCAGTTTCTTGCCAGAAACCAGGGGCACAGTGAAGAGTGTTTCAGGGGGTGACAAGTCAGCGTCCGTCGCCACTGACATCGGTTACGGGGAGTAACAGAATGTAAGGGCGACCCGAAATGATTAACAAACCAACCGCCTGATCAACCGAGCCAGTAACGGGCATTGCGGAACAATCTCAGCCAGGCGCCCTCTTCCTGCCACTCCGGTGGGTGCCAGGAATTCTGCACCGTGCGGAAAACCCGCTCCGGGTGAGGCATCATCAGGGTGACACGGCCATCGGCATTGCACAGCCCCGTCATTCCACCGGGGGAGCCATTGGGATTGGCCGGGTAGGTTTCCGTGGCGCCACCGGCATTGTCGATGTAGCGCAGTGCCAGCTGATCGGCCGCCACCAGGGCACTCTGCTGTTTGCTGTCGCGGAATTGCGCAAGACCTTCACCGTGGGCAACGGCGATGGGCAGCCTGGAGCCCTCCATGCCCCGCATCAGCACGGAACGGGAGGGCATCACCTCCACCATCACCTGTCGGGCCTCGAACTGCTCGGAGCGGTTGCGGACAAAGTGCGGCCAGTGCTCGGACCCGGGGATCAGCTCACGCAGGTTGGACAGCATCTGGCAGCCATTACAGACCCCCAGAGCCAGCACATCCTCCCGCTCAAAGAAGGCCGCAAACTGGTCACGCCCCCGGCTGTTGAACAGGATGGACTTGGCCCAGCCCTCACCGGCCCCCAGCACATCGCCGTAGGAGAAGCCGCCACAGGCCACCAGAGACTGGAAATCGTCCAGTGTGACGCGCCCCGAAAGCACATCGCTCATGTGCACATCCACACTGTCAAAGCCGGCCTGGTCAAAGGCCGCGGCCATTTCCAGCTGGCCATTCACGCCCTGCTCCCTGAGAACGGCAATGCGCGGGCGCACACCGGTGTTGATCATGGGTGCGGCGATATTGTCCTGGGGGTCGAATGTCAGCTGGGCGTTCAGGCCGGGATCGTCCTCACGGGCCAGACCATGGAATTCCTCTTCCGCACAGGCGGCATTATCACGCAGTGCCTGGATGCGATAGCTGGTTTCAGCCCACAGCTGGTGGTAATAGGTGCGTGTCCGTGACAGCACCGGCTCCCCCTGCAGGGTGAAGGTGATCCTGTCATCGTCACCGGGGGTGCCGATCACGGACACCTGATCCCCCAGGCCGGCGCCGGAAAACTGCTGCAGAATGGCGGCGGTTTCCTGGCGGCGAACCTGAATCACGGCACCCAGCTCTTCATTGAACAGCTCACGGGGCAGCTGGCTGGCCTCTTCCGCCAGTCCATCCAGGTTGATCTTCAGCCCGGTATGACCCGCGAAGGCCATTTCGCACAAGGTGGTAAAGAGGCCACCGTCAGAGCGGTCGTGGTAAGCCAGCAGGCGATTGTCCCGGTTGAGTCCCTGGATAACGGCAAAAAAGGCCTTGAGGTCTTCCGGGTCCTCCAGGTCCGGCGCCACCGCCCCCATGGACTGGTACACCTGGGCCAGTGCGGAACCACCCAGTCGATTACGGCCGGCCCCCAGATCCACCAGTATCAGGTCCGTCTCGCCACAATCCGTCCGCAACTGTGGCGTCAGAGTGCGACGGACATCGCTGACCGGGGCAAAGCCGCTGATGATCAGCGACAGTGGCGATGTCACGGACTTTTGCTGGTTGTCCTCTTCCCACACCGTCTTCATGGACATGGAATCCTTGCCCACGGGAATGCTGATGCCCAGGGCGGGACACAGCTCCATGCCCACCGCCTTGACCGTGGCATAGAGGTTGGCGTCCTCACCGGGATGCCCGGCCGGGGCCATCCAGTTCGCGGACAGGCGAATATCCGAGAGGCGATCGATGGCCGCGGCGGCCATATTGGTCACCACCTCACCCACTGCCATGCGCCCGGAGGCCGGGGCATTGATGCAGGCCAGCGGAGTCCGCTCACCCATGGCCATGGCCTCACCGGTGTACCCCTGAAAGGACGAGGTGGTCACGGCCACATCCGCCACCGGCACCTGCCAGGGGCCCACCATCTGGTCCCGTGCCACCATGCCGGTAATGGAACGGTCGCCGATGGTGATCAGAAAGCCCTTGCCGGCCACGGCCGGAAACTGCAGCACCCGGTCGGCAGCCTCACTGATATCAATGCCGCGGGAGTCGAATACCGGCTTGGTGAAGTGGGCGGTCTCGGCACTGCGGTGCATCTTCGGGGGCTTGCCAAACAGGACCTGCATGGGCAGATCCACCGGGGCATTGTTGAAATAGCTGTCCTGCACCGACAGGTCCGGCTTTTCCAGGGCTTCACCCACATCCGCGTAAGGGCAGCGCTCGCGGCGGCAGATGGCGTCAAAACGGCTCATGTTCTCCGGCGACACCGCCAGCACGTAACGCTCCTGGGATTCGTTGCACCAGATTTCCGCCGGCGACATGCCCGGTTCGTCATTGGGCACATCACGCAACTCGAAGCGTCCGCCACGACCGCCGTCCTTGACCAGCTCAGGCAGGGCATTGGACAGGCCACCGGCACCCACATCGTGAATAAAGGCAATGGGGTTGGCATCACCCAACTGCCAGCAGCGGTCAATTACCTCCTGGCAGCGGCGCTCCATTTCCGGGTTGCCGCGCTGGACCGAGGCAAAATCCAGGTCTTCGGCGCTGGCGCCGGAGTCCATGGAGGAGGCGGCACCCCCGCCGAGACCGATCAGCATGGCCGGGCCGCCCAAGACAATCAGCCGGGCACCCGGGGCGATTCCCCCCTTGTCCACATGCTCCTCGCGGATATTGCCCATGCCGCCGGCAATCATGATCGGCTTGTGGTAGCCACGCACCTCTTCCCCGGCCGGCCCCGGCACGCTCTGCTCAAAGGTCCGGAAATAGCCACTGAGATTGGGGCGGCCAAACTCATTATTGAAAGCGGCACCGCCAATGGGGCCGTCCAGCATGATTTTCAGGGGGCTGGCGAGACGCTCGGGGCGACTCTCAATCCCCTCCCAGGGGCGGATAAAGCCCGGCAGCCGGAGGTTGGAAACGGTAAAGCCCGTGAGGCCGGCCTTGGGCTTGCCCCCCTTGCCGGTGGCTCCCTCATCGCGGATCTCGCCGCCGGCGCCCGTGGCGGAGCCGGCATGGGGAGAAATGGCGGTGGGGTGGTTGTGGGTTTCCACCTTGATCAGAATATGGATCGGCTCATCCCGGTAAACATAGCGCTGGGATGCCGGGTCGGGATAAAAGCGCTGCCCCTGACTGCCTTCCAGTACAGCGGCATTATCGCTATAAGCGGACAGCACGCCCTGGCCACTGATCTCATTGGTGTTGCGGATCATGGCAAACAGGGACTTGTCCTTGGCCTCACCGTCCAGATCCCAGGAGGCATTGAAGATCTTGTGCCGGCAGTGCTCGGAGTTGGCCTGGGCAAACATCATCAACTCCACATCCGTGGGGTCGCGGCCGAGGCCCGCAAAGGAGGTCACCAGATAATCGATCTCATCCTCCGCCAGTGCCAGTCCCAGTTCGCCATTGGCCCTGACCAGCGCCTCGCGCCCTCCCTCCTGGAGCGGAACGCGTGTCAGTGGCCGGGGCTCCTCATCACCAAACAGCAGCTCCGCCGCGGCCATTTCGTGAAACACCCGCTCTGTCATGCGGTCGTGCAGCAACTCGGCCAGGCTCTCACGCTGTCGTGGCGTCAGTCGTGAAGAGGTGCGCACATAATAGGCCACGCCCCGCTCGATACGCTTGATCTGCCGCAGGCCGCAGTTGCCGGCAATGTCCGTGGCCTTGCTGGACCAGGGGGAAATGGTGCCGGGACGGGGAATCACCAGAAAAAGCACCCCGTCGGCAGGCTCCACCGATACCCTCGGGCCATAACAGAGAAGACGATTGAGCACATTCAGCTGAGACTCGCTGAGAGCCTCATCAGTGGCCACAAAATGCATGAATTCGGCATAGATCGAGGCCACAGTCGGCACCCTTTCCCGGGCCTGAGCCAGCAGGTTCTCGGCACGAAAGGATGACAGGGCAGGGGCGCCACGCAGTTCCAGCATGATAATCACGGGCCTCACAGTAAACGGCAGGATGATCGGGGATTTTTGAGAGTGCGTATGATACTGGAAAGCCCCGGGCGAAAACAGATTTAGCGCAGCCGAGTTGCCACCCGGCGTGCCTGCCCGCCGTGACAATTGACTGACACGCCGGGTCAGTGGATCATCCACCCATAGGTAACGCCGACCGGTGGCCGGCCCCTAACGGCCGTGGCACCGGTTTTGGCAAGGCCGTGTTTTGGGAGAGTTGTCCATCAAGAACCACAAGATGCCAGGAGCGCACAACGCCGCAACCATCAGGACGGCAGCCAGTGTCGTCGGGCTGCCGCTAACGGGGTTGCCGGGATATTTTCTGAGCCATCACCGCCGTGCCCTGCTCCCGTCACTGCTGCTGGCCGCACTGACTCTGCTCAGCGCCTGCTCCCCCCCCACCACCCTGGAACGGATTGAGCAGGAGCAGGTGCTCCATGTGGTTACCCTGACCGCCCCGGGCATCTATTACCAGGAGCGGGGGCAGGAGGCCGGGCTGGAATACGAGTTGGCCAGGCGCTTTGCCCGACACTTGGGTGTTGAGCTGCGCCTGGAGGTGGTCCAGGATCTGGGCGAGCTTTTCCAGAGGCTGGACCGCAACCATACCCACCTGGCCGCCGCCGGACTGCCCATCAACCAGGATTTGCGCAGCCGATATAAGGTAGGCCCCCATTTCCTGCGAACCCGCCCGGTGGTGATCTATCACGGCGACAACGAACGCCCCCAGACGCCACAGGATCTGGTCGGGCGCTCCATCACTGTGATCCGCGACAGCCATCACCACTACCGCCTGCAGACCCTGAGCGAGAGCCTGCCGGGTCTGGAGTGGCAGGCCAGGGCGGATATCGACTCCGCCGAGCTGATGCACCGGGTCAATGAAGGGTCACTGGATATCGCCATCGTCGATTCGAACCAGCTGGCCATCAACAAGGTTTACTTTCCAAAGGTGCGGGAAGCCTTCCCACTGGACAGCGAGATGCCGGTGGCCTGGCTGTTCCCGGCGGAAGCAGACAATGAAGGACTGCTTCAGGAGGCCAGGGAGTTTCATCACCGGATCCGTGAAAACGGCACCTTTGACCAGCTGGTGGAACGCTATTACGGCCATCTGGACCGGCTCGACTATGTGGGTGCGAAAACCTTTGTCAAACACCTGGAAAACCGGCTGCCACGCTATCGCACCCTGTTTCAGAAAGCAGCGGAAGAGTACGACCTGGACTGGCGCCTGGTCGCCGCCATCGGCTACCAGGAGTCCCACTGGAACCCCAGTGCCGTCTCCCCCACCGGGGTGCGGGGCCTCATGATGCTGACCCTTCCCACCGCCAGACAGATGGGGGTCAAGGACCGGGTGGACCCGGCCTCCAGCATCTGGGGAGGCACCCGCTACTTCCGGCGCATGAAAAACCGCCTGCCTGAGCGCATCAAGGACCCCGACCGGACCTGGCTGGCACTGGCCGCCTACAACGTGGGGTTCGGCCACATGGAGGACGCACGGGTACTGACCCAGCGCCATGGGGAAGACCCGGACAAATGGATGGACGTCAAGGAACACCTGCCGCTGCTTGCCCAGAAGAAGTGGTACACCCAGACCCGTTATGGCTACGCCAGGGGCTGGGAGCCGGTCATCTACGTGCAGAACATCCGCCGCTATTACGATGTGCTGACCTGGATGTACCCGGACAGGGAGGATCAGGACATGGCCGACGTGGACATGGAGTCGCCTCTGGAAAAACAGCAGGAGCCTCCCCTAGAACCGCTGCAGCTGCATGAGAACGCCAGTGAAAACCCCGACTCACAGATCCGGACTCTGCCCTGGGCCCTGTAACCCCGGGGCCCGGGTGCCTTACGGCCCGTCCCCTGCCCCCTCATTCAGCACGGCTTCCACCTGCTCCCGGGTAAAACCCCGGCGGGACAGAAAACGCCCCTGACGCCCCTGTTCCTGCCAGGACAGCGGTCCCCGTGGGGAAAAGCGCCGCTGCCTCTGGGCCCGGGCCTGCTCCAGCCACTGCTCTGATGTCACCTCAGAGAGCGCCTCCGGCTGCCAGTGAACCCCCTTCTGCTGAAGGTCTGCCAGAATCCGCAGCGGCCCGTAGCCCTGCTCCACACGATGGCGGACAAACACCTGGGCGAACCGCTCATCATCCAGCCAACCCTGATCCTCCAGCCGGTTCAGCACCGTCTCAATGGCCCCGCTGGAAAACTGCCTCTGGATCAGTTTGAAGTACAGCTCCTGGCGGCTGTGCTCGCGCCGGGTCAGCAACTTCAGCGCCCTCGCCTCGATCTCTGCGGGGTCTTCTTCCTTTTCCGGCGGGGTATCATGATGGTCGTGGTCAGACACTAATCGGCTCCCGATCCTCTGGCGTCGCCCGGGTGGGCGCCACCGGGAGACTGTGTTAATTTACCAACGCACCGTTTATGCCATATTGCCGGCGCTTAACGCCACCGGTTCGGCTTCCAGACAGACAGGACAATCAGCAATGGCCGGGTTTCTAAAACAATTCTTCGCCCCCCGCAAGCCACAGTCACCATATAACCGCCAGAAGGACAGCGCCGACAGCGCCAGACACCGCTCCGGCACGGCCTCTGACCCCTCCCCCACAGCGCCCCCCAGGCCCACGGACACCCCGGAGCTGCTGGCCATCAATGGCGCCACCGCCGCCGACCGGCTGAAAGGCGTTGAGCAGCTGCAGGAAGAGCAGGCACTGCAACGGGTGGTCAAGGCCCTGAAGGGGCGTGACAAGGGGGCTTTCCAGGCCGCACGCCAGAAACTGAAAACGCTGCGTGAGGCCGCCGCCGAGGAAGCCAACCGCCAGAAAGCCCTTCAGGAGCTGATCGGCCAGATGGAGACACTGGCCAACAGCGAGGACCTCAAGCTCTACCAGGCACGGCTGCAGACACTGGAGAAACGCTGGCAGCCACTGAGCGAGAAGGCCGACACGGAACAAAGCCGGCGCTACCTTCAGGCACTGAGCACCAGCCGCGAAAGAGCCCGTGCAATGGAGGCGGAAAAAGCCGCTGAAGAGACCCGTCAGCAACAGAGCCAACAGCAGAAGGACACACTGGCGCTGCTCCAGGAAAGCCTGGAACAGCTCGCCGGCGCCGTGGACGCCGCCGGCCCCAGCCTCTCGGCCCTGGACGCACTGCTGAAAACCCAGCACAACCGCTGGCAGGAAGCCACCCGGGACAATCCGCCGGATCCGGCCCTTGGCAAGCGCTTCGAGAGCCTGACCGGGGAGCTCGAACGCTACATGGACGCGGTGCGACGGCTGCAGAACGAACGGGAATCATTGCAGCAGGCACTGGATGAGGACGCAGAGCTCACCCCGCTGCTGGAGCGTATTGACTGGCCTTCCCGTTATGCTGCCCCGCTGGTATTGCGGGAAGCCCGTGAAAAAGCCGGCAAAAGCGCTCCGGCAGCAGCGCCGGAGAAAGACACCGCCTCCGCCAGTGATCAAAAAGCGGCCAGGGAGGCCCTGGAGCAGGCCATCCGGGAGCTGGAGCAGTCATTGGGGGACAAGCAGCTCAACCCCGCCAAGCAACAGTTCCGCCGCCTGCAGAAACTGCGGGACCAGTCACCGAAAGCCGTTGTGAATGGTTACCGTGACCGCATTACCGCACTGGGCCGCCAGCTGGGAGAACTGCGCGACTGGCAGGGCTTCGCCACCCGGCCCAAACAGGAAGCCCTGTGTGAGCAGATGGCCTATCTGGCGTCACAGCAGCACATGGACCCGGAGACCAAGGCCCGCCACATCCAGGAACTGCAGCAGGCCTGGCGGGATCTGGGCGGCTCACCGGACCAGGCCCTGTGGCAGCAGTTCAAGCAGGCCGCCGATGAAGCCTTTGCCCCCTGCAAAGACTATTTTGCCGCCCGGGATGAACTCAAACACGCCAACCTGTCTCAACGGGAAGCCATCTGCGAGCAGCTGCAGACCTTTGTGGACAACGCCGACTGGCAGCAGTGCGACTGGAAAGGGGTGGAGAAGATCCACCGCCAGGCCCGCATGGAATGGCGGGAAGCCAAACCCGTGGACCTGCGTGCCAACCGGCCACTGCAGAAACGCTTCGACCAGCTGCTCAAGCAGATCGACCAGCAGCTGGACAGCGAGCGTGAACGCAATATCGCCGCCAAGGAGTCGATTGTGAGCCGCGCCGAAGCCCTGATCGACCACGAGCCACTGGCCGAGGCCACCGAGTCCGCCAAGGCTCTGCAAAAGGAGTGGCAGTCCCTGGGCATCACCCCCAGAGGCCGTGACCGGGAGCTCTGGCAGGCCTTCCGCGCCGCCTGCGACCGGATCTTTGCCCGCCTGTCCGCACGCAACGAGGCACTGGATGCCGCCCGCGACCAGGCCCGCCAGGAGGGGGAAGCCCTGCTGGCGCAGCTGCAGGCACTGAGCCCGTCACAGGCCGACCCGGCCACACTCCGGCAGATCCGCCAGAGCTTTGAAGCCCTGGACCTGCCCGCAGACAGCCGTGAGCTGAAAAGCCGTTTCCAGCATCAGCTCGGTCAGCTTCAGGACCAGCAGATCCATGCCCTCCAGCAACGCCGGGGCGAAGACTGGAAGCAGGCGCTACACCAGCATCGCAGCAACCAGCCGGTACCGGTGGAAAGTTTCACACAGGCGCCACTGCCGGCCCAGCAGATCACCGACCAGAGCGAGCGCAACGAGCAGGCCCGCGCCTACTGCGTGCGACTGGAGATTCTCACCGGCGCCGACAGCCCCGGGGAAGACCGCTCACTGCGCATGGCCATGCAGGTCAGCCGGCTCAACGACAGCCTGCAGGGTCAGCAGAGCCCGGAATCCCTGTGGGATGAAATCGATGCGCTGCTGGCGGGGTTCTGCCAGCTTGAATCCGAGCCGGCCCTGCCCGAGGGGATCTACCAGCGACTGGAGCGGGTGATTGATCACTGGCTGTCGACACCTGCCTGAGCACTTCGGTCAATGACATTGACCAGTCTCGCCATTACCGCCGTCCTGACCACGCCTTAGGCTGTGGTCAGCTTTTACCACCATCAGACAGAGAGACCAGCATGACCAACGAAGCCTATATCTTCGATGCGGTACGCTCACCGCGTGGGCGCGGTAAAAAAGACGGCGCCCTCTATGAGATCAAGCCCGTAGACCTCCTGGGCAGCATGTTCCGTGCCCTGCAGTCACGCACCCAACTGGATACCAGCCAGGTGGACGACATTGTCATGGGCTGTGTCACCGCCATCGGGGATCAGGGAGCGGATATCGCCAAGACCGCCGCACTGGCGGTGGACTGGGACGAGCGCGTGGCCGGGGTCACACTCAACCGCTTCTGCGCCTCAGGCCTTGAAGCGGTCAACCTGGCGGCCATGAAAGTCCGCTCCGGCTGGGAAGATCTGGTGGTGGCCGGCGGTGTGGAATCCATGTCCCGAGTGCCCATGGGCTCCGACGGTGGCGCCTGGGCCTCTGACCCGGCCACCAACGCCCACACCGGCTTTATGCCTCAGGGCATCGGCGCCGACCTGATCGCCACACTGGAGGGCTTCAGCCGCGCCGATGTGGACGCCTTTGCCGCCAACTCCCAGCGCAAGGCCGCTCAGGCCTGGGAAGAAGGCCGCTTCAGCCGCTCCATTATTCCGGTGACTGACATGAACGGACTGGTGGTACTGGACCGGGACCAGCACGTACGCCCCGGCACCACCGCCGAGGCACTGGCCGGCCTCAAGCCCTCCTTCCAGATGATGGGCGAGATGGGCTTCGACAGCGTGGCCCGTGAGCGCTACCACTATGTGGAGAAGATCGACCACGTGCACACACCGGGCAACTCCTCCGGCATCGTGGACGGCGCCACCGCCATGCTCATCGGCAGCGAGGCCAAGGGCCGCGAGCTGGGCCTGACCCCCAGGGCGCGTATTGTCGCCACCGCCGTCACCAGCACCGACCCCACCATCATGCTCACAGGCCCTGCCCCCGCCACCCGTAAGGTGCTGGAAAAGGCCGGTCTGAGCGTTGACGACATCGACCTGTTCGAGGTGAACGAAGCCTTCGCCGCCGTGGTGATGCGCTTCCAGAAGGAAATGGGCGTGCCGGACGAGAAAGTGAACGTCAACGGCGGCGCCATTGCCATGGGCCACCCCCTGGGCGCCACAGGCGCCATGATCGTCGGCACCCTGCTGGACGAGCTGGAGCGCCAGAACAAGCGCTACGGCCTGGCGACACTCTGTGTCGGCGGCGGTATGGGCATTGCCACCATCATTGAACGGGTATAAAGGTCGGGAGACAACCATGACAGCGATTCACTACGACATAGACGGCAACAAGATCCTGACCCTGACCATTGACATGCCCGGTCAGTCAGCGAACACCATGAACAGCGAATTCCGCACCGCACTGACGGACACCGTCAGCCGGGTCAAGGAAGACGCGGACAACATCAGCGGCATCATCATCGCCTCGGCCAAGAAAACCTTCTTCGCCGGCGGGGATCTCAAGGAGCTGGTCAGCGTCACACCGGATCAGGCGGAGGACTTCTTCAACCTGATCGTCCAGCTCAAGCAGCAGATGCGCACCCTGGAAACCCTGGGCAAGCCTGTTGTGGCCGCCATCAACGGCTCCGCACTGGGCGGTGGCTATGAGCTGTGCCTGGCCTGTCACCACCGCATCGCCATCGACGACAAGAACCTGAAAGTGGGCCTGCCGGAAGTCACACTGGGCCTGCTGCCCGGCGGTGGCGCCTGTGTGCGTCTGCCCCGCCTGCTGGGCCTGGAAAAATCCTTCCCCTACCTGATGGAAGGCAAGCAGATCCCCGCCGCCAAGGCCCTCAAGGAAGGCATGATCGACGAACTGGCGAAAGACCAGGACGAGATGATGGCCAAGGCCCGTGAATGGATACTGGCCCACCCCACCAGCAAGCAGCCCTGGGACCAGAAAGGCTTCAAGATCCCCGGCGGCGGCCCCCAGCATCCGGCCGTGGCCCAGCGCCTGGCCATTGCTCCGGCCATGCTCAAGAACAAGACCAAGGGCTGCTACCCGGCGCCTGAGGCCATCATGGCCGCCGCCGTGGAAGGCGCCCAGGTGGATGTGGACACCGCCGACCGCATCGAGGCGCGCTACTTCACCCGCATCGTCTGTGGCCAGGTGTCCAAGAACATGATCGGCACCTTCTGGTTCGGCCTCAATGCCATCAAGGCCGGCAGCAGCCGGCCGGACGCCCCGGAAAAGTTCAAGGTGGGCAAGGTGGGCATTCTCGGCGCCGGCATGATGGGCGCGGGTATCGCCTACTCCAGCGTCACCCGTGGCCTGGACGTGGTGCTCAAGGACATCTCCACGGAAAACGCCGAAAAAGGCAAGAGCTACAGTGACAGGCTGCTGGCCAAGAAAGTCAGCCGTGGCCAGATGGACGAAGCGGCCAAGAGCGAGATCCTCGGCCGTCTCAAGGCCACCGCCGATGCCAACGACCTGGCCGGTTGCGACCTGATCATCGAAGCGGTGTTCGAGGACAGCGACCTGAAAGCCAAGGTCACCCAGGAGGCCGAGCCCAAGCTGGCCGAGGGGGGCGTCTTCGCCTCCAACACCTCCACCATCCCCATCACCCAGCTGGCACGGGCTTCCGCCAACCCGGAAAAGTTCATCGGCCTGCACTTCTTCTCCCCCGTGGACAAGATGCCCCTGGTGGAAATCGTCGTGGGGGAGAAAACCAGCGACGAGACATTGGCCAAGGCCTTTGACTACGTGCTGCAGATCGGCAAGACCCCCATCGTGGTCAACGACAGCCGTGGCTTTTTCACCTCCCGGGTGTTCGGCACCTTCGTCAACGAAGGCATCACCCTGCTGGGTGAAGGCTTCCACCCCGCCTCGGTGGAAAACGCCGCCCTTCTGGCCGGCATGCCCGTGGGCCCTCTGGCTATCTGCGACGAAGTGAGCCTGTCACTGACCACCCATATCCGCGACCAGTCCAAAAAGGATGTGGAGGCCGCCGGCGGCACCTGGCACCCCCACCCGGCCGAGGCGGTCATCGACGAGATGGTCACTGAGCACAACCGCAAGGGCAAGGCCGCCGGTGCCGGCTTCTACGAGTACCCGGAGGGCGGCAAGAAATACCTCTGGCCCAAGCTTATCGAGCGCTTTGTGGATCAGGACAAGGCGGTCAACGCGGACCTGACGCTGCTCAAGGAGCGCATGCTGTTTATCCAGTCCATCGAGACGGTGCGCTGCATGGAAGAGAAAGTGCTGCGCAGCGTGCGGGATGCCAACATCGGCAGCATCTTCGGCATCGGCTTTGCCGCCTGGAGCGGTGGCGCACTGCAGTACATCAACCAGTACGGCGTGCGTGAGTTCGTCAGCCGCGCCAACGAGCTGGCTGACAGCTACGGCGAGCGCTTCCGTGTGCCGGCCATGCTCGAGGCCATGGCCGAGAAGGGAGAGACCTTCCAGTAGCCGGTCACTCACCACGGCATTCAGTGCCAGTCTGCGGGGGCCCGATGGGCCCCCGTTTTTTTTGCCCTCAGCCCCGGGCCGGCCCGGATAATGGCGCCGGGAAACTGAACCCGGCCCGGGCTGTCTCATAGCCGGAACGCCTGACAGCCCCTGCGATCAGGGCCAAAGCGCCGGAATGCGCCATGACAATGCGTTAACCCGGTAGCAGTTGACAGGCACCTTGCCTACAATGAGACGGTGGTGAATTTCCACCAGACTACTTTTCAACCGGAACCCAAATCATGCCAGCTGAGCAAAACGCGCCCATGTTCCCGATTTTCCGAGTGGCCCTGACCGGACTGCTGTGCCTGATGCTGATCAGCCCCCTGGCCGTTCTGGCCGAGACTGAATCAGAGCGCGCCGTCTACCGGGCGGTGGAGCCCACGCCGGACCAGGCCAGGGCCACACTGATGATCGGGCGCCAGTTGCAGCACACCCACTTCCGCGACCAGAAAGTGGATGAGGAGCTGGCGGGCCGGGTTCTGGACGCCTATATCGACTCACTGGACGACCAGCGCCTCTATCTGCTGCAGTCCGACGTGGACCACTTCAACACCGTACGCGGCGCCATGGACAGGGCACTGCGCAATGCCCGGCTCGGCCCGGCCTTTCGCATCTACAACCATGTCCAGGCCCGCACCATAGAGCGCCTTGAGTATGCCCTCGAGGTGCTGGATGAAGACTACAACGAGCTGGACTTCGACACCGACGAGGAATACCGCATCGACCGCAGCGATGCGGACTGGGCCGGGTCCCGTGAAGAGCTGGACCGGCTCTGGCGGCAACGCATCAAGAACGCCATCCTGGACATGCGCCTTGATGGCCAGTCCGATGAAGACATCCGGGAGTCCCTCACGAAACGCTACCAGAGCCGTCTCAACCGCACGCTCCAGTCCCGCAGCGAAGACGCCTTCCAGGCCTGGATGAACGCCTACACCACCCTCTGGGACCCCCATACCCAGTACCTTTCGCCCCGTGTCTCCGAGAACTTCGACATCAACATGAGTCTCTCACTGGAGGGCATCGGCGCCGTACTCCAGAGCGACAATGAGTACACCAAGGTCTCCCGTGTTGTGCCCGGCGGCCCGGCCTCCAAGCAGGGCCAGCTGCAGAGCAACGACCGCATCGTGGGGGTGGCCCAGGGGGAAGACGGCGACATGGAAAATGTCATCGGCATGCGCCTTGACGAGGTGGTGGACAGAATCCGCGGCCCCAAGGAATCCAAGGTGCGCCTGGAGGTCATCCCCGCGGGAGCCGCCAGCGAGGTGAACACCCGCGAGATCGTAATTGTGCGGGATGAGGTCAAGCTGGAAGAACAGGCTGCCCAGAAGCACATGCTGGAGCTGGAGCGGGAAGACAGCCCGTACAACGTGGGGGTCATTCAGCTGCCCACCTTCTATGCCGACATGAAAGCGGCCCAGGCGGGTGACAGCGATTACAAGAGCACCACCCGGGATGTGCGCAATCTGATTGAAGAGATGAAAAGCGATGGCATGGAAGCCCTGGTGATTGACCTGCGCAACAACGGCGGCGGTGCCCTGATGGAGGCCAACTCACTGGTGGGGCTGTTTGTGGAATCCGGCCCCACGGTTCAGGTCCGCGCCCCCGACGGCCGTGTCCAGGTGTACCAGGACCAGGACAACAGCGTCGCCTGGGACGGGCCCATTGTGGTGCTGGTGAACCGTCTGAGCGCCTCCGCCTCGGAGATATTCGCCGGCGCCATGCAGGATTACGGACGGGCACTGATCATGGGCTCACAGACTTTCGGCAAGGGCACCGTCCAGGGCATCCGCAGCCTCAACCATGGCCAGCTGAAAATCACCCAGTCCAAGTTCTACCGCATCACCGGTGACAGCATGCAGCACCGGGGTGTGGTGCCGGATATCAAAATTCCCGGCCGCATCGGCAAGGACGAAGTGGGGGAAGACTCACTGGACAACGCCCTGGGATGGGACCAGATCGACCCGGTGGAGCACACCGTTTACTACGATTTCGACCAGCTGCTGGAAAAAGTCCGGCCCATGCACAAAAAGCGCTTCCAGTCTCACCCGGAGTACGAGCTGATGATGCGCGAAATCGAGCTGCTGGAAGAGCAACGCAACCGCAGCCAGGTCAGCCTGAATGCCGACAAGCGCCGTGCGGAGAAGGAAGCGTTCCAGAGCCAGCGGCTGTCACTGGCCAACCAGCGTCGTGAGCTGAATGGCAAGGAACCCTTTGAGGACTGGCAGGCCTATGAGGAGGACGCCGAAAACCGCCTCATGCAGCGTGCCAGCCGCCAGGAACAGGAGCCGGACTTTATTGTGGAGGAAAGCGGCCATATCCTGGCGGACATTCTGGCTTTGCACGAGGACTTTGCGTCCATACACAACAATGACGCCAACCAGCGCGCGGCCATGAGTACAGAATGATGTACCGGGCCCGTTAAGGCACCTCAGACAGGAGTCACCGCTTAATGGCCACTGATGACGAGAAATCCAGGGCACTGGAGTTGCTGCTGAAAGACTCGCTCCATGCACTGGAATCCCTGGAAAACTTTCAGCAACTGGAAGACGACAGCGAATCCGCCCCCCCCAGTGAGCCGGACAGCGACACCTCCGAAACCGAACAGCCCGACAGCGTGGGCCGTCGCAAAAAACGCCGTGACAGGCCACTGAAGGCGGATGACAAACCCGGCAACGACGACGGCATCACGCCCACGGTGCCCGCCTCGGCAGAAGACGAACAGTCCCTGTTCAACCGCCTCAGTGGCTACACCAGCACCGCCTACCGCCTGGCAAGACGCACCACGGGCACCTCCTTCAAGGTCGGACGGGCACTGATCGGCAGCCAGGACCAGCTGCGCATGATGCTCGCCGCCGGGGAATCACTGCGCGACCTGCGTGAGGTGGCGGGCATGACCG
The DNA here is from genome assembly GCA_033721915.1 of Oleiphilaceae bacterium. Lineage (GTDB taxonomy): Bacteria > Pseudomonadota > Gammaproteobacteria > Pseudomonadales > Oleiphilaceae > REBR01. The sequence goes on from JAWWAC010000043.1 coordinate 19,982, forward strand.
TCAGCGACCTCAGCGACGCCCTCAACATCCGCGACAAGAGCCTTCTGGAGGCGGTGGAGGACGGCACCGCCACCCTCTCCTTCGAGCTGATACTGCGCCTGGCCGCCGTTCTGGCCCGCAATGACCCACTGCCCTTTATCCTCAAATACACCCGCACCTACAGCCCCGACACCTGGCGGGTGCTGAGTGACTGGGGTGTGGGCCGTCTGCCACTGCAGTTCGAGCGGGAGCGGGAATTCATCAACATCTACCGCCGCCACGACGAGGCCCGCCACCTCTCGGACGAGGGCTTCAAGCGGGTGCTGGAGTTCACCCGGCAGTCCTTCGAGATGTCACTGCACTTTGCGGCGGAACAGGAAAAACTCCTCAATCAGGCACTGGACGACCTGGAGGCGGAGCAGAAGGCCGCCGAAGAGGAAGGCCGCAAGCCCAAGACCCCCCGTCGCCGGAAACGGCCCAGACCCCCGGGTGAAGAGCGCGACGCCAGCAACGGCAAGGCCAGACAAAAAACCAGCGGCAAGCCCCGCAAGACGTCCCGCAGAAGCTTACGGGACAAAAAGAAATAGCCCCTTCACGCCCTGCTCATTGAGGCCACCGGCAGGGGTGGCCTGATGGCCGGCCAACAGGACGAGCCCCTGAAATCCCCAGGCGCACACCATACCCCCCCACCCGCACAACTGCGCACCGTCCCTGACTCCGGTATCCTGTACCGCAGACAGGTGACAGGCCTGTCACCACATACTGACAGAGGCTTCGAATGGGCGTCACCCGGTCAAGAATCTGGAAACAGTCCCGTCATATGCTGGGTCAGATCACCCGCATCGCCAGCCTGGGCATACTGGTTGGCCTGAGCAGTGCCATACTGGCCAATGCCTTTGTGGCCTGTATCGTCTGGCTGAACGATGTCCTGCGGATCTCCCCCCAAAGCCGTTCCGGGATGGAGGGCGGCCCGGGTTGGCTGATGCTGGCCACCGTGCTGGTCCCTGCGATGGGGGGGCTCATGGTGGGGCTTCTGCACCGGTGTATCCGTGAGGGGCGCTCCCATGGACCGGCGGAGGTCATTGCCGCCGTCCAGAGCCGCCAGGGGCAGTTACCCCAGCGGACGGCCATACTCTCGGGCCTGTCCAGCCTGCTGTCGCTGGGCAGCGGCGCCTCGGTGGGCCAGTACGGGCCGCTGGTGCACATCGGCGGCGCCATTGGCTCCTTCTGGTCCCGCCGCTTCCACATGGATGTCTCCATGGGCAACATGGCCATTGCCTGCGGCGCCGCCGCTGCCATATCCACGGTTTTCTACGCCCCCATTGCCGGCATCCTGTTTGCCCAGGAAGTGATTCTGCGTCACTTTTCACTGCGCGCCTTTGCGCCGATTTCTGTGGCCTCCATCGTGGGTTATGTGGCGGCCAGCACCGTGCTTCCCCAGCCGCCACTGTTCCGGATTGAAGTGGCCGAGGTGCTGCACGTCTGGGAGTACGGTTTTTTCCTGCTGCTGGGGGTCACCAGCGCGGCCGTGGCCGTGCTGTACATGAGCGCCATACTGGGCATGAGCCGCTGGGCCGTCAGAATCCCTCTCCCCGGGGCCTGCAAACCCATGGTGGCGGGGGCGGTACTGGGCCTGGCCGCCCTCTGGGTACCGGAGATTCTGGGCATTGGCACCGAGACACTGCGGTTGTCCATTGATGGGGCCTATGGCTCCTGGCAGCTGATGCTGATACTGGTCCTGAAACTGCTGGCCACCGCCTGGTGTCTGGGCATGGGGTTTTCCGGAGGTGTGTTTACCCCGGCACTGGTGGTGGGCAGTCTGTTTGGCGCCCTGTTCGGCACGGCACTGGGGCTGGTGTTCGGTGACAGCCTCTCGGCGCTGGCCGTGTACACCGTGTGCGGCATGGTGGCCGTCACCGCGCCGGTGATCGGGGCGCCACTGACCACCGTGGTCATTGTCTTCGAGATGACCGGCAACTACGACCTGACCATTGCCGCACTGGCCAGCGTGGCACTGGCCAACCTGGTGGCCTCACGTCTGTTCAGCCGCTCCCTCTTTGACCGGCAGCTGAAAGAGCGGGGGCTGGACCTGTCCGGTGGGCGCGGCAAGGCATTGCTGACACTCAACACCATCGCCCCCCTGGTCAGTGACCGTTATGTGAGCCTGTCGGAAGATATCCCTGTGCAGGACGCCATCCGGGCCATTAGCCACGCCCATTCTGCCAGTGCCTACCTGGTGAATGCGGACGGTCAGTACAGGGGCACCGTGCAATTGCCGGAGCTGATGGACCGCGACCCGGACCAGCCCGCCAGACAATGGCGGCTCCATCCGGAGACCAGCCTGCCACTGGACACCAGTATCTGGCATGCCATGGAGTGCCTGCGGGACTTTGCCGGGGAAAGCGTCCCTGTGGTGGACCGGGACAACCGGCTGGTGGGCACCGTCTTCGAATCGGACCTGATCCGCACCTACCTGGACATACTGGCCAGTATGCGACGGGAGGAATACGCCGCCCGTTAACGCCATGGCTCAGCACCGGGAACGGATACGCCCCTCAGGGCCATCAAAGCCCCTGGGCACCCCGGCGCAGCCAGCCATGGACAAAGGCCAGTTTCCTGCGGGCCATGTCCGACAGCACGAAGGGGTAAAGATCCGACAGCCCCATGGAGCGGTTGACGTGATTGACCCCCATGGTGAGATTGGCCGCCACATGGATCAGACGATCCGCGTCCGGCTCGGCGTAGGGGTCCCAGTTGGGACCGGGCACCTGCGGTGAGGACAGGCCCGAGGCCACGAAGCTGTCGGCAATATCCGTCAGGTGCAGCAGGTGGGCCGCGGTTTCCGCCCAGTCCTCGTGGGGGTGGGCGGAGGCGTAGGTGGTCAGGAAACGCAGTGTCCAGTCCGGAGGCGGCCCCTGGGTGTAGTGGTGCTGAAGCGCGGCCGGGTAATCCGCCCGCTCGTCACCAAACATGTCTCTGAAGGCCTCCAGAAAATCCTCACGCAGGCTCAGCCGCCACCACAGCATATGGGCAATCTCATGGCGCATATGGCCGATCATGGTGCGGTAGGGCTCTTCCAGTGCCTCGCGGCGGGTGATGCTCAGCACCGGGTCCGCCTCCGCCACACTGATGGTCACCACGCCACCCACATGCCCCATGGGCACCGGCGTATGGCCCTCCGCCAGCATGTGAAACACCGGCGGTGCGCCGGGGTCCTCCGGCCGGAACCAGTGCCAGCGGCCCAGGTTGTCGATCACCCAGCGCTTGGCCGCCTCGGTATGGGCCCAGTTATCCATGGCATTGGGTATGGAGGGGTCCGGTGCCAAAGCCGTCATGGAACAGGAACGGCAGAAGGCGCCCTGCTCCGGGGCAATCCAGTTACAGCCAATCACCTCCCGGTTGACGCAGAATGGCGGCATGGGCAGAAAGGCCCTGGCCTGTGGGTCGTAGGCGACAGGGGTACCATCGGCGGTGGCCAGATTGTCGAACCAGAGAGTCCCTGAACCAACAGGGTTTGAGAAGACGCGCATGAAGGGCTCCGGTGAAACCAGGTGAAGAATAAGGGCATGGAGCAGTCACCAAGATGCTCTTGCGGGCATTCCCCTGTCAAGGTCAGCCAACCACCGGGTGCAGGCTCCCTGAAACCGGTCCTTCACTGGCCACACCGGTAAATCCCCTCCCGGAACAGGCCTTGCGGAGATCTTGTCCCCCAGCGGGCCCTTACGGGTGTCACCACGGAATCCGCAACAGGCGGCCCCCGGGCTTAGCCGGCAAACATCGCCTGCATTTTTGCCCGGTCCGGCTGGCGCACCAGGCCCTTCTCCGTGACGATCACATCCACCAGCTCCGCCGGGGTGACATCAAACACCGGGTTGTAGGTCACCACCCCTTCCGGTGCAATGGCATGCCCGGCTATTTGGGTGAGCTCCGTGTTTTCCCGCTCTTCGATCTCAATCTGAGCGCCGCTGCCCGTGGCCATGTCCACGGTGGCGGAGTGGGCCACCACCATGAAGCGCACGCCGTGGTGGCGTGCCAGTATGGCCAGCCCGTAGGTGCCGATCTTGTTGGCCACGTCACCATTGGCGGTGATGCGGTCGGCGCCGACAATGACCCATTTCACCTCGCCACGGCCCAGTATGGCGGCGGCGGCACCGTCGGCGTTGAGCACCAGCGGCAGGCCTTCACGCTGAAGCTCCCAGGCGGTCAGACGGCTGCCCTGCAGCCAGGGGCGTGTCTCGTCGGCGTAGACCCGCGTCAGTGCGCCACGGCGCCACAGGCTGCGGATGGCCCCCAGGGCGGTGCCGTAGCCGCCGCTGGCCAGTGCGCCGGTGTTGCAGTGGGTGAGCACGGCGAAGGGAGCCTCGCCGGCGGCCATCATCAGGTCGCAGGCGGTTTCCCCCATCTGCCGGTTGGCCTGCTCGTCCTGGCGGTGCATGGCGATGGCGGCGGCTTCCAGTGCCGCCAGTGCCTGCAGTGGGTCGTTCTGCCGGGTCAGCAGTGCGCGCAGTGAGTCCATGGACCAGGCCAGGTTCACGGCCGTGGGCCGGGCGCCGGCCAGGTGGCTGAGGCTCTGGTCCAGCTGCTGCCGCCAGTCACTGGCGGTGGTCACCTGACGGGCGGCCAGCACCGCCCCGTAGGCGGCGGCAATGGCAATGGCAGGGGCGCCACGCACCGCCATGGCCCGGATGGCGTCGTGCACCTCCGCGGCGCTTTCACAGTGCAGCCAACGCTCTTCCCCGGGCAGGTAACGCTGATCCAGCAAAGCCAGATGCTGTGGCTTCCAGACCATGGCCTGGACGGGGGACGGGGCTTGGCTTTGCATAGCAGGCATAAAGACTCCACGGCTGGGGAAAACAGGATTATAACCCAGTGCCCTGTCCGGTATACTCCTTTCCCTGAACCCAGTCTTCAAGCCCTGAAAGGATGTGCCCATGAGTGCCGAGCCGAAAAGCGTGGACCTGATGCTGACTGCCCGCTGGATCATTCCCGTGCAGCCCGCCAACCGGATTCTGGAGGATCACGCACTGGTGGTGCACTCGGGCCGTATCGAGGCCATTCTGCCCATTGATGAGGCGCATCAGCGCTATGTGCCGAAAGAGCGTCGCAACCTGGACCGCCATGTGCTGATTCCCGGGCTGATCAACACCCACGGCCATGCCGCCATGACGCTGCTGCGCGGCTACGCCGAGGACGCGCCCCTGGCGGAATGGCTGACCCAGCACATCTGGCCCCTGGAATCGCGGCTGGTGAACGAGACCTTCGTCCGCGACGGCACCCGGCTGG
>JAWWAC010000044.1:0-23932 GCA_033721915.1 Oleiphilaceae bacterium
ACCAGTACAGCTTTGGCGAGCTGCGGGTGACGCACCAGCAGAACGCGGTACTGGCGGACGTGCGCCAGGACCAGCTGTACGACCTGTGGCAGGCTGCCAGGCCACTGGGCTTTGCCACCGCCAACCTGGGCCTTCTGACGGATGTCATCTGCTGCCCCGGTGGTGACTACTGCGCACTGGCCAACGCCAAGTCCATTCCCGTGGCGGAGAGCATCCAGCGGCGCTTCGACGATATGGACTACCTCCACGACCTGGGGGATATCGACCTCAACATCTCCGGCTGCATGAACGCCTGTGGCCACCACCATGTGGGCCATATCGGCATTCTGGGGGTGGACAAGAAGGGCCAGGAGTTCTATCAGATCTCACTGGGTGGTTCTTCCCAGAGGGACGCCAGCATCGGCAAGATTCTCGGCCCCTCCTTTGCCCGTGACCAGGTGGACGACGTGATCGCCAGGATCCTGGATGTGTACCTCAAGCAGCGTACGGAAGAAGAGCAGTTTGTGGACACCTACCGCCGTATCGGCATTGAACCCTTCAAGGAGCAGGTTTATGCAGCCTGAGATCGTAACACTGGACGGTCTGGCACAGGACCAGTGGGCCCTGCTGGAAAAGCCCGGCGAAGAGGAAACACTGACGCTGCCGCAGGACCCGGCCATAGTGCCACTGGCGTGGTTTCTGGAACATCGTGAGCAGGTCCGCGCCCACGACCCGGAAGGTCAGCGTGTGGGTGTGTGGTTCGACAGCGATGACGAGCCCGAGCGGCTGGGAGAGGATTGCCAGTCATTGCCGCTGATTGCCGTGAACTTCCCCAAGTTCACCGACGGCCGTGGTTACAGCATCGCCCGTCTGCTGCGGGAGCGTTACGGCTTTACCGGTGAGCTGAGGGCCATTGGCGATGTGCTGCTGGACCAGCTGCATTACATGAAGCGCTGCGGATTCAGCACCTTTGTGCTGCGTGCGGACAAGGACATCAAGAAGGCCCCTGCGGCACTGAACGTCTTCAGTGATGCCCATCAGGCCGCCGTTGACCAGCGTCAGCCGCTGTTCCGTCGCCGGGCCTGAGCCCGGCACGGCAACGGGGGCTTATTCAGCCCCCTGATGCACCAGCACCACCCGTCCTGTTGAACGTCCCTGCAGGAAGGCATCCAGTGCCGGCTTGAGTTCCTCCAGTGTGGTCCGCGTTGCGGTGGCTTCGCTCTTGTGGCAGCGCCACTGCGTGGAGAGCTTGCTCCAGATGGCGGATTTGCGCTCGATGGGAATTTCCACGGAATCCACCCCGGCCAGTGTCACGCCACGGATGATAAAGGGAAACACCGAGGTGACCAGGTCCGTACCGGCCGCAAGGCCACAGGCCGCCACCGCCCCTTCCGGCTGTATCTGCTTGAGCAGTGTGGCCAGTGGCTCCCCCCCCACGGTATCCACGGCCGCACTGTAGAGCGGTTTTTCCATGGGCTTGCGTGAGGGGGTCAGTGCGTCACGGCCCACCACCTCAGCCGCACCCAGCTCCCTGAGCCAATCGTTCTGCTCCTGTTTGCCGGACATGGCCACCACCTCAAAGCCCAGGTTACTGAGCAGCTCCACGGCAATGCTGCCCACACCCCCGGAGGCGCCCGTCACCAGCACGGTACCCTGCCCCGGAACCAGCCCGTTACGGACCAGCTTGTCCACACAGAGCCCCGCGGTCAGTCCGGCCGTGCCGTACACCATGGCGGTGTAACCGTCCCACTGGTCCGGCATTTTCACGCACCACTGGGCCGGGACCCGGATATACTCGCCAAAACCGCCCGGGGTGTTCATGCCCAGGTCGTAGCCGGTGACAATCACCTGCTCACCGGACTGCCAGTCACTGTGGCTGGATGACACCACCTCACCCGCCGCATCAATGCCCGGCGTATGGGGGAATTTGCGGGTCACGCCCTTGTTGCCGGAGGCGGACAGGGCGTCCTTGAAGTTCAGTGACGAATGGCTGACCCGGATCAGCACCTCGCCCTCGGGCAGATCGGAAAGGTTCTGCTCCTCGATCCGGCCGCTGAATTGGCCATCCTCTTCGTGTACGCGCCAGCTGCGGAAACTTGTCATAGGGTTTCTCCATGGTAAGGGTTCTGACACTGAAGCGACTTTGCCGGACCAGTGCCTTTTGGATTATTGGAAACGACTGTCGCGGACCAGGCCGGAAAGCTTCACAAGGACCGACTCGGTGACGGCACTGGCCGCCAGACCCAGCTTCTCGGGCAGGGTCTTGCGCTTGTCGTAGCGCACAATCAGCACATCCTGGCTGTCACAGGCCTCCACCAGGTACTGATCCGATGTCTTCAGCTCATCCACCAGATTCACTTCCAGGGCCCTCTGACCGAACCAGATGTCGCCATTGGCCACCCGGTCGATATCCACCACGGGACGGTGCTCACTGACGTAATGCTTGAACAGGGCGTGGGTGTCATCCAGGTCTTCCCGGAATTTGCGACGGCCCTTCTCGGTGTTCTCCCCAAAGACGGTGAGTGTGCGCTTGTGCTCACCGGCGGTGAGCACCTCGAAGTCCACATCCCGTTTCTTGAGAAAGCGGTGCAGGTTGGGAATCTGGGCCACCACACCAATGGAGCCGAGAATGGCAAAGGGGGAGGCAATGATGCGATCCGCCACGCAGGCCATCATGTAACCGCCGCTGGCGGCCACCTTGTCCACGCAGACCGTCAGCGGCACCCCTTTCTGGCGGATACGGTCCAGCTGTGCCGAGGCCAGGCCATAGGAGTGCACCATGCCACCGCCGCTCTCCAGCCGCACCGCCACACGGTCCTGGTCCGGATTGGCCACGGAGAGGACGGCGCTGATGCAGCGGCGCAATGAGGCGGTGTCGCTGGCCTTGATGTCGCCGTGGAAGTCCAGCACAAAGAGCCTGGGACGGGCGCTGTCAGCACCCCGGGACCTGGCCTTCCTGGACTGGCTCCTGTGCTTCCTTCGCAGTTCCTTGAGCCACTGTTTGCGGGCCCCCTGATGCAGCATGGCGCATTCCAGGTCTTCCCGTGTCTGTTTCAGCTGGTCGTTGTAACGGGTGACATGCAGCTCACCGCTGTCATCGTCGGGACGCACCCGGTGGGCGGCGGACACCACCACGGAGACCAGTATCACAAGGGCCACCACGAACGTGGCAATCTTGGCCAGAAAAAGCCCGTATTCAGCCAGAAATTCCACTCTGTTATCCTGCCAAATGATGCCATTGTAAAAGCCGAAGTCATGAAAACGACGGCTCAGGTCTCGAGACGTTATCCTAATCTTTGCCGAAGGTGCAAAATACCCCCGCCTACGGGGGAACGCAAGAATACGGGCGGTGGCTGACGGATGCCCACACTGGAGCCATACCCTGGGACAGTGGGTCGGGCAAAATTAAAACAAGCGTTCGATAGGTATTGACACCCTGTGAGCGCATCCCTAAAGTCGCTTTAAGCATTAACAACATCCATCCCCTAGAAGGAAAGCAAGCATGTCAGTCAAACCCGTGTTCGAACAGATGGAAAAAAGCTTCAACGCCGACGCCGCCGCCGGCCTTAACCTGGTCTTCCAGTTCGACATTGAAGACGATGCCACTTATCACCTGGTGATCAACGACGGCACCTGTGAAATGAAGGAAGGCGCTCACGAGGACCCCTCCGTCACACTGATCATGAACTCAGAGACCCTCAAGGGCATTGTCAGTGGCGAGACCGATGGCATGCAGGCCTTCATGGCCGGCCAGCTGCGCGCCGAAGGCGACATGATGCTGGCCACCAAGCTGGGTGAGCTGTTCAGCATGGGCTGAACCGCCCCTTACGACAGCGAAAAAAACCGCAGCCAGTCTGCGGTTTTTTTGTGTCTGCTGTCATGGGACAAGGGGGCTGATCCCGCCGTCACGGGGTGATTGCCAGTCTTTCCAGGCCTTTTCCGCCTGGCTGTTGGCCGGTTCCGCCACCAGCTGGTTGTCACTCAGCCACAGGTCGAAGACGGCCCCGTCACGCAGCGGCGCTATGACCGGCGAGGCACTTTGTGCCTGAAACAGCGGGTACAGCAGTGAGGCCCTGAGCCGCGGCCAGTCCACCATAGGCGCCGGTTCGCTGAGACTGCCAACTCCCGGGCGGGGCTCCTCAAGGGTCAGGCTGCGCCCGGCGGGGGGCTTCGGGCGTAGGGCGGGGCTGAGATTCATTGACTGCATCCAGGGCTGTACCGACAGCACCCGTCCATCCAGTTGCCACAGGTCACCCCGCACCTCGGCACTCAGCTCGGGCCCCTGGCGGGGAAACAGAGTGACCCGCCAGCGGCGCCCCCCGGCAAGCTGCGTCACCGACACCGAGGCCACCGGCTCAACCCCCGTCACCGGGGTAACGTGATGCAGCTCCCAGAGGGCACCGGCGACGCCCAGTGACAGCATCAGCAGAGCCAGGCCCAGCAGGGCCCTGAGCCAGTAGAAAAAGGGAGCCACCGTCCAGAACAGCCACAGCGCCGCGCCCAGCAGCACCAGGGCCAGTGCCCCCAGCGCCGGCAGCAGTAAGGAAAATGACATTCAGGCCTCCCCATTCATTCCCTGTAATCGCTTTACTGAACGGCCACGGTGCCGGGCAATCCCCTGCCCTGTGAACCCCTGCAAGCCAATGAGGCGCCAGCAAGCACCCTCACCGTCTCCCGGATAGGCCCCGGGAACTCACGCCTCTACGGGACCTTTGAAGAACGGTATCCAGGGGCCTTTAAAGGCCGGCATCACTCAGGGAGGATTCCGCCAGTTTCAACAGCTCGGGATTGCGGTCGTCCTGCTGGCCAAGACCCTCAATGTAGTACTCCAGTGACGTCAGAGCATCCGCCAGTGCCTCCAGCACCGCCTGATCCGGCTGACTGTCGATATTGAGCAGCTTGTTGTCAATGGCCTCGGCCACCTGGCGCATGACTCCGGCCGCCACGGGATCCTCCAGCAACACCAGACCACCCCAGATGCTCATCAGCGTGGCCGGCACATTGGCCAGGTGCAGCTTGTCGAAGTCCGACTCCAGGAAGGCGGTAATGGCCCGTTTCGACAGGGTCAGCGCCGCCCTGGCCTCATCCGTGACCACAATCAGCGCCTCCCTGAGATACAGTGATTGCTCATCCTGGCGCACCCGCTGGGCCAGTGCATCGGTCTCCGGGGAAAGGCCATGGGTGGCCATGTGCTGGGCAGCGTCTTCGATATTCAGCACTGCGTCCGCCACGGCAAACAGGTCACTTTCCGCCGGGTACATGTTACGGCTGTGCCAGTCGCTCATCTTGCTGGCGGCCTGGCGGGCCATGTCACTGAGCTGGCGCAGATCCAGTATCAGCAGCGTGTTGGCCAGCCGCAGCAGGGAGTCACTGATCTGGCCCAACTCGTCAATCTCCGGGTCAATGCCCCGTTCGACAATATCCAGCTTGTCCTTGAGCTGGTCCAGCTCCTCCTGCAGTGCCTTGGACAGTGCCCGCAACACATCCGCACCGGGGCCGTACAGCTGCTGTCGGTGGCGTATCAGGTCGGCCTGGGTGTATGGGGGCTGCGACAGGCCACAGGCATCCAGTACCTTGCGGCTCCGCTGCGACGGGTCGCCGCTGCGGTAGAGGATATACAGCAGCTCTCGCATCATCTCGGAAGCGACATCCATGGAACCGGCTTCGGGGCCCTGCTGCACCAGTGCCCTGGCGTAGCGGTCCACCCCCATGAAGAGCTTCTTGCGGGGCTTTTCCACCACCGACTCGGCGGTCTGCATCGGCTCCAGAACCGTCAACAGCAGTGCCCAGAAACGGGCCATGGGGGTTTCCCGGGTCAGACGGGCAAACCCTTCCGCGGCGCGGGCCATCAGGCGGTGGCTGATCACCGGCTGACGGTCACGGAGCATCTCCAGAAGCCCTACCTGGTACATCAGCCGGAAACGCCGTGCGTGCACGCGGAACTGTTCATCGTCCCTGACCGGCAGATCACGCAGCGCCAGATCCCCTGTCAGGTCCGGTATCCTGCTGGTGTCCGCGTCAAAAAAGAGGGCATCCCCCAGGACACTGTCACCCCGTGCCGTGCGCACTTCGTTGATCATGGGCAGCAGCAGCTCGGGGTAGTCCGCCTGCTGGCGGTGGTAGAATTCCATGTAGCGGTGCAGGGTAAAGAGGGCATTGCTCAGTGCGGTGAGGAGCCCGTTTTTGTCCACGGTCGCCCCCACCGGCACGTCATTGGCCAGGGCCACCGCCTCCTGGCACAGCAATGAGCCGCCGCGCAGTTCCACCAGGGCAAAAATCCCCCGCAGCTGGTTGAGGCAGTCCACGGTATTCTGCAGGTCCTCGCCGTTTTCACGGTTTTCCTGGAAACGCTCGAGACTCTGTTCGGCATGCCGGATCGTGGATTCGATTTCCTCACGAACCAGATCGAACGCGTGGGACTTCGTCGCCAGTGACGATTGCACCATAAGGGAAGATTCCTGCAGAGACTGGTTGCCGGCTCTTCCGGAGCGGAAAAACCCGGCCCTCAGACAGTGAACGGTTACCGGTTACATATAACACATATGGCCAGCTTCTCAAGCTGGCGAACCGAAGGGATCTGTGGATAACCTTCAGGATTCCGCCACGGGGCGGCGCCAGACCACATCGGATTTTTCCTGCATCCGGTCCAGGAAGGCTTCGTGGCGATCCGCCTCTTCCGCAACGGCACGGATCACAGGCAATGGCTGGCTGCCACGCTGGACGGGGCGGATGGGACTCACTCCCCCCTCGCCGTCACCGGCACCCTGCCCCAGTGACAGTGCGGTCTGGCCGCCTGTCATGGCCAGATACACCAGCGCCAGAATCTCAGCGTCCAGCAGGGCGCCGTGCAGCTCACGGTTGCTGTTGTCGATGCCGTAACGGCGGCACAGCACGTCCAGGTTGTTTTTCTGCCCCGGATGCTTGTTGCGGGCCAGCTTCAGTGAGTCGGTGACCCGGCACAGGTCCTTCGTGCGTGGGGACTCCCCCTTGAGCAGCGAGAATTCCTGGTCCATGAAGCCCACATCAAAGGGGGCGTTGTGTATCACCAGCTCAGCGCCACGGATGAACTCGATAAACTCGCCGGCAATGTCGGCAAAGAGGGGCTTGTCGGCGAGGAACTCGTTGGTGATCCCGTGCACCTCCATGGCCCCGTCGTCCACTTCCCGCTCCGGGTTGATATAGACGTGGTAATGGCGTCCGGTGAGTTCGCGCTCGTTGAGCTCAACGCAGCCGATCTCGATAATCCGGTGCCCCTGCTCCACTTCCAGGCCCGTTGTTTCCGTATCCAGTACGATCTGTCGCATTACCCGTCCTCTCCAGCAGTCCGCCATTATTGGGGAGTTCATTCACTGGCCGGCCGCTTGCGCCAGCCGGCATTACAAAACGCGCTCTCAGGCCACCCACAGGATTGAATCCGGACTCCATCAGGCTTTGAGCATCTCCACACCCAGGTTCGCCAGCTGGTCCGCCTTCTCGTTGCCCTCGTTACCGGTGTGGCCACGCACCCAGTGCCATTCGATTTTGTGCTGAAGGGCCAGTTCATCGAGCCTCTGCCACAGGTCGCGGTTTTTCACCGGCTGCTTGCCGGCGGTGCGCCAGCCGTTGCGTTTCCAGTTGTGCATCCACTCGGTGATGCCCTTGCGCACATACTGGGAGTCGGTGTAGAGGGCCACGGTGCAGGGGCGCTTCAGTGCCTCCAGACCGGAAATGGCCGCCATCAGCTCCATGCGGTTGTTGGTGGTATTGAGCTCGCCGCCGTGCAGGGTCTTTTCCACGTCACCACGGCGTAGCACAACGCCCCAGCCACCACGGCCGGGGTTGCCCTTGCAGGCGCCATCGGTATACATCACAACACGGTCTGTCATTGCTCAGGGTCCTGTCGTTCTCGCCAGCGTGAGGCCTGCCCATTGGCCAGAGGCATGGACACCACCTTGCTGCGCTGCTGCCAGATCCGGTCAGGCCGGATCGTGGCCGCCTGTCGTTTTTCCCCTGACAGCAGATAGAAACCACCCCAGGGCAGAGGGCCGCCATGATCCGATAATGGCTCCATAAATGCCAGCCGCGACAGAACCCGTGGGTTCTGGGTGGGGGGACGATAAAACTGGTAGCGGGGTCTTTCCACGGCAAAATCCAGCAGCCGCATCCAGTCCGTCAGGCGGTGGGCCCGCAGAAAGCCCGCCGACCAGGGCATGGCCCTGGAGCGGCTGATGGCCCGCCTCAGGCCCCACAGACTCCATGGATTGAACCCCAGCAGCACCAGCTGCCCTCCGGAACGCAGCACACGGGCGGCCTCCCGCAGCACCCGGTGGGGGTGATGGGTGATATCCAGGCTGTGATGAAGAATCACCAGGTCCAGTGCCTCATCGGCAAAGGGCAATTCCTCATGCTGGCAGATCAGCGGGCTGTGCATCGGGCTCTTCAGACAGTCGCCGCCGCTGACCGCCTGCCATTGCAGCCAGCTGCTGTGGGGAGCCACCACGGAGCAGTGGGGGTCCAGGCCGCACTCCAGCATTCGGGCCCCAAAACTGGCCTGGACACTGACCTCCACCAGGGCCTGCTGATGGGCCAGCAGGTTCTGTCCCAGTGGCGTGTCAAACCACCCGGCCAGCTGCTGAGCCGGTGCCTTGCGCGGACTCCCCTCTGTGGCCATGTCGCCTCCTGTGTGGCTCTCTGTCATGTGTACCGGCGGTGCTGGCCCCCGGCTGGCCCCGGCTGCTACAAGCCATTACCATGTCCGGAAGGGAATCCGTGATTCACCCTTTCACCTGTGGAGAGAATAATGTATCAGATCGAGCCCATTGCCGCCCTGAGTGACAATTACATCTGGTGTCTCCATGATCCGGACTCCGGCGCCGCACTGGTGGTGGATCCCGGCGAGGCCGCCCCGGTTCAGTCCTTTCTGAAAGAAAAGGGCCTCCATCTGGAACGCATACTGCTTACCCATCACCACCCGGACCACAGTGGCGGCATCCGCAAGCTGGTGGCCGGCCATGACATTCCGGTGCATGGCCCGGCGGGCTCCCCCTACCCCGACATCACCGAGTCCCTCTCCGAGGGGGATGCCGTGCACTGGCGTGACTTTGTCTTCGAGGTGCTCGCGGTGCCCGGCCACACACTGGATCATATCGCCTTCTTCAGCACCCGGCAGCAGACCAGCACCCCTTTGCTGTTCTCTGGTGACGCCCTCTTTGTCTGTGGCTGCGGGCGACTGTTCGAGGGACAGCCGGAACAGATGCAGCACTCACTCGCCAAGCTGCTGCCACTGCCCGATGATACCCTGGTGTGCTGCGGCCATGAATACACACTGGCGAATCTGGCCTTCTCACTGGCCGTGCTGCCGGAGGATCAGGGCCTCAGGGCCTTACAGACCCGCTGCCAGGCGCTGCGTGATCAGGGGCTGCCCACGGTACCCGTGAGCCTGGGACAGGAAAAGCGGCTCAATCCTTTCCTGCGCTGGGATGACAAAAACGTCATTGAATCCGCCGACCGCCATGCCGCCCAGTCCGGGCTGCCAGTCAGCGAGGGCCGTCCCGATCTGGTGTTTGCCGCACTGCGCCACTGGAAAGACCATTTCTGACCGGCCCACGGGGCATGTCCCTTTTATTGACCGCCAAGGCCCGGCTTCCTAGAATCCCGTCATTCACTGACCGGGTGGCGGGCGTGCTTCATGACGCGCATTGTAATGTGCCAGGCAGGCACTGAAGCTCCCGTGAGGCTATACTCTTGCCGGGAAATACCGGGCCCCGGTCAGCCCGCTTTCCTTCCCCAGTCATTCTTCCGTCCCTTCAGGTGGTCCGTATTCATGCATCAAGCCAGCTCACGACTGTTACTCTTGGCCCTGATGGCCTCACTCAGTGCCTGTCAGGTATTGACCGGCCACTCCGATGAGCAGTCCGCATCCAGCGGGACAGCGGTGGAAAAGGTCGCACTCGAGGACCCCGTGCTGCTGGCAGACAACAGCCCTGAGCCTTCACGCATCCCTGTCCAGCCCGCCCCGTCACCGGACAATGACCGGCCCATGGCCCCTGAGTCACTGGAAGACGGTGTCAACCGGGTCAATGCGGCCCTGTCCGAAGAGCCGCAGGCGGCCACGGAGGAGCGGGACCTGTGGGACCGTCTTCGCCAGCAGTTCCAGCTTGACCTGGACCAGGACAACAGGCGCATCACCGCACAGCGCAACTGGTATGCCAGAAACCAGCGCTACATCAACCGCACCACGGAGCGGGCCAGCCGCTACATGGCCTACATTCTCGACGAGATCGAGAAACGGGACATGCCCGGGGAGCTGGCGCTGCTGCCCATTGTGGAGAGCGCCTACGACCCCTTTGCCTACTCCCATGGCCGCGCCTCGGGGCTGTGGCAGTTTATCCCCTCCACCGGACGGGCCTATGGCATGGACCAGAACTGGTGGTACGACGGGCGCCGCGATGTGATTGCCTCCACACAGGGGGCACTGACCTATCTGGAGTCCCTCTCCAGGCGCTTCGATGACGACTATGAGCTGGCACTGGCGGCTTATAATGCCGGTGGCGGGCGGGTCAACAGCGCCCGCCGGCGCAATGCCAGAAAGGGTCTGGACACGGACTACTGGTCACTGACACTGCCACGGGAAACCCGCCATTACGTGCCCAAGCTCATCGCACTGGCGCAGATCATCGCCGACCCGGAACAGTACGGCATTGAACTGCCCTCACTGCCGGACCAGCCCTATTTCCGGGTGGTGGATATCGGCGGTCAGCTGGACCTGGCCAGGGCGGCGGAAATGGCCCAGGTGGACATCGAGGAAATCTACCTGCTCAACCCCTCCTTCAACCGCTGGGCCACCTCACCTGAAGGGCCCCACCGGCTTCTGGTGCCCCTGGACGCCGCCGACCGGCTGGAAACGGCGTTGAAAGACCTGCCCATGGAAAAGCGCCTGACCTGGAAGAGCTACCGGGTCAAGGCCGGTGACTCACTGGGGGAGATCGCACAGTCCCACCGCACCACCATCCAGGCCATCCGCCAGAACAACAATATCAGTGGCAACATCATCCGCATCGGACAGGAGCTTCTGATTCCCGTGGCCGGGCGGGAGGACAATGCCTACGCACTGAGCCAGGGCCAGCGCAGCCAGCAGCGGCAAAGCCGACAGGGCAGCGGCAAGCGCAAGATTGAACACCGCGTACAGCCCGGTGATACCTTCTGGGACCTGTCCAGGGCCCACGATGTCAGTGTGGGCACCCTGGCCAGCTGGAACGGCATGGCCCCGGGGGACCCCCTGCGCCCTGGCCAGACCCTGGTGATCTGGAAGAAAGGCGGACCTGAGCAGAAAGCCACCACTGGCAAACAACCGCAACGCGAGGGCATGGTCAGACGCATTGGCTATCAGGTACGCTCCGGGGACAACCTGAGCCGGATTGCCAACCGCTTCAATGTGGGTGTGAGGGAGATTGCCCAGTGGAATGACCTCAACACCAACAAGTACCTGCAGCCGGGCCAGAACCTGACGCTTTACGTGGATATCCGCAACAGTCCCTGAGGGACAAGACACCGGGATGAGCAATGATGAGATTACTGGAAGGGAAAAAAGCACTGGTGGTGGGCATTGCCAGCAAACACTCCATCGCCACGGGCATCGCAAGGGCCTTTTATGAGCAGGGGGCGGAACTGGCGCTGACCTATCAGAACGAAAAGCTGCGCTCCCGGGTGGAAGGCTTTGCCGAGGAGTTCGGCAACGCCCGTGTACTGCCCTGCGATGTGGCGGACGACCAGCAGATCGAGACCCTGTTCCAGGAGCTGGGCAAGGAGTGGGACGGCATCGATATACTGGTGCACTCCGTGGGCTTTGCCCCCGGTGAGGAGCTCAACGGCGACTTTACGGAAGTGACCAGCCGCGAGGGCTTCCGCATCGCCCACGATGTAAGCTCCTACAGCCTGACGGCACTGGCCCGCGCCGCACGCCCCATGATGAAAGACCGCCAGGGCAGCATACTGACCATGACCTACCTGGGCGCGGAACGGGTGCTGCCCAACTACAACGTCATGGGACTGGCCAAGGCCAGCCTGGAGGCCAATGTGCGTTATCTGGCCGCCTCACTGGGCCCGGAAGGCACCCGGGTCAACGCCATCTCCGCCGGCCCCATCAAGACACTGGCCGCCTCCGGCATCAAGAGCTTCCGCCGCATGCTGCAGGAAAACCAGAAGCGCACTCCACTGCGGCGCAATATCACCACCGAGGAAGTGGGCAATACCGCCGCCTTCCTGGGCTCTTCCATGGCCAGCGGCATTACCGGTGAGGTGATCTACGTGGACGCGGGATTCCGCATCACCGCCATGTCCCCTCCGGAGGACTGACGGGGCCTGTCGCCACAGAGTCCCGTGCTTGAAAAGGATTTGGCTCACGGTGATCAAAAAAGCCCTCTTATTCAGTGCCTTTCTGCTCGTTGCTGTTGTCTGCCTTGTGCTGGTACTTGCCTATGGCTATCGTCCGGCAGAGCCCGCCAGGCAATCCGGGTTTTTACTCGACCACGGTTACCAGACGGTGGATACCCCCGACTTTCAATTCAACAGCCTGCAGATGGGCACCGGCCACCCCGTGGTGCTGATTCACGGTGCCGGCACCTGGTCTTACAGTTTTCGCCACACCATCACAGCCCTCTCCGGGTCGGGTGCCATTTACAGCTTTGATATGCCGGGGCACGGTTATACACGGGTCAAAAAGGATCTTCCCCGATACGACCTGCCCACCATGAGCCGGGCGATTGAGGCGTATCTCGATGCCAGCAACCTGCAAAGCGTCAGTCTTGTCGGGCACTCATTCGGGGGTGGCTGGGCGCTTTACTTTGCACTGCAGCACCCTGAGCGGGTGGAAAAGCTGGTGTTGATGGCGCCAAGGGCGCTGGATGTGCCCTATAAATGGGAGTGGCAACTCATGAAGTATCCGGTTTTCGGTGAGCTTTTTTCCAAATGGTTGCGCCGTGAGGACGTGCATCGTGGACTTCAGGATGCTTTCTACAACCCGGATGCCATCACCGATGAGATGGTCGACAATCTGTTTCTGCCATTGCAGCGCACTGAAAACCGAAGGGCACAATATCGGCTGGTCAGGGACTCGGACTGGTCTCAAACCCAGTCGGAAATGGCCAGTCTGGAGGTTCCCACATGGGTGCTTTGGGGAGACTCAGACCAGTATCTGCCAGCGTCACAGCTGGAAACTTTCAGGAATCGAATACCTCATGTGAAGACACGGATATTTCGCCAATGCGGCCACCTGCTGCATGTTGAGTGCGCTGAGCGCATCAATCCGGTGTTGAAAGACATTTTATTCAATGGAACCGGGCCCACGGCGAGATAAGCCGGCCCCTGATTGAAGGCCGTAAGTCCCATGCCCTCCGGAATTAATTGGATACGCCCTGCCCCAGGCGGTCTGCCGTTCGTATGTGCGTTGTATACAGCGTCAGGCCGGTAAAGACGATTCCTCCGACCATATTCCCCAATATCGTGGGGATTTCATTCCACCAGAAATAATCGGCTACCGAGAAATTCCCACCCATGATGATCCCTGCCGGGAATAAAAACATATTGACCACGGAATGTTCGAACTGCATAAAAAAGAACAGCATGATGGGCATCCACATTGCCAGAACCTTGCCGCCGACGTTGGTCGAAACCAGGGCACCCACCACGCCCAGTGAGACCATCCAGTTACACATGACGCCTCGGATGAATATGGTCATCCACCCCGGGAAACCATACTGGGCATAACCCAGAGTGCGTGATTCACCGATACCCATGATTTTCTGGCCCACTGCATCCGGCGGGACCTGAAACCCATACGTTAAAACGAACGACATCATCAACGCCACTGTCAATGCACCCGCAAAGTTGCCCAGGAACACCCAGCCCCAGTTTCTCAAGACACCGCCGACTGTAACGCCGGGCCGATTATCCAGTAACGCCAGTGGCGTCAGCATGAATACCCCGGTTAGCAGGTCAAAACCCATCAGGTAAAGCATGCAAAACCCCACTGGAAACAGTAGGGCGCCAACCAGAATGCTCCCCGTCTGGACGGATACGGTAATGGCAAACGCGGCAGCCAATCCCAGAATGGCGCCGGCCATAAATGCTCGTATCAGTGTATCCCGGATGGCCATGTTCACTTTGGCGGCCCCGGAATCCACCATTTTCCGTGTGAATTCCGCTGGTGTAAGGTAAGACATTGATTTTATTTCCTTGCTAGCCTTGCATCATGGTTGCTGGTAAAGAATCAGGAGTCGGAACGCCGCAAACCAGAACCGTCGTTTTCAGAGGGGCACACAACGGATTTCACTGTTCCGACTCCCACCCATGGCCCCCGATTTAAGGGCATACAGAATCAGCTTTTCCCGACCATCAACGCCCACTTTCTGGCAAATACGACTGACATACGTATTCACGGTCTGGGGCGCTACCCGCATTTGTCTGGCTATTTCCTTGTTTCTGTAGCCTTCGGATAAGTAGCGGAATACTTCCTGTTCTCTTTTCGACAAGCTGTGCTGGCCGCCATGAAAAGGCTTTTTAAGGGGAACGAATCGACCGGTCACAGCCATCCTTTCGAGTATGCGTGACACCTCCTCCACCGATTGATCCAGATCAATCGTGGTAACCCGGCAGCCCCATTGATGGGGTATGGGCTGACAATTACGCCCAAGGACGACAACAGGCATCTTTCCCAGCCTCTTAACCAGCGACGCACGGTTGCTCTGCCAGGTAATGGAAAAGGTTTCAGCATCCAGTATCAGCAGGTCGAACTCCTCTAAATGATCAAGACAGTTCAGTGAGGTACCGGAGTCGACCACCCTGTAAGGAGTCAGAGAATTGACAATGTCACACAAAGCGTCCAACAGCAGTCTGTGCCGGTGAACCATGAAAACATTGATTTCCATATCAATAGCCTGTCGATTGTTTTCAGGAACTCACATGCCAAGCCTGTTTGGATTAAACTGATGATCGTTCTTTATATCAGTCTTGACATCGTCAAGAACAAACAGGGTTTTGTCCTGGCTTGTCAGGTTTTCCATAACACGATGCCTGGCCAGCCAGTGCCCCTCATTGTCCAGTTTTACAAAGTCACGGATGTTCTGACGCTTGAATTTTTTACCCTCTTCATCAAAGTACAGAATCTTTGTCGTTGTGAAATTGTCCTTCCGGATCCATGACTTCACTTTCTGATACCCATAATCCTCCACCACGTCCTGGTTCTTTGCCGTGGAGAGCACAACGTAGTGGTCGGCCTCCTGCCTAACCACCTCATCGACAATCCGGTGGTCATAAAGGTCAGTCTTGGGAGTCGCAAGGTCCGAAAAGGTGAATTCGGTGCCCACGAAGCTGTTTTTCTTATTGCCGGAAGCAATCTGCCTGGTGCGGCCAATGGCGGGCAGGTAAAGCCACATATTATCCTCATAGCCCGGTTTTTCGATATTCAGCAGTGTTGTACCTGCAATATCCCCAGGTGAGGAAAACAGGAATAGACGCATGGGCCTTCCATCCTCTCCAAGCTTCATTTTTGTTATTCCAGACTTGGAGCTGGTATTGCCATTTGCCGATCGCTGGGTGACTTCAATGGAGGCGCTCCAGGAGCGGTATTTGTCCACTTCACTGGCGCGTTTGGCGATTTCCCTGGCTTCCAGGCTGACAGTATCGCCACCATGGGCAAGGCTGATACTGAATAGGAAAATGCACACTACGAACTTGACTGATGCTTTCATAAAACCCCCAACTCCCTTTGAGTTTTGTCGTGTTACAGGAAATAAGACAGTTGCAAGCCAATGCCGTTGCTGTATTCAAGAAAGCCAAAAAATGAATCATTGCTTCCCTGGTTAAGCGTCACCTTGGCTGACATCGTAAAGTGCTGATTGTGCGAATACTGCAATTTCAGGCGCGAAAACCAGCCACTACTCGTGATTGCGCTACCTCCGGCGATACGGATCTTTAGCTGGTTGTTCATTGCATTTTTCTGATATTCGGCAAACAAAACCGACTGTTCATTCTCCCTTTGATTGCGGAATGAGCTATCCAGTAAAATCAGTGCATCATCCCGTGCCTGATACTGCTTTTTGCGGTACCAGCCCTCCAGGATCAGATACCCGTCATCCGGCAGTTGCGATTCGACACCCAGTAGCCCGTTCTGGATAACATCCGAGCCACAGACCGGGCGACGACCACAATCCGCCTCTATATCGCTGTAAGCCAGCTCGGTTTTCCAGATCATTCCGGCGGCCTCCATGGAAAACTGACCACCGATCAGCTTTTTTTCGGGCAGATCGCTCCGCCATTGATGATCACCAGGACGGAAAACCGGGATCGTATCGTGACCGTGAAAGCCAATAATGGCGCCAGTTACACTCAGAGTTCGATAACGTAGCCTCAGCAGCGATTGCGAATCACGCTCTCGTGATGGGTATTCCACGGACTGCAGCGAGGGAACCTGACGCAGTGGGTCCAGAAAAGAATCGGGAAATCGGGTCGGTTCAATATAAGGCAGATACAGATAGCTCAGATCCAGCCGGTCTGTGATCTGAGCGTAGCTACCCGCGAAGTCAACACCGGCCTTCTGTTCGTTGGTGTCGATGGCTTGCCTTTGCAGGTTAAAAGGCACCATATACTTGATTGGGCTGTAGAATTCAAACGTCTCCCAGCTGACCAGACGCCGGCCGAGAGCGAGTTGCAGTGGGTGGCGGTCAAGGCCTGCGTAAGCCTGTCTCAAGGCCCAGTGTGTAGGCGCACTGCCCTCGGCCATACCGGTATTCAGCTCGTAGTGCCAACTCAGTGGACTTCGACGATGCTTACCCCAGAGCACCAGCTCAGGCCGTAACGGTTCCTCCTGATCAGTAGCATCGAAATTATCCACAGGCATGAAGGAAAAGGCGCGGAATTCGTTGACTACAATCGCCCCCTGGGCAAGAGGGGCAACAATCAGAAGAATCAAGAGCAAGTAGCGCAGTATCATCCGGCAACCTCCCCATCCTTCACTGTCTCTACCGTTGCACTGTGTTGCCGGTCAGGGGCTTTCAGAGCCCCTATTCTGGACAGGAAAAGGATGGCCAGTGGCATGACGAAAAGTTCGCAGATAAGGCCGATGAGCACCGTGAGTGCGATCAGGAATCCGAATTTCGTCAGGCTCAGCATGGTGGACAAGGCGTAGGTGGAAAACGCCGCTGCAATGACCAGCGAAGTGGCGCTCACTGCCTGGGCACAATGCACGTAGCTGTGCCGCAGGGCCTCATTGACCGAATGCCCTCCTGCCACTTCGTACCGCACATGCTGGATAAAATGAAGCGTGTCATCGTCCAGTATGCCGATTGCAATGCCGGCAATCAGAATGAGATAAGGGTCCAGTGGAATGCCCAGCCACCCCATAACACCCAGTATCATGAGGATGGCATAAGCGTTGACAGCAGAGATCACCAGTCCTGTGACCAGTGAGCGTGTGAGCAGTGTCATCATGAGCACAATAATAAACAGGCTAATCCCCAGTGAGGTGAGTTGCGTCACGGTCAGATACTCATTGATCTTCATCCACAAGGGCACAATGCCGGTTACCTCTGACGCAACGGGTGTGCCCTCAAGGTGGGTCGCAGCAGCCTGGTTAATATGATCGACGAGGGGTTTGACCTCGGAATAGGGACGGTTCGGTATCTGCACCCTGATACGGGCAGTGCTGTAGTCATCAGTGACCAGATCACGCACATCGTCCCGGCCCGAGGACTCAAACAGCAAATAATACTGCCCCGCCATGTTGCGTTCTGTGGGCAGCTTGTAGGCACTTTCCTCGCCCTGGTGTAATGCCTGACCGATTTCCTTAAGAACATCCGTCACGGCGTAGGTCATCACCGGCAGGTCGTCGTATTGCTCAATGGATGACTGGATGCGCTCCAGGTTGGCCAGTGCGTCCGGGTCCTTGAAATAATTCCGCTGGTTTGTATTGAGAATCACTTCCAGGGACGTGGTGGCTTCAAACACCTCATCGATCGCCTCATAGTCCTTCCTGATCTGCGTGTCGGGCTTGAAACTTCCGAGGTAATAAAAATCCTGCTTCAGCAACACCACACCCAGTGCGGCAATAAACCCGAGCACGACAAACACCAGGGTGATCCAGGATTTTCGCCTCTGCACAAGATCAAAAAGCCTTCCGTAATGGCGCTGCCATTTTCCTAAATGCTGAGTTCGGTAAAGGCTTTTTTCTGAGGCAAAGAAAACCGCACCGGGTAACAGTGCAATGGATAACAGGAAGCACAACGGCAGGCTTAACGACAGCACGATACCCACATCTCGGACCGGTGCGATATCCGAGAGGGCAAAAGCCATTAAGGCACCCGATGTGGTGATGACAGCGGCACCAGCGGGAAGGCAATTCTTGCGCAGGGCCACAGCTGTCGCCTGCTGACGGGTTTGGCCCTCACCGACACAGGTCATGGCCGCCGTCAGGAAAAAGATAATGGGTCCGATGCCTACCGTAATCATGAATGCCGGCACAATGGGGGTCAGCAGCGTCATGGGTTTACCCAGCAACCCCATGACAGAAAACGCAATCAGCACCGACAGACCCGCCACAACCAATGGGAATACGGCCAGGGAAAACGAGCGGAAAATCAACAGCAGAACGATCAGGGCCATCAGGTAGGTCAGACTGCCAAAAAGGGCATTTTCGCGGGTTACAATCTGGCTCATCTTGGCATCCAGAACCGGAGCGCCTGCCATCACCGGGTCATAGGGCTGGTAGCTGGGCTGTGCGAGTAACTCTTCAAGTCGTTCTGTCAGCTCAATCTTGTAGTCAATCTGGCCACTGATGGCTTCGGTTTCGATCACGGTGGCCACATAGCGGCCCTCCCTGGCCGAATAGCGACCGGAAAGGAAGGGATGCGTTGCACTCACCGCCTGTTTGTCAGCCAGTAACTCCTGCGTGGCATCCCTGGGTATAAAGTCACCTATGTGAATCACATTGCCCTCTGCAGCCACAGAGCGTGCATTCGCAATATCAGTGACTTCGACAACCCCTTCGAGAGAAGAGACGGATCTGCGGAATGCGCGCAGATGCTCTATAAACGATTCACTCCATGGCTGTGGAGCACGCCATTGCACAATGGTGTACTCGTCACTGGTAAAACGATTTTTGAATTGCTCATACGCAATCAGTGTTTCGTCCCCCGGTATGAAAAAGTTCTCGGGGGAGTTTTCAAATGTCACCTTCAAGGAAAATGGTGCCAGTGCCACAATAAAGAGGGCTGCCAGCAGCAGTGTTTTTATGGGACTTATGCTGATTCGCTCCAGTAATGATGAATATTGTGAATGATTTTCCATAGGGCTTGTTTTCCGATAGAAACATTTATAAGAGAAATTCTTTATTAAAAAGTTGTTGCTATAATTTTTCCAATTCCATGAAGTAGTCATCCAGAAACCGGTTTTTTTCTTCGACACCGAAACAGGACTTGTCGTACAACATAATCAACCGGATTCTGTCGCGGAAACCGGAAAACTGGCACATGGTGATACCCGGCGGAAACAGTTGTGCGTAAGTAAAAAACTCGTCAATCACCGAGTCGCCGAACTTCTCCAGAGCAAAGGGTATCTGGCCAGGATTAGTCACAATCATCTTTGACTTGACCACCTTCCTGATGAAGGACCGAAGCCGTGTGGAATCCCTTATCCGCCGCACCAGAACAATCATTAAACGGTAACGAAAATACTCAACAAGATGGCCGCCGCTTTTCATTCCATTAATGCGTCGCATGATCTGTTGCAGCATATCCTGATCACCGCCCGGCTTGATTCGGATAAAATACGGCATGACGACATTCTCATAGAGACTGTCGCACTCCCCTTTCCCCAGGGGACGTAAAGAAAACATGTCGACCAGACGCACCTGACGCTTTTGATGGTCCTGGTTGTTCCGCCAGATCAGTCGGGACAGGGCCAGTAACATCAGCGAATGAACACTCGAACGGTTCTGTTTTGCAGCCTCGCGAAGACGCTGAAACAGGGTTTCCGGCAGCTCCCGAATTTCAAGACCCCGCTGCGTGAAATCCGGGCTGTATTGCGGTTCGGCCTTGCGGTCCAGTGGGTTGGAGATGTCTTTGGCAAACAGGTCGCGAACCAGAAAGACAACCGCCCCTAAAAACATCATCAGTTTTTCCGCCAGGCCTGCCACAAAAAAATAGCGGTCCATGCTCCGGTTGGGGGGATTGACTGGTGTCAAAAACGCCAGTGCTGCGGCATTTCCGTGATAAATACCGTTGTAGATCCGGACCAGATCATGAGAAATCTGATAGCTGGCCCTGGCATCTTCGGCGATGTGGCTGGTCACCAGCTGAAGATAGGTCGCCCCCCTGACTCGGCTCAGGTGCACCCGCAGGGGTATGTCCTTTCCCTCCCTGAATTGCACGCACCATGCGGCATTCACCATTTCCTCCATCTGCGCATGATGTCCTTCCGCCTCCAGGGCGATCTCATCGATGACGACCTCCTGCCGGACCGAGCGCCACCCTGGCTGACGGCCTTTTGACTGCATGACGGATCTCAGCAGGGGGTGACGCTCCACCAGCTTGTCAATGGATTGCCTGAGAACAGCCCTGTCGAGCTCTCCCCTGATGCGGAAGATACAGGCGGAATTCGCGTTAACGGTCCTTCCCAGGTGATAGAAAACTTCGCTTGTGACAGACATGGGGCGCCAGGACGGAGTCCGGCTCTCCTTGTCATACATGGCGGTCATACCGTATCCCTTTCTTCCATGTCTTCCCGCAACTGCCTTTTGAGTACTTTCCCTGTCAGTCCCCTGGGAATGGCTTCCCTGTCAACGAACTGGACACCACCACAGCGAACGCCTTCAGGCAGTGCCTCTCTGACCCAAAGCTCCATCTCTTCTTTCGATACAGAGCGGCCGCGACGTGATTGCACGAAAATCAGAGGCTGCTGCCCCTCGTCCGGTGTGTTCCTGGCGACCACGACCGCTTCCGTCACTCCCTGATGCTTGAGAACATGCTCCTCCAGCAGCAAACTCGACAGAACGCCATTGGCGGAGTGTATCTGGTCCACGCAGCGGTCAAGGTGGAAGTAACGGCCCCGTCGATCCCGGTACCCCATATCCCCGGTCCACCACCAGCCGTCCTTTACAACGCCGTGGAGACGGTCATGGGCATTCCAGTAGCCCTTGAACAGCGTTGGTCCCTTGACCATCAGGCGCCCCGTTTCCAGGCGCTTCACTTTGCGTCCGTTTTCATCCGCCACCTTGACCCTGGGGCCTGCGAAAGTACTGCGCCCGATGCAGCGGGAAAAGGTTTTTGAGTATTTGGTGGAGACCTTGATGAAGGCCGGAAAGCCCACCTCGGAGGTGCCCAGTGAGTCGATATAGGCTGAAGGAATGAAAACCTGGCCAAAGCAGCCCAGAAGCGAGCCGTATTGCAGAAACTCCCGGATATGAGCCTCATGGCTCGAGTCGGCACCCGCCATCCACAGCTTGACGCTGCTCAGATCATGACTTTCCAGCCCGTAATCATAGATATCCACATAAATGTGAGGAAAGCAGAAGACAACTTGTGGCCGGAAGGACTGGATGCAGTCCAGAACATTGGCGGCAACATCTTTCTGCAATAGAAGGCCTTCATTGCCGGCGATAGCCGCGGAGGAAATCCCCTGATAACTGATAAAATGGTTGTAAGGCATCGCGGACAGAAAACGCTGGCCTTTGAACACCGGCTGAATTTTCAGCATCCCTTTCAGTCCGGCAATAAAGGAACCACTGGTGTGCAGAACCCCCTTGGGGATTCCCGTGGTACCGCTGGTATGCACAATAAAGATATCTTCATCAGGCCATGGTGAAACCGGCTCAAACTCCGCCGGAAAGCCTGCCAGGGTTTCGGCAAAAACGTTTTGATCCCCCTGCCCTGTCTGATCGGTTATGAAAACCTGTTCTACACAGGGACACTTTTCCAGAAAGCCGGCCTCAAGAAGCTCGGCATATCGTTCGGAATCCGTGAACAGATAACGGCTGCCCGTGTTATTGACGTACTCGATGAAGATGTCGGTTGCCATGTCCCCGTGTATGGGTACGGCAATGCCCCCCGCCCTTATCGTGGCCATGCCCAGCAGAAAATAGTCGGGGGAGTTGTTCTGGTAGATGGCGACTCGGTTAAATCGCTCTATTGAGTGCGATAACAGAAGCCGACTGACCCGATTGGCCTGGGCGATAAGCTGGGACAGCCGGACATGATCCGTTTTTTCACCCAGAAGCGTTTGCTGGTCAAAGTGCAGAAACGTGAAATCACCGTGCCGCTGGTACGCTTTGTCCAGAAAATTGCCCGCGTTGAGTTCACGATCGAAAATAAATTGGACTCGAGCCCAGCTCATGATTCTCCCTTCCCTGTCTCATCCCGGCATCCGAATGCCGTGTGAATGTTTTCTGTCTTTATTGGCACTGCCCGGAAGCGGGCCAGACTGTTGCACGTCCCATTAATGCATGGCCAAATTCGGGTTGCGGCAAATGAAAGTACTGCCATGCCCGGCTGAACCATTCCGAGGACTGGATTCCCAGCTTCTGATAGCGCTCTGATGTTTTCTGTCTCAGTGACTGGTAATGAGTGAATGCACTGATCGGCTCAGACTGTGTCATCAGCGCATCCGACAAGGCCACAGCGTCGGCGATGGCAAGGCGGGTGCCCGATCCAATCGAGAAGTGCACGGTACGGGCCGCATCACCGACCAGTACAAGCCACCTCCCATCCAGTTCAGCAAACCAGCGCCGGCAGCCGACGCTGTGAAAAGCCATCCACCGGTCGAGTGCTGTATCGCCCGGCGGCACCATTGATTCCCCACACAGGCTCTGGGAGAAGACTTGCGAGAAAAAACGGCTGAGGGATTCACCATTCCGGGGGTTTAATGACTGCAGGTTTTGCTGCCGGGTCTCGACGATGGCACTGGACTGACTGCGGCTGAAGGGATAGGCATGCAGGATCATGTTGCCATATTCGGTGGAAGCGAAATCAAAGATGAAATCGTCCAGACCCTTGTTGATGGAAAACCAGTGATAACGAAGCTTATGGGGCAGTCTGTAGGGCTGGAATAACGCATCATAGTGGCTGCGGAAGGTGCTGAATGCGCCATCGGCCACCACCAGCAAATCTGAGGGAGGCAAGTCACTGTGATGGCGTATGCAGGAACCGTAATGGATCTCTACGGCATGACGAACACAATACTCACGGAGGATGCAAAGCAACTCCCAGCGGGGGATGCCCAGCAGAGGTCTGCTGCGGAAATGGCTGACTTCCCGCTCCTTGGAGACTACAACGTCACTGATCAGCCTTCCCGATTGCCTGACCTGAGCCGCCATTGATGGGTCAATCCCATGGAGTTTCTCAAGAGAATCCTGATGCAGGATAATCCCAAGCCCTGGATTTTCATCGGGCAAACGCCGCTCATGAACACGCACGGTCCGGAAACCGTGGTGTTTTTTCAGCAGCATCGCGCTCACCAGCCCCGCTGGACCGGCACCTATGACATCGGCCCGGTTCATTCGTCTGCTTCCCGGCATGGGGTGAATTCCGGCAACATGAACAGGCCCTCGCCAGCGCCTGTGCAAATCATGTATACCGCGGCCTCTTCCTCCGAGGTATTCACCAGTTTCACCGAACTCCAGGCCGGTAGGTACATCGCATCGCCAGGGGACCAGTCAATGTCCATGCCGTTGATATGGCATTTTCCGTAGCCTCTCTGAACAAACACAATGGCTTCACGGCTCTTCAGATTCTGCGTTGAGGAATGCAGTGGATCCAGGCATTCAAAGGCCATGGAAACGGAATGGGCAGGAAGATTGACATTGTAAATAACCGGGCCGTTTTTGTAGAAATAGGAACGGCTCGTGGAAGGGACGGAGTTTGGCCTCAGCACATTTCTGTGCATGTGGAAATGACGCCGGTCAGGATTACCAGCTGACCGGAACGAACCG
>JAWWAC010000045.1:0-23415 GCA_033721915.1 Oleiphilaceae bacterium
GGCTGCGCAAGATCATCATGGTGGACTGCAGCCACGCCAACTCCAACAAGGACCCGGCCATGCAGCCTCTGGTGATGCAGGATGTCACCCACCAGATCCTGGAGGGCAACCAGTCCATCGTCGGCCTGATGGTGGAAAGCCACATCAACTGGGGCAATCAGAAGATCGGACGCAAGGAGGACATGAAGTACGGTGTCTCCATTACCGATGCCTGCATCGACTGGGAAACCACCGAAAAGGCCGTGCACGAGATGCGCGACAAGCTCAAGGATGTGATCGGCCAGCGCAAGCGCGGCTGATCCGGCCCCGGGGCGGCCCCTCCCCAGGGCTGCCCACTTCCACCTCTACCCCAATCTCCTCTTCAGCTCCCTGAACCGGACACTTCCCTACTGCGCTTTACTGCGCCTGCGGAACCGGTGGCGGCGGTGGTCAGATCCAGCTCAGGCGGTCGCGGAGCTGGACGACGTCGCCGACGATCACCAGTGTGGGGGGTGCCACAGGGTTCCGGTTGACCTGGTCGACGATGCTCTCCAGTGTGCCGGTGACGGTGAGCTGTTCCGGTGTGGTGCCCTTGGAGACCAGTGCCACGGGCATATCCGGGCGCATGCCGTGGGCCATGAGTTCACGGCTGATAATGGGCAGTCCCACCAGGCCCATGTAGAACACCAGTGTCTGCCCTTCGTCGATCAGCTCGTGCCAGGGCAGATTGGCGGTGTTGTCCTGCAGATGGCCGGTGACAAAGCGCACCGACTGGGCATAGCGGCGGTGGGTCAGTGGTATGCCCGCATAGGCGGCACAGCCCGAGGCGGCCGTGATGCCGGGCACCACCTGGAAGCCCACGCCGTTCTCCGCCAGTGTCTCGATCTCCTCGCCACCACGGCCGAAGATAAAGGGGTCGCCCCCCTTCAGTCGCACCACCGTCTTGCCGGCTTTGGCGTAATCCACCAGCATCTGGTTGATCCGGTCCTGTGGCACGCTGTGGTTGGAGCGGGCCTTGCCCACATGGATGCACTCCGCATCGGCCCGCACCCGATTGAGAATGGGCTCCGAGACCAGACGGTCGTACAGCACGATATCCGCCTGCCCCAGCAGCCGCAGTGCCTTGACCGTCAGAAGATCCGGATCACCGGGGCCGGCCCCCACCAGGAATACCTGCCCCTGTGGGGAATGGACGGCGCTTTCCTCAAGGACTTCTTCCAGATCCCGGGCAATGCGTTCTTCACCGTCCAGTGAGGCCCTGTGAACGGACTGGCCTTCCAGAAGCCGGTACCAGAAACTGCGACGCTGGTGGGGCGTTGGAAGGCGCTTCTCGATCTGCTCACGGCGTTTCTGGGTAAGGCTGAGTACCGCCCCCAACCCGTCCGGCAACACCTGCTCAAGACGCTGTCGCAGCCAGCGGGCCACCGTGGGTGCCAGACCCTGTGTGTCCACGGCAATGCGCAGCGGGCCACGCTCCACCAGTGACGGGAAATGCACCGTGGAGGCCTCCGGCTCACCGGCCATCCAGAAGGCCAGCCCCTGATCGCGACACCAGCTCAGCCAGCGGGCTTTTTCCTCCCCGTCTTCCGTGTCCACCAGAACCAGCTGAAATGCCCCTTCACCGGGCCAGTCACTCTGCACGGTGACACCGGGTCGGCCCAGCCAGGCCGGTGGCAGTGACTGCCACCAGAACAGGCAGGCACCGGCCCGGTAGAGCCGCTCGGCCTTGCCTCCCAGGCGGCTTGAGGCGCCGACACAGAGCACATTCCAGTGGCCGACACGGAAGCTCAGTGGCAAACGGTCAGAGTGGGGGTCTGTCATGGTTTACCCGTTGGCCCGGATATGGGTCTGTCCGCCCATGTACGGCTGCAGCACTTCCGGTATACGCACGGAGCCGTCTTCCTGCTGGTAGTTCTCCAGCACCGCCACCAGTGTGCGCCCCACCGCCAGTCCGGAACCGTTGAGTGTGTGCACCAGCTCGTTCTTGCCGGTCTCCGGGTTCTTCCAGCGGGCCATGAGGCGACGGGCCTGGAAGTCACGGGTGTTGCTGCAGGAGGAGATCTCACGGTAACAGCCCTGTGCCGGCAGCCAGACCTCCAGGTCGTAGGTGAAGGCGGCGGCAAATCCGATATCGCCGCCGCACAGGGCCACCTTGCGGTAAGGCAGCTCCAGACGCTGCAGTATGCTCTCGGCATGGCCGGTGAGTGCCTCCAGTGCGGCGGCGGAATCCGCCGGACGCACCACGTGCACCAGCTCCACCTTCTCGAACTGGTGCTGGCGGATCATGCCACGGGTGTCACGCCCGGCGGAGCCCGCCTCGCTGCGGAAACAGGGGGTGTGGCAGACCATCTTCAGTGGCAGCTGGTCATCGCTGAGAATGGTGTCGCGCACCATGTTGGTGGCGGGCACCTCGGCGGTGGGGATCAGGTACAGGTCCCGGTCGCCGTCGATGCGGAACAGGTCTTCCTCGAACTTGGGCAGCTGGCCGGTGCCGAAGAGGCTGTCGCTGTTGACCATGAAGGGCAGCGCCGTCTCCAGGTAGCCGTGCTCGCCGGTGTGCACCTCCAGCATGAACTGGGTCAGTGCCCGGTGCAGCCGCGCCACCGGGCCCTGCATCACGGCAAAACGGGCACGGGCCAGCACGGCGGCTTTTTCAAAGTCCAGACCCAGCAGGCCCTCACCCACTGCCACATGGTCTTTCGGGGTAAAGGAAAACTCGGGAATCTCGCCCCAGCGCATCACCTCCCGGTTCTCGCTTTCGTCCTCCCCTTCAGGCACTTCGTCGTCCGGGATATTGGGCAGACCCGCCAGAAACTCGTTCAGCTCCTGCTGCAGCCCCTTCAGAGCCTCCTCGGCATCCGCTTTCTGCTGCTTGAGGGATTCCACCTCGTCCAGAAGCGGCTGAATGGGTTCCCCCGCCTGTTTGGCCTTGCCGATGCTTTTGGAGCGCTTGTTCTGCTCGCTCTGCAGTTGTTCCGATCGGGTCTGCAGGGTTTTGCGCTGCTCTTCCAGGCGGCGCACCAGGGCGATATCCAGATCGAAATGGCGCTTGGCCAGTTTCTCGGCAACAAGCTCGGGCTCTGAGCGAACCAGTTTGGGGTCTAACATGCCAGTTCCTGCGGTTGATTGGGTTAGGTGTTGTCGTTGTAGCGCTGTTGTGGGCTTTCCCGGTTGCGCCGGTCCAGGTATGCCCGCTTCTCCGCCAGTCGGGCCTCCAGCCCCCTGGGCACCGGCTGGTACCAGCGGGTGCCATGCAGTGACTCGGGCAGATAGGCCTCACCGGCGGCAAAGGCTTCCGGCTCATCGTGGGCATAGCGGTATTCCTCGCCATGGCCCATTTCCTTGAGCAGGCTGGTGGGGGCGTTGCGCAGATGCACCGGTACCGCCTCGTCCGCGCCATTGCGGATATCACTCATGCACTGGTTGAAGGCCTGGTACACGGCGTTGCTCTTGGGAGCCAGTGCCAGGTAGGTCACCACCTGGGCCAGTGCCAGCTCCCCTTCCGGGCTGCCAAGGCGCTCCTGTACATCCCAGCCGTTCATGGCCAGTGCCAGTGCCCTGGGGTCGGCGTTGCCGATGTCCTCGCTGGCGATGCGCACCAGCCGCCGTGCCACATAGACCGGGTCACAGCCGCCGTCCAGCATGCGGCACATCCAGTACAGGGAAGCGTCCGGGTCGGAGCCCCGCACCGACTTGTGCAGTGCTGAGATCTGGTCGTAGAAGACATCACCGCCCTTGTCGAAGCGCCGCAGCGAGCTTTGCAGCACCTGGCGCAGTGTCTCGTCGGTGATGCGCGGCAGTGCCTCGTTGCCCTGCCCCTGGGGGTCTTCTTCCTGATCCGGCTCTGCCAGATCCGCCGCCACTTCCAGTATGTTCAGTGCCCGACGGGCATCCCCGTCGGCGGCCCTGGCGATGGTCTCCAGCTGTGGCTTCGCCACCAGTATCTCGCCGTTGAGGCCACGGGGGTCTTTCAGGGCCCGCTCCAGAAGGGCCATGATATCCTCTTCCAAGAGATTTTTCAGGACATAGACACGGGTCCTGGAAAGCAGTGCGCTGTTCAGCTCAAAGGAGGGGTTCTCGGTGGTGGCCCCCACAAAGAGTATGGTGCCCTCCTCGATATGGGGCAGGAAGGCGTCCTGCTGGGACTTGTTGAACCGGTGCACCTCGTCCACGAACAGCAGCGTGTCCTGTCCCTGGTAGTCACGGCGGTCCTTGGCGGCCTGTACCGCGGCGCGGATGTCCTTGACGCCGCTGAGCACCGCCGAGAGGGTCTCGAAGTGGATGGAGGCGGTCTCCGCCAGCAGCCGGGCGAAGGTGGTCTTGCCCACCCCCGGCGGCCCCCACAGGATCATGGAATGCAGCTGGCCCTGGCTGACGGCACGCTCAAGGGGGCGGCCCGGCGCCACCAGGTGGGGCTGACCCACGTAGTCGGCCAGTGACACAGGGCGCATCCTTGCCGCCAGTGGCTTGTGGGCCTGTGGCACCCGGTCGAAGAGCCCTTCCTGCATCAGCGCCCCGCCTGACCCCGGATCACGTCCACGGAGTCATCCAGTTCCAGTGTGAAGACGTCGTCGTCAATGGACTCGTTCAGCACCACATCGTCGAACATCAGAACGCTGAGCTGCTCCATGGCGTCATACAGACGCATCTCATCCAGAACGCCGTCCTCGAACAGCAGTTTCAGCTCCAGAAACAGGGAATCGGGCTCTTTCGGCTCCAGGATAAAGCGGTGGCGGCTGGAAGTGACTTCCTCATAACGGATGCTGAAGGATTCCGTCAGATCCCCCACTTCCCCGGAGAGCAGCAGCGCCGGAGTGGCGGAGAGTTTCTGGTCCATGGGGTAGACGGTGGCCTGCAGCAGGTCCGGATCGTAGACAATCACCTCCTCACTGTCGGAGACAATCACCTGCTCCAGTGGCGGTTCGCTGTGCCAGTAGAAGTAGCCGGGGCGGCGTGCCTTGAGCTCGCCACGGCTTTCCTGGACCCGATCGCCGGAGCCGTCGGCCAGGAACTGGGTAAAGCGGGCCTGGAAAGTGCTGTACCCGGACAGACGCTCTGAAAGCGCTTTGGCGGCGGCTTCACCGCCGGCCTTCTGGCCGCCGTCATGATCGGCGGACAGGGCCGTGGCCGGCACGGCCAGTGCCAGAATCAGTACTGCTTGCAGAAAATGTGGCATATCAATCCCTCGGTGGTGGTGGTGCCAGAACCTCGCGGGCCCCATTGGTGCCGGCCGGGCTGACGATGCCGGCGGACTCCATGGCGTCCACCAGGTTGGCCGCCCGGTTATAACCGATCTTGAACTTGCGTTGTACTGACGAAATGGACACACGGCGTGTCTCGGTCACAAAGGCCACCGCCTCATCGAACACCGAATCCTGCTCGCTGTCACCGTCGCCGCCCATGGCGGGCATGCCCGGGACGGCGTCGGAATCGCCACCGGAGAGCACCTCTTCCACGTACTCCGGCTCGCCACGGGCCTTCCAGGCCTCCACCACCCGGTGCACCTCGTCGTCGTCCACGAAGGCGCCGTGCACCCGCACCGGCATGCCGGAACCGGGTGGCAGGTAGAGCATGTCACCATGGCCCAGCAGCTGCTCAGCGCCACCCTGGTCCAGAATGGTGCGGGAGTCCACCTTGGAGGAGACCTGGAAGGACATGCGGGTGGGGATGTTGGCCTTGATCAGGCCGGTGATGACATCCACCGACGGGCGCTGTGTGGCCAGAATCAGGTGAATACCGGCGGCACGGGCCTTCTGGGCGATACGGGCAATCAGCTCCTCCACCTTCTTGCCCACGATCATCATCATGTCGGCGAATTCGTCCACGATTACCACGATGTAGGGCAACGGCTCCAGGAAGGGCCTGGCGTCCTCGCTGGGGTCGATGGCCTCCTCGGGCTTCCACAGGGGGTCGCGAATGGCCTCACCGGCGTCGATGGCCTCACGCAGCTTACGGTTGTAGCCGGCCAGGTTGCGCACTCCCAGTGCCGACATCAGTCGATAACGGCGCTCCATTTCCGCCACACACCAGCGCAGTGCATTGGCCGCCTCCTTCATGTCCGTCACCACCGGTGACAGCAGATGGGGAATGCCCTCGTAAATGGACAGCTCCAGCATCTTCGGGTCGATCATGATCATGCGTACTTCTTCCGGTGTGGCCTTGAGCAGCATGGACAGGATCATGGCGTTCACCCCCACGGACTTGCCCGAGCCGGTGGTGCCGGCCACCAGCAGGTGGGGCATCTTGGCCAGGTTGGCCACCATGGGGTTGCCACCGATGTCGTTACCCAGTGCCAGTGTCAGCGCCGAGGCGGCATCGTCATAGACACGGGATGAGAGTACCTCCGTAAGGCGCACGATCTCCCGCTCCTCATTGGGTATCTCGATGCCCACCACGGACTTGCCGGGGATCACCTCCACCACACGCACGCTGATCACCGCCAGTGACCGGGCCAGGTCCTTGACCAGATTGGAAATGCGGCTGACCTTGACGCCGGCGGCGGGCTGGATCTCAAAGCGGGTGATCACCGGGCCCGGGTTCACCTCCACCACTTCCACACTGACACCGAAATCCGCCAGCTTTTCTTCCAGCAGACGTGACATGTGGGACAGGGCTTCGGCGGAGTAGCCCTTGTTCTTGTTGCGGGGGTCCGGCGGGTCCAGCAGCGTGATGGGCGGCAGCGGGCCGTCGTCGTCAAACAGCGAGGGCTGTTTGTCCTTGCCGGCGCGCTTGCTGGGGTCTTCCGGCTTGCGCTTGAAGGGGGAAATCCTGGGCGACTTGGCGCTCTTCTGGCCGCTGTCTTGCGCCACAGTGGCGGAGGAATCCCCCTTTGCCGGCTCCGCCCGCCTGGCCACGGGCAGTGCCGCCAGCGCCTTGCCGGGCTCTTTCAGGTCCGGTTCCACACGCTCTCTGGGGCCCTGGCCGCCACGGCCCCGGAAAGGCACCAGGCGGTGCCACCAGCGCTGGCGCGGCTCCGCCACACGGTCCCGGATCACCGGCGGCTCCGGGGTCTGTGGCGCGGATCCGGACGGGGACGCGGTTTTGCCGGAACCGGTGGTTTTTGCACGGGGGCGCAACAGCGCCGCCACACGGCTGAGAAGGGCCAGTGACAGGGCCCCCACCGTGTCCATCAGCCTGATCCAGGAGAGACCGCTGAACAGCGTCATGGCAAACAGGAAGATGGCCACCAGCACCAGCGTGGTGGCCGGCAGGTTGAGCACCGCCACCATGGCCGCGGACACCTCACGGCCCACCACGCCACCGGCATCCGCATCCAGCCCGAAGAGGGAGTACAGGGCCATGAGGCTGGTACCGGAGAGAATCACCAGTGCAAAGCCACCGGTGCGCAGCATGAACAGGGGGCCGTGGAACTCCAGGCTGTCGTCCCTAAGGCGGAAAATCATGATGGCGTACCAGGCCAGCAGCACCGGGAAGAGATAGGACATCTGGCCAAAGAAATTGAACAGCAGGCTGGCGATCCAGGCGCCACTGCGACCGGCGTAATTGCTGGCCTCGGTACTGTGGCCGATACTGGCCCAGCCCGGATCGGCCGGGTTGTAGGAGACCAGCGCCATCAGCAGGTACAGGCTCAGTGCAACCAGCCCGATCAGAGTGCCTTCACGGGCCCCCTGTGAAAGCATGCGCTGGAAGCGACGCTGCTTCTCCGCCGGTGCTGTGGTGGTGGCTTTTGACTTGCTCATGGCATCCTGCTGCTGCTCGGGGGGAACCCCGAATGACAATTGACTTCAAGTAAAGCATCCAGAGTACTGAAATTCCAGTACAATGGCGATGTTTTACCCAGGTGCACCCCACCCCGGACGCCGACGGGACCCCTTTACCCCGGTGACATGGCGTCCAGGCCACGCCGGAGATCCGCGATCAGATCCGCCGGGGATTCCAGACCCACTGAAATGCGCACCAGGTTCTCCGTGATGCCGCTGTCGCGCTTGTCCTCGTCGGACAGTCGGCCATGGGTGGTGGTGGCCGGATGGGTCACGGTGCTCTTGGTGTCACCCAGGTTGGCGGTAATGGAGATCAGGCGCAGACCGTCAATAAAGCGCCAGGCTTCCTCACGGCCGCCATGCACCCGGAATGACAGCACGCCGCTGCCGCCGGACTGCTGGGCTTTGGCCAGTGCCCTCTGGGGGTGATCCTCGAAGCCGGCGTAGAAGACCTGCTCGATCTGTGGCTGTTCACGCAGCCACAGGGCCACCTCGCTGGCGTACTCGCAATGGGCCCGCATGCGGATGGGCAGCGTCTCCAGGCCCTTGAGGAAGACCCAGGCATTGAAAGGACTCATGGCCGGCCCTGCGGAGCGCATAAAGCCGAACACTTCCGTCATCAGCGCCTCACTGCCCACCACAACGCCGCCGACACAGCGGCCCTGCCCGTCCAGGTACTTGGTGGCGGAGTGAATCACGATGTCCGCGCCAAACAGGAAGGGCTTCTGCAGCACCGGCGTACAGAAACAGTTGTCCACCACAAACCAGGCGTTGTTGGCATGGGCCAGGTCCGCCAGTGCCCGCATGTCGGCGATTTCACACAGGGGGTTGGAGGGGGTTTCCAGAAACAGCATGCGGGTGCGGTCGTTGATGGCCGACTCCCAGGCCGCCGCATCCGTCAGGTTGACGAAGGTGGTGTCCACACCGAACCGGGCCAGGTATTTCTGGAACAGCACCGTGGTGGTGCCGAACACGCCCCTGGAGCAGACCACATGGTCTCCCTGCTGCAACAGGGCCATGACGGTGCTGAGCACCGCCGCCATGCCGGAGCCGGTGGCAATGGCCCGCTCGCCCCCCTCCATGGCGGCAATGCGCTTCTCGAACATGGCCACGGTGGGGTTGGTGAAGCGCGAGTAGATGTTGCCCGGCTCGTCACCCGAGAAACGGGCCGCTGCCTGGGCGGCGCTGTTGTAGACAAAGCTGGAGGTGGGGAAGATCGCCTCACTGTGCTCCAGCTCGCCGGTGCGCTGCTGCCCTGCCCTGACTGCCAGAGTGTCGTCACCGGCGCCGGTCAGGTCCGCTTGGGGAATGCCGTTGTGTGTGTCATCGCCGTGGTTCATGGGCCTACTCGTCGTTATGCATATCAATCACGCCGTTATCCGCCAGATGTTCCCGGCTGGCGGACTTGCTTTTATCGCCCCGCGAGGCCGACAGGTGGTGCAGGTACTCTTCCGTGACATCGCCGGTAATATACTGGCCATCAAACACCGAACAGTCGAATTGTTCCACCGACTCGTTGCCCTCGCGGCAGGCATCCACCAGATCGTCCAGCTCCTGGTAGATCAGCCAGTCGGCGCCGATCAGCTCCTGGATTTCCTGCTCGCTGCGGCCATGGGCAATCAGCTCGTCCGCCGCCGGCATGTCAATGCCGTAGACATTGGGGAAACGCACCGGTGGCGCGGCGGAGGCGAAGTACACCTTGGCGGCGCCGGCGTCACGGGCCATCTGCACGATTTCCTGGCAGGTGGTGCCGCGCACGATGGAGTCGTCCACCAGCAGCACGTTCTTGCCACGGAATTCCAGCTCGATGGGGTTGAGCTTCTGGCGCACGGATTTCTTGCGCAGTGTCTGACCTGGCATGATGAAGGTGCGCCCGATGTAGCGGTTCTTGATAAAGCCTTCCCGGAACTTCACCCCCAGGTCGTAGGCCAGGGGCAGTGCCGCCGTGCGGCTGGTGTCGGGAATGGGAATCACCACGTCGATGTCGTGGTCCGGCATCTCCCGGAGTATCTTGGCCGCCAGTGCCTCACCCATGCGCAGACGGGCCTTGTACACAGAGATGTTGTCGATGATGGAGTCCGGACGGGCAAAATAGACGTGCTCGAACAGGCACGGATGCAGCGCCGGGGCGCCGGAGCACTGCTGGGTGTGCAGCTTGCCGCCGGTCTCGATGTACACCGCCTCGCCCGGGGCGATGTCCCGCACCAGGGTAAAGCCCTGTGAGGCCAGCGCCACGCTCTCGGAGGCGATCATGTACTCGGTGCCCTTGTCCGTCTCCCG
The DNA here is from genome assembly GCA_033721915.1 of Oleiphilaceae bacterium. Taxonomy (GTDB): domain Bacteria; phylum Pseudomonadota; class Gammaproteobacteria; order Pseudomonadales; family Oleiphilaceae; genus REBR01. Next base: position 9,981 of record JAWWAC010000045.1, read on the forward strand.
CACGCCGTAGCAGGCGGGGCGGATGCCGTTCGGGTCACGGAAACCGACAATGCCGTAACCGGTGATCATGGCAATCACCGCGTAGGCGCCACGGGCCCTTTCGTGCACGGCCCGCACGGCGGTAAAGATCTCGTCCTTGGTGGGTTCCAGCTTGCCCATCTTCTGCAGCTCGTGGGCAAACACATTCAGCAGCACCTCCGAATCGGAGTTGGTGTTGATATGGCGCAGGTCGGAGCGGAACAGGTCGTGGGCCAGCTGCCGGGTGTTGGTGAGGTTGCCGTTGTGGGCCAGTGTGATGCCGTAGGGGCTGTTCACATAGAACGGCTGTGCCTCGGCGGAACTGGCGGTGCCGGCGGTGGGGTAGCGCACATGACCGATGCCCACATTGCCCACCAGGCGACGCATATGGCGGGTGCGGAACACGTCCCGCACCAGACCGTTGTCCTTGCGCAGAAAGAAGCGGTCATCCTGGAAGGTGACCATGCCGGCCGCGTCCTGGCCCCGGTGCTGCAATACCGTCAAGGCATCATACAATGCCTGGTTGACGTAAGAGGTGCCTACTATTCCGACAATTCCACACATCTGGTGCCTGTACTCCCCTGGGATCGGTGACTGTTCTCTGGTTGACTGCTTGCGTTACTGATTTACTGGGTTTCGTCGTTGCCGGACTCGCTGGCCTGGCTCTGCTGCCGTGACTGTTGCATTTGCTGTTCAAAAAGATAGCGGGCACCGTCGGCGGCGGCCTCACCGGCCACCTGTCGGGTCTTTTCCCGGTCCTCCTCCGGCAACAGGCGCTCCAGCTCATCGCCGAAGACATCCCGTGACCAGGCCTCCACTTTGCTCAGCTCATCCACGGTCACCGACTCCTGCCACCAGCTGTCATTGGTCAGTGGCGTCATGCGCAGCAGGGCCAGTGCCACCACCACCAGCACCAGACCCCGGGCCAACCCGAAGAAGGTACCCAGCAGACGGTCCGTGGCGGACAGACCGGTGGCCCTGACCAGATGGGCCAGTGCCCGGTTCACAATGGCCCCCACAATCAGCGTGGCCACAAACAGGATGGCAAAGGCGGCCACCAGGCGCACCACCGGCGTTTCCACGGAATCCGCCAGTAGTGACTGCATATGGGGGTGAAAGGTCCGGGCGATGACAAAGGCGCCGATCCAGATCACCAGTGACATGGCTTCACGGACAAAGCCGCGCCACAGGCTGATCAGGGTCGAGAGCGCAATAATGCTGATGATGACCCAGTCGATCCAGATCAGGGCTGCCATGAAAAGACCTTTGGACGGTACAGGAGACGGGGGATTTTAACAGGAATCTCAGTCGTTATCACCGGCACTGATCACCAGAGTGTCCAGCCCGAAGGCTTCGTCCAGTGACTGCTTGGCCTGCTTCGCCTTGTCGCGGCTGACAAAGGGGCCGGCAAACACCCGGTTGAGGGTGTCATCCTGGCGCTGAAAGGACTCCGTGTAGGCCTGCATGCCGGACTCACGCACACGGTCGCGCAGGGCACGGGCATTGTCGGCGTTGCCGAAGCTGCCAAGCTGCACCAGGTAGCTGCCTTCCAGTGCGGCGGAGTCCGGGGAAGTGGCCGTGCCGGACTCATTGTCCGTTGCGGCGGTCTCCTGAGAGGGCGTATCGTCACGCCCCTGAGCCTGTGCGCTGTCCGGCTCCTGCTGTGGCAGCGTTTCCACCGGGTCTGACGGAGGCTGTTGTGATGGCGCCGCCGTATCGGCGGTTTCCGGCGCCGGCACCGGCTCCCGCTCAGTGTCGGCGGGGGGGGCCTCGGGGCTGTCCACGCGCACTGACGGGAAGTCCGGTTTGTCCGGCAGGTCGATGCTCTCCCGGGTGCGCTCCTGATGGGGCTCATCAAACATCATGGGCAGGAAGATCACCGCCAGGCAGACGATAATGAATGCACCGATAATGCGTTGTTTGAATCCGTCCAATCTAGGCCCCCGTCAGACAGTGTATGACTGGGCCAGAGTCTAACCCGCGGGATGCACCCCTTGCCAGCGCTAAGCCCTCCCATGGCGCCATTGTCATGCTGTGTCTCTCATGGCTGTGACAGACGCCTGCGTGAGAGCCAGTCACGGGCCGCGGCCACGGTGAGAAAGGAGCCGAACACCAGCAACAGGTCGTCTGGGGCGGCGTCGCCCATGGCCTCATCCAGTGCCTGGGGCACCGTTTCCGCCACCTGGAACCGATGCGCTTCCAGCGGCACCGAGAGGGCCTCTGCCAGTTGCTCGCCGCTGCGGCCACGGGGGCCCTGAAGCCCCGCCAGGTACCAGTGACTGACGGACTCATTCAGGGCCTCCACCACGCCGGGTGCGTCCTTGTCCATCAGCGCGGCATACACCGCCCGTACAGGCCGGCCGGGAAAGCGTCGTGAAAGTTCTTTGGCCAGCCAGGCGGCGGCATGGGGGTTGTGGCCCACATCCGCGATCAGTGTCGGATCATCCAGCAGCGTTTCAAAGCGACCCGGCAGCGCCGGACACTGGCCCAGGTGTGCCAGCAGTGCCTCATCCGGGCGAAGGCCCAGAAGGCACAGTGCCTGAAGCGCCACCACCAGTGAACTGGACGGGGCATCGGCCTGTGGCCATGGCAGCGAGAAAAAGCGGCCGTCACGGTCCTGAAGCGCCAGCGGGCCGCCCTCCTCCCGCGCGAAATCCTCCCCCCAGCGCCACAGCCGCACATCCTGGGCCGCCGCCTGCTGCAGCACGGACTGGGGCGGGTCGGGCTCACCGTAAATGGCCTCGATACCGGGCCTGAGTATGCCGGCCTTCTCGAAGCCGATGCTGTTACGGTCATTGCCCAGCCATTCGGTGTGGTCCAGGCCGATGCTGGTAATCACCGCCAGTGACGGGTCCATGATATTGACCGCATCCAGGCGCCCTCCCAGCCCCACCTCCAGCACCAGGTCCTGCACCGACTCACGGTGGAACAGCCAGAGGGCGGCCAGTGTGGCGAATTCGAAATAGGTCAGTGAGGTAAGGCCACGGGCCTGGTCCACGGCGGCAAAGGCCTCAACCAGTGAGGCGTCCGACACCTCATGGCCGCCGATCAGTATGCGCTCGTTGAAACGCTCGATATGGGGCGAGAGATAGGCGCCGGTGCTGCAGCCATGGAATGAGAGCATGCGCTCCAGCCAGCGCACCGTACTGCCCTTGCCGTTGGTGCCGGCCACGGTAATGACCCGGGGCCGCCAGTGCATGGGCAGAAGGCGGCGGAAGACCACCAGCACCCGGTCCAGTCCCAGTTCCATGGCGCTGGGGTGCTGTTTCTCGAGATAGCTGAGCCACTCCTCCAGTGTCACCGGCACCTCAGAGTTCCGGCTCATCGGGCACCTCGACGGGGGTGGGCTCCGGGTCCACGACCGTGGCGGGCAGGTGCTGGAACTTGGCCAGCAGTCGGGCCAGTGTATCGCGCATCTGGCCACGGTGGACAATCATGTCCACGGCGCCATGCTCCAGCAGGAATTCACTGCGCTGGAAACCCTCCGGGAGCTTCTCCCGCACGGTCTGCTCGATCACCCTGGGGCCGGCAAAGCCGATCAGTGCGTTGGGCTCGGCGATGTTCAGGTCCCCCAGCATGCCCAGGCTGGCGGAGACACCGCCGAAAACCGGATCCGTGAGCACCGAGATATAGGGAATGCCCTGCTCCTTGAGCTTCTCCAGTGCGGCGGCGGTCTTGGCCATCTGCATCAGCGAGAGAATGGCCTCCTGCATGCGGGCGCCGCCGCTGGTGGCAAAACACACCAGTGGAATGCCCTGCTCCCGGCAGCGGTCAACGGCACGGACAAACTTCTCCCCCACCACGGCTCCCATGGAGCCGCCCAGGAAGTTGAACTCAAAGGCCGCCACCACCACGGGAATGCCCTGCACCGTACCCTGCATCACCACCAGGGCGTCACGCTCGCCAGTGCTCTTCTGGGCCTGGCTGAGGCGGTCCTTGTAGCGCTTGGTGTCCTTGAACTTGAGTCGGTCCACGGGCTCCAGGTCCGGCGCCAGCTCGTACTGCTCCTGATCGTCCAGGAAGGTCTCGATACGACGCCTGGCGCTGATCCTCAGGTGATGGTCGCACTTGGGGCAAACATCCAGGTTCTTGTCCAGCTCGGGCCGGTACAGGAATCCCCCGCACTTGGGACACTTCTTCCACAGCCCTTCCGGGACCGTGGACTTCTGTGTCGCACTGGTGCGATTCATGCCGGGCATAATCTTGTCCAGCCAGCTGCTCATGCTTGTTCTCCCCGGTTTACTGGCGAATGAAAGGCCGTATTGTCCATGGGTGACGGTCCGGCGCTGTGATCGCACCGGACCGGCGACGAATCCTTGCCGTTCAGGCGTTCAGGGCATCCAGCTGCTGGCGCATGGGCGCGACCAGGTCACGCAGTGCGCGATGCAGCGCCTCGCCACCCTCAGGGTGCTGGCCGATCAGGCTGACAATCACACTGCCGACAATCACGCCATCGGAGACGGCACCCACCTTGGCGGCGGTTTCGGCATCACGGATGCCAAAGCCCACGCCCACGGGCAGTGCCGTCAGGGCGTGGATGTGATTGACACGATCCGCAACGGCATTGGTGTCAATACTGGCCGAGCCGGTCACCCCTTTCAGTGACACATAGTAGACGTAGCCGCTGCAATGGTCACTGATCTGGCGGATGCGGTCATCCGTGGTGGTGGGTGAAATCAGGAACACCGAGTCCATGCCCTTCTCCCGCAGCCAGGGGACAATACGGTCCGCCTCCTCCGGGGGCAGGTCCACGGTCAGCAGACCGTCCACGCCCGCCTCGGCCGCCATGGTGATAAAGGTCTCGGGGCCGATGGCCTCGATGGGGTTGAGATAGCCCATCAGCACCACCGGGGTGTTCTGGTCGGTCTCACGGAAGCGGCGCACGATGGCCAGCACATCCCGCAGTGAGCAGCCCTTGGCCAGCGCCCGTTCACAGGCCTGCTGGATCACGGGGCCGTCGGCCATGGGGTCGGAAAAAGGCACCCCCAGCTCAATGATATCGGCACCGCTTTCCACCAGGGTGTGCATGATGGCCAGTGTTTCCTCCACACCGGGGTCACCGGCGGTGATGTAGGGAATCAGGGCCTTGCGACGGTCCTGTTTCAGGGCCGACAGGGTGTTCTCGATTCGACTCATGGTTAAAGCTCGATGTTGTCCATTTTGGCGACGGTGTTGATGTCCTTGTCACCCCGCCCTGAAAGATTGATCACAATGCTCTGTTCCGGCTTCATTTCCCGCGCCAGCTTGAGGGCGTAGGCCACACCATGAGCGGTTTCCAGTGCCGGCATAATGCCCTCCACACGGGTCAGCTTGTGGAAGGCGGCCATGGCCTCGTCGTCGGTAACAGAGACGTACTGGGCCCGCCCGGCGTCCTTGAGCCAGGAGTGTTCCGGGCCGACACCGGGGTAATCCAGTCCGGCGGAGACGGAATGGGTGCCCGAGATCTGGCCGTTCTCGTCGTTCATCAGGTAGGTGCGGTTGCCGTGCAGCACACCCGGACGGCCGGCGCTGAGGGGCGCGGCGTGCTGGCCGGTCTCGATGCCCAGGCCACCGGCCTCAACACCGTACATCTTGACCCCCTCGTCCATCAGGAAGGGGTAAAACAGGCCGATGGCGTTGGAGCCGCCGCCCACACAGGCCACCAGGGCATCCGGGTGGCGACCCCGTTGCTCCCAGTGCTGGCGGCGTGTCTCGCGGCCGATCACGGACTGGAAGTCCCGCACGATCATGGGGTATGGATGGGGGCCGGCGACGGTGCCGATGATGTAGAAGGTGTCATCCACGTTGGTGACCCAGTCCCGCAGTGCCTCGTTCATGGCGTCCTTCAGGGTACGGGTGCCGCTGTCCACGGCCTGCACCTCCGCGCCCAGCAGCTTCATGCGATAGACATTGAGGGACTGACGCTGCACATCGTCGGCGCCCATGAAGACCTTGCAGGACATGCCCAGACGGGCCGCCACGGTGGCGGAGGCCACACCATGCTGTCCTGCACCGGTCTCGGCGATGACCCGGGGCTTGCCCAGGAAGTGGGCCAGCAGTGCCTGGCCCACGGTGTTGTTCACCTTGTGGGAGCCGGTGTGGTTGAGGTCCTCCCGCTTGAGCCAGATCTGGGCCCCGCCGTTCTCACGGCTGAGGCGCTCGGCAAAATACAGCGGCGATGGACGGCCCACGTAATGGGCCAGCTCGCTGTCAAAGCGGCGGACAAAGTCCGGGTCCTTGCTGAGGCGGCGGTACTCACGCTCCAGGTGCTCCAGGGAGTCGATCAGGGTCTCGGAGACGAAGCGTCCGCCGTAGTCGCCAAAGTGCCCCCGCTTGTCCGGCAGCCCCTGTAATAGCTCTTCAGTTAGTTTCATTGACACTGCGCACCTCACTGACAAATGTTTGCATACGGTCGATGCTCTTGATACCCGGAGCATCCTCGATTCCGCCACTGACATCCACCGCCCAGGGACGCACCTGCCTGACAGCGTCGGCCACGTTAGCAGAAGTCAAACCACCGGCCAATATCAGCGGCAACGGACGCTCCCGGGGCAGCAGCTGCCAGTTGAAGCTCTGACCCGTGCCGCCAAACTGACGGGGGTCGTAGGCGTCCACCAGAAGCCCGCTGGCGTGGCGGTAATCCTCAAAGCCCTGTGTCACCACGGACGGGTCGCGCACCCTCAGGGCCCGGATATAAGGGCGCGAGAAGCGCTCGCACTGGGCGGGTGTCTCGTCACCGTGGAACTGCAGAAGATTCAGTGGCACCTGCTGGCAGATACGCCGGATCTGTTCCTCTTCCGCATTGACGAACAGGCCCACCACGGTCACAAACGGCGGCAGTACCCGGCAGATCGCCGTGGCCTGCTCTGGAGTCACGGCCCGGGAACTGCCTGGGTAGAACACCAGCCCCAGGGCATCCACCCCCATGGCCACGGCGGCCAGGGCATCCTCCGGGCGGGTGATGCCACAGAACTTGATACGGGTCCGCTGTTGCTTGCGCTCACTCATTGTCCATAAAACCTGCAAAGCCGGGCCATTCATGGATCAGTGAAGGCCCCGGGAGAGGCCGCGGAATGCCCGCCTGCGTAGGGTATTCCACATCCACCAGATACAGCCCCTGTGCCGGCGCCGTCACTCCGGACAGGCGACGGTCACGGGACTCGAGAATCTCGCCCATCCACTGGACTGGACGGTCACCGGCACCCACCGTCATGAGACTGCCGGCAATATTGCGCACCATGTGGTGCAAAAAGGCGTTGGCCGCAATCTCGATGACCACAAAGGCCCCGCTGCGACGCACTGACAGGGCGCTGACATGGCGGTTGGGTGTGTTGGCCTGACAGCCCGCCGCCCGGAAGGCGGAAAAATCGTGTTCACCCAGCAGCAACTGGCCGGCCTCGTGCATCCGCTCCGCATCCAGGCTGCGGTGGGTCCAGCTGAGATTGTGCCGGAACAGCGCCGGACGGACCGGCGTCGAGGCAATCAGGTAGCGGTAGCGACGAGATCGGGCCGTGAAACGGGCGCTGAAGCTGTCCGCCACATTACCCATCCAGTGTACCCGAATTGCCTCCGGCAGGGCACTGTTAACCCCCAGCACCCAGGAGCGCAGGCTGCGTTCCGACGTCGTGGTGAAATTCACCACCTGGTAAGCCCCGTGCACACCCGCGTCGGTGCGCCCGGCACACACCAATTCCACCGGCTCATTGGCCACCCGGCCTATGGCCGGCGCCAGTGCCCCGGCGATGGTGGGCAGACCGCTGCTCTGGTACTGCCAGCCGTGGAATTCGCTGCCATCGTACTCGATAACGGCCGCCACATTGCCATTGCCGATGCGGGGGCTGACGCTTAATTCTGGCGCTGACAACAGCACAATAAAAGCCCTTGAGCGTGAATGGACGGGCCGCCGATTATAGCGGGAAAGAAAAAGCCCGGATACCTTGCGGTGATCCGGGCCTGGCGACTGACGGGTTTGAGGGGGGTTACAGCTCTTCCAGCAGCTTGCGGGCCTCTTTCTGCTGCAACTCACTGCCTTCCGCCGCCACTTCCTCGAGGATTTCACGGGCGCCCTCGGCATCCCCCATTTCCACGTAGGCCCGTGCCAGATCCAGCTTGGTGCCGGACTCGTCGGTGCCTTCCAGGAAATCGAACTCGTCATCCTCTTCGTTCAGGTCCACATCGGCGGCAGACTCCAGCAGGCTGTCATCAAAACCGCTGTCCTCACCGGAGGCGTTCGCCTCATCACGGGATCGGTCGCCGCTCTCGCCCTGAAACGCAGACAGGTCCGTTGTCTCGTCCGGTGATGGCGTATTGAGCGCCTCGGTTTCCTCCGGTGTGAGGTCGGCCTCCTCTTCCAGTGAGCCTTCGTCCAGAGAGCCTTCGTCCAGAGAGCCTTCGTCCAGGGAACCCTCATCCAGGGTCTCGTCCAGCTCGGAGTCGGACAGGTCCGGCACCTCGTCCGGGTCCGCCACGTCCTCCTGACCGGCGTCATCGCCTTCCGCGGAGAGATCCCCTCCCTCATCGGGAAGATCAAAGCCTTCCGCCTCAAGGACTTGCCTGTCAGGGTTGTCCTGGCCGGAACCGGTGCGCTCACGGCCTTCATCGCCCATCAGCGCCAGATCGTCCTCGGACAGGTCCAGCTCCAGGTCATCCAGATCACTGGTTCTGGTGTCCGGTGCCGGATCATCACGATCCGCACCGGTCACCTTGTCCAGCTCGGCGTCCAGCTCCGCCAGGAAGGAGTCGTCAAAGTCCGCTTCCTCTTCCGTTTCAGTGGCATCGGTGGAACTCGCAGCCTGAGCGCCGTCGTTCTCCTGCAGAGCGGCAGGCCGAGGCTCGTCGCCGGGGGCCGGCTCCTCCACGGAGTCCTGCTCCTTGCCGCTCTCCTCAGACTCCGCGGAGGCCGGGGCCTTCAGCTCCGTGTCGCTGCCCTCAGCGTCCTCATCGTCCTCATCGTCCTCATCGTCAAGACCCAGTGTGGCCAGGTCTTCCTCAGAGAGGGGCTGATCGTCATCGTCCTCCTCATCACGGTCTTCCAGTGCCAGATCAAAGTCGTCATCCAGTGAGAAGGACAGATCGTCATCGTCCTCATCGTCACCGGCCCCTTTGGGGTCGGTGTCCGGCGCCTCAAAGTCAAAATCAAAATCGTCATCGGTGCCGTCAGTATCAGCCGGGGACTCCCCTTGCGTCGACTTCAGGGAGGCATCGTCTTCCTCATCCATGGCGCCGGTGTCATCCGGCTCGCTCTCCAGGGATGAGAAATCCAATGTCTCCTCATTGTCATCGTCTTCACGGGTGTCGGCTTTGCTGTCCGAATCCGAGTCATCACCCCAGTCCAGATCAAAGCCTTCATCGGACATCTCACGGGTTTTTTCAGCGGCAGCGGAGCCCGCTTCACTGCTGTCCCTTGCGGCACCGGAACCGCTTTTCAGCTGACGCTCCAGGTCGTCCATGCTGAGTGACTCTTCCTCTTCGTCCACCTGGAAGCCGTCGGTCTCGTCGTCGTTGTCCAGCGGATCAAAAACCGCCGCATCCCGGCGGTCCTCTTCAGGCTGCTCGTCGACCTTACCCAGGCTGGATTCCGACAGGTCCAGAAGATCCTCGTTCTCCTGTGGCGTTGCCGCCAGGGCCTGTTCGTCTTTGCGGGCGTTGCGGCGGGCAAGCACCAGCAGCAGTGCCAGCAGCGCCAGACCCAGTGAGCCGGCACCGATCTGGAAATAGGGGTTGTTGCGGAATTCACCGGTCAGCTGCTCGGTCAGAGAAGGCTCGGGGTCAAAATCGCCACTGCCGGCCTCTTCATTGGGCGGTGAGGCCCCTTCCTGGGACGGTGCGGTCTCTTCCGGGGCGGCTGCGCCGGCCTCCTCGGCCTCCTCACCGGTCTGTACGTCAGCGGCGGCGTCGTTACCGGCCTTCTGGGCCTGTGCCAGCTGTGCCTGCAGTTCCGCCATCTGATCGTCTTTCAGTTCCACCAGCTGGGACATGGTCTGCAGCTGTTGTTCAAGTTCATCCAGGCGTTCGGCAAGCTCTCGGCGCTCGCGATCGGCACGGTCCAGCTCTTCCAGTGCCAGTGCCAGCTCCTCGTTGCCTTCACCCACACCGGAGCCGCCAACAGAGCCGTCTTCCGCGGCACCGGGGTCATCCACAACCAGCCTCAGTTCGTCACCGCCACTCTGCTCGCGGGTGTCACCGGAGGTGGGCGCCGGGTCGGAATCCGTGGCCTGGGCCACTGGCTGATCCTGAGGGGGCGCTGTGCGCTCGGCAAACGCCTGGTACTGGGCTCTTACCGCCTGGCGGGCCTCGCCGGGTGAACGGCGGCGGATCTGCTCTTCACTGGGCAGGCGAAGCACGGCATCGCTGCGCAGACGGTTGATGTTGTTGCCCAGGAAGGCACCGGGGTTGAGATCCTGCAATGCCAGCATGACCTGCTCACGGGTCAGGTCCGGTGACGGACGCACCTCGCCGGCCACGGACCAGAGATTCTCTCCACTGCGGACGGAGCGGGTGTCCGCTGTCTGACGGTCACCGGAAGGCGCCTCACGGCGCTCACGGGTCTCTGGCTGGTCGCGTTGCGGTGTCCGTGCTGGCGCCGGCTCGGGCTCGGCTTCACTCTGCGGAGCCGCCGGTGCACTGGCACTGGGGGCCTCACGGTAATTGGGCGGGTCCACCAGGAAGGCATACTCCCGCATCAGACGGCCATTGGGCCAGGTGAGCTCCACCAGAAAATTCAGGAAAGGCTCGCGGATGGGGCTGCTTGAGGTGACCTGAATCACCAGCTGGCCGTCGCTGTTGCGCACCACCTCCATTTTCACATCGCGCAGGACACCCATCTTCTGCACGCCAGCCCTCTCAAAATCCGACGGCGAGGCAATGCTGGCCCGGATCTGGTCGCGGCTCACGTCACCGGGACGGACCAGCTCGATTTCAGCACGCAAAGGCTGGTTCAGGCTGGAGTCAATTCTTGCCTCCCCCATGCCCAGTGCAAAACTGAAGTTGGACCCCAGCCCTCCTGCCAGCGCCAGCGCCACCGCAAGCTTGCGTACTTTCATGCTCTTTCCTTTCCCGTCTCCGTTTTGCCGTGACTCGCAACCACTGCAGACACTGGGGCTGGGCGCTCACGACGTTAGGTTCTCTTATGTTGCGCAAGTATTGTTTATAAACCGGTTTTACGCAATTAAACGACAGAATAACCGGCAATTTTTTGTCGCCAAAAAAAAACCGGCCACAGAGGGCCGGGTTATTGAGGGCAGGCTGTCAGAGACGGCCCTGCAGAATGTTCAGCATACGCCGCAGTGGTTCCGCCGCACCCCACAGCAACTGATCCCCCACGGTGAAGGCCGACAGGTACTCCGGCCCCATGGCCAGCTTGCGCAGGCGGCCCACCGGTACCGACAGGGTGCCGGTGACCTTCGCCGGCGTCAGCTCCGACATGGTGGCCTCCTTCTCATTGGGGATGACTTTGCACCACTCGTTGGCGTTTTTCAGGATCTGTTCGATCTCCGCCAGTGGCACGTCCTTGCGCAGCTTGATGGTCAGGGCCTGGCTGTGGCTGCGCATGGCGCCGATGCGTACACAGGTGCCGTCAATGGGCACCGGGTTGCTGCTGCGCCCGAGGATCTTGTTGCTCTCCACCTGGGCCTTCCACTCTTCCTTGCTCTGACCGTTTTCCATGGGCTTGTCGATCCAGGGGATCAGGCTTCCCGCCAGTGGCACACCGAAATTGTCCACGGGGAATTCACTGCCACGCATGGTTTCGGTCACACGGCGGTCAATTTCCAGAATGGCGGAGGCGGGGTCCTTGAGTTGCTCCTCAGAGCACTGCCGCAGCGCCCCCATCTGGTTGAGCAGCTCGCGCATGTGCTTGGCCCCGGAGCCGGAAGCGGCCTGGTAGGTCTGTGGTGCGATCCACTCCACCAGGTCCTGCTCCAGCAGCGCACCCATGCCCATCAGCATCAGGCTGACGGTGCAGTTGCCGCCGATAAAGTCTTTCTTGCCATCCGCCAGCGCCCGGTCAATGACCTTGCGGTTGACCGGGTCCAGAACAATCACCGCATCGTCCTGCATACGCAGTGTGGAGGCGGCGTCGATCCAGTAGCCGTCCCAGCCGGACTGGCGCAGATCCCGGTACACCGCACTGGTGTAGTCGCCACCCTGGCAGGTCAGGATGATGTCCATGGCCGCCAGTTCACTGAGGTCATTGGCGTCTTTCAGTGGTGGCACTTCCTTGCCCACATCCGGGGCCGCCTGTCCGGCCTGGGAGGTGGAGAAGAAAACCGGATCAATACTCGCAAAGTCGTTTTCTTCATGCATGCGCTGCATCAGCACGGAGCCGACCATACCGCGCCAGCCGATGATTCCTACACGTTTCATGGGGTTGTCCTTCAGTCCGGGTGACTTTGACCGGCACCCGCTGTGGTGCCGGCTCGGTAAAACGGGTTCTCAGAGAGCGGCCAGAACCGCCTCGCCCATGGCCCGGGTACCCACCCTGGTGGTGCCGGGGAAATGGATATCCGCGGTGCGCAGGCCCTGGTCCAGCACCTTGCTGACCGCCGCCTCAATGGCCAGCGCCGCGTCCTCTTCATTGAGACTGTAACGCAGCATCATGGCAACGGACAGGATGGTGGCCAGGGGGTTGGCCAGATCCTGGCCGGCGATGTCCGGCGCGGAACCGTGGCAGGGCTCGTACATGCCCTGCTGCTGCTCGTTGAGCGCCGCCGAGGGCAGCATGCCGATGGAGCCGGTGAGCATGGCGGCGGCATCGGAGAGAATGTCACCGAACATGTTGCCTGTGACAATCACATCAAACTGCTTGGGGGTCCGCACCAGCTGCATGGCGGCATTGTCCACGTACATGTGGCTCAGTGACACGTCCGGGTACTCCCGGGCCACCTCCTCCATGATCTCACGCCACAGTACGGTCACTTCCAGCACATTGGCCTTGTCCACGGAGCAGACCTTCCTGTTGCGCTGGCGGGCGGACTCAAAGGCCACGCGGGCAATGCGGCGGATTTCCGACTCGCTGTAGCGGTAGGTGTTGTAGCCTTCCCGCTGGCCGTCCTCACGGGTGTAGACACCCCGTGGCTGGCCGAAATAGATGCCCCCTGTCAGCTCCCGCACAATCAGGATGTTCAGACCGCTGACCACCTCCGGCTTGAGGCTGGAGGCCTCTGCCAGCTGGGGGTAGAGAATGGCCGGGCGCAGGTTGGCAAACAGCCCCAGCCCGGAACGCAGCCCCAGCAGCCCCTTCTCGGGGCGCTGGCTCATGTCCAGGTGATCCCACTTGGGGCCGCCAACGGCCCCCAGCAGTATGCCATCGGCGGCGGTGGCCTTCGCCAGTGTGTCGTTGGGCAGCGGCTCGCCGGTGGCGTCAATGGCGGCACCGCCCACCAGGGCCGTATCCAGCTCCAGGTCCAGCTGGAACTTCTCGTTGACACGGCGCAGCACC
>JAWWAC010000046.1:0-22870 GCA_033721915.1 Oleiphilaceae bacterium
GATGCAATACATGAATTTCCACAAGTGTCTCCTGAGTCAACATCGGCCGCCGCCTTGGTCAGTTCGTTAGGCGGCCATTTTGCCTCAGGTGGGTCAATTTTAAGTCGGCGCTAGTGGGTCAGTATTACTCCGGCGGTGACAGTAGATCACATGGTTATTCGGTGGGACTCTAGCAACGCGGCAATCTGTGAAGCAGGGGCGCTTTGCTGGTAACAGCTTCAAGAATAAGGACTCTACCTCCTCGAAGTAACGCGCACGGGTCACCTGCAGAGGAAGGGCGTACTGCCGGTTCCATTCGTCGCTCAAGCGGCGGAGGAGGCTTCTGAGCTGCTCTGCAGAACTGGGCTGGTTCGAAGCGAGCTCCTCCATGACAAAACGAGTGGCAGAGTAAATTTGTGTCGAGCATCCAGTAGGCTTGGCAAACCGCTTCCCCCGCTTAACAACTCCCGTGTCGTATCCTGCCAGAGAGCTCACGAGGTCGGAGCTGGCGTCCCTGAACAGGAGGATCGTGCGGTCTGGTGTTCCATTCGTTTTTTCGAACGTTTGTTGCATGCAGCCGAAGAGCTGGTGAGGGCTTCGAGCTTCGAACATGTCCAGAATCAAGTAGCCACTGGCAGGTAACAAAGCGAAGAAAACTCTCAGGAGGACTGGGTCTTTTTTGCCGGGCAACTGGATCTTCGTTTGCAAGTCCTCGTGGCTGATTACCATTTCCTCACCCGGCTTTGCGTGAACCTGACTTTCTTGAGGGAACTGGCTAAGCCAAGACTGGTAGTTAGCACAGAAACGGGGATAGCTCAGATTGATGTCAGGGTTCTGAGCTTTCACTCCGTCCAGTACCGACTTGCGTGAAAAGCCAGCGCGGACTTGGTAATGAACATCCGCCCAGTCCACCTGAGGTGCTTTCTGTTCTTTGGATTTCATCGCCATCACTTAATCCCCCCTGACTGAGGAGTTTGTCTGTTGGAATCCGTTTGGGTTATCGAGCCAAGCTAACAGCTCGCTCAGCAGCCAGTAGTGAGCGCGCGCGCTCAGTCGGCGGCGCATGGCGAATGTGCCAAGCTTTTCGAGGTCGAACCGGTAAGCCCGTGACAATCCCGTGATTCGCGCGCATTCCTGCTCGCGTACGGCCCTGTCAGTGAGGTCGCAGAATTGACCCTCCGCGTCGTAACGCGGTTGGGTAGGGTGAGTATCGGTGTGCATGGTAATGCTCCTGTCTCAGTAGGTTGAGGGAGCATTTTCGTGAAAGTAGTTCGGAGGTGGGGCGTTTCTGTCAGTAAAGGATTTCCGTTACTGACAGTGTCGGTTTCTATTTTTTAACTAGCTGTTAAATAAAGAGTTTTTCTTGTGGTTTTTGCGCGTTTTGCTGGGGAGGCAAGCTTGCCACTCGTGAGCCGCCGTCACCCCCGCTTCAAAAAGTCTGCTGGCAGATAGCCTTTTTTTGCGAGTTCATTGGTAACTTTGGGGATGTCACCTTTCTTGACATCAAGACCTTCGAGTTCACACGCAACTCTCATTTCTTTGTGCGCCACTCTCGTTGGAACGTTCTTCCAATGATGGTTCTGCGACAATGCCCGATGAATAACATGTTGTTGTCTCGACAGGCGCTGTTTCATCTGCTCGGACCGTTTGTCACGAGCATCTTTGGTCAACTCTCGGCGCGCTTCTCCAAGGGCTTTTTCGCGCATCTGTTTCAAAGCTTCTTGCTCGGAAAGAGGGTCGCTTGCTTGTACAAGTGATCCTTCATGGTCTCTGGGACCGGTATCTTGTGATTGAGGGTCAGGATAGGGAGGGATTCTGACGTCCCACTTTGAATGAGGCTGAGTTCTATGCTCAAAGCAAAGGTCGAGTCGAGATAGAACCTTCAGGGCGTCTCCCTCCTTCTGGATTAGCTCCTGCAGGCCATTCTTGTCGTCGCTTGGTTTTTTGGCCATGTAGACCGCCCTTGTGCTTGAGTTTTGACGAGTGAAGTGAATTGCCAGAGCGGTGTGGCTCGACTGCAGATGCGCGCTGTACGGTTGACCATCCGGTCCAAAAGGAGTTAGAAATCCTGCGAAAAAACAGCGTGGTGGGTCTGCTGGTGGCTTTTGCTACTCTGTCGGTGCGAAGATTATAAACGATTAGCTGCGCCGCAGTCAGTTAGGAAATCGTCCCAATATTCAGGTGCAGAATGTAGAATAGCCCTTTTTTCACAACGCCAACACCGCTCCAGGAGCGGCATCCAGTCAGCGACCAAAGGCATGCAGTCATGAGCAACTCCTCTTCACTACTGGGCACCCTGTATGTGCTCTCGGCCCCTTCCGGCGCCGGCAAGACCAGTCTGGTGGCGGCCATACTGGAGCAGGACCCGCAGCTGTGTGTGTCCATCTCCCACACCACCCGGGCCATGCGTCCCGGTGAAGAGGACGGTGTGAATTACCACTTTGTGCCGGTGGACACTTTCCAGCGCATGATCGGGGAAGGGCGCTTTCTGGAGCATGCCCGGGTGTTCGACAATTTCTACGGCACCAGCGGTGACTGGGTGGACCAGCAGCTGGCCGAAGGCCGTGATGTGATACTGGAGATCGACTGGCAGGGGGCTCAGCAGGTGCGCCGGCTGCGCCCGGACTGTGTGTCCATTTTCATCGCGCCGCCGTCACTCACGGCACTGCGGGAGCGTCTCGGCAATCGCGGCCAGGATGCCCCGGAGGTGATCGAACGGCGGCTGAGGGAGGCGGCGGACGAGTGCGGCCATTACCCGGAATACGATTACCTGGTGATCAACGACGACTTTGACCAGGCCAGGCAGCAGCTGCTGGCCATTGTCACCAGCGAACGGCTGCGCATTTCGGCTCAGCAACAGCGCCACGAGTCCCTCCTGCGTGCTCTGCTGTCCACCCCCTGAAGCCGTTCCGGCCCTGTGGGGTCGGGCGTCATTGAGCCGGCGCAGGATATACAGGCACCGCATTTGCGGGTACAATATCCAGTCCGCTATAGCGGGTGGTCGCGCTGTGCGCTCACCCATCTGTTAAACCATTGAACACCGGGGTAATCATGGCTCGAGTCACTGTTGAAGACTGTCTGGAACACGTAGAAAACCGCTTCCAGCTGGTAATGCTCTCCTCAAAGCGGGCCCGGCAACTGGCCACCATGAATCACGATCCGCTGGTGCCGGAAGAGAACGACAAGCCCACGGTGCTGGCACTGCGTGAAATCGCCGCCGGCAAGGTGAACTTCGACATGGTCAAGGACGTCGAGGAGGACTGATGTCCCCCGCGGGGCTCCGGCCCTGAGGCCTTGCCAGTACTGGATTGATTGATATTTCACCTTGTGTTCCTATAGAACAGAGGGTGGCAGAAACCCGGGTCTTGCCACCCGGGTTTTTTTGCTTCCAGGGGCGGCAAATGCTCCGTCGGTGACCCGCCATCGTATTTTATGAACACAGCCTGTGGCCCACAGGTTAAAGCTTGCACACTGAGGCGGCGCAATGTCCGGCATTGAAGCACTGGTAGAACGACTCGGAACTTACCTGGATGACAGCAAGGTCAACCAGGTTCGTCGTGCCTACTATTATGCCGAGCAGGCCCACGAGGGGCAGTACCGTCGCAGTGGCGAGCGCTATATCACCCATCCGCTGGCGGTGGCGGACATACTGGCCCAGCTGCGACTCGACCACCAGAGCCTGATGGCGGCCATGCTGCACGATGTGATCGAGGACACCGGCATCCCCAAGAACGCACTTGCGGACCAGTTCGGTGACCCGGTGGCGGAGCTGGTGGACGGGGTCAGCAAGCTGACCCAGATCGAGTTCCGCACCCGGGCCGAGGCCCAGGCGGAGAACTTCCAGAAAATGACCCTGGCCATGGCCAAGGATATCCGGGTGATTCTGGTGAAGCTGGCGGACCGGCTGCACAACATGCGCACTCTGGGCCCGCTGGCCTACGAAAAGCGCCGCCGTATCGCCACGGAAACCCTGGATATCTATGCCCCCATTGCCCACCGTCTGGGCATGCACAGCCTCTGCGTCGAGCTGGAGGACCTGGGCTTCAAGGCACTGCACCCCATGCGCTCCCACTATATCGCCAAGGCGGTGCAGAAGCTGCGTGGCAACCACCAGGAGATCATCAGCGAGATCCGCAGCCGTCTGGAGAGCAAACTGCAGGAACGGGAACTGCCCGGCGAGATCGTGGGTCGCGAGAAACACCTGCACAGCATCTACAGCAAGATGAAAACCAAGCAGAAGTCCTTCCACGAGATCATGGATGTGTACGCCTTTCGCATCATCACCCGCACTGTGGACGACTGCTACCGCATACTGGGTGCCGTGCACAGCCTCTACAAGCCGCTGCCGGGGCGTTTCAAGGACTACATTGCCATGCCCAAGGCCAATGGCTACCAGTCACTGCACACCACCCTGTTCGGCATGCATGTGAACATCGAGATCCAGATCCGCACCGAGGAGATGGAGCAGATCGCCAATAACGGCATTGCCGCCCACTGGCTGTACAAGAACGAGGACTCCATGGTGGGCCAGGCCAACCAGCGTCGCGTGGACCAGTGGCTGCAGGGGCTGATGGAGATGCGCGAGCGGGCCGATGACTCGCTGGAGTTTATCGAGCACGTGAAGGTGGACCTGTTCCCGGATGAGATTTACGTGTTCACCCCCCGTGGCAAGATACTGGAGCTGCCCCGTGGCGCCACCGCCGTGGATTTCGCCTACGCCATCCATACCGACGTGGGCAATGCCTGTGTGGCCTGCCGTGTGAACAAGCACCTCTCGTCACTGAGCCAGCCACTGCAGAGCGGCCAGACCGTGGAGGTGATCACTGCCCCCGGTGCCCGCCCCAACCCGGCCTGGCTGGATTTTGTCAACACCGGCAAGGCCCGCAGCAGCATACGCCATTTCCTCAAGAACCAGCACCGCCAGGACTCTGTGGCGCTGGGCCGTACCCTGCTGAAGAAATCCCTCCATGGCATTGGCGCCCGCCTCTCTGAGATCAGCGAAGAGCAGCGTCAGCGGGTGCTGGAGCACAACCAGCTGGACAGCATGGACACACTGCTGGCGGATATCGGTCTGGGCAATCGCATGGCCTATATCGTGGCCCGCCAGCTGGCGCCGGTGGGGGATCGTGACAAGGAAGAGGCCACGGCACTGAGCCGCACCCAGGCCGGATCCACACTGACCATTGCCGGCACCGAGGGGTCACTGATCCAGTTTGCCGACTGCTGCAAGCCCATACCCGGTGACCCCATCGTGGGTCGCATGACCTCCGGTGATGGCATGATTATCCACTCCGAGAGCTGCGAGGAGGCGTTCCCGGGGGCCGAGGACAGCCATCGCCTGGTGCATCTGTCCTGGGCCAAGGACATTACCGACGAGTTCTCCGTGGAGCTGCGTGTGGAACTGGCCCGCCAGCGTGGCCTGATCGCCGAGCTGGCCAATGCCATTACCCACACCGAAGCCAATATCGAGCGCATCAATGTGGAAGAGCACGATGCCCACCACAGCGTGATCAGCCTGGTGGTCCATGTGCAGGGTCGACAGCAGCTGGCCCGCATCATGCGCCGCATCCGTGCCATCCGTTCGGTCACCAACATCAGCCGCATCCGGCGTTAATCAGAGGCTTGCTACTTGACAGCTGGCGTCTCTGACGCCAGAGTCGATCGTTTTTCCGGCAAATGCCCAGTGCGAAGGAAACACAGCATCATGACCAACAAATCCGTCATTCAGACTGACCATGCCCCCAAGGCCATCGGCACCTATTCACAGGCGGTCAAGGCCGGCGACACGGTCTACCTGTCAGGACAGATCCCCCTGGACCCGGCCACCATGGAACTGGTGCCCGGTGATGTGGAGGCCCAGATCAACCAGGTGTTCCGCAACCTGAAGGCGGTGTGCGAGGCCTCGGGCGGTACCCTGCAGGATATCGTCAAGCTGAACATCTTTCTGGCGGACATGAACGACTTCGCCAGAGTCAATGAAGTGATGGCCACCGTCTTCAAGGATCCCTATCCGGCCCGTGCCGCCATCGGTGTGGCGGCACTGCCCAAGGGCGCCCGGGTGGAGATGGACGGCGTCATGGTGCTGCGCTGAGGTCCCGCTAACCACGGCCCCGCTGGTGCAGCACGCTGGCATAGCCTTCCCGGTAGCTGGGGAAGAGAAACTGATAGCCGCTGTCCAGTAGCCGCCGGTTGCTGCAGCGTTTGCTGCCCACGCGGCTGCCCTGGCGGGCATCAGGGCGCACCGGCTCGCAGGGCATCTGCTCACGCAGCCAGGCCACCAGGTCACCAATGCGGGTGGGCTCGCAGTCACTGCCGATGTAACAGGCCTCCAGCGGCTCCCCCCTTACCGCCCTGTGTACCAGGTGGCACATCAGCCCCACCGCATCGTCCTCGTGGATGCGGTTGCTGTAGCCGGTGTCCGGGGCAGGGGCCACACGCCCCTCTGTGACACTGCGGAGCATGCCCTCACGGCCCGGCCCGTAAATGCCCGCCAGCCGCACGCTGGTGCCGTTGATGGGGCTCTGCCGCAACCGCGCCTCCGCCTCCAGAAGTATGCGCCCGTTGTAGCGCTCGGGCTCGGTGGGGCTGGTCTCGTCCACCCACTCATGGTGTTTCTGCCCATAGACGGCGGTGCTGGCCACAAAGAAGACATGGGCCGGCGGCTGTTCCCGCTGCTCGTACAGGGACAGGAGGTTGTCCAGCCCCTGGACAAACGCGGCCCTGTAGCCCGACTCGTCGTACTCATCCGGTGTCAGGCAGTAGATCACAATGTCCGCCTGGGGCAGTGCCTCGGCGAGCTGTTGCGGCTGTTGCAGATCCGCCGCCACCGGGGTCATGGGTAGTGGGACCCTGTGGGCCTGGCGGCGCAGTCCCAGAACCTGATAATCCTGTGACAGTGCCAGTCCGATACGGCTGCCGAGACGGCCGCAGCCGGCCATCAGGATACGGGGGTTTTGCATTGCGCTTGTCTCCTCCAGTCCTTATGCTTTGCCCTGATTCAGGCTCTCCGGAGAGAGGAATGACCCTTACAGAACTGCGATATATTGTCACACTGGCCAGGGAAAAGCATTTTGGCCGTGCCGCCGAGGCCTGTCACGTCAGCCAGCCCACACTGAGTGTGGCGGTAAAAAAGCTGGAGGAAGAGCTGGGTGTGGCCATCTTCGAGCGCAGCCGTGCCAGTATCCAGGTCACGGACGTGGGTCAGCGCATTGTGGCTCAGTCACAGCGGGTTCTGGATCAGGCAGGTCTTATCCCGGATCTGGCCCAGGACGGTAAAAACCAGCTCAGCGCCCCTCTCAAGCTGGGCGCCATCTACACCGTGGGGCCCTATCTCTTTCCCCATCTGCTGCCGGCATTGCGCAAGGCGGCTCCGGACATGGCCCTGTTTATTGAAGAGAACTACACCGGGGTATTGCGGGAGCGACTGCGCCAGTCACAACTGGATGCCATTATCGTGGCCCTGCCTTTCGAGGAGCCGGAAGTGGTGACCAAGCCCCTCTACGAAGAGCCCTTTGTGGTGCTGCTGCCCAGGGAGCACCCCCTGGCCGAACTGGAAAGCGTCACCAGCCAGGATCTTCTGCCCCACAACCTGCTGCTGCTGGGCCCCGGGCACTGCTTCCGGGACCAGGTGCTGGCCAACTGCCCGGAACTGGTGGACTCCATGAACTTCAGTCACCACACCGGAGGCGACGGCATTGTCACCGAGGGCAGCTCACTGGAGACCATCCGCCATATGGTGGCCTCGGGGCTGGGTGTGACGGTGCTGCCATTGTCCGCCGCCAGCAATGCCCAGTACGAGGATCGGCTGCTGACCGTGCGCCCTTTCTCGGGGCCGGCCCCGTCGCGCACCGTGGCGCTGGCCTGGCGGGTGACCTTCCCGCGCATCCGGGCCATTGACGCCCTGATGGAAGCCGCCGCCCATTGCCCGGTACTGGAAAACCGGCCACAACACTGAAGAGGCCTTCCATGCGCAGCCCCGACAGTCTCGATGTGAGCGTGCTCAAGGGCGTGGGCCGCAGTCTTGAGGCACGGCTGGCCAAACTGGGCATACAGAACCTGCAGGACCTGCTGTTTCACCTGCCTTACCGCTACGAGGACCGCACCCGCATCCAGCCCATGGGCCAGATGCAGGTGGGCAGCACCGGCGTGGTGGAGGGGGAGGTGGTGGCCTGTGATGTGGTCATGGGGCGCCGTCGCAGCCTGCAGGTGACCATCCGGGACAACACCGGCTTTCTGGTGCTGCGGTTTTTCCACTTCAGTGCCGCCCAGCGGGCCCAGCTGGCGGTGGGCACCCGGGTACGCTGTTATGGCGAGATACGCCCCGGGCGTGCCGGCCTTGAGATCTACCACCCGGAATACAGCGTCAACCCGGGCCCCATGCCCAGTGGTGACGCGGCCACACTGACCCCGGTGTACCCCCTGACGGAAGGCATACAGCAGCCCCGTGTGCGCTCACTGTGCCGTCAGGCCATCGACTGGCTGCAGCGCTGCCCGGTGACCGAGTGGCTGCCCCCTGAACTGCTGGGGGAGTACCAGTTCCCGGAGATCAACCAGGCACTGCGCCTGCTCCATGCCCCGCCGGCGGATGCGGACACGCTGGCCCTGCTGGAAGGGCGTCATCCGGCACAGCAGCGCCTGGTGATGGAAGAGCTGATGGCCCACCACCTGAGCCTGCTGCAGCTGAGGGCCCAGATCCAGTCCCAACAGGCACGGGCCCTGGCGCCCACGGACCCGGACCTGGAAGGGCGTTTTCTGGAGGCCCTGCCGTTCCGCCTCACCGGGGCCCAGCAGCGTGTGGCCGGTGACATTGCCCGGGATCTGGGGCGCCCGGTACCCATGCTGCGGCTGGTTCAGGGGGATGTGGGTTCCGGCAAGACACTGGTGGCGGCCATGGCGGCACTGCAGGCGGTGTCGGCGGGCCACCAGGTGGCGCTCATGGCCCCCACGGAGATACTGGCGGAGCAGCACTGGCTGAACTTCCGGGGCTGGTTCGGGCCACTGGGGCTGCGCATCGGCTGGCTCAGTGGCAAGAGCAAGGGCCGTGCGCGCAGCGAAACCCTCTCGGCGCTGGTGCAGGGTGAGATCCAGCTGATCATCGGCACCCACGCCCTGTTCCAGGAGGAGGTGGCCTACCACTCACTGGCCCTGGCCATTATCGACGAGCAGCATCGCTTCGGTGTGCATCAGCGGCTGAGCCTGCGGGAGAAGGGGCTGGCCCGTGGTGCCGTGCCCCACCAGCTGATCATGACCGCCACCCCCATCCCCCGCACACTGGCCATGTCCGCCTACGCGGACCTGGACACCTCGGTCATCGACGAGCTGCCCCCCGGGCGCCAGCCCATCGAGACACTGGCCATTGCCGACAGCCGCCGCGACGAGGTGATCGAGCGGGTGCGCCGGGCCTGTGCCGAGGGGCGCCAGGCGTACTGGGTGTGCACGCTCATCGAAGAGTCCGAGGCGCTGCAGGCACAGGCCGCGGAAGCCACCGCCGAACAGCTCCAGGCCCAGCTCAGCGACCTGCGTGTGGCACTGGTGCATGGGCGCATGAAAGCGGCGGACAAAGTGGCGGTGATGGCCGACTTCAAGGCCGGCAAGGTGGATGTACTGGTGGCCACCACGGTGATTGAGGTGGGGGTGGATGTGCCGGACGCCTCCCTGATCATCATCGAGAACCCCGAGCGCCTTGGCCTGGCCCAGCTGCACCAGCTCAGGGGCCGTGTGGGGCGTGGGGAGGTGGCCAGTTTCTGTGTGCTGCTGTACCACCCGCCACTGTCCCAGAACGGGCGCGCCCGTCTGCAGGTGCTCCGTGACAGCCAGGATGGCTTTGTCATTGCCGAGAAGGATCTGGAGATCCGCGGCCCCGGTGAGGTGCTGGGTACCCGCCAGACCGGGCTGATGCAGTTCCGACTGGCGGATTTCGAACGGGACCAGCACTGGCTGCCGGAAATCCGCGACAAGGCACCGCTGTTGATGGATGACGAGGCCCGGGTCAGGGCCCTGATCCGTCGCTGGCTGGGTGAAAAGCTGCGCTACGGGGATGTCTGAGTCCGGAAAATACTGACCCCGGGGTAAGGTTTTCCGGTTATCGCGCTTTCAGCGAGTGAACGTTGACACAGAAGGCCTCGTAGACCTGTACAATGTAATCAGTATCCGCCCAGAGCCTGGTTCCCTGTGTGGGATTCCCCGGTTCAAGGTCAGCCCAAGGAGTGTACCGCAATGATCGCCCCCTCACTGCAACAGGTCTTCAACAGCCTTGAAGGGGAGCCGCTGGTACCTGAAGCGTGCGAAAAGGCCAGTGCCGACACCGCACTGCGGATGGTCTTTCTCAGGGATGACCAGGGTCCTGTGCAGGTCATACACCGCTATGACCATCTGCTGGACCTGGACCGGCTCAACCAGGCACTGGGGCGCCGCCTGCGCAGCCTGCCCCGCAAGGAGCTGGCCCGTCTGCAGCAGCGCCACCAGCTGCGTCTCCTGCCGGCACTGCCAGGGCTGACCCACTACACCACCGTGGTGGACAACGCCGTGGGCGAGACGCCCCGTGTGGCCCTGGGCGATGGCAGCGGTGAAGGCTACCTGCAGCTGGGACAGGCCGAATACCAGCGACTTCTGGAGGGCGTGCAATGGCTCGATTGCGCCACCAGCCTGAGCGGTATCCGCATCAACCACACGGCGCCGGAGAAGGACGAGTCCCAGTTACAGCATGCCCTGGAACGCTTCACGGGACTGCGCATCCAGCAGCGCCTGGACGACACACTGGACATACCGCCCCTGCCGGAGACCGCACAGCGCATTCTGCATCTGCGCATGAACCCCAATGCCGAGGTGGGCGAGCTGGCGGACATTGTGGAGAGCGACCCCAGCCTGGCGGCACAGGTGGTCAGCTGGGCCTCGTCCTCCTTTTACGCCTCACAGGCGCCGGTGCGCTCCATCTACGATGCCATCATGCGGGTGCTGGGCTTTGACCTGGTCATGAACCTGGCCATGGGGCTGGCACTGGGGCGTGCACTGAAACAGCCGACGGATGCCCCGGAAGGCTTTATCGGTTACTGGAAACAGTCCATCTGGATGGCCCAGTCCACCGCCTCACTGGTGGCGCTGATGCCCCGCCGTGAGCGTCCCGAGTTCGGCCTGGCCTATCTCGGCGGGCTGCTGCACAACTTCGGTTACCTGGTGCTGGCCCATGTGTTTCCGCCCCATTTCTCACTGATCTGCCGCTACACCGAGGCCAACCAGCACCTGGACAGCGATTACAGCGAGCAGTACCTGATTGGTGTGACCCGCGAGCAGATTGCCAGTGAGCTGATGCAGCTCTGGCAGATGCCCCCCGAGGTGATTACCGCCATACGCCACCAGAAGACTCCGGACTTCCGGGGTGACAACGCCATTTATGCCCGGCTGCTGTATCTGGCCAGGGCCCTGCTGATTGAACGGGGCGTGCCACTGGGGCCCCCCATGGCACTGCCGGAGGATATTTACCAGTCGCTGTCACTGAATCCGGACAAGGTGGCGGAAGAGATGGACATGCTGGCGGAGCAATCGGACCATGTGAACATCATGGCCGGGATGATGAGCTAGTGTGCCGTTCGGGACACTGGAATGACCAATCAGGCGCACAGCGCAGGAGAGCAGTATGTCTTTAGCGGCACAATGGAGTCTGATCATTCTCGGGCTGGCCCTCATTGCGGGCCTGTTGTGGTACATACAGCGCCAGAGGAAGCAGCTCAGGGCCATTCACCGCTCCAGGGCCAAGACCCGTGAGCTGCAGGCGAAGCGCCATGAGAGCATGATCGAAAGCATTCGCCTGCTGGCCATGACGGCGGAGCAGGAACAGGTGGAGTACTCGGAGGCCTGCATCCGCATCAAGGGGCTTCTGGACCATGTGGCGCCCCACCTGCTGGCCCGCGAGCCCTACAGTGTCTTCCAGACCATGTATGAGAAAACCGAGCATATGCCCACCCACGAGGCCCGCAAGCAGGCCGATCCGGAGCTGATCCGCCAGCTGGATGAAGAGCGCTTCGCACTGGAGCGGGAGCACGGTGAGGCCATTCAGCGTGCCGTGGTGGCCATCCGTGAGTACGATTTCGGACAGCCACCCAGCGAGCAGGACAAGGCCGCCTCGCCGGTGAAAAGCACCCTGTCCTGAATTCCGGGAGCCAGCGTGAAGGGCCTGTAGACCTGGTACCGAGCCGTCACGGCAGCGGACGCGATCTCACAGCCGGGCAATGCGCTCCAGCCGCTCCTCCTCAATGGCCCTGCCCAGGGCCTTGCCCTTGAAGCCGCGGGCCATCAGCGCCTGTGGATCCACCGCTGCGGACTGCTCCCGGGCCTTTTCCAGTGTCCCGGCCAGTTTGCCGCTCATGCCGGTTGCCCGGCAGGCCAGCAACAATTGTGCGAACCGCTCCGGGCGTCGCCAGCCGTCGGCCAGGCTGATGGCCTCCCACAGCTGTCGCGGAGCCGGCGAGTCCGTCACGGCATGGGCCCAGCTCATCAGCTTCAGACGCAGCTGAGCCAGTGTGCGGCAGTCATTGGGCAGCTTGAAGCGCTGCCCCAGTGAGTCCAGCGACTCGGGTGCCTGTCCCACGGTCAGTGCGCTGTACAGCACCGCCGTGTCGTCGCTGAGCTCCGCCGCACGGGACAGGCAGTCCAGTGGCCTGTCATCCAGTGACAGCGTCCGGTCCAGTTCCGGCATGACCCGCTGCAGTGCACCACAGTCCCTGAGCACACGGAAATACACCCCTGGCGAAGCCTCGTGCAGGGCACGGCGTGTTTCCTGCCAGACTCTTTCCGGCACCAGGTGGTCCGCCTCGCCGGAAGCCACCATGTCGCCCATCAGTGCCATGGTGTCATGGGCCACCGTAAAGCCCAGTGGCGCAAAACGGGCAGCGAAGCGGGCGGTGCGCAGAATCCGCAGCGGGTCCTCGCTGAAGGCCGGGGACACATGGCGCAGATGACCCAGACTCAGGTCCCGCTGGCCACCATAAGGGTCCACCAGATCCCCGTCGGGTTTCCGGGCCATGGCGTTGATGGTCAGGTCCCGCCGTTGCAGGTCCTCCTCCAGGGTGACATCCGGTGCGCTGTGGACGGTAAAGCCGTGGTAGCCATGGCCCTGCTTGCGCTCGGTGCGGGCCAGTGCGTATTCCTCATGGGTCTGGGGGTGGAGAAACACCGGAAAGTCCGCCCCCACGGGCTTGAAGCCGGCCTCGGTCATGGCCCCGGGGGTGGCGCCCACAACCACCCAGTCCCGGTCTTTCACGGGCAGCCCGAGAAGCTCATCCCGCACCGCGCCGCCCACCAGATAATATTCCATGGATTACTCCCCCAGGCCCGACGCGGCTTTGATGACCGTCGCATCGCTTTCGACAGCCGTGGTGCTGTTCACCGAACCGGCAAAGTCCAGTTGCCGCCAGGCCTCGTAGGCCACCAGTGCCGCCGCGTTGGAGAGGTTCAGGCTGCGGCTGTCCGGCCCCATGGGGATGCGCAGACAGTGCCCCTGTGGCACGGACTCCCGCAGTGTGGGTGGCAACCCCCGGGTCTCCGGGCCGAACAGCAGGCAGTCACCGGGTCGATACTCCACCTGGTGGTAGCCACGGGTGCCGTGGGTGCTCATGGCGAACAGCCGAGAGGGGTCGATGTGCTCCAGAAACGCCGGGTAGTCCCGGTGCACCTGCACCCGAGCGAACTCCCGGTAATCCAGTCCGGCACGGCGCAGCCGGCTGTGATCCAGGCTGAACCCCAGTGGCTCGATCAGGTGCAGCTGAAAGCCGGTGTTGGCGCACAGCCGGATGATATTGCCGGTATTGGGGGGGATCTCCGGCTCGAACAGGGCGATATGCAGCATCGGTCGTTTCCCCAGGGGATCTGGGGCAGTGGGCGCCTAGCGCTCCACCGCCAGGGCGACACCCATGCCCCCACCGATACAAAGCGTGGCCAGGCCCTTCTTCAGGTCCCGCTTGCGCATCTCGTGGAGCAGTGTGACGAGGATCCGGCATCCGGAGGCGCCGATGGGGTGGCCGATGGCAATGGCGCCGCCATTGACGTTCACCTTGTCCGTGTCCCAGCCCAGGTCCCGGTTCACGGCAATGGCCTGTGCGGCAAAGGCCTCGTTGGCCTCGATCAGGTCCAGGTCCGCCACCTGCCATCCGGCCCGGTCCAGGCAGCGGCGTGTGGCGGGGATGGGGCCGGTGCCCATGATGCTGGGATCCACGCCGGCATTGGAGTAGGCCCTGATGGTGGCCAGAGGTGTCAGTCCCAGCTCGGCGGCCTTCTCGGCGGAGCACAGCACCACGGCGGCGGCGCCGTCGTTCAGTGAGGAGGCGTTGCCGGCGGTGACGGTGCCGTCTTTCTGGAAGGCCGGGCGCAGTCCCGCGAGCCCCTCGGCGGTGACGCCGTCACGGGGGTTCTCGTCGGTGCCCACCACTTTGGCGTCGCCTTTGCGCTGTGGGATGCTCACGGGCACGATCTCGTCACTGAAGCGGCCGGATTCGATGGCGGCGGCGGCTTTCTGCTGTGAGGCGGCGGCAAAGGCGTCCTGCTCTTCACGGGTGATGCCGTAGCGGCTGACGATGTTCTCGGCGGTGTTGCCCATGTGGTAATCGTTGAAGGCGTCCCAGAGGCCGTCCTTGATCATGGAGTCGATCATCTGCCAGTGGCCCATTTTCTGGCCGGAGCGGCTGTTGGGCAGCAGGTGCGGGGCCTGGCTCATGCTTTCCTGGCCGCCGGCGATGAGCAGCTCGGCGTCGCCGCAGCGGATGGCCTGTGTGGCCAGGTGCAGTGCCTTGAGGCCGGAGCCGCAGACTTTGTTGATGGTCATGGCGGGGACGGAATCGGGCAGCCCGGCGCCGATGGCGGCCTGGCGGGCGGGGTTCTGTCCGGCGCCGGCGGTGAGGACCTGACCGAGTATGACTTCGTCCACCTGCTCGCCCTTGAGTCCGGTGTCGGCCATGAGCTGGCGGATCACGGCGGCCCCCAGCTGGGCGGCGCTCATGCTCGCCAGGCTGCCGGCAAAGCTGCCCACGGGGGTTCGTCTGGCGGCGGCAATCACAACATCACGCATGGTGCAGGCTCCTGGTATCACTTAATGAAAAAGGCATTTGCCGGGGATTGTAACCTGTCACCCGCTTCCGGGCGAACCGTTACCGCCCCTTGCCTGCTGTTTGTTACCGCCGGTCCTTTTTTGCATGGGCTTTTTATGAAAACGGCCGGTTGATGCGCAGGGCAACCGTCCCGGGGGTCAGAGCCGGATGCTGCGGCCGCCGTCGACGGTGATGATCTGGCCGGTGACGTAGGGGGCGTCGCAGGCGAGCCAGGTGATGGCGCTGGCGATGTCTTCCGTCTGTCCCAGACGGCCCAGTGGAATCTGGTGGAGCAGGGCCTGTTTCTGGTCCTGGCTGGGGGGGTGGTCTTCCGGCCAGAGGATGGCGCCGGGGGCGACGCCGTTGACTCTCAGGTCCGGGGCCAGGTCACGGGCCCAGCTTCTGGTCAGTGAGGCCAGTGCGGCCTTGCTGGCGTTGTACAGGGGGTGTTGCGGCAGAGGGCGGTCTGCGTGGATGTCCAGCAGGTTGATGATGCACCCGTGTTGCAGTGCCAGCTCTTCGTGGCAGTGTTCCACCAGTGCCATGGGGGCGCGGACATTCACCTGTATGAGCTGGTCCCAGTCCCGGTCGCGGATCTGTCCCACGGGGGTGGGGAAGAACAGGGCGGCGTTGTTCACCAGCAGATCCAGTCGTTCCCAGTAGCGGATGGCGTCACGGCTGAGTTTCTGGATCGCTTTGGGGTCGCTCAGGTCCGCCTGAAGGGTAGTGGCGGAGCCGGGGCGTGACTGGTTGAGGGTATCCGCCAGCTGCTCGGCCCGGTGCTGTTTCTGGCGGTAGTGGATGATGATGCGGTAGCCGCGTTCATGGAGGCGGCTGGCGGTGGCGGCGCCGATGCGGTGGGCGGCGCCGGTGATCAGTGCGACCGGGGCGGTGTGGGTCATGGTGGTGTCCTTTTTCCAGTCCAGTGGCCGCCCCCGGATAGCCGGGGGCGCACTGATCCATATTACGCCAGCCCGGGGGACGGCGTAACCATCAGGGCCCGGTCACCGGATTAAAAGGCCACACCCAGCTCCGCGGAGGCACCCAGTTCCTGGTCGCTGTACAGAGCGCCCAGCTCGATGCGCAGTGCCCAGGGGCTCAGTGCCAGTCCGGCGCTGTACTGGGTTTTTTCCTCAATGCCATCGGCGCCGGTGTCGCTGGCCAGGTTCTGGCGGATGCCGCCGCGCAGGTTGATCCAGTCAATGACGTTGATCTCGCCGCCCAGCGCCAGCCACTGTGTCTCGGCTTCAGGCCCGAATGAGCGGGTGCGGGTCAGGTCCATTTCCGCCGACAGGCTGGCAAAACGGCTGGTGTAGGCGACGCCGGCGGTGATCAGCGGGCGCAGTTCCATGGTGGCCTGTCCCTGTTCGCCGGGCAACTGGCCGCCCACCAGATCCGTGGGGCGCTCACGGCCCTTGAGATCCATGGGGATGACGTTGCGCACGGACACGCCATAGAGCCACTGGTCCCTGTCACCGGCCTGTAGGGCGGCGCCCAGATCCAGGTTGAAGCCGTTCTTGGTGGTTTCATGCTCAGAGGCGTCGAACTCGTTGTCCTCGAAGTCGTCCACGTTCTCGATGTAGTCGAAGGTGCGCAGCTGCATGTACTTGGGGGTGATGCCAATGGCAATGCGCTGGCCGGCGAAGTCCGCCTGGGTGGAGAAGGTGATGCCGGTTTCCAGTACCGCTGTGGCCATGACGCGGCCACGGGATTCCAGTTCGTTGCGGTTGAAATCGGCAAAGTTCACCGTGTTGTTTTCGATATTCCTGAGACGCTCGATGTCATTCTGGCTGATATTGCCCTGGACCGTGGCCCGCAGACGGCCGCCCATATGAAAGCCCAGGCCCCTGTCCAGGCCGGGTTTGGCCACATTCAGGCCGGCACCGGCGTCCACGCGCATGGTGTCTTCGTCCACCGCTTCCAGCTGGTCCGCCAGGCGGCCGGCGTCTTCCCGGGCCTGCTGCGGATCGCCCTGATTGATGGAGTTGTCCAGGTCCTGGATGGTCTGCTGTATGACATCCACCTGGTCCGGCACATCCTCTTCATCGGCAAAGCGGCCATAGACACCCGGCAGTGTCACGGCGAAGTCGTTCTGCCAGTCTCTCTGCTTCACCGAAAGCAACGCCGGGTTGTGATAGGCCGCCGCTGAGGGGCGCGCGGAGGCGACGCCCGTGCCGGCCATGCCCATGGAGCGCACATCCATGAAAGGCGGTGGCGATGCCATGGCGGGGGCGGCCATGGCACCGGCCAGCAGTGTCATGGCGAAGCGGGGGAGACGGGTAGAAAAAGCGCGTTGCATGGGTGGAAACCTCACAGCAGTGATTGGATGGCGAAGAGTATAGACGATACGCATCGGGACGTTTCCGCGACGCACCCCGTTCCAGTGGCCATGGCGGCGGAAACTTGCCGCCCCTGGAGGGGTCTTTGTCCCATTGAGGGATTGGTCAGGGGGTGATGGTCGGGCTATATCCAGCAATAAGCGTTTTTTGTCGTTAGTGGCATGGATCTTTCATGGGTTGTCCCCATGAGCGGCGTTTTTTTCGTTGCATTGGGTAACCGGGGGTCATCCCCCAGTGGGAGACGGGACATGATGCGTTTCACGGGTTGGGTGCTGTTGGCGTTGCTGCTGACGGGCTGTCAGTCGTCCGGGTCCGGCTCGTCGCAGAGTCGCCATGAACTGCAAAAGCTGCCCATGCAGCCCATTGTGGTGCGTACCAGTGGCTATGGCGCCCTGCCGGAGGGGGAGCAGCGGACGCCACAGGCCATGCTGAAAGTCCGGCGGGCCTCGCAGCTGGATGCCATGCGCAATCTCACGGAAAGGGTCTACGGCACCGGCATCTACGGCCAGTCCACGGTGCGGGACTTTGTGGTGGACGATGACAGTTACCGGGCCTATGTGGATGGCTATTTGCGGGGTGCCCGTGTGGAGTCCGTGAAGGAGCACGACGACGGCGTGGTGGAGACCACCATGATGCTCAAGCTGGAGCCGGGCTTTCAGGCCTGTGTGGCCAATATCCTGCCGGAGCAGGCGAGGGGGTCCTGCGGTATCCCCCTGCCTTCCGGCCATGACGGGGCCGGGCCGGTGCTGAGTCGCAGTGACGACAGCGGCAAGGCCGCCAAGGATGCCCCTGCCAGTCTGTATTATCTGGAGTGATTCCATGGTGAAGCGTTCGACACACAGGTTCCCGGCGGTTCTGCTTGGTCTGTTTCTGTGCCTCTCCGCAATGCCGGTGGCCGCGGAGTGGGTGCAGGGTCAGGGCCATGGGGTGATCATGCAGGGGGATTCGTCCCGGGCGGAGCAGCAGGCCCGTGATGCGGCCCTGCGCAATGCCGCGCTGCAGTATGAGAGCCGCTTTTCCAGCGAGGAGACGGTGACCAACGGGGTGGTGACGGACACCCGCATGACACTGATCAGCAATGCCCGGGTACAGGAAATCCGCAATGAGCATATCCACCGCCAGGGCAACCGTATCCGGGTGACCCTGGAGGCCCGATTCAGCCGGGAGGGTGAGGAGGATGAAAGCGCCCAGTGCGGCGGTGACGGGCCCAATGCCTACACCAAGCGGGTGGCCTTTGCCGGCTTCCGGGTGGTGAATGCCGACCAGGGGGCCATAGGCCGCCTGCAGGGGCTGGACAGGGCGGTGCCGGAGGCGCTGATTGAAAGGCTTCTGGACGCCCCACGGCTGAGTCCCTACGCCGCCACCCATCTGACTTTCTATCACGACGATGCCCGCAATGCCCCCACTCAGATGGAGGCACGCAACCGGCTGCATCAGGCCCTGACCATCGCCGAAGAGCTGAATGTGCAGTTTATCGTCTCGGGGGTGGTGCGGGATCTGGGAGTGGAGCGCCCGGACACCTGGCGCCTCTCCACCATCAATAACCTGCGCCGTGGCCTGGGGTTGCTCAACCGTGACCGGCGCTTTGTGGTGGATCTGTTTATTCACGACGGTTTCAGCGGAGCGCCACTGCTGCAGCAGCGATTCAGCACCAGCGGCCTTTGGAACCGTGGGCCCGGAGACCGGGTGGGGTTTGCCACGGCGGATTTTGACCGCACCCCCTACGGTGAGCAGGTCAACCGGCTGCTGACGGAAATGGCCGCCCAGGTGGAATCACAACTGGCCTGCCAGCCCTTCATGGCCCGTGTGGAGCGGGTGGACGACCACCAGGTGCGCATTGGCGCCGGTGCCTCCAGCGGTGTGCGCCCGGGCGACAAACTCAGGCTCTACCGGGCGGAGCGCTTCCTGTCATTGCCCAACCAGCAGCCGGAGCTGCAGAACAGCCACGTCTCGGTGACCATCCGTCAGGTGCATCCGGATTTCGCCAGTGGCGAGATGGCGGTGGAAGGCGGACGGGTGAATATCCGCAAGGGGGACCGGGTGATCGGCTGGTAGGTGCCGGGGCACAGTAGGCGGGAGGGCCTAGGCCGCCTCAGCCTCCGCCCGGGCGATGTTCTGGATCTTGCCCACCATGGCCCTCAGGCCATTGCCCCGGGTGGGGGAGATGTGGCGCATCAGGTCCAGCTCCCGGAACAGGCCGTCCACGTCCACCTTGAGCAGGTCGCTGGGCTCACGGGCATTGAGTGCAGTGAGTATGATGGCCGCCAGGCCGCGCACAATCATGGCGTCGCTGTCGATCAGCAGATACAGGCGGCCATCCTCCGGGTCCCGGTGATGAATCAGCCACACCTGGCTCTGGCAGCCGTGCACGTAGTTCTCCTCCACCCGCTGGTCGTCCGGGAAGGGGGGCAGTTTTTTGCCCAGGTCGATGATGTAGGCGTAACGCTCTTCCCAGTCATCCAGCAGCTCGAAACCGTCCAGGATCTCGTCAATGGTGGTGTCGGTGCCCAGCGGGTTGTCTTTGAACAGGGTTCGGGTTTCCATCACAGCATCCCCAGTTCCAGTTTGGCTTCGTCGGTGAGCATGTCGTTGTTCCAGGGCGGATCGAAGGTCAGTTCCACCTCCACGGTGTCCACATTGGGCACATCCTCCACCTTGCGCTTCACGTCATCGGCGATCACCTGGCCCATGCCGCAGCCGGGGGCGGTGAGTGTCATGAGGATAAAGACGTAGTTGCCCTTGTCTTCCTTGCGGGTGACATAGCAGTCGTAGATGAGGCCCAGGTCCACCACATTCACCGGGATTTCCGGGTCGTAGCAGCTGCGCAGGGCTTCCCACACCTGGTTTTCGTTGACGCTGCCGTCCTCGGGGGTCTCGAAGCTGCTCTGTGGCGGCTCCTTGCCCAGTGCGTCCGCCTCGGTGCCTTCCACACGGGCCAGGTTGCCATTCACCGCCACGGTGTAGCTGCCACCCAGTGACTGGGTGATGGTGACAAAGGTGTCCGCCGGAATGGTGATTTCCGTGCCGGAGGGCACCAGCCGGGCCAGCACCTCACGCTTGGTCAGTACGACTTCCCGTTCCTGCATGAATGTCCTCTCAGGTGTTCATTGCGGCTTTGTCTGGCCATCAGCTGACGGCAAAGCTCTCGCCGCAGCCGCACTCGGCGGTGGCGTTGGGGTTGCGGAAGGCGAACATGGCGTTCAGGCCTTCACGGATAAAGCCAATCTCAGTGCCGTTGACGATGGGCAGATCGTCATGGCGGACAAAGAGTTTCACGTCCTCGGCGGGCTGGAAGACCCGGTCCGCCTCTTCCGGCTGCTC
Source organism: Oleiphilaceae bacterium (assembly GCA_033721915.1). Classification (GTDB taxonomy): domain Bacteria; phylum Pseudomonadota; class Gammaproteobacteria; order Pseudomonadales; family Oleiphilaceae; genus REBR01. Next base: position 20,714 of record JAWWAC010000046.1, read on the forward strand.
CACCCATTGCACTTCGTACTTGTAGCCGGAGCAGCCGCTTTTTTTCACGGCCAGTCGCACACCGGCCACCTGGGGATTGCGCGCAATCTGGCGGCGGGTGTGCTCAATGGCCTCTTCGGTCATGGTAACACCGGTGATGGGTGTAACGGTTTCTGCGCTCATTGTCTCTCCCCTTGCTGCTGTTCCGCACCGTTGTTCTGCAATGGGCGGTGGTGCCGCCGCCGGGCTATTCCGCGAATAGCCGTTGTACTTTCTTCAGACCCTGGAAGAACTGGTCCACCTCCTCCGGTGTGTTGTAGAAGGCGAAGGAAGCCCTGGCGGTGCCTGGCACCCCGAACCGGGCCATCAGCGGCATGGCGCAATGGTGCCCGGTGCGGATGGCAATGCCCTGCTGGTCCAGCAGGGTGCCCAGGTCACTGGGGTGCAGCCCCTCCATGGTAAAGGATAACACGGGGGCCTTGTGACGGGCGCTGCCGATCACATGAAGGCCGTCAAAGCCCGGCAGCCAGGTCCGGATGCGGTCGGTGAGCGTGCGCTCTGCGGCGGCCACGGACTTCCAGCCCAGCTGCTCCATGTAACGGATGGCCGCACCCAGGCCGATGGCCTCGGCAATGGCCGGTGTGCCGGCCTCGAACTTGTAGGGGCACTCGTTCCAGGTGGTGCCTTCCTCGAGGCTGACCCGCTCGATCATCTCGCCACCGCCCATGAACACCGGCCAGTCCCTGAGGATCTCAAAACGCCCGTACAGTATGCCGATGCCGGTGGGGCCGTACAGCTTGTGGCCTGAGAAGCAGTAGAAGTCACAGCCCAGGTCCTGCACATCCACCGGGCCGTGGGGCACCGCCTGGGCGCCATCCACCAGTGTCAGTGCGCCTTTTTCACGGGCCGCCGCCACCATCTCCCGCACCGGGTTGATGGTGCCCAGTACGTTGGACACCTGGGTGATGGCAAAGATCCGCGTGCGTTCGCTGAGCTGCTCACGGAAACTGTCCTGGTCCAGCTCGCCGCTGTCCGTGACTTCGATTACCTTGATGCTCGCACCGGTGCGCTTCGCCAGCATCTGCCAGGGCACGATGTTGGCGTGGTGCTCCATGCGCGAGATCAGTATCTCGTCGCCCTTGACCAGGGTGTCCACCAGCCCGTTGGCCACCAGGTTGATGGCTTCGGTGGTGCCCCGTACCCAGACGATCTCACGGGTGCTGTCGGCATTGAGAAAGCCCCTTACCGTCTCTCGGGCCCCTTCGAAGTCCGCCGTGGCCTGATCCCCCAGTGTGTGGGCGCCACGGTGCACATTGGAGTGCGTGGTGCTGAAATACCCGCTCATGGCGTCCATCACCGCCTGTGGCTTCTGGCTGGAGGCGGCGTTGTCCAGGTACACCAGCGGCTTGCCGTTGACGGAGCGGGACAGTATGGGGAAGTCCCGGCGTACGGCCTCCAGGTCCAGTGTCTGGTGTATGGCGGACTCGGGCTGATTCATGGCCATCAGGCTCCTTCAAAGGTCGCGAGCATAAATTCCGACAGGCGCTGGTTGATGCTCTCCTGGACCGGTGCCAGTGGAATCTGGTCCACCAGTTCCTTGACGAAGGCCATGCTGAGCATGGTGGCGGCGCTGTGCCGGTCAATACCACGGGTCAGCAGGTAGAACAGGGCCGTCTCGTCCAGCTGGCCGACGGTGGCGCCGTGGGCGCACTTGACGTCATCGGCGTAGATTTCCAGTTCCGGCTTGGTGTCGATCTCCGCATGGGTGGACAGCAGAAGATTCTTGTTGTTCATATCCGCGAAGGACTGCTGTGCGTCCCGGAAGATATGAATACGGCCGTTGAAAATGGCGTGTGAGTGCCCGGCGGCCAGACAGCGGTAGGTTTCCTCGCTGTTGCAGTGGGGCGCCACATGGTCGATGACGGTGTGGTTGTCGTAGTGCTGGCGGCCCTGGGTCAGTGTGATGCCATTGAGCCGGGCAAAGGCCTCCGGCTCCTCCAGGCGCACCTGCAGGTCGTGGGGGGGGGCGGGGCCCGCCAAGCCCCCGGGGGGGGGGGGGCGCGGGGCCCCCCCCCGCCGGCCGGGGTCCTCTGACGCCTAGGCCGACTTCTCCGGAATCTCCGGGGCCACCGGAATGTCCTCCCAGCGGAGCTCCACCCGGCGCTCCAGCACCTGGCC
>JAWWAC010000047.1:0-22658 GCA_033721915.1 Oleiphilaceae bacterium
CTGGTACTGCTCACGCAGCTCCATCTCACGCTGCTCGACCCTGTCTACCTGTGCGTAGAGGTCCTTGACGAAGAACCAGTAGCCACCACCAAACACCAGTGCGAAGAGCAGCAGTGCGAACACCGCCTTGACCGGAGCCGGCCATATGCCGGCATTGTTGAAATCCAGGTCATTGATGTCGAAATTTTTCAGATTTTCCAGGGATTCCGAGAAGTTCACTGGGTCTCCTCCACTTCCGGCTCAGGCACCACCTGTGTGACTGTCATGTTGAACTGACTGTATCCGGCACGACGGCTGTCGGCGGAGGAGACATTGGTCAGGTTGGGGTCGGCAAACCAGTTGGAGCGTTCGAAGTTGCGCATCAGGCTGGAGATCCGGCTGTTGGATTCGGCCATGCCCACGATACTGACTTTCTCATTGGCTTTTTCCAGCTTGGTGTAATAAAGCCCGTCCGGCAGCGTTCTCACCAGCTCATCAAAGGCCCGCACGATCACAGGGCGCAGGCCCTGCAGATCCTGGATAACCTGCATGCGCGAGAGCAGCTCTTCGCGGCGCTCGCGCAGATCGCGGATTTCCGCGATCTGCTTGTCCAGTGATGTCATGGCGTTTTCAATGTAGCTGTTGCGGGACTGCTGGTGGCTGATCATGCCGTTCACATGGTTCTGCCACAGGAACACCAGCCCGGCAGCCACCACCAGGGCACCACCGAGCAGCACCAGAAACTGCCGCTGTTTCTCCGCCCGCAGCTCTTCACGCCAGGGTCTGAGGTTAATTTTTGCCATCAGTCAAAACTCCTCATGGCCAGTCCGCAGGCAATCATCAGTGACGGGGCATCGTTACTCAGTGCCGCCGCGTTGACCTTGGAACTGATGGCCATCTGCGCGAAAGGGTTGGCAACCATCGTGGGCGTGGCGGTTTTCTGTTCCACCTGGGCGGACAGCCCGGCAATGGAGGCGGTACCGCCGGCCAGCAACACATAGTCCACGGCATTGTACTGACTGGAGCCGAAGAAAAACTGCAGCGCCCTGGCCACCTGCTGCACCACGGCCTCCTTGAAGGGGGCCAGCACTTCGCTTTCGTAATCGTCCGGAAGACCGCCCTGCTTCTTGGCCATGCCGGCTTCCTCATGGGACAGACCGTAGCGGCGCTGAATCTCTTCCGTCAGCTGCTTGCCACCGAAGAGCTGCTCCCGGGTATAGATGGTCTTGCCATCCGCCAGAACGCTGAGTGTCGTCATGGTGGCGCCAATGTCAACCACCGCCACCAGCTGCTCCTCGGCATCGTCATCCAGCTGGGACTCCACCAGTCGGCAGGCCCGCTCCATGGCATAGGCTTCCACATCCACCACCTTGGTGGTCAGCCCGGCCACCTGCAGCGCGTCTTCGCGGATGTCCACGTTTTCCTTGCGGCAGGCCGCCAGAAGCACATCCACCTGCTCGGGATTGATCTCGGAGGGGCCGATGGTTTCAAAGTCGATGGCCACCTCGTCCAGGGGGTAGGGAATGTACTGGTCCGCCTCGGTGGCAATCTCGTCTTCCATTTCAAAGTCGTTGAGACCGGAGGGCATCTGAATGGTCTTGGTGATTACCGCGGAGCCGGAGACCGCCACAGCGGCCTGCTTGACGCCGGATTTGGACTTGGCCACCACCTTCTTGACCACTTCCCCCACCGTTTCCACATCGGCGATGTTCTTCTCCACCACCGCATCCACCGGCAACGGCTCCACGGCGTAGCTTTCCACGCGGTAGCGGTCGCCATTCCTGGACAATTCCAGCAGCTTCACGGAACTGGAGCTGATGTCGATGCCCAGCATGACGCTGCCTTTTTTACCGAGTTTCCCTAGCTTCTCTAGCATTGCCAACACGCATTCACCCTGGATTCTGGTTTTTGACACGCCGGGGCTGGTGAAATGCCCCCTGGCGCCCCCCGCAGTGACAGCCGCGCTGTTACTGCATTGTTAGAGAAATTCGTCCCATAAGCGTTTACACTGCGGGAACCGAACAGTGTCGGTCCGGTATTCTGGACTTCCGACCTGATGCAATGTCTGAAATGATAGACGCAAATCCCATGATTGTCAGAAAAAATGTCCCGACTATTTAATAGCTTCCGCGCCGTAATCCGCCTGCTTCTGGCCATGTCTGCCGCGGCCATACTGGTTATGGCGGCCTTTTATCTGTACCTGCAGCCCGCCCTGCCCCCGGTGGAGCAGTTGCGGGACATTCGCCTGCAGACGCCGCTGCGAGTGTATTCCCAGGACAAACAACTAATAGCAGAGTTTGGCGAAATGAGAAGGACCCCGGTGACACTCGGGCAGATACCGGAGCATCAGGTGCAGGCCTTCCTTGCCGCCGAAGACAGCCGCTTTTACCGTCACCATGGTGTGGACTTGCGAGGACTGGCGCGGGCTGCCGTGGAGCTGGCCTCCACGGGCAGCATCCAGTCCGGTGGCAGCACCATTACCATGCAGGTTGCAAAAAACTTCTTTCTGACACGTGATCGTACATTTCTGCGCAAGTTTAACGAGATCCTGCTGGCACTGCAGATTGAGCGTGAAATCAGCAAAGAAGAGATTCTGGAGCTTTATCTCAACAAAATCTACCTGGGCAACCGGGCTTACGGGTTGGCTTCTGCGGCCAATGTCTATTACGGACGGGACCCCGAGGAGCTGAACCTGGCCCAGATGGCCATGATCGCCGGTCTCCCCAAGGCGCCCTCCTCCTACAACCCCCTGGCCAACCCGTCCCGCGCACTGGAAAGGCGGGACTGGATACTGGGGCGCATGCTGGCACTGGGCTATATCGACTCACAGGCCTACGAAGAGGCACTGGCGGAACCCGTCACGGCCAGCTACCACGGCCCTGAAGTGGAACTGGAGGCGCCCTATGTGGCGGAAATGGCCCGCGAGGACTTGTTCCGAAGGGTCGGCCCCGAGGCCTATACCGAGGGCTACCAGGTCTATGTCACGGTCAGAAGCGATCGCCAGGAAGCCGCCAACCGGTCACTGCGGGAAGGGCTGGAAGCCTATGACCGCCGCCACGGCTATCGCGGCCCCATTGACGAGTGGTCCCTGGATGAAGACGAGGATATGGCCGCACTGCAGTCACGCCTTTCCGCCATCAGGCCCATTGCCGACCTGTTGCCGGCGGTGATTACCCGGGTGGAGGATGACCATGCCATGGCCGTCACACAGCCGTTCGGCACCGTCAGAGTGCCTTTTGCCAGCATGCAGTGGGCACGCCCCCACAGGGGCGTAGACCGCCAGGGTGAGCCCCCCTCGGCCCCTTCCGACGTGGTGGCCAGGGGCCATGTGGTCAGGCTGCGTGTCCCGGTACAGCCCATCACCACGGAGGACGGCGAGCCAGTGGTGCTCAGCGCCCAGCTCTCCCAGGTGCCTGAGGTTCAGGGGGCACTGGTGTCACTGGCCCCCGACACCGGTGCCGTAGAGGCCCTCACTGGTGGCTACAGCTTTGCACTGAGCAACTTCAACCGGGCCACACAGGCCACCCGCCAGCCCGGCTCCGCCTTCAAGCCACTGCTGTACCTCTCGGCGCTGGAGCAGGGCAAGACCGCCGCCACACTGATCAACGACGCGCCCATTGTGTTTGAAGACGATGAGCTGGAAACCACCTGGCGCCCCCAGAACTCCTCCGGGCGATTCGGCGGCCCCACCACGCTGCGGCGGGCCCTCTACCAGTCCCGCAACCTGGTGGCCATCCGGTTGTTGCGGGAAATGGGGCCCTCCACCACCCTCAGCTATCTGCGCCAGCTGGGGCTGGACACGAGCACACTGCCTGACGACCTGTCACTGGCGCTGGGCAGTGGCACCATGACGCCAATGGAGCTGACCCGGGCCTATGCCATTATCGCCAACGGCGGCTATGCCGTAGAGCCCTACCTGATTGAGCGCATCGAGGGGCCGGATGAGGAGCCACTGTACCAGGCCCCGGAAACCGTGCTGTGCGATGACTGCAAGGATAACGAGGGCAGGCTGGTGGAGCGCATCATGCCACTGGACGGTGACAACCTCCGGCCCAGGCGGGTCATGCCCAGGGTGGCGGACGAACGCGCCGTGTATATCCTCCATTCCATGATGCAGGATGTGATCAAGCGCGGTACCGGGCGGCGCGCCAGCGCACTGGGGCGTGACGACCTGGCCGGCAAGACCGGCACCACCAACGACCAGAGGGACACCTGGTTTGCGGGCTTCAATACAGCACTGGTGGCCGGGGCCTGGGTCGGGTTTGACCAGCCACGCTCACTGGGGCGCAGCGAGTTCGGTGCCGTTACCGCGCTGCCGGTATGGCAGGGCTACATGAAGGAGGCCCTCGAGGGGGTCCCCACCAGCCTGATGCCACAGCCTCCGGGCATTGTCACACTGCGCATCGACCCGCAAACCGGCAAGCGGGTCAGCGCCGGCCACAACAATGCCCGTTTTGAGCTGTTCCGCAGCGAAAACGCCCCCGAGGAACCGGCGGAAAACAACCGCAACGAATCCTCCGACAGCGACAGCCTGCCCGCCCAGCAGCTGTTCTGATAGCCGGCCCTCCGAGGGGGCATAAAAAAGCCCCGCAGGCGTGATGCCGGCGGGGCTTTTCTGGTTCAGTCCACTGACCTTAGACAATGTCTTCCATGGACTTCAGTGGGTAGTGCTCCGGGTAGCCCTTGCCGGCCACGCCACTGTCAACGGCCGCCCTGGCCACGGCCGCAGGCACCACTTCCAGCAGGCGGATGTCCATGGGCTTGGGAATGATGTATTCCTTGCCGAACTCAAAGCCAGCGGCAACGCCGTAGGCATGGCCGATCTCATCCGGTACGGACTGCTTGGCCAGTTCACGGATCGCGTGCACCGCCGCCACTTTCATCTCTTCATTGATGGTGGTGGCGCGGACATCCAGCGCACCCCGGAAGATGAAGGGGAAGCCCAGCACGTTGTTGACCTGGTTGGGGTAGTCTGAGCGGCCGGTGGCCATGATCAGATCGTCACGGGTGGCCAGTGCCAGCTCCGGAGAGATTTCGGGGTCCGGGTTGGAGCAGGCGAAGACCACCGGGTTGGGCGCCATGGACTTGAGCATCTCGACGCTCATGAGGTTGGCACCGGAAAGGCCGATAAACACGTCCGCGTCCTTCAGTGCGTCTTCCGGTGTGCGACGGTCCGTCTCCACGGCGAACATGGCCTTGTACTGGTTCAGGTCGTCACGGCCGGAGTGGATCACACCCTTGCGGTCGAGCATCATGATGTTTTCCGACTTGGCACCACAGCTGATCAGGATCTTCATGCAGGCCACGGCGGCGGCACCGGCGCCCATGCACACGATGCGGGCCTCTTCCAGGGTCTTGCCCTGCAGCTCCAGCGCGTTGAGCATGCCGGCGGCGGTGACAATGGCGGTGCCGTGCTGGTCATCGTGGAAGATGGGCACGTTGCACTGCTCGATCAGGGCGCGCTCAATCTCGAAGCACTCCGGCGCCTTGATGTCTTCCAGGTTGATGCCACCAAAGGTGTCTGCAATGCGGGCCACGGTTTCGATAAAGGCCTGGGGGCTTTCGGAATTGACCTCAATGTCGAACACATCAATGCCGGCAAAGCGCTTGAACAGCACGCCCTTGCCTTCCATGACCGGCTTGCTGGCCAGTGGGCCGAGGTTGCCCAGGCCGAGGATGGCGCTGCCATCGGAGATCACGGCCACCAAGTTGCCCTTGGCGGTGTACAGGTAGGCATTTTCCGGATCGGCGGCGATTTCCCGTACGGGCTCGGCCACGCCGGGGCTGTAAGCCAGGGAGAGGTCACGGGAGGTGACGGTGGGCTTGGTGATTTCCACGCTGATTTTGCCGGGACGCGGCTTAGCGTGATAATCCAGAGCTGCTTGTTTCATATCTTCAGACATTGCCAATTTTCCGTTTTTTCAGTGAAAGGAACGGAGAACGCGCTGTGATGGCCCAACGCTCTCCCAGCCATCTACCCCGGCTGCAGCAAGGTGAGGCAAAACACCAGAACCCGGGGTTCAGTGACGCTTTGCCGCACCCTTCTGTTGATGAATGCAGCACCCATATGACAGGGGCGCAACATTATCGCGTGTTTGCCAACGACAAAACAAGCCGCGAGCGGGTCAGCGCCAACACCACTGACACCGCGCGGCCTGTTTCAAAGGGACAAACAAAAAAGACGCACCTGAGAAAGTGCGCCTTTTTCGTCAGACAGAGGGCGAACCCGCTGCTCAGCTTTCTTTCTGGCCACCCGCGATGCGGCTGCCAAAACGCTTCTTGAAGCGGTCGATCCGGCCACCAGTGTCCATCACCTTCTGCTTGCCGGTGTAGAACGGGTGACAGGCGGAGCACACATCCAGCTGGATATCTTCACCGACGGTGGAGCGGGTCTCGATGACATTGCCACAGCTGCAGGTGGCCTTCATGGGCTTGTACTTGGGCTGAATATTGTGTTGCATGGCTGACCTCTTCAGGCAATGCCGCCACCCGGTCGTGGCCGGGCACCGCATTTGAATCACGGGATCAGCCGGTGCAGACTCTGCGCTTGCACCAGGCTGACAAGGACGGCGAATGATAGCAGATTCATTGCCAGACGCAAGGCCCCCTGTCCCCGGGTCCCTTGACGCGACTCATTACAGCACCCCTGCCGGGTAACCCGCCCCGGAAGTTCAGACACGGCACTGTGCGAGCGGCACGGAATTGGTTTACTCTCTGCCTCCGGCCCTGGCCCCTGACCGGGCCCCGTTTGCTGTCCGCAATGCCGTTTTGCCAGAATGCCCAGGGAGAGCCCAGAATGCCCGCCATTGCCCGCGTTGCTCTGCCTCGCCCGGTGCGCCAGTTCTTTGATTACAGCATCCCGCAGACCCTGCCCCTGACCCCGGGGCAGCGGGTCCGGGTGCCTTTTGGCCACCAGACACTGACCGGGCTGGTCATGGAGGTGCTGCCGGAGGCCCAGAGGGACTACCCACTCAAACCCGTGGCGGCGGCTCTGGAAGACTGGCCGGCCCTGCCCGGCGAGACCATCCGACTGCTGCTGTGGGCCGCCCGCTATTACCAGCACCCCCCCGGGGAATGCGTGTTCAGCGCACTGCCGCCGGCATTGCGCCGTGGCGCCCCGGTGCAGCGGCCGCAGCAACCGTTCTGGTATCCGGCCCAGGGGGCCGACCCGGTGCGTGTGCCGGCCAGGGCCAGAAAACAGCAACAGCTGATGGAGCATCTGCTCCGCCATCCCGGACAGACCGCCAGTGAACTGAAGTCGGCCGGCTTCAGCCGTCCCCAGCTCAACAGCCTGCGGGAAAAGGGCCTGGCCCTGGAGTCCGCACAGCCGCCACAGGGCCACGCCAGCCCGGAGCGCAGCACCGGGCAGCCGCTGAACCCCCTGAGCCAGGCCCAGCAGCGTATCCACCAGGCCCTGCTGGCGGACTCGGAGGGCTTTGCCTGCCACCTGCTGCACGGCATCACCGGCAGCGGCAAGACCGAGATCTACCTGCACTTCCTGGCCCGCATGATTGAGAGCAGCCCACTGGAAGCCCCCCAGTGCCTGGTGCTGGTGCCGGAAATCAACCTCACACCCCAGACTCTGGCCCGCTTCCGCCACCACTTCGGCACCCGTGTGGCGGTGTGGCACTCGGCACTGAACGCCTCGGAGCGGCTGGCCACCTGGCTGCGGGTGCGGGATGGGGAGCCGGTGGTGCTGATCGGCACCCGTTCGGCGGTGCTGCTGCCTTTCACCGGACTGGCGGCCATGATCGTGGATGAGGAACACGACGGGTCCTATAAACAGAACGAAGGCTTCCGCTACTCCGCCCGGGACCTGGCCATCTACCGGGCCCGCCTCAATCAGTGCCCTGTTGTGCTGGGCAGCGCCACGCCATCACTGGAGTCCCTGTACAACGCCCGCAACGGCCGCTATCACCTGCACAGCCTCACGGAGAGGGCCGGCAATGCCCGGCTGCCCACCATGCAGCTGCTGGATATCCGCAGCCGTCCCCTGCAGGGCGGGCTGGCCGCTCCGTTGCTGGAGGCCCTGAAACACACCATCGCCGCCGGTGAACAGGCGCTTCTGTTTATCAACCGGCGGGGCTATGCGCCGGTGATCATGTGCTACGACTGCGGCACACTGCATGACTGCCCCCGTTGCGACGCCCGTCTCACCTTCCATCGCCGCGACAACTGCCTGCGCTGCCACCACTGCGGTTTCCAGCAGGCCATCCCCAGAGCCTGCAGCCAGTGCAAAAGCGACAACCTGCACCCGGTGGGCCTGGGAACGGAGCGCACGGAGACGGTGCTGGAGCAGCTGTTCCCGGACACACCGGTGCTGCGCATCGACAGGGACACCACCAGCCGACGCGGCCAGCTGGACAGCCTGCTGGAGAGGGTGCGCGACGGAGGCCCCTGCATACTGGTGGGCACACAGATGCTGGCCAAGGGTCACGACTTCCCCGGGGTCACCCTGGTGGGTGTGCTGAACGCCGACGGGGGGCTGTTCAGCAGCGACTTCCGTGGCCCCGAGCATCTCTCACAGCTGCTGCTGCAGGTCAGCGGCCGTGCCGGCCGCGGCGAGCGCCCCGGGCAGGTGGTGATACAGACCGGCCAGTCCGAGCACCCACTGCTCAACACCCTGATCCGGGGGGATTACCTGAGCGTGGCGGACACACTGTTGCAGGAGCGCAGGGACGCCGACCTGCCGCCGGCCAGCCATATGACCGCACTGCGGGTGGACGCCCCCACCATGGAAGAGAGCCTGGCACTGCTGGACCGGCTGCAACAGCTGGCCACGGACGCGGACCCCGGTGTCACCGTCATGGGGCCCTTCCCGGCGGTCATGGCCCGCAAGGCCAACCGCCACAGGGCCAACCTGTTGCTGCAGCACAGTGAGCGCAAGCCGCTGCATCAACTGGGGAACCGGCTCTGCCTGTGGCTGGAGCAGCAGAAACTGCCACGCCATACCCGCTGGTATATTGATGTGGACCCGGTGGAGATTGAATAGCGGGGCCCAGTCAGTGACAGTAGAGCCACAGCCGACAGACCGACAGCAGCCAAAGGGCCCTGTGACTGACCACCGGGCCCGGTAAAGAATGCGAGCCCCGCCATGAAAACCTCACTGGGACAATACTCCGACAAGGGCCCCAAGGCATCCAACCAGGACTTCCACGGGGCCCTGCGCCCCACAGGGGCACAGCTGGAGATGAAGGGCCAGGTCTTCGCCATGGCCGACGGCATCAGCACCAGCGAGGTCAGCCATATTGCCAGTGAGACGGCGGTCAAGAGCTTTCTGGAGGACTACCTGTGCACCTCCGAGGCCTGGTCCGTGCGCCAGGCCGGCGAACGGGTACTGAGGGCCACCAACTCCTGGCTGCACGCCCAGAGCCGCAACAGCGCCTACCGCTATGACAGGGACAAAGGCTACGTGTGCACACTGAGCGCACTGGTGATCAAGGCCAACCGGGCCCACCTGTTCCATGTGGGGGATACCCGTATCTACCGTTTGCAGAATGGGGCCCTGGAGCAACTCACCAATGACCACCGACTCTGGATCTCCCAGGAGGAGAACTACCTGAGCCGGGCCATGGGGGCCGATTCCGCACTGGACATCGATTACCAGTCACTGCCGGTGACCGCGGGAGACCTGTTCATACTGGCCACTGACGGAGTCTACGAGCACATACAGGCCCAGCAGATGATCGCCGCCATCCGCGAGCAGCCGGAGGATCTGGACCGGGCCGCCAGGGCCATTGTGGAGCAGGCACTGGCCCGGGGCGGCGATGACAATGCCAGCCTGCTGATGGTCCGGATCGATGCACTGCCGGAGCGGGAAGCGGTGGAATGGCGGCGACAGGTCGAGAACCTGCCACTGCCACCGGACCTGAAAGTCCGTGACAGCTTTGACGGCTACACCATACTGCGCGAGGTGCATGTCTCCAGCCGCAGCCATGTCTATCTGGCTCTGGACCAGGAGACACAGACACAGGTCATCCTCAAGACCCCGTCCATGGACCTGAGCGGCGACCCGGACTACCTGGAACGGCTGCTGACAGAGGAATGGATAGCCCGCCGTGTGAACAGCCGCCATGTCATCAGGGCCGGGCGCCAGAGCCGGACACGGCATTACCTCTACACCGTCACGGAGTACATCGAGGGGCAGACACTCAGCCAGTGGCTGGCGGACAATCCCCGGCCGGAGCTGGAAACGGTGCGGGCCATCATCGAACAGGTGGCCAGGGGGCTTTACGCACTGCACCGGCGGGAAATACTGCACCAGGACATCCGCCCGGAAAACCTGATGATCGACTCCAGGGGCACAGTGAAAATCATCGACCTGGGCGCCGCCCGGGTGGCCGGACTGGAACAGAGCCTGATTTTCCAGCCCAACACCTTTCCCGGCACCGCCCTGTACATGGCGCCCGAGTACTTCCTGGGGGAAACGGGCAGCACCAACTCCGATCTCTATTCACTGGGGGTGCTGGCCTACCACATGCTTTCCGGGGACTACCCCTACGGCCCCGATGTGGCGAAGGCCCGAACCGTGGCCGACCAGTGGCGACTGAACTACCAGTCGGTACTGGACAACCACCGCAGCATCCCCACCTGGGTGGACGAGACACTGCGCAAGGCCGTGCACCCCAACCCCAATAAACGCTACCAGGAGATCTCGGAGTTCACCGCGGACCTGCGCCGCCCCAATCCGGCCTTCCTCAACAAGGCCCGGCCGCCGCTGCTGGAGCGCAACCCCGTGGCGTTCTGGCAGGGGCTCTGTGGGGTGCTGGCGGCCGTGGTGCTTTATCTTCTGGTGCGCTGAAGCCGTGACGCCCGCGGCCACAGTTCCGCCCTGTGCCCCGCGCAGCAAAGGGGGATCACCGTTACCGGTTAACGGCAGAATCACCAGGACGGGGCCTCCCAGAGGCTGGTGACCCCAGTGCGCAACGAGCGCACTCCGAAATAGACCAGCAGGCCCAGCGGCGGCAGCAGCAGAACCAGCACCAGGCTGGGGGCCACCAGTCCATGGTGGAGCCTCCGCCTGAGGGCGTCCCGTGCCACCCAGGCGCCGACAAACAGGTCCCACATCAGCAACTGCAGCCAGACCAGCAGTGCCCCTGCCGGGCTGGTCATGAACACCATGAACTGCGCCAGTGAGGCGACCCCGGCCCCTTCGGGCAGTGGCGGCATCAACAACAGGATTCCTCCCCAGAGGACACACAGTAGCCCCGGCAGCCAGATCCGGTGGACCAGGCGGTGGGTCCAGCGCCATTGCGGCGCCACAATCAGCAGCAGCCACAGTGGCAGAACACTGATATTGAGGGCCAGGAAGGCCAGCTGGGTGTCTATCACGGTGTTTCCTCCGGGGCAGATCCGGACGGGGCAAGGCGCCTGTGTCCGGGGGGATTCAGTCAGCGGTGTGCGAGTCCTGAAGCGTAGCACCGGTGGGCGGTCTGCCCTGCATGCTCCGGCCGGTGATACGGCCCGCAGTCGACCCGGTCCGGCATCCACCGGAGCCCGGTCTGATGTCACATTGAGTCCCGCGCTCCTTTAGCCGATAATAACCGCCTGTTTACGGCCCCAGCGGGGCCGGCCACCCCGAAGTCACCGTCCAGAGCCCTATCGCCGATGAAAGACACGATCGCTTCCCTGTTGCAGTCCGCCCTTGACCAGCTGATCCGGGAGGGTACGCTTCCGGGCGACTTCCAGGCCCACATCAAGGTGGAAAATGCCCGGGACAAGGCCCACGGTGACTTTGCCACCAACCTGGCCATGGTGGCCTGCAAGGCGGCAGGCATGAAGCCCAGGGAACTGGCGGAGCGCATCATCCAGGCCCTGCCCGAAGACCCGGCCATCCGTGGTACGGAGATCGCCGGGCCAGGCTTTATCAACTTCTTTCTCAGCGATGCCAGCAGCTTTGCGGTAATCGACGAGATCCGCCGCCGCGGCGAGGATTTTGGCACCAGCAGTGAAGGCCGTGGCGAGCCGGTACAGATCGAGTTTGTCTCCGCCAACCCCACGGGCCCCCTGCACGTGGGCCATGGCCGAGGCGCCGCCATTGGCGACTGCCTGGCTCGGCTGCTGGAGGCCACGGGCCACAAGGTCACCCGGGAGTTTTACTACAACGACGCCGGTGTACAGATCGACAACCTGGCCCTGTCGGTGCAGGCCCGTGCCCGCGGCCTGACACCCGATGACAGCGGCTGGCCCGCCGACGGCTACCGTGGCGAGTACATCGCCGACCTGGCACAGGCCTATCTGGCCGGCGAGAACGTCACCGCCGACGACCGCTCCGTCACCGCCAAAGGGGACGTGGAAGACCTGCAGGGCATCCGGGAATTTGCCGTGGCCTGGCTGCGCCGTGAGCAGGACGAGGATTTGCGGGCCTTTGGCGTCAGCTTTGATGTGTACTTCCTGGAGTCCTCACTGTACCGGGAGGGCAAGGTGGAGTCGGCCGTGCAGCGGCTGGTTGAGAACGGCTTTACCTACGAGAACGACGGCGCCCTGTGGCTGAAAACCACCGAGTTCGGCGATGACAAGGACCGGGTCATGCGCAAGAGCGACGGCAACTACACCTATTTTGTGCCGGATGTGGCCTACCACCTGAACAAGTGGCAGCGCGGATTCAAGACCGTGATCAACGAGCAGGGTGCGGACCATCACTCCACCATTACCCGGGTGCGGGCCGGTCTGCAGGGGCTTGAAGCGGGCATTCCCGAAGGCTGGCCGGATTACGTTCTGCACCAGATGGTGCTGGTGACCCGCTCCGGCGTGGAGGTGAAGCTCTCCAAGCGGGCCGGCAGCTATGTCACACTGCGGGACCTGATCGAGGAGGTGGGCCGTGATGCCACCCGCTTCTTCCTGGCCGCACGCCGGGCCGACTCACAGCTGACCTTTGATATCGACCTGGCCCGCTCACAGAGCAACGAGAACCCGGTCTATTACGTGCAGTACGCCCATGCCCGCATCTGCAGCATGCTGGGCAAGCTGGAAGAGGCCGGTGACGTCCCCGATCCGGACAGCCTGGGGGGCGATTACCAGCAGCTCGCGCTGGAGGAGGAAAAGGACCTGGCAGCACGGCTGGCGCAATACCCGGAGGTGGTGGCCAGTGCGGCTCGCAACCGCGAAGCCCACCACCTGACCCAGTACCTGCGTGAACTGGCCGGCCAGTTCCATACCTACTACAACGCCCACAAGGTGCTGGTGGAGGACCGGGTGCTGCGTGAGTCCCGTGTCAGCCTGTCACTGGCGGTGCGCCAGGTGCTGGCCAACGGGCTGGGTCTGCTCGGTGTCAGCGCCCCAGAGCGCATGTAGCCCGGTCGATGCCTTTCAACCCGCTTTAAAGAGACGCCCCATGGCACGCAAAACGCCCCCGAAAAAAAGCCCACCCCGCAGACAGCCAGGGAAACCCACCGGCGACACGGAAAGCCGGGCCTCTTTTGGCTGGCTGCTGCCGGTGGCGGCGGTGTCCGCCTTTATCGGCTTTATTGTCTATCTCGACTCGCAGGAGCCGGACCCCGGCCCCGGAGCACCGGAGCAGCCGGTCACCACTCAGCCGGCCCCCTCCTCCCGGGACAGTGAAGAGACCCAGCGCAACTTCCGTTTCTACGACATGCTGCCCGAGTCCAGCGTGGTCACCCCCGATGTGAACGCCTACGATCCGGGCCCCGGTGCCGCCGAGCGCAACATCGAGTTTATCCTGCAGACCGGCTCATTCCGCTCCGAAAAAGACGCCGAGCAGCAGCGCGCCCAGGTGGGTCTGCAGGGGCTCAGGGCCCGTATCAGCACCGTCTCGCCCCAGCCCGACAGCACCTGGTACCGGGTGGAAGTGGGGCCCTATACGGACCGCAGCGAGATGAACCGGGCCATCGACCGTCTGGTCTCCATCAATATCCAGCCACTGGTGCGCCAGCGCAGCACAGAGGACGACAAGGAATAACCCGCCTCCGTGGCAATCTCCCGGGCATTGACGCCTTGAATTCCAGCCCCACCGCCTCCATTTAAGGGAGGACCGCCGATGGCGCCAGGGCCACAGCCCTTGGCGCCATCCCCTATTTTCAAGCCGGGAGTCTCCATGACCACCATTCTCTCAGTCCGCCGGGATAACGAAGTCACCATGGGTGGCGACGGCCAGGTCTCACTGGGCAACACCGTGATGAAAGGCAATGCCCGCAAGGTGCGACGCCTGTACCACGACAAGGTGCTGGCCGGCTTTGCCGGTGGCACCGCCGACGCCTTCACCCTGTTCGAACGCTTTGAGGCGCAACTGGAAAAACACCAGGGCCACCTCACCCGGGCGGCCGTGGAGCTGGCCAAGGACTGGCGGACGGACCGGGCACTGCGACGCCTTGAGGCCATGCTGGCGGTGGCCGACAAGGACACCTCACTGATTATTACCGGCAACGGGGATGTCATCGAACCGGAGAACAGCCTCATGGCCATGGGCTCCGGCGGCCCCTTTGCCCAGGCCGCCGCACTGGCGCTGCTGGAGAACACGACGCTGTCGGCCCAGGAAATTGTCGAGAAGGGCCTGGATATCGCTGCCGGCATCTGCGTCTTTACCAATCACAACCGCACACTGGAATCACTGGTGCGCGAATAAACTGGCAGGAGTCATTATGTCCGCCATGACACCCCGGGAAATCGTACACGAACTCAATCGGCATATTGTCGGCCAGGATGAAGCCAAGCGCTCTGTGGCCATTGCACTGCGTAACCGCTGGCGCCGCATGCAGACGGACTCCGCCATCCGTGACGAGATCACCCCCAAGAACATACTCATGATCGGCCCCACCGGTGTGGGCAAGACCGAAATCGCCCGCCGCCTGGCCAAGCTGGCGGATGCCCCCTTTATCAAGGTGGAGGCCACCAAGTTCACGGAAGTGGGCTATGTGGGCCGTGATGTGGAGTCCATCATCCGCGACCTGGCGGAAAACGCCGTGGCCATGCTGCGGGAGAAGGAAATGCACCGTGTCCGCGACAAGGCACTGGATGCCGCCGAAGACCGCATACTGGACGCACTGCTGCCACCGGCCAGGGGCAGCCGTGACGAGCCTCAGCGGGACGACTCCGGCAGCGGCACCCGACAGCTGTTCCGCAAGAAGCTGCGAGAGGGGGACCTGGACGACAAGGAAATCGAGATCGAAATGCGGGCCCACCCCGGCGGCGTGGAAATCATGGCGCCCCCCGGCATGGAGGAGATGACCAACCAGCTACAGGGCCTGTTCTCCAACATGTCCGGCGACAAGCGCAAGACCCGCAAGATGACCGTGCGCGAGGCCTTCGACCAGGTGCGTGACGAGGAAGCCGCCAAGCTGGTCAACGAGGAGGAGATCAAGCAGCGGGCCATCCAGGTGGTGGAACAGAACGGCATCGTCTTTCTGGACGAGATCGACAAAGTCACCAAGCGCGGCGACCAGCAGAGCGGCTCCGATGTTTCCCGTGAGGGCGTGCAACGGGACCTGCTGCCTCTGATCGAGGGCAGCACCGTCAGCACCAAGTTCGGCATGGTGCGCACGGACCATATCCTGTTTATCGCCTCCGGCGCCTTCCACCTGACCAAGCCCGCAGACCTGATCCCGGAGCTGCAGGGCCGGCTGCCCATCCGGGTGGAGCTAAAGGCACTGACGCCGGCGGATTTCCAGCGCATCCTCACCGAACCCAGTGCTTCACTGGTGCAGCAGTACAAGGTGATGATGGGGGCGGAAGGCGTGTCACTGACCTTCACGGACGAGGCCATTGAGCGTATTGCCCAGATCGCCTGGAAGGTCAACGAGAGCACCGAAAACATCGGTGCACGGCGCCTGCATACCGTTATGGAGCGGCTGCTGGACGATGTGTCCTTCCGCGCCGGCGACGGACTGGGGGACCACTTTGAGGTGACCGCCGATTACGTCAATGAGCAGCTGGATGCCCTGTCACAGGATCAGGACCTGAGCCGCTACATTCTCTGAGCCCTCAACGGCCACAAAAAACCCCGCCACTGGCGGGGTTTTTTAATGAGCCGGCGGATCACGGAACGGTCAGAGCATGCCCCGCACATTCTGCAGGGCGTCCCCCACCGAATCCAGGCCGCTTTCCAGGCGGCTGCGCTTGCGCTCCTGGCGCTTGCGCTCACGGGCCACGTAGACCGGCAGCATCTCGCCATAGAGGCTGGTGCTGATGGTGCGCTGTTCGTCCTCCAGGTAATCCCGGCGGATGCGCACCCCATAGGGCCCGAGCTGCTCTTCCAGGGCATCGGCCCGGCGCAGCAGGTCCCGGCGTGTCATCTGGTAGGCGTGCTCACACACCATGCGCCGTGACTGGAAGCTGAACACGTTGGAGAAGAACAGCTTGGCGTCGTCACGCTCCGGTTCGAACAGCAGTATGCTGGCGTCCGGGTACTGCTCCTCGTACTGGGCCATGCCCGCCTGCATGCGGGAATAGATCATGGTGCGGAAGGTCTGTGAGAGGATATTGGGCATGCCCGAGTTGGTCAGCACCCCAGGCTCCATGGTGCCGGCCCGCACCGCGGCGCCGGCGTCGATGGGCACCAGGGGGTTGATGGCAAACACCAGGTCCGCCCCGTCCTCAAGGGCCACGGAGGCGTGCAGGGCCTTGCGCAGTGTGCCGTCCACATAATAGCGCCCGTCGATCTCCACCGGCATGTAGATGCCCGGCGAAGCCACACTGGCCTGCACCGCCCTTGAGATGGGTATATGGTCGTAGCCCGGGGCACCCAGACGGACCGCCTCGCTGCTCTCCAGGTCCGCGGCAATGATGTACAGGCGCCGGCGCAGCTGGCGGAAGTCGTTGCTGCGGCCCAGCATGCTGAAGGCCCGCTTGAGGTAGTCGTGCAACCCCTCGTTATCAAAAAGCCCGGCCGGGGCGGCCTGCGCCAGCACCGTCAGGGCCTCCATGAGGCTCTGGTCGTAGGGGTTGCTGGCAAAGCGCCCCAGTGCCTGCCACACCAGGCCCGGCACGGACAGTGCACGGCGTGCGTATTCCCGGAAGGCCGGCCGGTAGAACACCTCCGGGTGAAAGGGGTGCACTTCCGCCTCGTTCTTGATGAAAATCCGGCACAGCTGGGCGGTGGTCATCTGGTTGGCCAGATTGGCGGCCACAAAGGATCCGGAGCTGACCCCCACATAGACATACAGATCGTTGAAATCAATGCCTTCCAGCGTCTCATCCAGTGCCCTGAGAGCGCCGATTTCATAGATGCCCCCCAGTGGGCCGCCACCGCCCAGTGCCAGACCAATACGGGGCGGGTCGCCGGGCTTGCGGGGGGTGTTATGGATGGGTCGTACCGTCATGGGTCACTCGCTGCCGGTTTCAGTAAACCGGTGACTGGAAACTTCAATGAAACTGCTTGTTTTTGTCCAGAGCCCGTCACGGCGCTGTTGCCTATTTTACGATGACACTAGCAGTCCCGATTAGAATAAACATACTAAGGGGCAGACCCCAATGACTGGCGGACTTCAAGCCCAGTCACTGCTCTCTGACCTTTAATGACCGTCGGATGGCACATCCTGCTCGGCCATGGCCAGCTCCGATGGCGCCCTGGGCAGCTTGCCCCGGACAGAGCCCCTCTCGGGGCGCACATAGCGGCCGAATCCGGCATTGCGCAGCGCCATTTCCACGGTGCTGCGGATCACATGGGGCGAATCCATGGTCAGCACTTCCGCCAGCAGGTCACGGGCCATGGTCATGGTGATGCTGCGGATAATGGACTTGACCTTGGACAGGCTGGCGGCGTTCATGGACAGGGCGTCATAGCCCATGGCGGTCAGCAGAACCGCACCGCCCGGGTCCCCCGCCAGCTCGCCGCAGATACTCACCGGCTTGCCCACATCGTGGGCGTCCTGGGCAATCTGGCACAGGGCCTGAAGCACCGCCGGATGGTAGGAATGATAGAGACTGGCCACACGGGGGTTGTTGCGATCCACCGCCAGCAGGTACTGGGTCAGGTCGTTGGAGCCCACGGAGATAAAATCCACCCGCTCCGCCAGTTCACGCACCTGGTACACGGCGGCTGGGATCTCGATCATCACCCCCACCGGCGGCATGACGATCTGATAGCCCTCTTCCAGCACCTCGTGGTAGACCCGGTAGATCAGGTGCTGGGCCTCCTCCACCTCGGAGACATTGCTCACCATGGGCAGCATGATGCGCAGGTTGTCCAGCCCGGAGCTGGCCTTGAGCATGGCCCGCACCTGCACCTGGAAGATCTCCGGGTGGTCCAGTGTCACCCGTATGCCGCGCCAGCCCAGGAAAGGGTTTTCCTCGCTGATGGGGAAGTAGCTCAGTGCCTTGTCGCCCCCCACATCCAGGGTGCGCATGGTCACTTCCGCCGGGGCGAAGGCTTCCAGCTGCTCACGGTAATAAACCCGTTGCTCCTGCTCCGAGGGGAAGCGTTCGTTGATCATGAAGGGGACTTCGGTGCGGTACAGTCCGATGCCCTCGGCGCCGTGGTTGAGCGAGCGCACCACGTCCGTCATCAGGCCGGTGTTCACCAGCAGCGGCACACGGTGCCCGTCCTGTGTTTCGCTGGTCTTGTCCCGCAGCTCTTCAAGGCCGCGCACCAGCTCCTCTTCCTCAAGACAGATGTTCTGGTAGTACTCCAGCAGATCCGGCGAGGGAGAGGCGTAGATCTGCCCCTCGTAGCCGTCCACGATCAGCTCGCGGCTGTCCAGCTGGCTCACCGGCACGTCCACCAGGCCCATGACCGTGGGCACGCCCATGGCCCGGGCCAGTATGGCCACATGGGAGTTGCTGGAGCCGCGCACCGACACCAGCCCCACCAGCTGGCCACGGGGCACATCCCCCAGCATGGCCGGCGTCAGCTCATCGCTCACCAGTATGGTGTTCTCCGGGTAGGCCATGGCCTGGGGTTCGCCCTCCTGCAGATGGGAGAGCAGGCGACGACCCAGGTCACGGATATCCACGGCCCGCTCGCGCAGGTACAGATCCCCCATCAGCTCGAAATGGCGCACGTACTGGTTCACCACATCACGCAGTGCCCCCTGGGCCCACTTGTTGTCCCTGATGCGCAGTGCCACCTCGCCGGGCAGTGCGTTGTCGTCCAGCATGCGCAGGTAGACCTCGAACAGGGCCTGTTCCTCGGGGCGCAGCTGGGGGGCAAGGCGCTCCCCCACCCGCTCGATGTCCTCGCGCACCGCCTCCACGGCTTCATTGAAGCGGGCCAGCTCCTGGTCCACGTCCTCGCAGGGCTTGTCCGGCACCGAGTCCAGGTCCGCCGGCGGGAAAATCACCACCCCCTGGCCCACGGCCACCCCCGGAGCGCCGGCCACACCGCTGAAGGCCACATCCCGGGTACTCTGGCCGGTCAGTGATATGCCGCCGATGGCGCCGGTGGCCTCGCTGTGGGCAATGACCCCCGCCAGCTGGGCGGAGATGGTCACCAGGAAGGCCTCTTCCCCCTCGTCAAAGCAGCGGCTGTTCTGCCGCTCCTGCACCACGATCACCCCCAGCACGCGACGGTGGTGAATAATGGGCACACCCAGGAAGGAGCGGAAACGCTCTTCACCGGTCTCGGGAAAATAACGGTAGCGGGGGTGGACCGTGGCGTCTTCCAGGTTGATGGGCTCCTCACGGCTGCCCACCAGACCCACCAGGCCCTCAGAGTGGCCCAGTGTGACCTGACCCACGGCGGACTTGTAGAGGCCTTCGGTGGCCATGAGGATGTAGCGGTTGGTCTCCGGGTCCAGCAGATAGACCGAGCAGACCTCGGTCTGCATGGCCGACTGAACGCGCGCCACAATAATGTCCAGTGCCTCCTGCAGGTCGTTGACCCCGTTGAGCTCCTGCACAATGCTGCGCAATGTGTTCAGCATCTTAGTCATACTGTCTAACGCTCCTGCTCCGTCGCGCTCGCCGTCTTATGTGCTGATTTTTGCGCAACCGGAAACCGTTGCGACTGCAGGCGGAACAGTCGCGGGGCCAACTCGTGCAACGCACTGCGGTAGACTTCACGCTTGAACGCCACCACCTGGCCCAGTGGATACCAGTAACTGACCCACTGCCAGCCGTCGAACTCCGGCGACTCAGTGGCATCGACCCGGACACTGGCATCCGGCGACAGCATTTCCAGCAGAAACCACTTCTGTTTCTGCCCCACACACACCGGGCGGGTATGCTGTCGGATCATGCGCCGCGGCAAACGGTAACGCAGCCAGCCGCGGGTACAGCCTATAATACGCACATCTTCCGGGTTCAGGCCGACTTCTTCGCCCAGTTCACGGAAAAGTGCCTGCTCGGGGGATTCGTTCTGCTGGATTCCCCCCTGGGGGAATTGCCAGGCATCCTGGCCGATACGCCGCGCCCAGAGTAATTCACCGCGATGATTGGCCAGGATGATTCCGACATTGGGTCTGAAACCATCGGAGTCAATCACGGCTTGCACCTGTCTTGTTATGGTTTTCAGGGTCCGGCCCGCTTGAGGAGCCACTGTAAACAACTGTCTTCAGTGGCAAAACCCGTTACAAAGCCGGTCGTTTCGATGCTTTCATTCTTTCAGAATTTGCCCCACCGGGCAAACGCCGTTGCGTCCGCCGCTGTCCCGGCTTAGCATTCCCGCTTCAACCCCCGGCGCCGGCAGGAGAAACTTTTATGACACTGGCCATTTTCGATCTGGACAACACCCTGCTGGCGGGGGACAGCGACCATGCCTGGGGGGACTTCCTGGTGGCCCAGGGGGTGGTGGACGGGGACGACTACCGCAGGGCCAATGACGACTTCCTCAGGGCCTACCAGAACGGCACCCTGGAGATCCGGGATTACCTGGCCTTTGCCTTGCGGCCACTGGCGCAGACGCCGCCGGAGCGACTGCTGGCACTGCGGGAGCAGTTCATGGAGGCGTGTATCCGACCCATGATACTGCCACAGGGCCAGGCGCTGGTGGAAAACCACCGCCGCCAGGGCCATCAGCTGCTGATCATTACCGCCACCAACCGCTTTGTCACCGCCCCCATTGCCGAGGCACTGGGTATTGAGTCACTGATTGCCACGGAACCGGAAATGCGCGACGGTCTCTATACCGGGCAGGTAGCCGGCGTGCCCAGCTTCCGGGAAGGCAAGATCGAGCGGCTTGAGCAGTGGCTGGCGACGCAGGAGCAGGACATGCAGGGCGCCTGGTTCTACAGCGACTCCCACAACGACCTGCCATTGCTGGAGCGGGTGGACAACCCGGTGGCGGTGGACCCGGATCCGACCCTGGAAGACACCGCCAGGGCCCGGGGCTGGCGGATCATTTCACTGCGGGACTAGTGTGCCACTGGCAACGCCGGCCCAAGGCCCTCAGATTCTCGTAGAAGGTCAACGAATTACCCGAACGGCACACTAGCAAGCTTATTCTTCAGCCTGTGAGGCCAGCTGGGCTTCATAGGCCTTGCTGTCGAGCAGCCCCGCCATGGGTTCATCGTCACTGACCCGTACCCGGAACAGCCAGCCTTCTCCATAGGGGTCCTCGTTGAGCAGCTCCGGAGCCTCCTCCAGCTGCTCGTTCACCGCCACCACGGTGCCACTCACCGGGCTGTAAACCTCACTGGCGGACTTCACCGACTCGGCCACCGCCACGTCGTCACCGGCGGCAATGGCCTCCTCAGGGTCAGGCAGCTCCACAAACACCACATCCCCCAGTGCGGTCTGGGCATAGTCCGTGATGCCCACCGTCACCAGACCATCCGGCTCCTGACGGGCCCACTGATGGCTGGCAATGTAATAACGATCACTGGGGACATGACTCATGGGGTTTTCCTCAATTGAAGGCAAAGGGGGCGTTGGCAGAATGGTGTGAGTTTAGCAGGGCCCGGGGGCGTTCTCCCAGTCCCCGCCCGACAGGAAAGCCATTATCGCCGGCAGCTTTTGCTCAAACCCCACATAACTGTGATCGCCGCCCTCCTGCACATGACAGTGCGCACCCTGGTAGCGGGCCAGTGCCTGGCGGTAGTCCAGTGTTTCGTCACCGGTCTGCAGCAATACCAGGAGACGCTCCGGCACGCTCAAGGGCCCGTCCATGGCGCGCAGTGACTCGAGGTGATCCGTGGTGACGACAAAGCGCTCGCCGGTGTAGAGGTTTTCGTGCTCACCGGTCATCTCCCGGAAGAGGTCATAGGGTCTGGGTGCGGGGTTGATCAGTGCCGCACGCAGGCCATAGCGCTCGGCCATCAGTGCCGCCAGAAAGCCCCCCAGTGAGCTGCCGATCAGGGCCACTTCACGGCCCTGTGCCAGTAGCGTCTCGATCAGCGTCCGGATCTGGGCCACCACCGGCTCCGGCTCAAAGCCCAGCTGCGGTATATGCACCTGCCCACTGTAGCCCGACTCACTGGCCCAGAAAGCCAGCTGGCGGGCCTTCTCCGAGGCGGGTGAGCTGCGAAAGCCGTGCAGGTAGACAATATCCGGGGCCACTAATAGCCCCCGCTTTGCAGGTTCAGCCCGAAATCCCGGGGTGGGATGCGCTCCACCCCTGTCTCAAGGTGGCCATCGGGGTACAGTCGCAGCCAGCGATAACCCGGCGGTCTGTCGTCCAGGCTGAACTGGTCGCTGTCGGGGCGGAACTGCACACAGGTGGAGGGCGTGGCCAGCAGCCGCATGCCGCGGTGCACATCGTCCAGCTGCTGGTGGATATGCCCCCAGAGCAGCCCGCGCACCTGGTCGTGATGGGCCAGGCAGTCAAACAGGGCCTGGGCGTTGCGCAGGCC
>JAWWAC010000048.1:0-22428 GCA_033721915.1 Oleiphilaceae bacterium
ACCAGCGGCAGGACCCGGATGCCCCCGTGGCCTTTGAGTGCCAGAGGAACTTCACCGTTCTCTACACCGACGGTTACAGTGGCGAGGGCAGCCTGGCAGGGATTGGCAACGCCGACATGGGTGCCGGGGCGCCTTTTGAGGACAGCCACAGCGGCACCCTGGGGGACATTGCCTGGAAGTACTACCAGGATCTGGGGCTGAGCGGTGACACCGTGGGCTCGGCCTTCCCCGCCGGGCGTGTGGCCACCCCCACGGAGTGCCGCCATGCGGAGCCGGACCCGGCCGTGGACTGCAATGCCGACCTGCATATGAACACCTTTGCGGTCACCTCAGGGCAACGGGGTCAGAGTCTCTGGGGGCATCCCGTGGAGGCGGGCAGTACTCTGCGCTATCTTCTGCGCTCGGATGCCCATGCCCATCCGCCCCAGTGGAGCGACGTCAATACCAGCGACAGCCTGAGGACAGCCATACAACGGGATGATCTGTACCATGGGGTTGTCAACGGCTTTGGTGAGCTTTATGGCACCAACGACGCCGCTGCGGCGGCGGCGGGCCTGCGCAACGCCATGACCGGCACCGAGATCAGCCAGTTCGAGTCCATCACCTCTGTGGCCATTGCCCGGGATCAGGCCGTGGCCGGCACCAGCCTCTACAGCGCCTCCTTCGAGACCGGCAGCTGGACAGGACGTCTGACCGCCCGCCTGCTGGACCCCAGCGCCCGCAGTGGCGGTGACGGAGAGGGTGGCGTTGAAGAGTCGGTACTGGGGGCCGTGGAATGGGAAGCCGGTACTCTGCTGGACGCCCGCGACCTGGTGGCCAACCCCCGTGCAATCATCACCAGCAACGACAGCGGCCGTGGCATTCCCTTCCGCTGGAGCACCTCCGGTGACCAGGCCCTGCGCAGCGAGGCCATTGCCGACCTGCGCCGTGGCCAGACCGAGGATTACGGCGTGGCGCGCCTGGAATACCTGCGCGGCCATGACCCGGCCGGATACAACTTCCGCGAGCGCCAGAGCCTGCTGGGGGACATCGTCCATTCCAGCCCGGTCTATGTGGGCACGCCGCGCCAGCTGTGGCCGGACAACGCCCCCTTTCCCTCCGAGAGCGGAGAGCGCTACTCGGACTTCCGCGAGCTCAACCGGGGCCGTGACCCCATGGTCTATGTGGGCGCCAACGACGGCATGCTGCACGGCTTCAGCGCCGCCGTGGGTGCAGAGGCGGCCGATGGCGGCCAGGAGCGTCTGGCCTATATCCCCGGTTTTGCCTTCAACAGCGCCAGCTCCGTGGGCCTGAGCCTTCTGACGGAGCCGGAGTACAACCACCGTTACTACACGGATCTCACGCCCTCCATCTCCGACGCCTACTTCCAGGGCCACGGTGACAGCGCGCGGTGGCACACGGTGCTGCTGGGTGGCATGCGCACCGGTGGCCGAGGGCTCTTTGCCCTGGATGTGACAGACCCGGGCAGCCTGAGCGAGGCCAACGCCGGCAACCTGCTGCTGTGGGAGTTCACCCACAGCGACCTGGGGTATCTGACCGAGGCGCTGAACGTGGCCCTGGTGCCCTGGGGCGACGGCCATGAATGGGTGGCGGTTTTTGGCAACGGCTATCGGCCGGAGAGCGGCCGTGCGGGGCTGTTCATGCTGCGCATGGACGGTGGCGTGGACGGTGTCTGGAGCGAGGGCAGTGACTACCGCTTTATCGAGGTGGACGCCACCGCCGGTGACGGCCTCACCGCCGACGCCCGCCTGGTGGACACCGACCGGGACGGTGTGACGGACCGCATCTACGCCACGGGCCGTGATGGCCGTGTCTGGGCCTTTGTGCCGGACGGCCTGGGCAGCTGGGTCAGTGCCTACACAGCGGCGGAAGGCAGCACCGATCCGGTGCCGATGTTTACCGCCCGGGACGGCGCGGGCAACCCCCAGCCGATCACCACCGGTGTGATGGTGGTGCGCAACCCCTTTGTGGGCAGCGACGAGGGTGAGACCAACCTGCTGGTGCTGTTCGGCACCGGCAGTTACCTCTCCGCCAGTGATCTGTCCGACCTGGGCACCCAGTCCTTCTACGGGGTCTGGGACTCGGGCCTGCAGGCCATGGACCGTGACGATCTGCAGCAGCAGTCCATTGTCACCACCAGCGGCGCTGACGGCGAGCTGCGTAACCTGGCGGACAACGCCATCGACTGGGATGCCAGCGGCATCAGCGGCCAGAGTGGCTGGTTCTTTGACTTTGACGACCCGGGCGCCCCCGGTGAGCGGCTCGTGCAGATGCCCCGTGTGGAAGGGGACACCCTGTTCTTCAACACCACCGTACCGGAGCCGAACCCCTGCCGGGCCGGTGGCAGTGGCTTCCGCATGTTTGTCAGCCTCAGTGGCGGCGACCCGTCACGGCCGGTGTTTGATGCCAACAACGACGGGGTGGTGGACGCCCTGGACGGTGTCTACAGCGGCTTCCGCCACACCGAGGGGCTGCTCTCGGGAGGGCAGCTCTTTGGCGGTCTGTTGCTGGACAACACCACGGGGGTGAGCGTGGGCCGTGACGAGGAGACCCGGGCCACGGTGGTGGACTTCGAGCGCAACCAGCGCAGCGGCCGCCTGGGCTGGCAGGAGCTGCTCAGGAGCCGCTGAGGCCCATCACCCTTGCGGGTTTGCGGGCCGCTCTCCTGCAGGCCGGTAAGCCCGGCCTGACAGGGTGACTCAGGCCATGAATGGGTATTAAAGCCGCCACGGGGCGGCTTTTTTCTTGAGCGACCCCCTGTTATCAACTATATGTAAAGGCAGCGTCTGAACAGTGAGCGAGCCTGTGCCTCTGGATAGGGCCATCACCAGAATTCACTGAATCCTATAACGATAAAAATCTCAGGAGAGCCAATAATGAAAAAAGTATACCTGGCCGTTGTGGTCAGCTCCGCCGCGCTGATGTTGCCCGGGCTGGCCGCCGCCGAGTCCTTTAACTATGCCTCCGTCAATGCCGGCATCTCCCAGATCCCTGATACCAATGTCAAAACCACGGCCGGTAAGGTCAGAAACCTCTATGACCGGGGTTTCAATGTGTCGGCCGCGGTCGGCCGTGAATACGAGCAAAGCAGCGGCTTTGCCGTGCGTGCGGAAGTGGAGCTAGGCCGGACCGAGGCGGATGTGGACAACCACCGCCTGGGAGGCGTGGCACAGATCGGTGCCGAAGGGGACTTTTCCCTGCTGACGGGTTTTGTCAGCCTCTATGGCGCCAGTTCCATGAACCTGATTCCTGATGCCACCTTCCTCTTCGGCACCGGTGCCGGACTGGTTCAGGTCAGTTTCGAGGATTACGGCACCGATTCCGGTGGCGTGCTGATGGATGACGACGATGTCACTTACGGCTTCCACTTCACTACCGGCATCTCCTACCCCCTGACCGATTTACTGGATCTGGAAGGCAGCTTCCGTTACGTCTCGGCAGAAAACGTGGACCTGAAGGCGGAAGACGGCACCTCCACCAGCCAGCGTGTGGAGTCACTGGACCTGCGTGCGGGAGTGCGTTTGCGCTTCTGATTCATCAGGGCCCGACAGCCCCGGCCGACCCAGTGGGTTGCCCGGGGTTTTTTGTGAACTGCGATCGTCAGGGCTCGCAGCGGCTGGGAGTGGTTTTCAGGCGCAGGTGGGCCCGTACTCCCCGTGAGATCCAGTCCACGGCAATATTCAGTGTGGCGGTGATCAGTATCAGCACCATGGCCTGGTCGAAGCGGATGTCCTCGATGGCCCCCTTCACATAAAAGCCCAGTGTGGTGATGCCGAGAATACCCAGTATGGCGGTTTCCCGCATGATGATTTCCCAGCGGTAGAAGAGAAACGCCAGGAAGGGGGCGTAGACCTTGGGCAGCACCTCGTAGCTGTAGCGGTTCAGCCCTCGGCTGGCATCCGGACGCAGTGGAAACTCGCTGCTCTGGCGACCGATCAGGTGGCCAATGATGCCGGCGTTGTGCAGCGACAGGGCAATCACTGCCGGCAGCATGGAGGGGCCCCACATCTGCAGCAGTATGTAGGCCAGCAGGTATTCCGGTGTGGAACGGGCGATGACCAGCAGAACATGGCCCGCGGTGCGGCGCCTGGGGCCGAAGAAGTGCTTTGACACCAGGGGGAAAGCCAGCAGGGTCAGAATGCCCGTCAGTACCAGCGCCATCTGGGTGAGGATCAGCGTATTCCAGATACCCGGCAGTGCCTGGCTGGTGAGAATGTCACCCAGCCAGCCCAGTGTGGCTTCCCAGCCCTCTCCACGTCGCAGTGGTGCCGGCACCACGTCCTCGGTGAAAAAACGGGTGATGTTGCCCCATACAATGGGGAAGCCACTGCCCAGGAAAAACGGCGCCGCCGCCAGGTACAGTGGCAGCATGCGGGGCCGCAGCCAGAGGCGCATGGTGGCAATCAGCACATAGAACACCAGCAGCAGCGCCCCCACCTCCGAGTAATGCCCCTGTGAGAAAGACGACTCCAGGTAGTAACCCAGTGTGGGCAGCCCGATAAAGCCCAGAACGGCGCTGGAGCGCAGGCCGCATTCCAGGCGGTAGGCGGTATAGCTGCGCAGGTGTGGGAAGGCGTCCGGTATGCGGGCGTAGAGAAAGCGGCTGACCACACCGGTGCCGCTGGGCAGCAGCCGGGCCGGTGTCTGGTCCGCCTCTTCCAGAATCTCCGAGTAGACCTTGGCGAAGATGCCGGAGAAGGGAATGGCAATGGCCAGCACACCGGTGAGAGGGTGCAGACCGAAGAACTGCAGGAAGATCAGTGCCCAGAAGATCTCGTGGATGGAGCGGATAAAGGCGCAAAAAATGCGTACTAGCCGTGAGCCGAACACCAGCGCCAGCAGGAACCCCGCCACACAGCCAATGGCCACGCCGGTGAAGGCAAAGCTGACCGTGCGCAGCAGGGCCAGTGCCAGTGAGTCCATGGCCATGAAGTCCGGCCGCAACAGGCCGCCCAGCAGTCTCTGCATTTCCTGCCAGGGGTTCAGGGTGGTAATGGCAATATCGGCAAAAGCCAGCGCCATCAGGGCAATGAACACAAACAGCAGGCTGGTACGCACGGTGCGCGAAGCAAACATGATCAACCCTGGTAGAGAGACTGCAGATCCGCCGCTGACAGCCGGTGACTGGGCTCATCCAGCACCACCCGGCCATGCTGGATGCCCACAATGCGTTGGGTGTACTGCAGCGCCAGCTCCACATCGTGCATGGCCAGCACCGCAGTGGCGTAAGAGCGGGTCAGTGCCTGCATCACCACATGGGCCAGAGGGCCGTCCAGTGCCGACACCGGCTCGTCCGCCAGCAGCAGATCCGCCCCCTGGTAGATCACCCGGGCCGCTGCTGTTCTCTGGCGCTGACCGCCTGAGAGCTCGCCGGCCGCGGCACGGCGCTTCTCGCTCAGCTGCATCCAGGCGAGTATGGGCTCGATGGTTTCCAGCTCTTTGCGCTGAGGCCAGGCCAGGTTAAGCAGGTTGTACCAGGTGGGGTGCTGTGACAGACGCCCCATGTAGACATTGTGGAAGACCGACAGGGTCTCCACCAGCCCCAGCGCCTGTGGCATGTAAGCCACAGGCACCCGGGCCTGCTGGTGCATCAGGCTCAGCAGCGTGGATTTGCCGGCGCCGCTCTTGCCCACCAGGGCCACCTGCTCACCAGGGCGCACCGTCAGTGACAGGGGGCCCAGAACCCGTGTCTTGCCAAAGCTGGCGCTGACGTCCTCTAATGCCAGTGCCACCATTAATCGAGAATACCGATTTCGCGGCCCACCTTGCGGATGGGCTCGTAGGCGTCATTGTCCACCGGGATAAAGCCCGAGCGGGGGAAGCTTTCCAGCAGTTTCGGATCGTCCATATCCAGCAGTGCCTGCTGCACCCGGTCGGCGAAGCCTTCACCGAAACGCTCGTCCACATCACCACGGATGGTCCACTGGTAGTTGGGGAAAGGCGGGGACTTCCAGATGACCTTGACCTTGTCGGTATCGATCTCACCTTCCTCCAGCATCTTGTCCCAGACCGCAAAGTTCAGCCCCCCCACCTGGTAGGCGCCGGTTTCCACCAGTGCGATGGTGCGGGTATGGTTGCCGCTGTAACCCACGCGGCTGAAGACCTCCTCCGGCGCCTCGTTGAAGCGCTCGCGAATGTGGTACTCCGGCATCAGGCGCCCTGAGGTGGAGCCCCTGGAGCCGAAGGTGAAGGTCTTGCCACGGAGCTCTTCCGGCAGTGTGTCGCTGCGCTCCAGCCCGGTGCTGTGGTGGGCGATGAAATACACGTAAAATCCGGTGTCCTCTTCCCCCTGGGCAATGGCCCTGGAACCCGGCACCCGCTCACGGGCCTGCACGCCGGAAAGGCCGCCGAACCAGGCGAGCTGAACCTGGTTGTTGCGGAACGCGGTGATGGAGGCGGCATAGGACTTGACCGGGACAAACTTGACCGGCACATCCAGCTCCTCGGAGAGGTAATCCGCCACCTGGCTGAAACGCGCTTCCAGGCGGGTTTCGTCTTCATCGGGGATGGCCGTAAAGTACAGTGTTTCTCCCTGGGCACTGAGAGATAAAACCAGAGTTAAAGCCAGTAACAGATAGCGCATTATAAGAGTCCTTGTGGTCTGTTCAGGGAAAAAACCAGTGTCGCCGATAATCGTGGGTGCTGTTACGCTGCGGTGGTGGAATCGGCCCACTGTGGCGGGCATGATTCATGACCTTGCGTCCGATCATTACTCCTGATGATTGCCCATGGATTCATTGAGCAAAAAGGTGACCTTTGCATATCACAATTGTTACACCGGCCGCGGCCGGATCCCGTGCCGGCAACCGTGCCACGGCCAACCGCTGGGCCGGTTTCCTGCGCCAGCTCGGCCACCGGGTCAAGGTTAGCACCGATTACCGGGGTCAGCCTACGGATCTGCTGCTGGCTTTGCACGCCTGGCGCAGTGCCGCCGCTGTGCAGCGTTTCCGCGAGGACTTCCCCAGCAAGCCGCTTATTGTGGCGCTCACCGGCACGGATATCTACCACTTTCAGCACACCGAGCCGGCCACCACCAGGGCCTCCATGGCGGCGGCGGATACACTGATTGCCCTGCATCCGGGGGTGGCCCGGCAGATTCCCCCAGAGCTGTCAGAGCGGTTGCGGGTGGTGCATCAGTCGGCACAGGCACCGGCGGCAAGGCAGGCGCCACTGGAAGGGCGTTTTGAAGTCTGTGTCATTGGCCACCTGCGCCACGAGAAAGACTCACTGCGCACGGCACTGGCGGTGAGAGACCTGCCCGAGAGCTCCCGGATCCAGGTGGTGGCACTGGGCAAGGCCCATGACGAGGACTGGGCCGCTGCGGCCCGGGCTGAAATGGACCGCAACCCCCGCTACCATTGGCGTGGCGAGGTACCACAGGCCCGTGTGCGGGAAATGATGGCCCGCGCCCGTCTGATGGTGATCAGTTCTCGTATGGAAGGGGGAGCCAATGTGGTTTCAGAGGCCTGTGTCGCCGGGCTGCCGGTGATTGCCTCGGATATTGACGGCAACCGGGGCCTGCTGGGGGATGACTACCCCGGCTATTATCCGGTGGAGGATACACAGGCCCTGAAGGCGCTTTTGCTCCGGGCCGAACAGGACCCGCAATGGCTGACAGAGCTGCGAGAGCATTGTCAGTCCCTGGCGGGGCGCTTTACCCGGGAGGCGGAATCCGCCGCGCTGGCCGGGGCACTGGAGCATGCCAGAGAATCCGCTCAATCAAGGTAAATGCCATGCACGACAAGAACGGACTGATTAAGGCGTTATACAACACCCGCGAGAAAATCCTGGGGCTGGTGGACAGCCTGGAGGATGATCAGCTCCAGGTGCCCTATCACCCGGGGGTCAACCCGCCCCTGTGGGAGCTGGGCCATTCCATGTTTTTTTACGAGGTGTTTGTGCTCAATGCACTGGATGGCACCCCCAGTGTGGACCCCTCCATGGACGATCTGTGGGACTCTTTCCACATGCCCCATCCGGAGCGCTGGTCACAGACCCTGTTCCCGGGGCGGGAAAAGACACTGGCCTACGCGGAAGAAGTCTACCAGCGGCTGCTGGACCGGCTGGAACAACAGCCACTGACGGACCGGGCGCTGTACCTGATGCGTTACGCCATCTATCACCAGAACATGCACGTCGAGTCCATGATCTGGTGCCGCCAGACCGTCGGCTACCC
Organism: Oleiphilaceae bacterium; assembly: GCA_033721915.1. Taxonomy (GTDB): domain Bacteria; phylum Pseudomonadota; class Gammaproteobacteria; order Pseudomonadales; family Oleiphilaceae; genus REBR01. Next base: position 8,177 of record JAWWAC010000048.1, read on the forward strand.
CCGGCCGGACTTCGCCCTCAAGGCTCCGTTCCCCGGTGATCCGGTTGAGCCCGGGAGCCAGGACGATCTCCCCGGGGATGTGACGGTGCCCGGCGGTGAATACCGCATTGGCTACCCGGAGACACCACAGGACCCGGCCCGGGAGGATTTTGCCTTTGATAATGAAAAGCCCGGCACCACCGTCACACTGCCGGCTTTTTCCATCTCCCGCACCCTGGTCAGCAACCGCGAATTCCAGCAATTTGTGGAGGAGGGCGGCTACCAGCGCCCCGAGCTCTGGAGCCAGGGCGGGAAACACTGGCTGACCCATGAGCGGGACCTGTCCTTCGGCACGGACCAGGCCCGTAATATGGGGCCTCCGGCACACCCCTTCCACTGGCGCTTTATGGACGGACGCTGGTACGAGCGTCTGTTTGATATCTGGCTGCCACTGGAGCCGGACCATCCGGTCAAGCAGATCAGCTACTGGGAGGCCGAGGCCTACTGCGCCTGGGCCGGTCGGCGCCTGCCCACGGAAGCGGAGTGGGAGGCGGCGGCACTGGGCAATCGCCCCGGACAGCCGTTCCGCCGCTTCCCCTGGGGCGACACCATGGAAGATGGGCGTGCCGATATGGACGGGCTCTTCATGGGGCGCCTGCCGGTCACGGCCTTTGCCGCCGGTGAGAGCCCCTCTGGCTGCCGCCAGATGATCGGCACGGTATGGGAGTGGACCTCCAGCCAGTTTCTGCCCTACGATGGCTTCGCCATGGACATGTACCCCTATATGTCGGTGCTCCAGTTCGGCGATCACAAGACCACCCGTGGCGGCGGCTGTGCCACCTCGTCACTGCTGATCCGTGGCACTTACCGCCAAGCCTACTACCCTGATCGCTGTGATGTGTTCACCGGGTTTCGCACCTGTGCCCTCTGACCCCCGTTACCTGACAGACACAAGGACCCGGCACCATGTCGTATTATGAGACCGATGAACAGGTGGACCAGTACATGGAGTTCCATTACGGCGACTCCTGGCTGTCCGTCCCCAACTACCCACAGGCCTGTGCCAGGCATTGCCTGGAGCGGGTGGCCGGTGAGCGCCGTGAGCGGGCACTGGACCTGGGCTGTGCCGTTGGCCGCACCAGCTTTGAGCTGGCCCGTGAGTTCGGACAGGTCACCGGTGTGGATCTCTCCCACCGCTTTATCGACCAGGCCAATGAGCTGCTGGCATCGGGGCGTGCGGAGTACTTCCGTCGCGACGAGGGAGAGCTGGGCCGCTACTGCACGGCGGACCTGGCGAAGCTGGGACTGGCGGAAACCGCCGCCAGGGTGGACTTCCAGCAGGGGGACGCCTGTCGGCTGAGCCCGGATCTGGGGGATTTTGACCTGGTCTTCGCCGGCAACCTGATCGACCGCCTGCCGGAGCCGGCGCGCTTCCTCCAGAGCATCCACCGGCATATCCGCCCCGGTGGCGTTCTGGTGGTCAGCTCCCCCTATACCCTGATGACGGAGTTTACGCCCCGCTCACAGTGGATCGGCGGCTTTATGGCCGGTGGCCGTGAAGTGACGGTTCTGGAGGGCATGGGGGCCTGTCTGGAACCCTGGTTCGAGTCCATGGGTGAGCCTGTGGAGCTGCCCTTTGTGATCCGTGAGACACGGCGCAAGTTCCAGCACAGCTTCGCCCAGCTCAGCGCCTGGCGGCGGCTGTAAACCGCCGCCACGGGGCCTCTCAGGGCGCCAGTACCACCGGCTCCAGTGCTTCGCCCTGTGGGTGCACATGACCGATAATGGCCGTGTGGGGGTAGCCCAGTCGCCTGAGCTCTGCCACACAGGCCTCGGCCTTGTCCGCCGGCACCGTGGCCAGAAGGCCACCGGCGGTCTGGGGGTCGAACACCAGCGGATAGCGGGGGTGGTCCAGCACCGCCTCCTGGTTGCGGATGGCACGGCGCAGACGGATATTGGCCGGCTGCAATGAGCTGAGAATGCCCGCGGCGGCGGTCTCCTCGGCACCGGGCAGTATCGGTATGGCCGACAGTGACAGTGTCACGTCCACACCGGAGGGGCGGGTCATCTCCACCAGGTGCCCCAGAAGGCCAAAGCCGGTGACATCGGTGCAGGCACCGCTGCCATGGGCGTGCAGGCAGCCTGCCGCCAGGCGGTTGGACTGCACCATGCTCTCCAGTGCGCTGTCGATCCAGCGGCCACGGGCCTCGCCACGGGCGTGGGCGGCAAAGAGGGTGCCGGTGCCGATGGGCTTGGTCAGGATCACGGCGTCACCGGCGCGCATGCCGCCCTTGCTCATGATGTGATTGGGGTCGATATAGCCGTTGCAGGCAAAGCCCAGTGCCAGCTCACGACCCTCGCCGGTGTGACCGCCCACCAGGGCGCAGCCCGCCTCGTTCAGCACTTCCACCGCACCGGACATCATCTGGAAGACCACGTCCTCCACCTTGGACTCCAGCCCGTAGGGCACCGTGGCCACGGCGGTGGCGCTCTGAGCCTCGGCGCCCATGGCAAACAGGTCCCCCAGGCTGTGGTTGGCGGCCACCTTGCCGAAAATATAGGGGTCATCGATAAAGGCCCGGAAGAAGTCCACCGTGTGCACCGCCGCCATGCCATCGGGTATGCGCACCACCGCCGCATCGTCTGGTGCGTGCAGCCCCACCAGCACATCCTCCCGGTCAATGGGCTGCAGTGCCCCCAACGCCCGTGAAAGCACGGTGCTGCCCACCTTGGCGCCACAGCCACCGCAGCGCATGGCCACGGCGGAAATGGCCTGTGCCGCCTCCTCGCTGTTCAGGGCCACGGCGTTGTCGGGCTGTCTGCCGGGCTTTTCCGCCATGGACGGCAGCTCATTGAATCTGGCCATGAACCGCCGGTCGATCCAGTCCTTCCAGCGCCATACCCAGGCCCCGGCAAAGCCCAGGGGGCCACGGGAGGCCACCGCGTAGCGGTCGCCGGTGCTGATCAGAGCCAGCCAGGTTTTCTGCGGGCGGTAGGGTCGCAGTGCCTTGCCCTGCACCGCACGGCGCAGGTTGTCCGCCAGTGGGCGTCCCTGGCGCACGGCGAAGACACCGGCCTTCTCGCGAGGCTGCTCCACCATGGTGGCGATGTCACCGGCGGCGAAAATGGCCGGGTCGGACAGGCTCTGCAGCTGGTTGTTGACCTTGATGCAGCCGCTGGCGTCCAGGTCCAGTCCGGTCTTTCTGAGCCAGGAGGCGCCACCGGCCTGTGTCACCCAGAGGATCTCGTCCATGGCCTCCTCACGGCCTCCGGTCAGATGCAGACGGCCCTGGCTGACCCGCTCCACCGGCGTGTTGTTGTGGACCTGAACGCGCCGCTCATCGAGCACCCGCTGGAAACGCCTGCGCACCCCTTCACTGTGGGTGGGCAGTATCTGTGAGGCGGCGTTGAACAGGTGAAACTCCAGACCGGAGCTGTCCCGGTGCTCTTCTTCCAGTGTCTTCTGAAGTCGGTACTGTATGGCCAGCAGCAGCTCCACGCCACCGGCGCCGGCGCCCACCACGGCCACTTTCAGGGGGCCTTCGTGGTGGCTCATGCGATCCAGCAGACGGGTCCAGTGGTCATTGAACCGGTTGATGGGCTTGACCGGCACCGCATGTTCCTCGGCCCCCTCCACCTGGCTGACCTGCGGGGAGGAGCCGATGTTGATGGAGAGCTGATCGTAGGGCACCGGCGGGCGGTTGCGGCAGAGCACCTTACCGGCCTTGCGGTCGATCCCCACGGCCTCGTCCCGGTAGAGACGGGCGCCGGCAAACTCCGCCAGACGGCTCAGGTCGATGTGCACCTCGTCGTACTCGTAATGGCCGGCCACATAGCCCGGCAGCATGCCGGAGTAGGGGGTGTGGGTGTCACGGCAGATCAGGGTCAGGCGCACCCCCGGCTCCGGGTTCATGGCGAAGCGCTTGAGTACGCCCACATGGCTGTGTCCGCCGCCGATCAGGACAATATCCCGCAGTACAGGCTGGGCCGGCTGTTCCATGAAAAACCTCTTAACAACGATAGTGGTGATTAGGGATCTGTGTACGACGGACAGAGGCAAACGTATCCCTGCCCGGTCACCGAGGCAAGGATTCTGCCCGAATAGGGAGCGTTTTGGCCATCAGGGCGTGTGCAGGGGTAGAGTGGTTTTACCGGAGAATGTTACCAGAACAGCGAAAAGGAGTCCGAAGAATGAGCAACCACCACTGCCTGGCAACCGCACTGACACTGGCGCTGGGGATGATGACCGTTTCCGCCGGCGCCATGGCCGATGGGCCCTATATCGGTGTCAGGGGCGGCCCGTCCCAGCTGCGTGACATGAGCTACAACACCAACACGGGACGGGTGGACACCCGTTACGACAGTGGCCGCAGTTTCTCTGTCATGGCCGGTGCCGCCTCCTTTTACGAAAACGGTTTCCGCGCCCGTGTGGAGCTTGAGGCGGGGCGCCAGTCCGGGGAGGTCTCCGGCAGTGGCCGCAGTGGCGATACCCGCGCTGCCTTCGGGCTGATCAATGTTTACGGCGACAGACAGATTGGCGACGGCGTGGACTTTGTCTTTGGCGGCGGTGTCGGACTGGGGGATGTGGAGTTTGACGACCACCGCAGTGGCCTGCTGGCCCCCCGCCTGGATGACCGTGACCGCAGTGTCGGCTACCAGGCCAACGCCGGACTGGCCTTTGCCCTCAGCGAACGGGTCAGCCTGGAACTGGGCTACCGCTTCCAGTCCTGGGAAAACCTGGAGGTCACCACCCGTGACGGCCGCCCCAATGAGCTGAGCGTCAGCTCCCACAATCTGCTGCTGGGGCTGCGTCTGGGGATATAAACGGGACATTTCCCCCGGTCTGTTAAAGGCGCCACGGAATGCCCGCTGACCCCGTGAAATCACTGTTGGCCAACACACACCGGCCAACAAGAGGCACACGACGTGGGAGACGGGGCAAAGAAAGGGGCAATCTGGGGGTTCAGTCTGCTGACAGGGAGCTGCCTGCTGGCATTGCCGGCCCTCACCATTCCGGGCATCGAAGCCAGCTACCATCAGTGCTCCCGGGAGGAGGTGAAGCTGCAGGCGGAAGATGGCTCCACCCGCCGTGTCCGGGTCCCCTCCCACAACCTGCAGTTGGGACTGCGGCTGCTTTTCTGACAAAACCTGCCAGGCTTCCAGTTGAGCGGGCTGTCGACGCCCTCACCTCCACTTCTTCTGCCGCTGCGCAAGCGTAAATGTAAACTATCGAAAAACGTAATAACGTGTAACGTTTTTTGCTTGGCTGTTACAGAATGTTAATTTACGCTGACCTGGAATCGCAATGAAAGCGCTTTGAGTCGCTCAAGTCTCCCTTAAGGCTGCATGACATGGGGTCTTCAGCGTTATCAAAACGTCAGTGGCAACTTGCCCAATAACAAAAACGGAGATGCACATGTTTTCCAGAGCCCTGAGTGGACTGACTGTACTGGCTATGACCCTGTGGCTGACCGGCTGCATTGGCGGCTCCTCAGGGGCCTCCAAAGCCCCGGACGCCTCCAGCGGGAGTAAAGATGCCGTGGCGCAGGGATCGCCCAGTGAAGCCCGTGGCGATAACGCCAACGGGAATGCCAGAGGGGGGCCGCCACAGTCGGCCGAGGCGCCAGACGAGGGGGTGATTCTGGCCCAGGAACTGCGGCACATCATCGAGCGCAGCGGCCTGCAATCCCTTCCTTCCGACCCTGAAACGGTGCTTGAATCCATCACGACACTGCCCGAAGGCGTCGAGAATGTCCTGGCGATGCATCAGGGGCGGCTCCAGCCGAACCAGGACGAGTTCACACCCGGCGTCGGGCCACTGGATGATCTGCTGCAGTCGCGGATTGATCTGTTGCTCGGTGGCGGACAGCTGAAAAGAAATCTGGAAGACACGGCGGACGGGGAACTCTCGATCCTGCTGCTGCCGGTTGACGCTGTCACGGTGATCACCATTCTTCCGACCAATGTCGTCAAGGCGGACCCCAATGCTCCCGTTCTCCCCGAGATGCCCGTGGATCTCAGTGAGGTCACCTACCAGGTGAACGACCGGACCCGCACGGTCAGGGAGTACCTGCAGAGCGGCTCCACCAATGCCCTCGCGTTCATGCATCACGGCCAGCTGGTTTTCGATGATTACGAAAACGGTTTCAACCCCAACACCCGCCAGCACGTGTGGTCGGTGACAAAGTCGTTTACCAGTGCGCTGGTCGGGATCGCCATTTCGGAAGGCCTTGTGGACTCGATTCATGACCCGATCAAGAAATACATTCCCGAAGCCGCCGACACCGTCTGGGAGGGCGTCAGCATCAAGAACCTGGTGCAGATGAAGTCGGGCACCTACTGGGTAGACGTGCCCATCCACCAGCCCGAGCAGCTTTTGCTGATGGGTGCTGACTTCCACAGCAACGGGCTCTACGGCATGACCCGTGACGAGTACCTGCTGCGGCTGACACGTGTCGCACCCCCGGGCGCGTTTTATCGCTACAACAGCGGCGACCCCCAGATGCTGGCGTGGATGCTGGAAAATGTCTATGACAAGCCCTACGCCGAGATCCTCTCGGAGAAGATCTGGCAGCCTCTCGGCATGCAGGATGACGCGCTGGTCATGGTGGACCGGCTGGGCAACACCTTTGCGTCCATGGGGCTGTTTGCCACCGCAAGAGACGCGATTCGCCTGGGAGAACTCTATCGCAACGACGGGCGTACCTCCGACGGCCGACAGATCGTCCCCAGGAAATGGGTCAGGGAGTCGTACAATTACAACCTGAAGACAGGTGGTGGTGAGCGAGGCTACATGTGGCCTCATTGGGGCGGTATTGAATCCGGCAATTACACGGCAGCGGGTTTCGGGCACCAGCGCATCGGCGTGGCGCCATCCCAGAGCCTGGTCAGTGTTCGTTTCGGTAATGACCCGACCGACACAATCGGGGGGCCTGAGTGGGAGGCCGTGACCACAGCCGTGGGCAAATACCTTGAGAGCGGTGTCATCGATTAACGGCAACGCGCCAGTGCCACCGGAGCCGTACGGGTGCCTTACCACAAGCGGCGGCAACTGTTTTTCCGGCAAAGCATGCTAAGCTGAATAACCGGTTTTATTCAGTGAGGGGGAAGTTATGCAGTGGTTAAAGGCGTTTATCGCCGGTTTTGTGGCAACACTGGTGTTTCACCAGGGGGTGTTTGCCCTGTTGTATCTGGCCGAGGCCGTGCCTGTGGCGCCTTTCAACCTGACACCTGTGGGGCCGCTGGGCGTGCCACAGGTGGTGTCACTGGCTTTCTTTGGCGGTCTTTGGGGCCTCCCCGCCTGGGCGCTGATCCGCAATCGGGGTCGTGCCCTGTATTGGGGGATTGCCACGGTGTTTGGCGCCATTGCCCCCACGGCGGTGGCCATGCTGGTGGTCTTCCCCATGAAAGGCCTTGATGTGGAGCTGGCCACCTGGATCGGCGGTGGCATTCTCAACGGTGCCTGGGGCATCGGTGTGGCCCTGATCATGGTGCTGCTCGGTGGCAAGGGCAAGACCATTGACGACTTCTGAGGCCTGCCTCTCCGGGTGCCATGCTGTCTCCCGGTAAAGCGGTCTCCCACTAAAAAAGCCGCCCGAGGGCGGCTTTTTTAGTGGGAGACCGTCAAGGGCTTTCCTCTGGCCCGCTCAGTCGGGCATTTTCTGTGGTGTGGCGGGTGCCTCTTCCGGTTCGTCCGGGATGGGCTCGCTGCTGGTGTCCCAGCCCACCAGTGCCAGCGTGGCAATGACGCCGATCAGCAGACCGATCCAGGGGTCAAAGAACGCCAGTGCGGCACCAATCAGCAGCACCGTGCCCCGCTCGGTGTTTTCCCTGGGTATGGACATGGCGATGTAGGCACAGGCAAAGCCGGTGAGCACCAGTGTCAGCGACAGGGCAATGCCCAGCAGCGGTTGCAGCGCCGTCAGGACCGGCAGCAGGAAGAAGATCAGCGGCAGCCCCATCATGTAATAGGAATGCAGGCCATCATGCAGGCTGCGCATGGCCTTCGGCCCCTGCTTCCAGCGCTGGACAATCACCACATGGACACCGGCCCAGACCGAACCCTGGGTGGGGAAGAAGGGCCCAAGCAGCCCCATGAGACTGTTGCGGATGGCCAGTGAGTAGTGGGAACGGGTGGGGTTGATGTCCACCTTCTCGTCCCGACGGGACTTGAGGCCATCACGGATGATCTCGTTGCCGGTGACCAGGTCACCAAACAGGATGATATAGCTGATCAGTGCCAGTGGTGCGGCGGCCAAGAACATCTCCAGGCTGGGCCATCCGATGACAAAGGGGGAGGCCTGGGCAAAGGCGTCCGCCACAGGCGGTAACAGGATGCCCCACTGGATGTTGTACTCCACTTCGCCCACCAGGGGCCCTATCAGGGCGGCTGCCAGAAAGCCCGGCAACAGGCCGAGGCTGGCCAGCTTCATGATCTTGCCATTGTGCTGCTTGAGCCTGTCGATGGGCTTTGAAAACATCAGCACCAGGCAGATGGAGCAGGCCACTATGGTGGCAATGGGCTGCTCGAGGAGGCGGTCCTCGGCGTCGTCCACAAACACCCGCTTGAGTGCGGCAATGGCCGCACCCAGTATGATGCCGGCCTTTAGGGTGTTGGGCAGCCAGATGACAAACTGTTTGCCCAGGCCGGTGATCCCCAGCAGAAAGACCAGTCCGGCAAAGGTCAGGGACAGGGCCGTCATGGCCTGAAAGCGGCTGGCGGGGTCGTCGTAGCCGCCAATGACAAAAAACAGCACCAGCGGCAGCACCGGCGTAATCCAGCCTGCCGCGTAGGGTTCGCCGAAGACAATCACCGCCGAGGCAATCAGGGCGGTGTGGATCAGTGACATGGCCACGGCTTCCTCAAAGGAGAGGCCAAAGGCACCGGTCATGATGGGCACCAGTGCCAGGCCCGTGGCGGCGGCCACAAAGAAGCCCTGCAGCAGTTCCGGTATGCTCAGCTTGGTGTGGTAGAAGGGGAGTCGGAAAGTAAAGGGCCCCCAATTCCAGCCCTGACGTTCTTGTTGTTGTGACATGGGTTGAAACACTCCGGTTGATCATTAGTGAACTAACGGAGTATGGCTTCTTTGTTCCCGGTCAGCCAGTTTTGCGGCAACGGTAGGCGTCAGCGGCGACGTAGGAGCTGAGCTCTTCCTCCAGGCTGGTCCAGACCACATGGGTGGCGTTCGCCTCCACCGCCTTCTCCAGGGCCGCATTCTGCGCCTGCTGAAGCTGTGCCGTGGGTGAGAGATAGAATCCCTCCGCCGTGCCGGAGACTCTGGCCACCTTGTCGCAACCCGACACTTCGCTGGCACGCACCTCACGGATGCTTTCCGCCTCCGGGCTCAGTGGGGTGGCGCAGGCGGACAGCAGTGTGGCGCCGAGAAACAGCAACAGCAGTGGCTGGCAGTGTCGTGACAAGGACATGTAGAGGGCCTCGCAATGGGGTCAGGATGACAGGATAACAGCGTGGCTGCCATGAACGCAGCGATCCGGGAGGATGCCATTAACCGGTGTGGTGGCCCTGGGCGCGGGCCTGTTTCAGCCGCTGGTACAGGGCCGGCCCTGTCCAGTCGCCGTTCTGGCCCTTTTCCGCCTCCCGGATCAGCGCCACCAGTTCGGCATTCACCGGTGCCTTTGACCCGAGCCGCTGCGCCAGCTGCACCACCTCGCCGTTGATGTAATCCACCTCGGTGCGCCGCCCCGCCTGGAGGTCCTCCCACATGGAGGAGCGGGCAATGGGGTCCATGGCAAGCATGTTACTGGCCAGTCGGGTAAACAGAAAGTCCGGTGCCGACATCAGCGTGGGCAGCCAGTTCGCCGGCAGGGGGGTGAGGCGAATGGTCCCGATGCGGGCCTTTTTCAGCAGTTGCAGCGTTTCCTTCTGGGCCATGGCCAGGCAGCGCCGGTAAGGGCGCTTTGACAGCTCCTCCTTGAGGGGAACGCCGGAGAGGGCGTTGATGGGGTTGTTGAGGTTCAGTAGCAGCTTGGACCACAGCACGTTGGTCATGTCCTCGCGCAGCTCCAGTGGCAGCCCGGCCTTCTCAAACAGGGGCAGTGCCGGTGTCAGCTCCGGGTGGTAGGAGGCCATGAGGTGGCCAAAGGTGCCCTGGTGAAAGTGCCCCGGTGCCTGCTGCAGGATATTGAAAGGCACCATGCCCGCCAGCACCGGGTTGTCCGGCAATTCCCGCTTGAGCACCTCACTGTTGGACACCCCGTTCTGCAGGCTGACCACCGGCACGCCGGGGGCAATATGCCGCGACAGTGTCTGCCCCGACTCCGGGGTGGCGGCGGACTTGACGCACACCAGCACCAGATTCGCCCGGGCCAGCGCCTCGCCACCGTCGGTGACAAACTGCCCTGGGGCCACAGTGACCTGGGTGGCAAAACCGTTCAGATCGCTGACCTTCAGCGGCTGCTGCGCCAGCAGGTCCGCCATGCGGGGGCGCCCCACCATCACCAGATCCCCGCCGGCGTCCAGAAGGCGGCCACCGAGATAACAACCGACACTGCCGGCGCCAAAAATCACAATGCGGGGGGATTCGGCCATGAATACTCCGTAGCGAGCTCAGTTTAATTGCGATTCAGCATAGCTCCGGGAGAGGGAAGTGAAAAGAGGCGATGCCGTAAGTGAGGAGTAGGGGACAGAGACCCGCAGCAGACGTCCCGTTGCGGGAGGTTGGAGCGGGTAGAAACGCGCGGGGGACAGAGAGCCCCCCGCATCCGTGCTGTGCCTTCCATGGCCTCGCCATGGTGTCAGGCGGTTTTCTTTTCCTTGCGCTGCTCGTACAGGTCCGCCAGTGCGTCCAGTTCCCGCAGCAGATCGCTGTTGTCGTGATCCCAGGGGTGGAAGTCACGGCGCAGGTAGTCGAACGCCTCGGTGAGCAGGGTGGTGAACATGCCGCTGCGACGGTTGAACAGGAAGTGGGCCATGGTGCCCCAGCCCTTCACGTCGGTCAGCAGTTTCTCCTTGCGCAGGTTGGACAGGTAATAGGCCGCCACCAGGGGCCAGAACAACCCCATGGCAATGGCATAGGCCATGATGCGGTTGCCATAGGCCAGGGTGCTGTCGTCCTGGGTGGCTTCCCAGACGTCATAGGCCACGCCCTTGTGCTCGGTTTCCTCGTAAGCGTGCCACAGCCAGATGTCCCGGTAGGTGGGGTCGGCGTCCTCGAAGATTTCCTTGTGCCGCAGCAGGAAATCCCCCATCAGTGCGGTCATGTGTTCCAGGGCAATGGTGCCGCCAAGCTGGGTGGATTCCGGGAAGACTTTCTGCACCGTCTTCAGCAGCCAGGTGACCTGTGCCTCCTGCTCCTTGGTGTTGAGGCCGGCGGCCGCCATGGCATCGTTGTACTCGTCGTGCTCACGGCCGTGCATGGCCTCCTGGCCAATAAAGTTGCGCACCGCTTCCTGCAGTTCCGGGTCCGTGATCTGGTCGCGGTAGTTGCGCAGGCTGGTAATGAAGTACCGCTCTCCCTCCGGAAAGAAGGTGGACAGGGTATTGAGAAACAGGGTGACGTGCTTGCCACGGCCGCTCCAGAGATTGATTCTGGACGGGTCGAGGTTGAATTTCATGTTACGGCGAATGGGCATAACGTTCATGGCGAGTCTCCATTGTTACAGTGCTCAATGTCACAGTAACCGAGGTGACCCATTCTTGCCAGAGTTCTGGAGGATTGGCCTTAAAAGACAAGTAGAGGGCGCAAACAGGAGGACAGGCTGGTCTCTTGAAGAGGGGGTCTTGACGGACGAGCCCCTGAAGGATGCGCCCATTGACGGTCAGGGCTATTGAAAGCCCGGGCCATTGGCGACCCCGTCCCATGTTGGATGGGGACGGGTTATCCGCCGCGGGCAGGGGCCTGTCCGCGGCGTGCCGGTGAGACTGTGGCGGGTGGGTGGTGCTTATTTGAAGCGGGAAAAGTCCGGCTTGCGCTTCTCGCGGAAGGCGCTGAAGGCCTCCGCCGATTCCGGGGACTGCAGCCTGCTGGCAAAGCGCTCCCCCTCCGTTACCAGTGTGTCCAGCAGGTCCTCGTTCTGGCTGCGGTTCAGCAGCTCCTTGCTGGCGCGCACCGCCGCCGGTGGCTGGCTGTTGATCTTCTCACAGGCGGCCAGGGCGGCCGCCTCGGTGTCACCGGGGGAGCAGACCTGGTTGATCAGGTTCAGCCTCAGTGCCTCCTCGGCGTCGAAGGGGCGGCCCAGCAGCAGCAGCTCCATGGCGCGGACACGGCCCAGCCAGCGGGGCAGCAGCAGGCTGGAGCCACCCTCAGGGCAGAGCCCGAGATTGACAAAGGGCATCTGGAAGCGTGTGTTGTCACCGGCGTAGGCCAGATCGCAGTGCAGCAGCAGTGTGGTGCCGATCCCCACGGCCGGGCCGTTGACGGCCGCCACCACCGGTTTGGTGGCCTTGGCCAGAGCCACCAGAAGGCGACCCACCGGGGCCTCGAGAAACCCCTCGGGCATGCCCTCGGCGAATTCGCCCAGGTCATTGCCGGCGGTAAAGCAGCTTTCATTGCCGGTAAAGAGCAGGCTGCGCACGCCGGGGTCCGATTCCGCCGCCTCCAGGGTATCGGCCATCAGGCTGTACATCTCACGGGTCAGGGCGTTTTTCTGCTCCGGACGGTGGATACGGATAATGCGGGTAAAGCCCTGGTTCTCGATCTGTATCGGGGCGCTCATGGAGCCTCCTGTGGTTCCTGTTTGCTGGGTTCTTGTTGGCTGGGTTCTTGTTGGCTGGAAAGTGACACTGGCCACCGTGATCTGACTGTCAGAAGCTGACACGCAGTCCGGCCATGGCATCCTCATAGAGCCGGGTGCGTCGGCCGCTGTCCCAGGTGCGTCCGCTGCGCCAGACCACGCCAATGTCCACATGGCTGCCCAGAAGAACGCGCAGGCCGCCATGCCATTCGTACTCCATGAGGCCGGAGTCGCTGCCGGCTTTTGAACTGGCAAAGCCGGGCATCAGGTCGGCACCGGCGTAAAAACGCACCCGGTGTGACACCACATAGGCCAGGTCCAGTGTGCCACCCAGGCCGTAACGGTTGATGATCACGTCGGACTGGTTGCGGTAGAGATAAAGCCCCAGGGCAAACCCCTCACCGGTGTCCCTGTCGTGGCCTTCCGCCAGAAAGCCGAAACGGTGGCTGCGGTAGTCGTTCTCATCGGGCAGGCTGGCATCGATGCGGTCGGAACTGGAAGAGGGCCTGCCCGTTGTCTCCAGGTGGCTGAGGTAGATATAGCCCATGCCATTGTCGATGCGTCCACCGGCTCCGGCCAGCAGGTGCAGCGCCTCATCCCCATCCCAGTAGGCCTCCAGAACGGGGACGCCTTCTTTCAGCTGATCACTGCCGGGTTCCCGCCGGCCCGGGGCATTTTGCGTCTGTTCGGCGGCGGCCCTTTGCTCACGGCGAAGCTGCTCCTCCATGGTCTGTCCGCCGCTGCCGCCGGACTGGGCCATCACGGGGAGGCTGCCCAGCAGTGCCAGCAGGCCCGCTGACAGGGAAAGGCTGATTGAACGCATTCTGGACGAGTCCGTTGGTGGTCCGTTAATGGCGTAAGGCCTCGTAGTAAAACGTCGTAATGCGGGAATGGTGGCCTGTCAGGGCCGGGGTGACAAGTCCTGTGGCAAAAAAACGGGGCAGCCTGGCGGCTGCCCCCTGGTCTTCTCCCCTGTCCGGTGGCGGGGCGATGGTGTCACTGGGCCATATGCCGCAGCCCCCGGCTGAAGGGGTTGTTGTGGTTGCTGTCCTCGGCCTGGAGGCGTGCCTCCGGGTGGTTCTTGGCCATCAGGCGACGCATGGCCTCATCGTGTTTCTTCGGCACATCCACCAGCACCAGGTACTCGCCCCGCTCGATGGCGTCATGGAAGGGACGTACCTTGTAATTCTCCGCGGAGATGCCGCCAAAGCCGGCAATCCAGGCAGCGGCCACGACACAGAACAGAAACAGCGCCAGCCAGGCACCGCCGGACATGGGCGGATAGCCGGTGACCATGCCGGCGGTGACCAGCAACAGGCCGATCAGGCCGCCGATCATGGCGCCCCGCTCCAGGTAACGGATCAGGTCGCTTTTCTCAAAGATGTTGGCGGAATGCAGGCGCCGTGTATAGAGCCCGGCCTCGTTCTTGCCCAATACATGAAAGCGCCAGTCCGTGACTCCCTCCCTGTGCAGGTCCCTTGAGATGGATTCCACGCTGTCGATGTTGTCCACAAGATAGAAGAGTCTTTTCATGGTGCACCTCCCTGCATCAGGACAGAAACACACACTGCTAGTGCCAG
>JAWWAC010000049.1:0-22396 GCA_033721915.1 Oleiphilaceae bacterium
CAATCCCTTAAACCCCCATTTTTACCCTGAAAAAACCCCTGATAAGCACTGATTCCGCCCTTTAAACTCCGGATTCCCGTTCAGAATCAATTCATTAATCTGGTCCGACCCGGCATAAAAAAACCCGCGCCGGTAGGCGGTGCGGGTTTGGGTCTTTCATGGCCCGGTCAGCGGGGCAATTCGGGGCAGAGGGCCAGTTCGCTGCCGCCGGCACGGATGACGCTGCGCACATCGATCAGCCGGCCCTCAGGGTGCAGGAAGTGGGATTGCTGGCAATAGGCGCCACGGGCGGAACGGGGGTATTTGTGGGGGTCGTTGTTGTCCTTCCAGTCCGCGGGCCTGTTGGCGATGGGAGGGATGGCGGTGCGACCTTCATCCCACTGGATCAGGCCTGAGAGTTCCGTGCGCTGGCCGCCGGGGGCGTCGTAGGGCGTGCCCGGTCCGGACAGGGGCATACCGAACAGCAGTGTCTTGTCCAGGTTACGCTGCTGGTGCCACTGCTGGCGGTTATCGAAACACTTGTCCTGGTGACCCTCGGGGCAGTCGCTGGTCAGGCGTGGATACAGATCCGCCAGGAAAGGGGTATCACTGCTGGCAATCAGGGTGCGGGCCAGGTTGTAGGCGGACCAGTGGGTCACCAGATGGTCGGCGTAGGCCGGCCGCAGCATCACCTGGTTATCCGGGCCATTGAGTGCGCTGTTGTTGGTGATGTGGTGGGCATAGCCGTTGTTCTCGCCACGGTCCCAGAGCATCTGCAACAGTGCGAACATCAGGTTGCGGTCCAGATCGTCCTGGTAGGCCAGATTGGGCAGCGTGGAGAAGCCGAAAGGCACCTCGTCGGCAAAGGCCGGCCGTGACCAGCCGGTGCTGCGCCGCAGCAGCAGGCTGTAGCTCATCCCCGGCACACCCAGAACACCCCGGGTAATATCCTGTGACATGGCCACTACGGGGCCTCCCAGAATGCCACCCTGGCTGATGCCATGGTAGAACACATGGCGGTGGTCGAATCGGGGCCGCCCCTGTTCGTCCTGGAACGCCTCACTGGCCGCCAGCCCCTCGGGATGGCGCAGCAGGCGGGCCAAAAACATCTTATGTAGCATGCCCTGCTGGGTCGCATCAGGGACCACCGGGAATCGGGACAGCTCCGGCAGTGCCGTCAGGACATTGCCTATATCGCCGATGGCAAAGCCATACCAGTCGGCGGCACAGAACATGAAATTGTTATCCGGATCAAAGGTGGAGAGGCCCGGTACCGCATCGTAAGTGATGGCACCACGCTGATCGAAAAGACCGTGGCCGTAAATGCCGGCCCTGGCCGGAGATCCGCCACTGGCGTCTTCATAGAGGCGGCAGACGAATGGCACGCTCTTGTGCCCGGTCTGGTCAGGCAGGCCATCGCCAAAAGGCTGCATCTTCGGGTCGTCCGGGTGCAGCTCGTCCAGTGGGTTATAGAACAGTCGATTGGGTGGCAGGCTGACGGATTCGCCGATCTGCAGGGCATCGGGAACCTCACCCGTGCCTTCCAGCAGAAACTGGAACGGCTGGCACAGCTCCGCCACCGGGGCCCCTTCAAGGCAGCTGTCCAGCAGGTTGCGGGCAACGGAATCCTCACCACCGCCGGCCAGCGTTTTCACCTCACCGGACAGGGGCCCCAGCCCCTCCAGTGGCGAGGGATCCTGTGGCACCACATAGCTGGGCACCTGAACCGTTCCGTGAATTTCACGGTACATGCGGCCATTCTTGGTGTTCTCCGGCGATTCCTCCACCACCCGGTCAATGGTGAACTCGGGTGCCTGGCAGGGGGCCCCGTCCTGGTAACGGACACAATCCGCGCCGGCTTCCGGTCCGGTCATGGCCGTCAGAGGGCTTTCATCCTCCGCCAGAGTGGCAAAGGCATCGTCCCGCATATGGCGCAGACGGGCCACATTGTTCTCGGTGCTGGCGACGGTGAAATCCCAGGCCAGGTAGAAGCGGTCATTGTCCTGCACCGGCATTTCCGGCTTCAGCACCGGGAACACCTTGTTCTGGAGCTGTTCGCAACGCTCTTTCAGTGCCGGCAGAGCAAAGGCATCCGCCCCCTGGTCTCGGCATTTGGCAAAAAAAGGCGGTGCGGCAATGGGCTCACCCTCGCTGTTCTCGATGTGGCGAATGGCCACCACATAGCGGCGCCCTTCCCGGAAGTTCACAGCAGGACGTACCAGCATGGCGTGGCGGGCCTGACCCGGGCGGGTGAGCGTATCCAGCGTCTCATCGGCATTGGGTGGGAACAGCATGCCGGCACTGGCGTCCCGCTCCACCCAGATGGGATGGCGCTCACCGGTTTCCGTATCCAACACAATCACCGCTGTATTCGGGTCGGTATAGCGCTCAAGATCATTGAAGGGGACTGCATTGCGCACTGGTCCTGTGGGCTGACCGGACTCATCGGTGACAAAGGCCAGCTCCGGGATAAAGGTGGTGATCAGCTGTCCCGGTGAAAAGCCGTCGTTGCGGTTCCACTCCAAGGGGTCAATGGGTTTGCCGGCGATATTCCGGGGCATGGCCAGGCGGTTGAAATCGATGCGCCGTCCTGTGCCGCCACGGCCGGTGCCACCGATCTGGTCCGGTGCCACGGCCCGGGTAAAATGGTCACTGGGAAAGGGGTACATGCAGTGGGCCCCGTCCAGGGGGTCGCAAGCCCGCAGTGCTGTATCCACCTCATCACGAAGTTCCTCCGGGAAGCTCTGTGACTGGGAGGCCACCACCTCACGATCGTTTTCCCCACGGGATGGGGGGCGATCTTCCGGCGGCCCCTTCTGGGGCCTTGAGTCGGCCTGATCCTGGCTCTGGCTGGCATTGTCACTGGCGTTGTTACCGTTACCGGCTTCGTTGCAGCCGGCCAGCAGCAGTATCAGTGACACCGCCGCAGTGGGCATAATCAGACGCATAGCGATTCTCCGCAGCCCCTTGAAGGGGCTTTTTTGTTGTTGTCACCACTGTCCTGGCCTGAGTGGGCCGGACAGACGTTTCCGGACCGCCTCCCTGTCCAGTGCCCTTTTAATGGCAATAATGTGACAGAGTATCAGCAATTATGTAAATTTTCTTTACCGGTTATGTCAAAAGGTATCAAACCGCCAGAGCCATGGCCCACGGCGCCTTAAAGCCCCTTTTTTACCCAAAAAAAACACCTTTTAAGGCCGAAAAAAGGCCAGTTATGGCTCTTTATTACCTAAATATCAGGGACTTGACCTGGTCCGACCCGCACAAAAAACCCCGCGCCGGCGGGGCCGGGGCGGGGTTTTTTGCTGGGGGTGGGTCAGGCTTTGGGGTTGGGGTTGAGTTTGTCGAACTGCTCTTCGATGGCTTTCTCAGGGCCGCCGGTGGCCAGTGAGACCACCACGATGGCGATGGCGGAGAAGATGAAGCCGGGCAGGATCTCGTAGATGTCCGCGAAAGTACCGCTGGCGGTCATTTTCCAGAGCACCACGGTGACGCCACCGACGATCACGCCGGCCAGCGCGCCGTTGCGGTTCATGCGGCGCCAGTACAGGGAGAGGATGATCGCCGGGCCGAAAGCGGCGCCGAATCCGGCCCAGGCGTAGGAGACCAGGTCCAGCACCATGGAGTCGTCATCCATGGCCACGGTGGCGGCTATCAGTGCAATCACCACCACGGCCACGCGGCCCACCCTCACCAGCTCCAGCTGGTTGGCCTGCTTGCGGAAGAAGCCCTTGTAGAAGTCCTCCGCCAGTGCCGATGAACACACCAGCAGCTGTGAGTCGGCGGTGCTCATCACGGCCGCCAGAATGGCCGCCAGCAGGATGCCGGAGATCACCGGGTGGAACAGGGCGTTGACCAGCAACATGAAGACGGTCTCGCCGTCCTCCACCTTGGCGTCAAAGAAACCGATGGCGGCAAAGCCCACCAGCAGTGAGCCCACCAGGGTGATGGCCGACCAGCTGACCGCCACACGGCGGGCATAGGGCACCCGGTCTTCGCTGCTGATGGCCTTGAAGCGAGCCAGTATATGGGGCTGGCCGAAGTAGCCAAGGCCCCAGGCCATCAGTGAAATAATCGCCAGTGCTCCCAGGGCCTCGCCGTCCGCTCCGGTAAACAGGTTCAGGAAGTGGCTGTTCTCCTCGCCCATGGCGGCGGTCATGGCGCTCCAGCCACCCACATCGCTGATGGCCATGACCGGCACCAGTGCCAGTGCCGCCATCATCAGAAGCCCCTGCACCACATCCGTCCAGGACACCGCCAGAAAGCCACCAAACAGGGTATAGGAGACCACCGCGATGGTGCCCACAATCACCGCCCACTGGTAAGGCATTTCAAAGACCGTCTCAAACAGCTTGCCACCGGCCACCAGGCCGGAGCTGGTATAGAACAGGAAGAACAGCAGTATGAAAAACGCGGACATTACCCGCAGCACGCGGCTGGTGTCATTGAAGCGGTTTTCCAGGTAGGAGGGAATGGTCAGGGAATCCTTGGCGGCGGCACTGTAGTTACGCAGGCGCCGCGCCACCACCAGCCAGTTCAGCCAGGTACCCAGCAACAGGCCGGCGGCAATCCAGATGGCCTCGAAACCGGCGGCATAGGCGTAGCCGGGCAGACCCAGCAGAAGCCAGCCGCTCATGTCCGAGGCACCGGCACTGAGGGCCGAGGGGATGGGGCCCAGGTTACGTCCACCCAGGACATAATCGGCCAGGTTCTGGGTGCGCATGTAGGCCACCAGGCCCAGTGCCAGCATGCCCAGTATGTACACCACAAAGGTGAGACTGACGACGGTGAGATTCTCCACTTCCATAGCGAGCTACTCCTCCGGGGCAAAGCACCCCTGGTTAATGCATTATTGTTGGTGCTTCTGTGGCAGGACGGAAAACGGCCCGTGTCCGCCCTGCCCTTGCTCGAGACAGTCCGTGGATGCGCTTCACTGGCGGTCTTCGTGGTCCTCCACGGACAGTTTCTCCACGCCCAGAGAAAGCAGTGTGGCATTGCCCCCCACAGCGGTGGTGTTGTTGGTGCGAGTGCGTTCTGTGGCAAATCGCGGCAGGTACTGAGGCCCGCCGGCCTTGGGGCCGGTGCCGGAGAGTCCCTGGCCGCCAAAGGGCTGGACACCCACCACGGCGCCAATCTGATTGCGATTGATGTAGGTGTTGCCCACCCGCACCCGTGACTCGATGTACTCGGCGGTGGATTCACTGCGGCTGTGGATGCCCAGTGTCAGTCCGTAGCCCGCCTCATTGATTTCATCGATCACCGCATCCAGCTCCGTGGCCTTGTAGCGGGCCACATGGAGTATGGGGCCGAAGTGCTCCTGCTTGAGCGCGTTGATGCCGCTGATTTCATAGGCCTGTGGCGCCACAAAGCAGCCGTCTTCCAGCCCGTCGGGCATGGGGGTTTCGCCGATCAGGCGGTGGCCGCTGTCACGCAGTGCCTTGACGTGCTTGTTCAGAAGACTGCGTGCCTGGTCATCAATCACCGGCCCCACATCGGTGCTGAGACGGGCCGGGTCACCGGGCTGAAGCTCTCTAATGGCCCCCGCCAGTATCGTCTCAATGGTCTCCGCCACGTCCTCCTGGACGTACAGCACCCGCAGTGCCGAGCAGCGTTGCCCGGCGCTGGCAAAGGCGGACTGCAGCACGTCTTTCACCACCTGCTCCGGCAGTGCACTGCTGTCCACGATCATGGCGTTCTGGCCGCCGGTCTCGGCGATCAGTGGCACTATGGCCCCCTCACGGGCGGCCAGTGTGCGGTTGATGATGTGGGCGGTGCCGGTGGAGCCGGTGAAGGTGACACCACTGACCCGGGCATCCGGCAGCAGCTGGTTGCCGATACCGGCCCCGTCACCGGGCAGAAGCTGGATCACTTCCGGCGGGAAGCCCGCCTCCAGCATCAGCTGTACCGCCCTGTGAGCGATCAGGCTGGTCTGCTCGGCGGGCTTGGCCAGCACGGCATTGCCGGCAGCCAGTGCCGCCATGATCTGGCCGGAGAAAATGGCCAGTGGGAAGTTCCAGGGGCTGATGCAGAGAAAGACACCGCGCCCTTCCAGGTAGATCTCGTTGGATTCGCCGGTGGGACCCGGCAGTGTGGTGGCACTGGCAAACTTCTCGCGGCACTGGTTGGCGTAGTAGCGGCAGAAGTCCACTGCCTCGCGCACCTCGTCAATGCCGTCCTGGAGTGTCTTGCCCGCCTCCCGGGTGCACAGTGCCATCAGCTCCGGCTGGTTGGATTCCAGCAGATCGCCGTAACGCTCCAGGCACCGGGCCCGTGTTTCCGTGTCGGTCTTGCGCCAGAGCTTGCCGCCGGCGGTGGCCAGTGTCAGCGCCTCGCTCACCTGTTCCGGGCGGCTCCAGTGGATCTGCCCCGTGGTGCGGTTGCGGTCGGCGGGGTTGCTGACAGTGCTGGGGTTGCCCTCGCGGCGGTCCTTGCCGTTGATGATGGGCGCACCGGTCCAGTGGTGGTCGGACCAGGACTGGATGGACGACTGCAGTGGCTCCAGGTCACTCAGCACCATCAGGTTCTGACCCTGTGAGTTGACCCGCCCCTTGCCGTAGAGATCCCTGGGCAGCGGGATGCGCGGGTCTCTCAGGCTTTTGTAGCTGTTGAGTACAGTGGCCGGATGCTGCACCAGGTCCTCAATGGGTGTGGCGGCGTCCACCACACGGTGCACAAAGGAGGAGTTGGCGCCGTTCTCAAGAAGGCGGCGCACCAGGTAAGGCAGCAGGTCCTTGTGGGCCCCCACCGGGGCATAGATGCGCACCGGCAGGCCGCTGCTTTTCATCACCGCACTGTAGAGGGCGTCGCCCATGCCATGGAGTCGCTGGAACTCGAACACCGCCTGTGGCTGCTCACGGGCATAATGCAGCACCGAGGCCACGGTGTGGGCATTGTGGCTGGCAAACTGGGGGTAAATGTTGCCCTGTGCCTGAGGGCTGAGCAGAAAGCGGGCACAGGCCAGGTAGGAGACGTCGGTGCATTCCTTGCGGGTAAACACCGGATAATCACGCACACCCAGTTGCTGGCAGTGCTTGATCTCGGTGTCCCAGTAGGCGCCCTTGACCAGTCGCACCGGCATCCGGTCTCCCTGTTCACGGGCCAGGGTATTGAGCCAGCACAGCACCGGCAGGGCCAGTTTGGAGTAACCCTGCACCGCCAGTCCGAACTCCCCCCAGCCTTTGACATCCTCGCTCTGGTAGACCGCGGCAAAGACTTCCAGTGACAGCTCCAGGCGGTCCATCTCCTCGGCGTCCACGGTCAGTGGCACGTTCAGTGCCCTGGCATGGCGCACCAGACGGCGCAGGGTGGGCACCAGTTCGTTATGGATTCGCTCCTGTTGGGAACGGTGATAGCGAAAGTGCAATGCGGAGAGCTTGATGGAGACGGAAGGCACCGGGGCATCACCACGGGGGTAGCGGTTGTGGCCCACCGCCTCGATGGCTTTCCAGTAGTGGTCAAAGTAGCCTTCAGCGTCTTCCTGGGTCAGTGCCGCCTCGCCGAGCATATCGAAGGAATAGCTGTAGCCCTTGTCACGGCTTTCACGGCCATTGTCCAGTGCCTCCTCAATATCACGGCCCAGCACAAACTGGCGACCCATGATGCCCATGGCCTGGTACATGGCCTTGCGGATCACCGGCTCGCCGGCGCGGTTGACGAGACGCTTCCAGAGACTGCGGGGGTGTCCGTCCAGGCGGTTGTCCAGTTTCACCACCTTGCCCGTGAGCAGCATGCCCCAGGTGGAGGCATTGACCAGCACCGACTCGCTGCGGCCCATGTGCTTCTTCCAGTCCGCGTCCCCCATCTTGTCGCGGATCAGGGCATCGGCGGTGTGGGCGTCAGGGATACGCATCAGGGCCTCAGCCAGGCACATCAGCAAGACGCCCTCTTCCGTATCCAGGCTGTATTCCTGCAGCAGTGCGTCCACCATGTGCACCGATTCGTCCTGCTGGCGCACATCACGGATCATGGCGGTGGCCTGCTCTTCGATGGCCTTCCTGTCCTCCTCCGACGGCGTGGCCAGACTCAGCAGTGACTCGACAAAGGCCCCTTCATCCACATAGTGGTTATCGACGATGGCCTGCCAGAGCTGATCACGGGGGGTTTCCCTGAACGAGTTGTCCAGTACGCGATTTGCGTCAAACATGGCGCCTCCAGTCCGGTTGCTCTGTCACTTTTCATAAACGGCCAAAAAAGTTTCAGAATGAAACCATTAAAGCAGACTGAGGCAGTTTGTCGATGTTTTGAAGACGGAATGCGGGATAAGGGTGTCTTTTTGTAACACCCCGGGGGCTAACAGTCTTCCCAGCCCCGGATAATGTCCGTCAGGGTTTTCTGCAGTGACGCCTGCACCCGGGTAAGGGATTCACTGGCGTCAATGACGTGATAGCGCCCTGGGTCCGCTTCGGCACGCTGGCGATACACGTCCCGCACGCGCTGGAAAAACGCCTGTTTTTCCTGCTCGAAACGGTCCGGTGCCAGTTCACGGCCCTGGATGCGCTTCATGCCCAGGTCCACGGGGGCATCCAGCAGCAGCACATGATCCGGCCGGTCATCCCCCTGCACCAGCTGCTCCAGAACCTGCACCTGATCCATGGGCACACCACGCCCTCCCCCCTGGTAGGCGTAGGTGGCGTCCGTGAACCGGTCGCACAGGACCCAGACGCCGGCGCGAAGGCGCGGCAGTATAAAGCTGTGCAGGTGCTGTGAACGGGCGGCAAACATCAGCAGCAGCTCCGTCAGCTCCTGTACCGGCTCCTCACGGGGGCGCAGCAGCAACTCGCGGATTTCCTCCGCCATGGGGGTGCCACCCGGCTCGCGGGTCACCACATAGTCGATGCCCTGCTGTGCCAGCTGATTGGCCACAAACTCCATGTTGGTGGACTTGCCCACCCCTTCGGTGCCCTCCACCGTGATAAACAGGCCCGGTCGTGTTTCATTCATTGTCGTCGGACTCACTGGGCTGCGGTTCGCTGGCATTGTCCGGAACCGGCTCGGGCGCCGTCGCGGGCGGTGGTGACGAGCGGTAATCCTCACGCCGCTGCAGCTGGAATTCACGCACCGCCTTGTTGTGCTCCGAAAGGGTTTTCGAGAACTTGTGGGAGCCATCGCCACGGGCCACAAAGTACAGGCTTTCCCCCTCCGCCGGATTGAGTGCCGCCCTGATGGCCCTTTCACCGGGCATGGCGATGGGCGTGGGTGGCAGACCGTCGATGCGGTAAGTGTTCCAGGGGGTCTTCTCGTTCAGATCCGAGCGGGTGATGCGCCCTTCATAGCGCTCGCCCATGCCGTAGATCACCGTGGGGTCGGTCTGAAGGCGCATGCCTTTCTGCAGGCGGCGGACAAAAACCCCGGCCACACGGCTGCGTTCTTGGACGGCGCCGGTTTCACGTTCCACAATGGAGGCCATGATCAGTGCCTCGTAGGGGCTGTCATAGGGCAGCCCTTCCTGCCGGTTGGCCCACTCGCTGGCCAGTACGCGGTTCATGCGGTTGAAGGCCTGACGCAGTACCGCCATGTCGGTCTGGCCGGCGTGGTAGCGGTAGGTGTCCGGGAAGAACCAGCCCTCAGGGGACATCCCGGGGTCCATCCCCAGCTCCGTCATGATCTCACTGTTGCTGCGCTCCGGCAGCGTCTGGCGCAGCCGTTCATGGCGGGCCAGCTCCTGGCGCATCTGGCTGAAGGTCCAGCCTTCCAGGAAGCGGATGGGCCAGCTCTTGGTCTCACCGGCGGCCATCATGGCCAGCATGTCCAGCGGGCTCATGCCGGGGGTAAACTCGTAGAAGCCGGCCTTGAGAGACTCCAGCTCAGGGTTGAAGCGAGCATAGAGGCGCAGCCATTCCGCCCTGTCCACCCAGCCCCGGTCCTCCATGGTGCGCACAATGTGCACAAAGGGGGTCCCCTGTGGCACCTCCAGCACTTGCGGCTCTTGCATCGGCACCGGTGAGCGCAGCTGCGCCATCTGCTGCCAGACCAGAAAGCTCACGGAAACGCCGAGAAAGAGAATCAGTGCAGCCAAGGCTGCCATGAGTTTTTTAAGCACTGTAAAGTCCTGTCTGTTGTCCGCACCAGTCACGGATCTCTTCCATCAACGGATGCTGTGACAAGGCCACCCCGTCGAGCTCCGACAGGATGACAACACCAAAAACACTGTTGACCACCGCCACCGCCTGGGCCTGCTGCAACATGCTCAGTGACAGGGCCGACTCACGCACACGCAGACCCAGTGCCGGGAGCTCGTCCATCAGCCAGTCCCGCATGGTGCCCCTCACCGCCAGTGTCCTGGCCGGTGGTGTCACCAGGCGTCGCTCCGTGAGCAGCAGCAGAAGGTTGCTGCGTGTGCCTTCCACAATATGGCCCACGCGGTCGGGCATCAAGCCTTCAAACACATCCCGCCTGAGTTCCTGGCTGGCCAGTACCTGGTCCAGTTTCTCCAGGGTTTTCAGGCCGGCCCGGTGGGGAGCCACCTGCACCGGATAGCGACACAGCTGGGCCTTGACCGGCCCTGAGGGAATGGCAGGCGCCACCTGGCGGGATGTCAGCATCCTGGGCACCACCGTCTCGGGAGGGCCATAGCCACGCCCTCCCGAACCACGGGTCAGTGTCAGCTTCAGTATCCGGTCTTCACCCTCACGGAAGCTCAGAAGGCCCCGGGTACGGGCCTGTTGCTCCCAGTAGGCAAAGTCTGCTTCCGTGAAGGGAATGCCCAGCTGTGCGGCGCTGTGCAACAGCCGTTGCCGGTGCCGATCCAGCAGCACCGGGCCCTCGGGGCGGACACGCAGTGTCTCGAAAAGCCCGTCGCCATAGGCCAGCCCCCGGTCGTCCAGAGGCACACGGCAGTCTTCCCCCGGCCAGAACCACTCACAGTGGTGCTCTCCGGCGTTGGCCATCAGCCCTGGAACCGGCGGAAGATCAGTGTGCCGTTGGTGCCGCCAAAGCCGAAGGAGTTGGACAGGGTCACATCCACCCGGGACTGTCGTGCGCCGTCACGGACAAAGTCCAGGTCACAGCCCTCATCCGGGTTCTCCAGGTTGATGGTGGGTGGCAGCACATTGTCCCGTATGGCCAGCACCGAGAAGATCGCCTCGACGGCGCCGGCGGCGCCAAGCAGGTGGCCGGTCATGGACTTGGTGCTGCTCACGGCCAGCTTGTCCGCGTGACTGCCAAAGGCCGTCCTGATGGCACGCACTTCCGCCACATCCCCCACCAGGGTGCTGGTGCCATGGGCATTGATGTAGTCCACCTCACCGGGGGCGATCCCGGCATCTCTCAGGGCATTCTCCATGGATTTGCGGGCGCCGCTGCCGTCTTCCGGCGGTGCGGTGATGTGGAAACCATCGTCGCTCATGCCGAAACCGGCCACTTCGGCGATAATGGTGGCTCCACGGGCCCTGGCATGCCCCAGCTCTTCCAGCACCAGCACACCGGCACCGTCACCCAGCACAAAACCGTCACGGTCCCGGTCCCAGGGGCGGCTTGCCTGCTCCGGCGCCTCATTGCGCCCGGACAGTGCCCTTGCGGCGGCAAAGCCGGCCAGTCCCACTGGCGTGGTGGCCATCTCGGCACCACCGGCCAGCATGGCGTCCGCATCCCCGTAGGCGATGGTGCGCGCCGCATAGCCGATATTGTGGGTGCCGGTGGTGCAGGCGGTGGTAATGGCGATATTGGGTCCGCGCAATCCGTAGCGGATAGCCAGGTTGCCGGAGACCATGTTGATCACCGAGGCGGGCACAAAAAAGGGGGACACTTTGCGGGGGCCACTGTTGAGCAGCGCCTTGTGGCTTTTCTCGATAAACTCCAGGCCACCGATGCCGGAGCCGATCGCCACACCCACACGGTCAACATCCAGTGCGGAGTGCGCCATCAGGCCGGAGTCCTCAACGGCCTGAACACCGGCCGCAATCCCGTACTGGAGAAAGGCATCCATCTTGCGCAGGTCCTTGCTGGCGAGATAGTCGGTCATCTCCAGATCCTTGACCGCCCCCCCAATACGGGTGGCGAAGCCCTCGGTATCAAAGCGGTCAATGGTTGTAATACCACTGCGCCCGTCCTGAATGCCCTGCCAGGTACTGGCCACCGTGTTGCCCAGCGGGCTGAGCATTCCCATTCCCGTCACTACCACGCGTCTTGCAGACATAATCAGACCTCTGTTTCGCTGTCACCATGAAAAAAGCCGCCCGAGGGAACGTGGGCGGCTTCTTAGGCATGGCTTATCAAGCAAGGTGTTCAGCTGTGGGATTCGATGTAATCAATCGCATCCTTAACCGTGGCCAGCTTCTCCGCTTCTTCGTCCGGAATTTCGGTCTCGAACTCTTCTTCCAGTGCCATCACCAGCTCGACGGTATCCAGGGAATCCGCACCAAGATCCTCAACGAAAGAAGACGTGTTTTGCACCTCAGACTCCTTCACGCCGAGCTGCTCACAGACAATCTTCTTTACGCGATCTTCTATTGTACTCATAACATCCTCACTTTATTACATGACCGGCACTGCTGGCGTGCCAGTTTAGATGAATCGCCAACGGCAAACAAGCGGGTCAGTGTTTGCTGAATCCCTCCCTGAACGAAACCGTTAGCGCGGTTTCAGTAATGCCCTAACCCATGTACATGCCGCCGTTAATCTGGATGGTCTCACCGCTGATGTAGCCCGCCTGGTCCGAGGCGAGAAAGGCCACCAGTGCCGCCACCTCTTCCGGATCCCCCAGTCGACCCAAAGGTACTGCTGCGAGCATAGCCTCACGCTGGCTCTCGTCAAGGTCATGGGTCATATCCGTGGCAATAAAGCCCGGCGCCACCGCATTGACGGTAATACCACGGGCGCCGATTTCACGGGCCATGCTGCGGGTAAAGCCTTCCAGGCCGGCCTTGCTGGCGGCGTAATTGGTCTGTCCCGGGTTGCCCATGCGGGCCACCACGGAGCTGATGTTGATAATGCGGCCACGGCGGGCCCTGGTCATCCCCCTCAGTGCGGCCTTGCTGACCCGCCAGGCGCCACTGAGGTTGGCGTTGAGGGTGTCCTGCCAGTCCTCTTCCTTCATGCGCATCATCAGTCCGTCACGGGTGACGCCGGCATTGTTCACCAGAATTTCCGGGGCTCCGTACTCACTGTTGATGGCCTTGAGCACAGCGGTGACATTGTCGGGGTCCGTGACGTTCAGTACCTGAGCCCCTCCTTCGAGCTGCTCGCCCTTGAGCGCCTGGCGGATACGCTCGGCACCGGATTCGCTGGTGGCGGTGCCGATCACGGTGGCCCCCTGACGGGCCAGCGTCATCAGTGTGGCGGCACCGATGCCACGGCTGGCGCCGGTCACCAGTGCGATTCTGCCTTTTACGGTCATGTGCTTCTCCCCGCCATCCATTATGGCGTTATGCTTGTGTCAGGAGTGTTGCGGTCTGTGCTGATCCAGGGCCGCCTCCATCTGCTCCGGGGTTTCCAGCGGCAGACAGGGCAGCCCCTTCTCGATGCGCTTGACCAGTCCGCCCAGAACACGGCCGGGGCCGCATTCCACCAGGCCCTGGCAGTCCGCCGCCGCCAGGGCGCGCACCGAGTCGGTCCAACGTACCGGAGAGTAAAGCTGTTTGACCAGATTGTCCGCCAGTGTGGAGGCATCGCTGGTGGCTTCCGCGGACACATTCTGTACCACGGGAATGGCGGCATCCCTCAGGGTGACCCCGGCCAGTGCCTGTGCCATGGTGTCGGCGGCGGGCTGCATCAGTGCGCAGTGGGAGGGGACGCTCACGGACAGCGCCATGGCCCGTTTGGCACCGGCTTCCTTGCAGGCCAGGATGGCCCGCTCCACCGCTTCCCGGTGGCCGGCGATGACCACCTGACCCGGAGCATTGAAGTTCACCGCCGTCACCACTTGGTCTCCGGCGGACTGCTCGCAGGCGTCCAGTACCTGTCTGTCTTCCAGGCCAAGAATGGCGGCCATGCTGCCCACACCCTGTGGCACCGCCGACTGCATGGCCAGCGCCCTCTGGTGCACCAGCTTCACGGCATCCGTGAAATCCAGTGAGCCGGCCACCACCAGCGCGCTGTACTCGCCCAGGCTGTGCCCGGCCAGCATCTCCGGTGTCGCACCGCCGGCGGCCTGCCAGCAGCGCCACAGGGCGATACTGGCGGTCAGTAACGCCGGCTGTGTGATGTCGGTCCTGTTGAGGCTTTCTTCCGGGCCATTCTGGCACAGGTCCCAGAGGTCGTAGCCGAGCACGGCGGCAGCCTCGTCAAAGGTGCTTTTCACCTGAGGGTACTGTTGCGCCGCCCGGGACAGCATGCCCTGTTTCTGTGACCCCTGGCCGGGGAATACAAAAGCGGTTTTCATAGTGTGTGTCTCCCGTCCGTGAGATCCCCCCGGGGGATCAAAAAACCAGTTCGTCCAGGCGCCGGTTCAGACGCTGTGGCACCTGGTGCTGCACTTCCGAGCGGGCCTGGAAAATAGCGGCCAGCAGGGCCCGTTCACAGGCATTGCCATGGCTCTTGATCACCACCCCCTGCAGCCCGATGAGGCTGGCGCCATTGTGGCGGGCCGGGTCCATGCGGCGCAACAGCGGACGCAGAACCGGCGCCGCCATGGCACCCACCACACGGCCCCAGAGGCTGGCGGCAAAGGCCTGCCGGATCAGATCCATCAGCATGACCGCCACCCCTTCACCGGTTTTCAGGGCCACATTGCCCACAAAGCCGTCACAGACCACCACATCGGCGCCATCGCTGAACAGCTGGTGGCCTTCAATAAAGCCGGTGTAGTTGAGATGCTCGCTCTCGGCCAGCATATGGGAAGCCAGACGCACCTGCTCATTGCCCTTGACCGCCTCCTTGCCCACATTCAGCAGCGCCACCCGCGGCGCCTCGATGCCCTCAATGGCCTCCACCATCAGCGAGCCCATGATGGCAAACTGGAACAGATGCTCCGCCGTGGCATCCACATTGGCCCCCAGGTCCAGCACGTAGCTGCGCTGGTGGGGGGCCGGGATGCATTTGATAATGGCCGGGCGCTCGATGCCGGAGTAGGTTTTGATGATGCTGCGACCCAGTGCCATGAGGGCGCCGGTGTTGCCGGCACTGACACAGGCATCCGCCTGGCCGTCGCGCACCAGCTTCAGGGCCACGGCCATGGAGGAGTGCTGCTTGTGGCGCAGTGCATAGGAGGGACGCTCATCCATGGTGACCCGGTCGGGGGCTTCCACCAGCCGGATGCGGGGATGGGGGGACAACAAAAAAGCCTCGAGTATCGACCGGCTACCCACCAGCAGAATACTCAAGGCTTTATCGGCGTCCACGGCAGCCTCGGCTGCCCTCACCGCACATTCCGCACCGCGATCACCACTCATGGCGTCAACGGCAATGGTCATGCGGTCGGCCATGGAGATCAGTCTTCGCTGGTCTCGATCACCTTCTTGCCACGGTAGAAACCGTCAGGGGTGATGTGATGGCGACGATGAACCTCACCGGTGGTGGGGTCCGTGGACAGCGTGGGCTTGACCAGCGCGTCGTGGGAACGACGCATGCCGCGCTTGGAGCGGGTTTTACGATTCTTCTGAACTGCCATGACTTACTCTCCTGAACGGAAATTACAATAAACGAAATTCTTCGCCTCGGGCGTTACCGGTCTGAACCGGCCCGGCAGCGTCGGGTGAGAACACGCCCGGCGATGCCGCTATTCATCCAGTCTGCCTTTTGCCGCTGTCTATCCGGCCTGTACCGCTATCTGTCCAGCTTGCCTTTTATGTCCGCCAGCACACTGAAGGGGTTGTCCCGCTTCTGTGACTCGTCCGCCACCGCCTTGTCGGCATCGGCGTTGATCCGGGCCACCACCTCGGCCGCCGGACAGGACGGCTGGGGATGCAATGGAAACTCCGGCAGCGCCATGATCAGCTCGTCTTCCAGCAGTGACTGCAGATCCAGCTCTGTATCGGTGACAATCACCGGCTCGAACTCCGACGGCAACTCCCTGGCCAGCTCATCGCTGGACACCACCGCCACCAGAAAGCGGGATTCCAGTGTCAGTGCCATGGACTCCAGGCAACGCTGACACTGCACCTGCACAGCGGCACTGACCTCGCCGCGCAGTACGCGGCGCTTCTCGCTGTCAAAGGCAAAACGCAATACCGCCCGCATCTCACCCTGATCAGCCGACAGCATGGGCGTCAGCCGGGTGAAGCGTGACAGCGGCAACTGCCCTTCACGCTGGCAATCCTGCTCGAAAATCCTGTAGGCGTCGACCAGGGTCGGCAATTCGGCGTTCGACATAAGCGCGCAATTTTATGGTGCAAACCGGGCTGTGTCAAAGACTGCCGGTGATTATCCGCTTTCCCCGCCCTTTCAGTAAAGACGGGGGCCTTCATTCAGCAGCGCCCGGGTGACACCCTGCCCCAGTGAGGAGCCCAGCTGTCGCATCAGACGCTGAAACGGGGATGGCTCGTAGCTGTAGTCCACCATCTCCTCATGACCGATC
This sequence comes from Oleiphilaceae bacterium, assembly GCA_033721915.1. Taxonomy (GTDB): domain Bacteria; phylum Pseudomonadota; class Gammaproteobacteria; order Pseudomonadales; family Oleiphilaceae; genus REBR01. Next base: position 16,430 of record JAWWAC010000049.1, read on the forward strand.
ACTTCACGGGCCACATAGCCGGCGCTGCCCAGGCCATCCACCAGCCCCAGCTCCATGGCCCTCTCTCCGTTCCAGATCAGCCCGGAGAAGAGATCCTCATTGTCACTGAGGCGCTCGCCGCGGCCCGCCTTGACCTTGTCGATAAACTGCTGATGGGTCTGGTCCAGTACCGACTCCCAGAATTCCACCTCCTCTTCCTTCTCCGGTGAGAAGGGGTCCAGGAAGGCCTTGTTCTCACCGGCGGTATAGAGGCGGCGCTCCACACCCAGCTTGTCCATGGCCCCGGTAAGGCCAAAGCCACCGCCAATGACACCGATGGACCCCACCAGGCTGGACTCGTTGGCGTAGATTTCATCCGCCGCTGCGGCCACGTAGTAGGCACCGGAGGCACCAATGTCCGAGATCACGGCATAGAGCTTTTTCTCAGGGTACTTGTCACGCAGCCGCTTGATTTCATCGTAGATGTAGCCGGACTGCACCGGGCTGCCGCCGGGGCTGTTGATACGCAGCACAATGCCTTTCGAGCGCTCCGCCTCAAAGGCCTCCCGCAGCGCACCGGCCAGATTGTCGGCACTGGCGTCCTCCTGGTCGGCAATCACCCCATACAGGTCAATCACCGCCGTGTGGTCCTTGGCGGAAGGGACTTCGGTGGCAGCATCAAAGGGCGAGCGGATCAGCAGCAGCAGGGCAAACAGGTACAGGAAGGTCAGACTCTTGAAGAAAATGCCCCAGCGGCGTCCACGGCGGGCCTCCGCCTGCATGGACATCATGGTCTTTTCGATCAGTCGCCATTCCTTGCTGTCGCCACTACCGGCATTGCCGCCGGACGCACCACGCCCCGGGGACGGCCCCTCGCTGCCGGGTGGTACTGGCGCGCCCCAGTCGGGACGGTCGGACTTGGAATCCCATTCAGACATAGTGAGTTACCTGATTAATGAAACAAGAAGATGTTCTGGCCCACTGAAAAAGAGCCTGACTGACGCCGGGACGCCCGCGATCAGTGGCTGAGCTGGCCATTCAGTGCCTGCTCCAGCTGCGCCATGGTGTCCACCACGGCCACCGGCTCCCACTCCAGCAACGCGTCACGGTGATGCCCGCCCCAGGTAACGCCCACCGAGGGCATGCCCAGGCGGTGGGCCATTTCCAGGTCAAAAGCCGTGTCGCCCACCATTACCGCCTGCTCCGCAGGCAGCTGCCAGTGCCGGAGGATTTCCCTGAGCATGGTGGGATCCGGCTTGGAGGCGGTCTCATCGGCACAACGGGTGAGCTCAAAATAATCCCCCAGGCCACTGCTGAGCAAGCCCTTGTCCAGCCCCGGACGGCTCTTGCCGGTGGCCACGGCCAGCTTGTGCCCCTGAGCGCGAAGACGGTCCAGCAGGTCATTGACCCCGGAAAACACATTTTCCGGCAGGGTTTCACGGCTGAAGAAGTGCACGCCGTAAGCCTGGCGCAACCTCTTGATCTCGTCGCTGGTGATGCCCGGATACAGACGCTCCAGGGCTTCTATCATGCCCAGACCGACAATATTGCGGCATTGTTCCAGGCTGCGGTAGGGATAATCCAGCTCCTCCGCGGCCAGCACAAGACTCTGGGCAATATGATCCACAGAATCCACCAGGGTACCGTCCCAGTCGAAAATTACTGCCTGGTACTTCATGTTTTTTCCCGCTCCCGCAATAAAGTCAGTATCTGTGCAAACAACGGCTCCTCCGGTGCCTCGAAACGCTGTTTCTCCTCAGACCCCGGGGGCATCACCTCCAGGGCGGCCGCGTGCAGCATCAGGCGATGCCCGCCCAGGCGCCGGAAGGCCTGGTTGCTGGCATCGTCCATGTATTTGCTGTCACCGGCAATGGGGTGTCCCGCCGAGGCGGCATGCACCCGTATCTGGTGGGTGCGACCGGTCACCGGCGACGCCTCCACCAGGGTATAGCCCCGGAAGCGTTCCAGCACCCGGAACCGGGTGAGGGATTCCTTGCCCTCTTCATCTATACGTACGCGCCGCTCACCGGATGGGGTCTCGTAACGCAATAATGCCCCGTCCACCTGGCGCAGGCTGTCGGGCCAGCTGCCGGCCACCAGGGCATGGTAGACCTTGTGGATTCTTTTATGACGCATCTGGTTCTGCAGAGCCACCAGTGCGCTGCGTTTGCGGGCCACCATCACCAGCCCGGAAGTATCCCGGTCCAGGCGGTGTACCAGCTCAAGAAACTTCGCCTGTGGCCGCGAGGCCCGCAAGGCCTCGATCAGGCCGAAATCCAGGCCGCTGCCGCCATGCACCGCCAGTCCCGACGGCTTGTTCACCACCAGCCAGTCCGGGGTTTCATGGACCACCGCCGCCTCCACCAGGGACTGCACACGACTGCCCGGCGGGGCCTTGGCCGGCCCGGGGCGGGTCTCTTCCCGTACCGGGGGAATACGCACCTGATCCCCCGCCTGCACACGCTGAGCCGGTTTGGCCCGGCCTTTATTGACCCGCACCTCACCCTTGCGGATGATCCGGTAGATCACGCTCTTGGGCATCCCCCGCAGGCGGGCCATGAGGAAATTGTCCAGACGCTGACCGGCCAGGTCCTCATCCACATCCACCCATTGCACCCGGGTGCGGGATTCGTCCTGCGGTGGGCTGCCCTGATGGCCTGTCATAGCCGGTCCTGTGGTCGTGGAATGGGAGCCGTTGATGGTGTGGTCATTTACTGCTATATTCCAGCCTGTTTTCAGCGTTGTTGCGCGCACGGTCTATCGGGCGCACCCAATATCCGCGCTGCCGGCCAGATAATGGCCTACTCGGCACCGCTCGCCTGCAACGGGATAACAGATCAAAAATGGTTCAGTACAGACCGGGAAAACAGAAGACCCGTTGTCCCACGGACGGAACTGCTGATTCCCGCCCTCAGGGCACAAGGGCCCGAGGAGCGAAGTATAGCGGCTTCTGTCATAACTTTGAACGCTTGCGCCCTTAACGGCGCGGCGTCATCGGCCAAAGGCTGAAAAAAGGTGTTCACCCTGACCAGTCATGGCGGGTGGACGAGTTTAATCCGCACGGAAACAGTCCGGCGGGAAGTTTCGCAAAAGATTCAGTGAGTCATGCCCGCCCGGGCAGTCCAGATCTCAATATGACGTAAGACCTCTGGGCCGGCATGAATAGTTACAGGATTGAGACGGGCCCGTGCCCGCTTGTCACAGAACCGATGAAGACCACAGCCCTCTGCCCTGCCCGTAAAGGTGCCGGCTGAACGGGTGTTTCTTCCAAAGCCTCTGTCGACCCCAAGCGTGGCCAGGCCACACTCGCTCATCACTCCTTTTCGCGTCTTCCCTCCCTGTTTCCGTCCGCAACGATGGAAATCAGTACTCCATGAAAAGAATGCTAATCAACGCAACCCACCAGGAAGAGTTGCGTGTTGCTCTCGTCGATGGTCAGAAGCTGTACGATCTGGATATTGAATCCAGCACCCGTGAACAGAAAAAATCCAACATCTACAAGGGACGCATTACCCGGGTCGAACCCAGTCTTGAAGCCGCTTTTGTGGACTACGGCTCCGAGCGCCACGGCTTTCTCCCCCTGAAGGAAATCGCTCCGGAATATTTCCGCAAGTCACCGGACCAGATCGAAGGCAAGATCAACATCAAGGATGTGGTCAGCGAAGGCCTTGAGGTGATTGTGCAGGTGGACAAGGAAGAGCGCGGCAACAAGGGCGCTGCACTGACCACCTTTATCACACTGGCCGGGCGCTACCTGGTTCTGATGCCCAACAACCCCCGTGCCGGCGGCATTTCCCGGCGCATCGAAGGTGATGAGCGCAGCCAGCTGAAAGACGCCATGAGCGGCGTCACCGTGCCCAAGGCCATGGGCGTGATTGTGCGCACCGCCGGCGTTGGCCGTGAATCGGAAGAGCTGCAGTGGGACCTGGATTACCTGCTGCAGTTCTGGACCGCCATTACCGAGGCGGCAAAGGCCCGCAAGGCGCCCTTCCTGATCTACCAGGAAAGCAATGTCATTATCCGCGCCGTCAGGGATTACCTGCGCCAGGACATCGCCGAGGTCATGATCGACTCCAAGACGGTCTATGACGACGTGCTGAACTTTGTCCGCGCCGTCATGCCCAGCTTCGAGAACCGCATCAAGCTCTACACCGACAACATCCCGCTGCTGAGCCGCTACCAGATCGAAGGACAGATCGAGACCGCCTTCCAGCGGGAAGTGAAGCTGCCTTCCGGCGGCTCCATTGTGATCGATCCGACCGAGGCCCTGGTGTCCATTGACATCAACTCCTCCCGCGCCACCAAGGGCGGTGATATCGAGGAAACCGCCCTGCAGACCAACCTGGAAGCGGCGGACGAGATCGCACGCCAGCTGCGCCTGCGGGATATGGGCGGCCTGATTGTCATCGACTTTATCGACATGTCCCCCAACCGCAACCAGCGGGAAGTGGAGCAGCGCATGCGCCAGGCCCTGGAGCTGGACCGGGCCCGTGTGCAGCTGGGCAAGATTTCCCGCTTCGGTCTGCTGGAAATGTCCCGTCAGCGCCTGCGCCCCTCACTGGGCGAGACCCGCAGCGAAGTCTGCCCGCGCTGTAATGGACAGGGCACCATCCGCAGCATCGAGTCACTGGCACTGAGCATCATGCGACTCATGTACGAGGAAGCCTCCAAGGACAAGACCGCCGAAGTGCGGGCCCTGGTGCCGGTTTCCGTGGCCGCGTTCCTGCTCAACGAAAAACGCCAGGAGCTCAATGAGATCGAGGCGCGGGAAAAGGTCAAGGTACTGGTCATTCCCTCAATGAGCCTGGAAACCCCCCATTTTGAAGTCCAGCGCCTGCGCGAGGACGATGCCGCCGTGGCCGAGGGGGAGTCCAGCTTCGAGATTTCCGCCCGCACCGACCAGAGCCAGGAGGACGAAGTCCACCAGGTGATCACCAAGGAAGTGGTCCGCGAAGAGGCGGCCGTGAAATCGGTGATTCCGACGCCGGCCCCCAGGCCGGCCGCCAAGGCCAAGGAAGCCCCCGCTGAACCGTCCCGGCCTGCGGCGGCGGCTTCGGCCACGCCGGCACCGGCAAGCCTCCCCGTGGACAGCTTCTGGAAGCGCCTGGGCAAGGCCATCAGCGCCTTTGTCAAAGGCCCTGAAACCACCGGAACCCAGTCCCGCAGCGGCTCACCACGCTCTCCACAGGAGCGGCCCCGCATCGGTGAAGCGGATGCGGCGCCGGTGCCGGATCGCAGTGCCGGACCCCGCGGCGACAGCGGTGCTGAAAGCGGCGGGCAGGATCAGGACAGGAATCGCGGTGAGCGCCGCGGTGGCCGCGGCGGCCAGCGCCGTGGTGGCCAGGGTGGACAGGGCCGCAACCGTCCCCAGAATCGCGATGGCGGCAAGCCCCAGGAGAAATCCAGGGACAATCGTCAGGACAACCAGAAAAAGCCGGAGGAGTCCCGCAAGGGTCGCGGACCCAGGTCCGATGACAGCCCGAGGAAAGACAGCGCCAGGACAGAAAGCGCTGGCGGCGACAACAAGGCCCCACAGCAGTCCGGCGATGACAGTGCCAAACCGGCCTCTGAAAGCCGCCACAGCCGCCCACGCCGTCAACGCAACCGGGACGGCTCCCCTGTCAGCAAAAAGGATGAGTCCCTGAGCCAGGAGCAAGGCGACCGGAAGCCGGAGACTACTGACCAGGAGCAGACCAGGCAGGAATCACCGAAGCAGAAGGCTCCAAAGCAGGAAGAGCCCAAGCAGGAGGCTCCCAAGCAGGAAGAGCCCAAGCAGGAGGCTCCCAAGCAGGATGAGCCCAAGCAGGGGGCTCCCAAGCAGGAAGCCCCCAAGCAGGAAGCCCCCAAGCAGGAGGCTCCCAAGCAGGAAGCCCCCAAGAAGGAGGCTCCAAAGCAGGAAGCCCCCAAGCAGGAGGCTCCCAAGCAGGAAGCTCCCAAGCAGGAAGCTCCCAAGCAGGAGGAGCCCAAGCAGGAGGCTCCCAAGCAGGA
>JAWWAC010000050.1:0-22047 GCA_033721915.1 Oleiphilaceae bacterium
GGCCGGTTCCAGTCCTGTATTGATTATTCAGGCGGCACCACCGGTCAGCAGGGCCAAGGGGCTATTGCGTTAAAGTCTGTAACTTGTGTAATTAAACGTAAATACCCCTGAGGACAACAACAATGACACGTTTTAACCAGTGGCTTATTGCGGGCCTGGCTGTGCTCCTGCTGGCCGGTTGTGAAGATATTGTCAGTTCCGGCAGCGAGACGCCCGGCGACGGGAACGCCGCCACGGAAGTCTCTGCCCGTCCGGACCGGGCCGGTCCACCGGAGAATCCGGGGCGGCCCGGAGACCGGGACGATCCGGAAAAGCCCGTGGAAGACACACAGCCACTGGGCCAGCCCATCACGCTGGATTTCCATACCCAGCGCAGTGCCCCCCTGGGTGAGGGGGAGTTTGATCTGGTGACCCTCTCGGGGCTGCCGGACACCATCACCGGCGGTGATGTGCTGGTGGGGGTGCGGGGTTTGTCCGAGTCGGACCAGCTGCGGGTGTGGCGCAATGGCGAGGACGTCAGCGAGGTGTTTGCCCGTGACAACCAGGGCCAGTGGAAAGGGCTGGTGACGGGTCTTGAGGAAGGGGAGAACCGTCTCAGTGCCCTGGCCAGTGGCGAGGCCGGTGAGCGTCTGGCCGAGCTGGACCTGGTCAATCACCCCATCACCGGGCCGGTGATCTCGGGCCCCCACCAGAGCCCCTTTCTGTGCCGCACCGAGCAGGCGGGACTGGGTGAGCCGCTGGATGAGAACTGCTCTGCGGAAACCACCTACGAGTGGTACTACCGCTCGGCGGATCAGACCTTCCAGCCACTGGAAGACCCTTACGCCCCTTATCCGGACGACGCACTCCACACCACCACCAGCGATGGCAAAAATGTGCCCTGGGTGGTGCGCCTGGAAACCAGCACCATCAACCGGGGCATCGCCCGCCTGGCGGTGCTGGACGACCCGGCGGCCCGGGGCCCTGAGGCGCCCTTTGAGCCGGCCTCATGGAACCGGCGCATGTACTACGTCTATGGCGAGTCCTGTGGCGTGGGTTACAACCAGGGTCGCAGCTCACCGGCACTGGTCATGGGTGGCTTCCCCAATCCACAGGAGCTGGGTGGTGACAACCTATTGATTACACTGGCTGGTGTCTCCGACCGCCTGGGCTCCGGGGACCTGGTGGTGCACAACACCCTTACTTCTTTTGGTGTGCACTGCAACCCCATGATCAGCATGGAGACCACCATGATGATGCGTGAACATGCCACGGAGCACTACGGCGTGGTCCGACAGACCGTGGGCACCAATGGCTCGGGGGCCGCGCTGCAGCAGTACAACGCCGCCAACAACGCACCCGGCCTGCTCTCCGCCGGCCTGCCCACGGCCACCTTCGCGGATATTCCCTCCACCGCCATGACCGTGGCGGACTGTGGACTGCTGCAGGATTATTACCGCCGCAACGAGGGCGAACTGAACCAGCTCCAGCAGGCGCGCATCAATGGCCACAACCTGCTCTCGGGCAACGAGGCCAACGCCATCTGCAGTTCCTGGGAGGACACCTTCCTGGACCGGCTCGACCCCACCAGCGGCTGCGGTGGTGTGCCGTCCTCGCAGCGTTATCATCCAGAGACCAACCCGGACGGCGTTCGCTGCACCATCCAGGATGCCAATGTGAACATTTTTGGCACCGACCCGGAAACCGGATTTGCCCGCCGCCCACTGGACAACCAGGGCGTGCAGTACGGTTTGCAGGCCTTCAATGACGGCATTATCGACTTTGACCAGTTCCTGAATCTCAATGCCGAAGTGGGGGGCTTTGATATTGACGGTCGCATTGTGCCAGAGCGCATGGAGATGGATCCGGAGGTGGAGGCCATCAGCTACCGAATGGGGCTGGTGATCGGCCGTGGTGCCCTGGCTGAGACCCCTTTCATCGATGTGGCGCCTTACCTGGACCTGGTCCCCATTGCCAATATCCACGAGGCGGTGCGTCCTTTCACCATTCGTGAGCGGCTGCGTCCCAGAGCCGGTGGCGGCGCCACGCAGAGTATCTTCCGGGGTGTTCTGACCCAGCCGGATGTGTTCCCTCTGATGGATGAGTGGCTGGAGCGGATCGAGGCGGCGGAGCGGCCCTTTGGTGCGGATCCGGTGCGCACGGTGATCGACAGCAAGCCTTTCATGGCACAGGACCGTTGCTCTTTCGGCACCGTGGGCGGTCGTCTGGCGCTGCCGGGTACCCTGTTGCTGCCACTGGGTGGCGAGGCGCCGCTGCTGCCGTCACTGGCGGCTATTGCGCCGTTGCCGGGTGTGGATCTGCTGTCGGAGACGCTGGTGGGGAATGATATTTCCCTGCGTGTGGATGTGCCGGAGGATTTTGATCTGGGTCTGGGGCCCTGTTCACTGGCGCTGCCGGTGACGTCGACGCCGCGCATGGTGGCGGGCATGCCGCCATCGGGGGATGTGTTGCGCTGTCAGCTCAAGCCGGTGGATGCGGGGGATTACCGGCAGTCACTCAGCCGGGAGCAACTGGCTGAGCTGGAGGCGGTGTTCCCCAAAGGCGTGTGCGATTACAGGCGCCCGGCGGCATTCGATGTGCACAAGAGCATGATCTGGCCGTCACTGGGCAACGGCAGCGAGTCCATCGAGCCCTTTGAACTCCAGTGGCGCGCCAGCCGCTCTGTCAGCCTGTAATACCACAGCAGTCCGAAACCGGTCCCGGCCCTCGCCGTGGCCGGTTTTAGTGGGCCTCCCACTGCATTTTTGAAGAAGGCGGGTTAGTGCGCAGGGCACCCCGCTAAAGTGCGAAGAGGCAAAAAAAGCCCCCGAAGGACGGGGGCAAAGGGGTCGTGCTTACTGAGGAGGAGGGCGGCCGCTGAGGCCGCCGGCCTTACTGCCAATCCACTGTTGCCAGTGGGAGTCGTGATTCAGGCGCTGGTCTTGCTCTCGTCGGAGGCGCTGTCCGCGTTTTTGCTGTCGCTGGCCAGCTTGTGGCGCAGTTCCTGGGCCTGTGCCACCAGTGACTGCAGACGTGATTCGGCGATTTCCCGGTAATTGCCCACCAGCGGCTTGAGATCCTGCTGGTAAGAGGTTTCCACCTTCTGCCACAGGTAGGCGGAGATCATGTGGGCATCCCAGCGGGCCTTCTGGCGCGCATCGTAGGTGGCCGCATCCAGGTTGAGCATCAGCTGGCGGAAAGACGGGTTGTGCTCGCGGATCTGGCTGACAATGTCCGCCACCTTCTGCTCCTGGGAGACATCCGCACCCAGCTCCTTCAGCACGCGGCGAATCTCGTCGCTGGCTTTGGTCCACTGGGTATTCACCTGAGCCTGCAGCGTACGCTTGAGGTCTGTAACCTGTTTCAGTGAGCGATTCAGCTGAGCCTGTACCATGGTGGTCTCTCCTAATACGAATGCGGTGATAGCCGGATCGGAGGCAGTGCCATCCTGATCCCATTACGCTGAAGATTAAGGCAAAAAATTAGAGTAAACACCCTAGAAACAAAAGCGGATCCCGGGTACGCGGTAGCGTAGGATCAGGCAGCGGATTGGGCTGTCTGTGGGCAAACGGCTCCCAGGGTCTTGCCCCGGGGCCGGGCCGACGGGACTCAGCGGGGCAGTGGTTGCAGGTTCATGCGGGCCAGTGTGTCGACGATGGTCTGGGTCTGGCTGTCCACCTCGATATTGACCCGGTCCCCTGTGGCAATCTCGCCGAAGGTGGTGGCACGCAGGGTTTCCGGGATCAGGTAGACACTGAAGCCCGTCTCATCCACTTCGCCAATGGTCAGGCTGGCGCCGTTGATGGCGATGTAGCCCTTGGGGAAGAGATAGGGGCGCCATTGTCCGGGCACCGTGAAAAACAGCTTCAGGTTGTTTTCGGGGCGCTCCAGCCGGCGGACTTCCCCCACGCAGTGCACATGGCCCGAGAGCAGGTGGCCGCCGATTTCATCACCGAAACGGGCCGCCCGCTCGAAGTTGACCTTCTGACCCTCCACCAGTTCCCCCAGCGTGGTGCAGGCCAGGGTCTCCATCATCACATCAAACCACAGTGTCTGGCCCTGCTGTGACACAACGGTCAGACAGGCGCCGTTAATGGCTACTGAGGCACCGGTCTGGACGCCTTCCAGTGCCGGCTCGGGGAAGGTGATGGCAAAACGTTTGAGCCCGGTCAGTGCCTCGATCTGCGACACCCGGGCCTGGCCCTGGACAATACCTGTAAACATGAAAAAACCGTGCTCCTGGCAGGGGTTGGGTCAGTCTCAGAGCTTTTTGCTCTGGGAGCGGAAAATCGTCAGTGCCCTTAATACGTCGCTGCGGGCAATTATGCCTACGACACGGCCCTCATCGACCACCGGGTAGAGCTTGGGCTTGCGGTTGGTCATCTCTTCGGCCAGTTGCAGCACGTTGCTGTCCGGGGCCACGGAGACGGTGCGGGTACTCATGATGTCCTTGGCCAGCAGGTGCTCCTGGGCGTAGTAGCTGTCATTGAGCATTTCCTTGATGCAGTCCTGCTCGGTAATAAAGCCCACCAGATGTTGCTGTGAATCCAGTACCGGCGCACCCAGCTCGCGATGCTTGACCAGAGCGGCGGCCACTTTTTCCACGGAGTCTGTCTCGGCGAAATACAGCGATAGGGATTTCATGTATTCACGGACGAGTATGGTGTCGGCCTTCATTGCGTGGGCTCCTGTTGTTGTGGGCAGTCCCTTGGGTGTGTTGTCCCCGGGTTTCCGCTGCTCCCCGGTATGCAAAGCGAATTAGCATAGGCTAGCTTTATTAAGTCGCCAAGAGAAGTTTCAGTTTCACCGTTAGTGGCCGTTAACCAACCAGTCGCATCGTAAAAGTGCATCCGGAGAGCGGGCTAATGGCTCAGCCACGCAATACACAACAGACACAGGCGAGTGCCGGGGCCCCCGGGTCCCGGCCCCGTGTGCACCCTCCAGGGCGTCTTGCGGGTTCCGTGTCGCCTTCCCGGCCCGGGGCTGAACCGGCCTCCGGCGGGTCGCCGTCACTGACCCCGGTGACAGAGCCGGCCGGCAGTGAGCCCCGGGAGCCGCCTCAGGACAGGCCCGGGTCAGTCGCCGCTGGGCCGGACTCAGACGGCGATGGCAGCGGGGAGCAGGAGGCACCGGAGCAGGACAGTGAGCCCCGGGAGCAGCAGCGGCGCTTTGACCGTCAGCTGCACCGGACCCGTCAGAGGGAGCGGCGGCAGCTGCTGGATCAGTGTGACCGTCTGCTGCTGCTGGATTTCAACAGCCTGGCCATGCCGGACTGGCCGGACCACTACACGGTGGAAAAGGCCCGCAGGCAGCGGGACCTGTGGGTGTTTGTCCTGAGCCTGGTGTCCCTGGTGGTGCTGCTGGGTCTGATCAGCCTGGTGCCGGCACTGGTGGCCGGGGCGGCATTCGGCCTGGGTGTGCTGCTGCTGGCACTGGGGCTGCCACCGGTGCGTCACCTGATCACGGACAACCCCTCCTACGCCGAGCTGCTGATGAAACGACAGCGCCTGATGCGACAGGCCAGAAACCATATCCGCCATGTGGAAGGCCCGCTGGGGCTGGCGGCCTGCTGCCGTGCACTGGGGCCTTACAATCCGGCACTGACACGGGCACGGTTCCAGCGCCTTTATGAGCTCTCCCGCCAGGGGCGTCTTGCCACACTGGTGCACACCCGGGGCCACTGCCAGCTGTACCTGATGTTTGCCCTGGAGGCGGAGAAGGCCTATAACCGCCTTCAGGACGAGTATCTCAAGGCCCACCAGGAGGAAATCGACGCCGGTGAGGCGCAACCGCTCAATGTCCGGGAGACCAGCCACCTGTCTGAATCCTCGGGCGGTGAGGCGGCTGAGCGTCCCGACCCCGATGCACCGGCAACAGGAACACCCGGGGGGGATCGTACCGCGTCTTGACAGACTCTGGACTCAAACGTATGTTTCAAACAAATGTTTGGTCAATTGTTTGAGAGAGGTGTTATGGCGCAGTCTGAAACGGTTGATCGCATCCTGGATGCGGCCGAAGAGCTGTTTGCCGAAAGGGGCTTTTCGGAAACCTCGCTGCGCATGATCACCGGCCGCGCCCGGGTCAACCTGGCGGCGGTGAATTACCACTTCGGCTCCAAGAAGTCCCTGATACAGGCTGTCTTCGCGCGCTTTCTCACCCCTTTCTGCCTGGCACTGGAGCAGTCACTGGACCGCCTCGAGGCGGAATCCAGCCCCCATCCCCCCTCACTGGAGTCCCTGCTGAAAGTGCTCACCCAGACGGTGGTGGCCATGCCACGTCACCATGACCGCAGTATTGCCATCTACATGCGCCTGCAGGGTCTGGCCTATACCCAGTCACAGGGCCATCTGCGGGAATTCCTGGAAAACGAGTACAGCCGCACCTTCGGGCGCTTCATGGGGCTTCTCAAGGAGGCCACGCCGCAACTCAGTGCCGTGGAACGCTACTGGCGCATCCAGTTTATGCTGGGGGCCACGGCCTTTACCATGTCCAGCAGCGAGGCACTGAGTGATATCCTCAAGAACAAGCTGGGGGTGGAAACGGCGGTGGAAGAGATCGTGGCCCGGCTGGTACCCTTTCTCACGGCCGGTATGCAGGCGGATCCGGTGCGTGGATAAAAGCCTGTCCGGCCAGACACGGCGGCATTCTCGGGAAAGCCCATGAGCGACACGGCTACACAGCCCATAGCACTGGAAATCGACTGTCAGCAGCAGCGCATGACCGTGTTCTGTCATGGCCGTGTCTGGCGGCAGTACCCGGTGTCCACGGCCGCCAACGGCCTGGGGGAAGAGAACGGCTCCGGCCGGACCCCCCGCGGGCGCCACCGCGTCAGGGCCTGCATCGGTGCCGGGCAGCCCCGTGGCGCGGTGTTTCGCGGCCGCCGTCCCACCGGCGAGGTGTACGACGAGTCACTGGCGGCCCGCTATCCGGAGCGGGACTGGATACTCACCCGCATTCTCTGGCTTTGCGGTGAGCAGCCCGGGCACAATCGCCTCGGCAGGGTCGACTCCCAGCGGCGCTTTATTTATATTCACGGCACACCGGACACGGAGCCGCTGGGGCAGCCACTGTCCCACGGTTGCGTGCGCATGAACAACGATGACATTCTGGAGCTCTTTGACCGGGTCCGTCCCGGCACGCCGGTGCTGATACTGCCGGATCCGCAGAGCCGGGCGCAGTTCGCACCGCAGCCTGTCGCCACGGGCCGGTAAGTCGTCATCCACAAGAACCCACAGTCGCCATGAGAGCGAGCACTGCCATGAGAAAGGAGACACTGTGACAGGCCCCCTGATGCTGGATCTTGAAGGAACCAGTCTGACCCGCGATGAGGCGCAGCTGCTGCGTCGCGGCTGCGTGGGCGGTGTGATTCTGTTTGCCCGCAACTATCAGTCACCGGGCCAGGTGCGCACGCTGATCCGTGCCATACGCGCCCAGCGCAAGGGCCTGCTGATTGCCGTGGACCAGGAGGGCGGTCGGGTTCAGCGATTCCGGGAGGGCCTGACACGGCTGCCGTCCATGGCCGCCCTGGGGCGGCTTTATGAAACGGAGCCGGAGTACGCATTGACACTGACCCGCAGCACCGCCTGGCTGATGGCGGTGGAGCTGAGGGACCTGGATGTGGATTTCAGCTTTGCCCCGGTGCTGGATCTGGACCACGGCCTGTCGGAGGTGATCGGTGACCGCAGCTTCCACAGTGACCCGGAAGTGGTGACGGTGCTGGCACAGGCCTGGACGGAGGGTATCCACGAGGCGGGGATGGCGGCGGTGGGCAAGCACTACCCGGGCCACGGTGCCGTGACGGCGGATTCCCACCATGCGGTGCCGGAGGACAGCCGCTCCCTGTCCGACATCAGCGCCTCGGACCTGGTGCCGTTCCGCAAGCTCAGCCGCCAGGGGCTGGACGGCGTCATGCCGGCCCATGTGATCTACTCACAGGTGGACGACCAGCCGGCGGGCTTTTCTCCGGTCTGGCTGCAGGATCTGCTGCGTCGTGAGCTGGGCTTTGCCGGCGCCATTTTCAGTGACGACCTGACCATGGCCGGCGCCGCCGTGGCCGGTGATGTGACGCAGCGGGCCGGTGCGGCACTGGACGCCGGCTGCGACATGATCCTGGTGTGCAATGACCCGGCGGCGGCGCTGACCGTGGCGGACTGGCTGGATGAACGCAAGGCCAAGGCCTCATCACGGCTTCTGGGCATGCGCGGCAAGCCCCAGGAGGGGCCCAGGGGGGCTTACCGCAGCACGGCCCGTTACCGCGACACCCGCGCTGCCATCATGCGCCTGGAGGAAAACGCCCATGGATGAAGAACAGCCGGAGGCATTGCTGGTAGGCAGTCAGTGGGTGGACCCGGAGTATCTGGACCAGCTGCTGCGCTCCTGGGGCCTTGAGTCCACGGAAATGCGAGGCCTGCTGCTGATTGCCAGCTTTGTGGTGCTGACCGCGGTGGTGGCGTTTATTGTCAACTACCTGCTCAAGCGCATTGAGCATCGCTGCAGGGCTTCCGATAACCTCTGGGACGATGTGTTCATCCACGCACTGAGGCGTCCCATGCACGCCTTTGTCTGGCTGCAGGGGGTGTTCTGGGCGGCCGAGGTGGCCTACCTGTTTTCCGAGGCGGAAATTTTCACCGCCAATGCGGATCTGCTGCGATTCGGTTTCATCATACTGCTGGCCTGGGTGTTGCTGGGGTTTGTGCGCGGCACGGAGCAGTTGCTGGTATCGGACCGTGTGCCCGAGCCCATGGATTACACCACCGCAACGGCCATCGGCAAGCTGATGCGGGCCATCATCTTCATCACCGCCGGTCTGGTGATGATGCAGAACATGGGCTACAGCCTCTCCGGCGTTCTGGCCTTTGGTGGCATCGGCGGCATTGCCATTGGCTTTGCCGCCAAGGACATGCTGGCCAACTTCTTTGGCGGTGCCATTATCTACCTGGACCAGCCGTTCAAGGTGGGGGACTGGATCCGCTCACCGGATGCCACGGTGGAGGGCACCGTGGAGAACATCGGCTGGCGGGTGACCCGCATCCGCACCTTTGACCTGCGCCCCCTGTATGTCCCCAACGCGGTCTTTACCACCATTGCGGTGGAGAACCCCTCCCGCATGTTCAACCGTCGCATCTTCGAGACCGTGGGGGTGCGTTACTCGGACATCCACCGGGTGGCGGACATTGTCAGGGATATCCGGCAGATGCTTTTTGATCATGACGGGATCGAGAACGAACGCACCACCATCGTCAACTTCAATGTGTTCAACGCCTCGTCACTGGATATCATGATCTACACCTTCACCAAGACCCGTGCCTGGGTGGAGTTCCATGAGGTCAAGCAGGATGTGCTGCTGAAAGTCAGTCAGATCATCCAGGAACACGGCGCCGAGGTGGCCTTCCCCACCAGGACGCTGCATATGGCCAGCGGCCAGGAGGTACCGGAGTCTTTCCTGCGCGGTGACACCTCCGTGGATGAAAAGGCCCTGAAAGGGGCTTCCCAGAAAGGGGTGGTCCAGTCCCAGGAGCCGCTCAACCCCGAGCAGGAGTCCCAGGAACGTCAGTCATGATGAAAGAGAAGCGTCCTTATGAGTAAAGGGTTGTGGGGAGTGATCGGCGGTACCGGTCTGACCCGTCTTGAGGGGCTGAATATCAGCATCCGCCAGTCGGTGACCACGGACTGGGGGGACCCATCGGCGCCGCTGGCAATGGGCCAGCTGTCGGGGCAGGGGGTGGTGTTTCTGGCCCGCCATGGCGACCCTCACCGCATACCGCCTCACCAGGTGAATTACCGGGCCAACCTGCAGGCGCTGAAAGCGGCGGGTGTGACACGGGTCATTGCCGTCAATGCCGTGGGCAGCATGCACCCGCAGATGCCTCCCGCCAGCCTAGTGGTGCCGGATCAGCTGATTGATTACACCTGGGGCCGTGGCCATACCTTCTTTGAAGGGGACCTGGAGAGCACCCACCACATTGACTTCACCGAGCCCTACACCCCGGGTCTGCGGCAGCGGCTGCTGGACACGGCCGCCGGGCTGGGCATCACGGCCACCGACTTTGGCTGCTACGGGGCCACACAGGGCCCGCGCCTGGAAACGGCGGCGGAGGTGCGCCGTCTGGAGCGGGATGGCTGTGACCTGGTGGGCATGACCGGCATGCCCGAGGCGGCACTGGCGGCGGAGCTGGGTCTGGATTACGCCTGTCTGGCGCTGGTGGTGAACTGGGGCGCCGGCAAGACCGAGGCGGCCATTACCATGGCGGATATTGAAGCGGCGCTGGAGCAGGGGATCGGCCAGGTGGAGCGCATTCTGGGCCGTCTTCTGGCCACGTCCCCCTACTGATCCGGCGCATGGGCCCCTGTGTGACGGGGCTTGATGGCTGTGGCGACGGCCTGCTGTAGGGGGCTATTGCAGCGGTTTATGGCTGCGCCGTCGAACCCTCAGCGGATTCCCCGCCACTGTCTCCCGCTACCGGCTCCCCGTCTTCCGCCTCCGTGTCACTGTCAGACGCTTCCTCCAGGGGGTGGAAATACACCAGAAGGCCGATGGTGGGAGAGTCCAGGTAATGCACCTCTTCGCTGCGCATACGGCGCAGTTCACGCAGCCAGGTGGTGGTCTCCCACTGCGGTGCCGGTCCACCCAGTCCATCGTCACCTTCGCCACTGAGACCCGCCAGCGGCACGGTCGTGTTCCGGCCCGGTCCCAGGCTTTGCCCGGTCTGTTGCTGTGACGGCTGCGGGCTGCCCTCCGTGCTTTCCCGGAAGTCGCTTTCCTCCAGAGGACGCAGGTCGTAGAGCTGGGCATTGACGTGCAGGTAACGGCGCCGCTCGATCTGGATAAAGCCCTTGATGGCTCTTTCGCCGTCAAAGGTCTTTGTCAGGTCCACGACCAGTGGGGGTGTTTTGTAGTCCATTGGGAACGGCTCTTTCCAGGCGGTAAAGGACAGCACCCGGTAGTTGCCACTGCGCTCCAGGCTGTCCCGCACCGGCTTCAGTGTCAGTCCCTCTGTGGGCATCCGGTCAATGAAGGCGCCGGTGACGGTGCTCTGCCAGTCCGTATCCACCCACAGGGGAACGCCGTCAGAGGGCAGCCAGTCGCGGGTCTGGCGGGACATGTCCTCCTGTATCAGCCCCGGGCTGAGACGCTGGAACAGCAACAGCTCCACCCGGTAGAGGTCGGAGCTGGCCTGGACCGGCAGGCTCAGGGTCAGTATCAGGCCGGTGAGGGCCAGCAGTGGCAGAATGGGCTTGGGGCGTCTCATAACAGGGATTCGCTTCAGTTGGGTTTGGCGCTGTCCGCTTCCAGGCGGCCCAGGAAATCACTCAGGCTGCGCAGTTTAGCATCCGTGTCGCGGGTGTTCAGCCGGAACTTCATCTGACTGCCCCCCTCCAGACGGTAATCCTGGGGGTATTGTTGCACCAGTTTCACCAGAACCAGCGGGTCCACCCGGGTGTCCGGGGCGAATTCCAGCCTGGCCCACTCACCGCCGCCCTCCACCTTGGTGATGCCCAGTGCCTCGGCCTGCAGGCGCAGTTCATTGAGGCGCACCAGGTTTTTCACCGGCTGTGGCAGCAGTCCGAAGCGGTCGATCATCTCCACCTGGAGCTCGTGCAGTGCCTCGTGGCTCTTTGCGCTGGCCAGCCGCTTGTACAGCACCAGGCGGTTGTGCACATCCGGCAGGTAGTCGTCCGGAATCAGCGCCGGTATACGAAGATTTAATTCAGTGCCGTGTTGCAGTGGCAGTTCCGCATTGGGAGTGCGACCCTCGCGGATGGCTTTGACCGCCTCATCCAGCAGTTCCATGTAGAGGCTCAGTCCGATGCCCTCGATCTGGCCGCTCTGATCGTCACCCAGCAGCTCGCCGGCACCACGGATCTCCAGATCCTGTGTCGCCAGCACAAAGCCCGCCCCCAGGTCCTGGGCGGCGGCGATGGCCTCAAGGCGCTTCTCCGCGTCCGGGGTGACCTTTTTGTCCTGTGGCGTCATCAGGTAGGCGTAGGCCTGGTGGTGTGAGCGGCCGACGCGGCCACGCAGCTGGTGCAGCTGTGCCAGACCGAACTTGTCCGCCCGCTCGATGATGATGGTGTTGGCGCTGGGAATGTCGATGCCGGTCTCGATGATGGTGGTGCACACCAGCACATTGAAGCGCTTGTGGTAGAAGTCCGTCATCACCTGTTCCAGTTCCCGCTCGCGCATCTGCCCGTGGGCGATGGCCACACGGGCCTGTGGCACCAGCTCGCGGATCTCCTCCGCCAGACGGTCGATGGTGTTGACCTCGTTGTGCAGCAGGTAGACCTGACCGCCTCGGAGGATTTCCCGCAGTATGGCCTCCTTGATCAGCGCCGGGTCACGCTGTCGCACAAAGGTGTTCACGGAGAGTCGCCGTGCCGGTGGTGTGGCGATAATGGACAGGTCCCTCAGGTGCCCCATGGCCATGTTCAGTGTCCGTGGTATGGGGGTGGCGGTGAGGGTGAGCAGGTCCACCTCGGCACGCAACTGCTTGAGCTTTTCCTTCTGGCTGACGCCGAAGCGGTGCTCCTCGTCCACGATGACCAGCCCCAGGTTGGGCAGGTTGAGCTCACCCTGCAGCAGCTTGTGGGTGCCGATCAGGATGTCCACCTTGCCCTCGGCGTCTCTCTGCAGTGTCCGGCTCTGTTCCTTGCCGGTGCGGAAGCGGCTGAGCATGCCCACCTGCACGGCGGTGTCCGCAAAGCGGTCACGGAAGCTCTCGTAGTGCTGTTGCGCCAGCAGGGTGGTGGGTACCAGCAGCACCACCTGTCGGCCATTCTGTGCGGCAATAAAGGCCGCTCTCATGGCCACCTCCGTCTTGCCGAACCCCACGTCGCCGCACACCAGCCGGTCCATGGGGCGTTCGCTCTGCATGTCACGGCGCACCGCTTCAATGGCCGCCTGCTGGTCAGGCGTTTCCTCGAAGGGGAAGTCGGCGGCGAAGGCCTGGTAGGCCTCCTGTGGGTTTTCAAAGGCAAAGCCCTTGCGCGCCTCACGACGGGCGTAGATGTCCAGCAGCTCCGCGGCGGTATCCCGGATCTTCTCCATGGCCTTCTGTTTGGCCTGGCTCCAGCGCTCGTTGCCCAGCTTGTGCAGCGGTGCCGTGGCATCGTCGCTGCCGCTGTAGCGGGAAATCAGGTGCAGGTTGGCCACCGGAACATAGAGCCTGGCGTCGTCGGCGTAGGTGAGTGTGAGAAACTCCGCCGGATCGCCTTCAATGTCCAGTGTCTGCAGCCCCTGGTAGCGCCCGACGCCGTGGTCGATGTGCACCACCGGAGAGCCGGGGCGCAGCTCGGAAAGGTCCCGGATGGTGGCCTCTGCGCTGATGTCCGTGGTTTTCTCACGGCGCCGGCGCTGCATGACACGCTGGCCGTAGAGCTGTGCCTCGGCCAGAACGGCGATGTTGGCCTGTGGGCACCAGAAACCCCGCTCCAGTGGCCCCAGTGTCACCGCCAGTGTCTGGTCACTGTGGACAAACTGCTGCCAGCTGTCCGTGGGGCTCAGCGGCAGCCCCTGCTCACCCAGCAGATCCTCCAGGGCCTCACGGCGACCCGCGGAGTCCGCGGCCACCAGCAACCTGGGGCGGTGTTCACTGAGAAAGTCCTGCAGCTTGCCCAGGGGACGGCTGGAGCGGCCGTCCAGTGCGATATCCGGCATGGTTTCCATGGGCAGGTTGTGGTGGCCGGCCCTGCTGTCATCCACGGACACCTGGTAACCGCTGACACGGGGGTAGTGGCCCAGTGCGCTGAAGCACTCATCGGTGCGCAAAAACAGTGCCGCCGGAGGCAGTATCGGGCGCAGCCGGTCATAACGGCGCCCCTCGTAGCGGCTGGCCACCTCTTCCTGTACATGGTTGAAGGCGCTTTCCAGTTCCGGTGGTGTGAACACCAGGGTGTTCTGTGGCAGATAGTCGAAGAGGGTGGCGGTCTCATCGAAAAACAGCGGCAGAAAGTACTCGATGCCCGGCGGCCGGATGCCCGCGGCCACATCCTGGTACACCGGCGCCTCACGGGGGGCGTCCGGGAAATGCTCGAACCAGCGGTTGCGGAATTGCATGCGGGCTTCTTTATCCCAGGGGAACTCGTTGGCGGGCAGCAGCGCGATCCGTTCTACCTGATCGCGGCTGCGCTGGTTCTCCGGGTCAAAGGTGCGCAGTGTCTCCACTTCGTTGTCGAACAGTTCAATGCGGTAGGGCCACTCGGAGCCCATGGGGAAGATATCCAGTATGGCGCCCCGCACAGCGTATTCACCGTGCTCGTAGACGTTCTCCACATGGCGGTAGCCGGCCGCCTCCAGCCGCTCCCGCCAGGGGCCGATCTCCAGGGTGTCCCCGGGGGCCAGCATCAGGGTGTTGCCCTGTGTGAATGCGGGTGGCTCCAGGCGGTGCATCAGTGTCCGCGCCGGCAGCACCAGCACACCCCGGCTCAGCCCCGGAAGCCGGTGCAGTGTGCGGATGCGCTGTGAGATGATGTCCTGGTGGGGGGAGAACAGGTCGTAGGGCAGTGTCTCCCAGTCCGGCAGTGACAGCAGCTCCAGTGAAGGGAGGTCCCGCAGGTAGAAATTCAGCTCCTGCTCCAGCTGCAGCGCGGCGTCCGTGGTGGCGGTGATCACCAGGATCAGATGCTCACTGTGGCGGGCGGTCTCGGCAATGGCGAAGGCTTCACTGCTGCCGGTCAGCCCCCCCCAGTGGCGGTGATCCCCCGGCCGGTGCGGCGCTTCGGGTATGGCACTGGAAGGGTCCCTGTGGGAGTCTGTCATCATCGGGCACAATCCTGGACGCTGGAAAAGGCGCTATTCTAGGGCCCGCCATCCGGCCATGCCACCCCCATGCCACGGTCATTCTCCCCGCCATTGCCGGGCCGTTGTTCATTGGGGGCCATCATTGACGGCGTCGGGTTTGCGAACTGGCCGGCTAAGTTGGATAATACGCACCCATTTTATCACCCGCCATTCATACAGACGGCCCTAAAGCCTATAGTGAGGTACTGCACCGTGAGCCAGGAGCAACTGAACCATTACTTTTCCGACTGGACAGAGCGCGAGGCGCTGACAGAAGCCATGATTCCCCTGATTGGCCGCCTGTATCGCAAGAACAATGTGGTCACCTCCATCTACGGTCGGGCCATCATCAACCAGTCCGTGATCAACATCATGAAGTCTCACCGCTTTGTCCGCCAGATCGAGGAAAGCGAGCTGAGTGTTCATGACACCTACCCGATTCTGGAAGCACTGGACCGGATGAACCTGGGCCAGGCCCATATTGATATCGGCAAGCTGGCGGTGGCCTTCCGTAACCAGAAGGGCAAGCAAAGCCTGGAAGAGTTCCTCCATGAAGCCGTGGGTCCGGTGGTTGGCCGCTACGAGCAGGAGAAGGAGCAGTGCCACCGGGAAGAGACCAAGGACGTGGTGTTGTACGGCTTTGGCCGCATCGGCCGCTACCTGACCCGCATCCTGGTGGAAAAGGCCGGTGGCGGCAACAACCTGCGACTGCGGGCCATTGTGGTCCGTGACGGCGGTGCCAAGAACGATCTGGAAAAGCGCGCCAGCCTGCTGCGCCGTGATTCCGTCCACGGCTCCTTCCGGGGCACCATCACCATTGATACGGAAAACTCCGCCATTATTGCCAACGGCAACTACATCAAGGTGATCTACGCCAACAGCCCGGATCAGGTGGATTACACCCAGTACGGCATCGATAACGCCATTGTGATCGACAACACCGGTGTCTGGCGTGACAAGGAGGGCCTTGGCATGCACCTCAAGTCCAAGGGCGTCAGCCGTGTGCTGCTGACCGCGCCGGGCAAGGGGGATATCAAGAACATCGTCCACGGCATCAACAACCACGCCATCACCGAGGATGACCGGATTCTTTCCGCCGCCTCCTGTACCACCAATGCCATTACGCCGGTGCTCAAGGCCATCCACGACCGTTACGGCATCGTGGACGGGCATATGGAAACCGTGCACGCCTACACCAACGACCAGAACCTGATCGACAACTACCACAAGGGCAGCCGCCGTGGCCGCAGTGCGCCACTGAACATGGTGCTGACCGAGACCGGTGCCGCCAAGGCGGTGGCCAAGGCGCTGCCGGAGCTGGATGGCAAGCTGACCGGTAACGCCATCCGGGTGCCCACGCCCAACGTGTCCATGGCCATTCTCAACCTCAACCTGAGCCGCCCCACCACGGTGGAAGAGGTGAATGACTACATCCGCGAGACGGCCCTGCACTCGGATCTGCAAAAGCAGATCGATTACGTCAACTCCCCGGAAGTGGTGTCCACCGACTTTGTCGGCTCCCGTCACGCCGGTGTGGTGGACGGTCAGGCCACCATCGCCAGCAACAACCGTCTGGTGCTCTATGTGTGGTACGACAACGAGGCGGGCTACAGCGCACAGCTGGTGCGTATCGTCAACCAGATTGCCGGCGTCACCTTCCCGATCTTCCCCAGCCGTGGCGGCAACTGAGGCGTAATCGCCGGATTCAAGGCCTGTCTGTGCCGGTGACCGGGCGGCCCGTTGCGGGGGGAAATTCCCCCGTGACGGGCTTCTCATCTGGAAAACCCGGACTATCACCTCTATAATTGGCCCGTTTTCAGGTGTGCCGGACTTCCTCCCGCGGCCAGAGTGCCGTATCAAGTTCCCCTGGAGCCAAGGATGAGCCCTGGTAACGGTGCTCGGCGCCGGCTCAGGCAGTGTCCGGTGTGGCGACACACAACATTCATTCTCCACCTTTTGTGATTGGGCGAATTTAATGATCAAAATCAAAAAAGGCCTGGATCTTCCCATTGATGGTGCGCCCGAGCACACCATTGAAGAGGGTCGCCGTGTCCGAGAAGTGGCCCTGACCGGGTTTGACTATGTGGGCATGAAGCCAACCATGGCGGTTCGGGAAGGGGATCGCGTCAAGCGCGGCACCCTGCTGTTCACGGATAAAAAGAACGAAGGCGTGCGCTATACCTCCCCCGGTGCCGGTGTGGTCAAGGCCATCCATCGTGGTGAGCGACGTGTTTTCCAGTCCATTGTCATCGAGATTGACGGTGATGAGGCGGAGACCTTCGAGAAGTTCAGCGAATCCGGCCTGGCCAGCCTGCCCAGGCAGCAGGTGGTGGATAACCTGGTGGAGTCCGGTCTGTGGCCACTGTTGCGCACCCGGCCCTACGACAAGGTGCCGGCCATTGACAGCGAGCCCCACTCCATCTTTGTCTCCGTCATGGACACCAACCCCCTGGCGGTGGATCCCACGGTCATTATCGACACGGACCCCAAGGCATTCAGCAATGGCCTGCAGGTGCTGAGCCGTCTGACCAGTGGCAAGGTGTTTGTCTGTGGTGGCCCTGACACAAAAGTGGATCTGCCTTCCGGCGAAGCCTTCGAGCAGTACAGCTTCAGCGGCCCCCACCCGGCGGGCAATGTGGGCACCCATATCCATTTCCTGGACCCGGTGAGCCAGCAGAAGACGGTCTGGACCATCAACTACCAGAAGGTCATGGATATCGGCCGTCTTTTCACCCAGGGTGAGGTGCCCAAGGAACAAATCGTGGCACTGACCGGTCCCGAGGTGAAGAAACCCAGACTGTTGCGCACCCGTATTGGTGCCAACCTGAATGAGCTGCTGGAAGGTGAACTGGAAACCCGCACCGATGTCCGGGTGATCAACGGCTCGGTGTTCGGCGGCCGCACGGCAAGGGGGCCTGTGGCCTATCTGGCTCGCAGTGTGTGTCAGATCACCGTTCTGGAGGAGGGGCTGAAGCGGGAGTTTATGCGCTGGATCTCTCCGGGCATGAACCGCTACTCCCGGCTCAACATTTACCTCTCCAAGCTGATGCCTGGCAGAAAGCTGCCGTTCAGCACCAACACCAATGGCAGCGAGCGGGCCATGGTGCCGGTGGGCGCTTATGAGGAAGTGATGCCGCTGGATATTCTGCCGACCCAGCTGCTGCGTTCACTGATCGTGGGGGATACCGAGCAGGCCCAGTTGCTTGGGGCGCTTGAGCTGGCGGAGGAGGACCTGGCCCTGTGCACCTTTGTGTGTCCCGGCAAGTACGAATACGGTCCGATTCTCCGGGAAAACCTGACACGCATTGAGTTTGAGGGCTAAATCATGGCGCTTAGAGAGTTTTTCGACAAGCTGGAGCCCCACTTTGAAAAGGGGGGCAAGTACGAGAAGTGGTACCCGCTGTACGAAGCGGTGGATACCATTTTCTACAGTCCCGGTACGGTAACCCGTTCCACCTCACACGTGCGTGATGGCATTGATCTCAAGCGCATCATGATCACCGTCTGGCTCTGCGTCTTCCCGGCCATGTTCTTCGGCATGTGGAACGTGGGCTATCAGGCCAACAGCTACCTCGCCGCCGAAGGTCTGGCCATGGACGAGGGGCTGCGCTCGGCCTTTATTGCCGCCTTTGCCGGCAACGACCCGTCCAGCATCTGGGACAACATGATCTACGGGGCGGCCTATTTCCTGCCCATCTACTTTGTCACCTTTGTGGTCGGTGGCTTCTGGGAGGTGCTGTTTGCCACAGTGCGCCGCCATGAGGTCAACGAAGGCTTTTTTGTCACTTCCATACTCTTTGCCCTGATCCTCCCACCCACCATCCCCCTGTGGCAGGTGGCACTGGGCATTACCTTCGGTATCGTGGTGGGCAAGGAGATCTTCGGTGGTACCGGCAAGAACTTCCTCAACCCGGCACTCACCGGGCGTGCCTTTCTGTACTTTGCCTATCCGGCCCAGATTTCCGGGGATCAGGTGTGGACGGCCGTGGACGGCTTCAGTGGCGCCACGGTGCTGAGTGTGGCCGCACAGAGCGGCATGGAAGGGGTACGCAACATGATGACCTGGTTTGACGCCTTTACCGGCGTCATGCAGGGTTCCGTGGGCGAGACATCCACACTGATGGTGATTATCGGCGGCAGCATACTGCTGGTGATGAAGATCGCCTCCTACCGCATTGTCTTTGGCGTGCTGCTGGGGGTGATCGGCACCTCCATGCTGCTCAATGCCGTGGGCTCAGACACCAACCCCATGTTTGAAATCCCGGCCTACTGGCACCTGGTGATGGGGGGGCTGGCATTCGGCATGTTCTTCATGGCCACGGACCCGGTGTCGGCTTCCATGACCAATACCGGCAAATGGCTCTTCGGTGCCCTGATCGGTCTGATGACGGTGCTGATCCGGGTAGTGAATCCGGCCTTCCCGGAGGGCATCATGCTGGCCATTCTGTTCGCCAACCTGTTTGCTCCGTTTATCGACCATCTGGTGGTGCAGGCCAATATCAAGAGGAGGCTCGCCCGTGGCGCAATCTAAAGACAGTATCAGCCGGACCCTGATCGTGGCGCTCCTGCTGAGTGTGGCCTTTTCCGTGATCGTCTCCACGGCGGCCGTGGCGCTGCGTCCGGTGCAGACCACCAATGAGCAGCTCAGCATCCGCTCCAACATGCTGTCCGCGGCCGGCATGCTGACCAAGGGGGCCAGCGCCGAGGAAGTGCGCTCCGCCTTTGACGAGTTCGAGGTTTTGCTGGTGGAAATGGGCACTGGCGAGATAGTGCCCCCGGAAACCGTGGGCGTGAGTGATGCGGCGGAGTACGACGAGCGTCGTGCCGCCCGTGACCCCAAGCTGTCCCACGAGCTGGAAAATGACCCGGCCGGCATCAACCGCCAGGTGGATTACGCCAAGGCCTATGTGCTGCGTGATGACCAGGGTGAGATCAAGCGCATCGTGCTGCCGGTGCATGGCTATGGTCTCTGGTCCACCATGTACGGCTTCCTGGCTCTGGAAGGGGACGCCAATACCGTGGTGGGCCTGGGCTTCTACGAGCACGCGGAGACACCGGGCCTGGGTGGCGAGATCGAGAACCCGCGCTGGCAGGCCCAGTGGCCCGGCAAGAAAATCTACGACAAAGAGAACATGACACAACCACGCATCCAGGTGGTCAAGGCGCCCAAGAGCGACGAGCATGATATCGATGCCCTGTCCGGGGCCACCTTGACCTCCCGGGGGGTTGATAACATGATGGAATTTTGGCTGGGTGAACAGGGCTACGCCCAGTTCCTCAAGAAAGCCAGGCAGGGGGAAATCTGATCATGGCTGATTTGAAAGCGAAAGAAGTACTCTTTAACCCCATACTCAATGAAAACCCCATTGCACTGCAGATACTGGGTATCTGCTCTGCGCTGGCGGTGACCAGCAGCCTGCAGGTCACGCTGGTCATGTGCGCCTCGGTGATTGCCGTGGTCTGCGCCTCCAACGTGTCCGTGTCGCTGATTCGCAAGCAGATCCCCAGCAGCATCCGGATCATCGTGCAGATGACCATTATCGCCTCGCTGGTGATTGTGGTGGACCAGCTGCTCAAGGCCTACGCCTACGAGATGAGCAAACAGCTGTCGGTGTTCGTGGGGCTGATCATTACCAACTGCATCATCATGGGCCGCGCTGAAGGCTTTGCCATGCAGCACGGGCCCTGGATGAGTTTCCTGGACGGGCTTGGCAACGGTGTCGGCTACAGCGTTGTGCTGCTGGCGGTGGCGGTCTTCCGCGAGTTTCTTGGTGCCGGTGCCCTCATGGGCATCCAGATCCTGCCCACGGTCAATCAGGGTGGCTGGTACGTGCCCAACGGCCTGATGCTGCTGCCACCGAGCGCCTTCTTCCTGATCGGTTTCTTTATCTGGGGGCTGCGCACCTGGAAAACCGAGCAGATCGAGGAGGATGAGTTCAAGATGTCCGCCCACAAGACGCGGGAGGCCTTCTGACCATGGAACATTACATCAGTCTGATTATCCAGGCGGTCTTCGTTGAAAACCTGGCACTGGCCTTCTTCCTGGGGATGTGTACCTTTCTGGCGATCTCCAAGAAGGTGGAAGCGGCCATGGGCCTTGGCATTGCCGTGGTGGTGGTGCTGTCAGTCTCTGTGCCGGTGAACAACCTGATCTACAACTACGTGCTGCGGGACGGGGCTCTGGCCTGGGCCGGTCTGCCGGATGTTGACCTGAGCTTTCTCGGTCTTCTCACCTACATTGGTGTGATTGCGGCCCTGGTGCAGATCATGGAGATGTTCCTGGACAAGTACGTGCCGGCACTCTATGGCGCACTGGGCGTCTTCCTGCCGTTGATTACGGTCAACTGCGCCATACTGGGTGCGGTACTGTTCATGGTGGAGCGGGACTACGCCTTTGGTGAGAGTCTGGCCTACGGCTTCGGTGCCGGCCTTGGCTGGGCACTGGCCATTGTGGTCCTGGCGGGTATCCGTGAAAAACTCAAATACAGCGATGTGCCGGCCGGACTGCAGGGGCTTGGCATTACCTTCATGACGGTGGGCCTGATGTCACTGGGCTTCATGTCGTTCTCGGGTATTTCCCTGTAAGCCGCCGTACAACGGCATATTTTGAACCCTTACATGAACCAATAGGGCGTAACCATGGGTACAGAAATCATACTTGGCGTGGTCATGTTCACCGTCATTGTACTGTCACTGGTGGCGGTGATCCTCGGGGCCCGCTCCAAGCTGGTCAGTACCGGCGATATCGTTATCGAGATCAATGACGACCCGGATCACACCGTGAAGACCCAGGCCGGTGGCAAACTGCTGGGCAAGCTGGCCGAGCAGGGGATCTTCCTGTCCTCCGCCTGTGGCGGCGGCGGCAGTTGCGCCCAGTGCAAGTGCAAGGTGCTGGACGGCGGCGGTGCCATACT
This sequence comes from Oleiphilaceae bacterium, assembly GCA_033721915.1. Classification (GTDB taxonomy): domain Bacteria; phylum Pseudomonadota; class Gammaproteobacteria; order Pseudomonadales; family Oleiphilaceae; genus REBR01. The sequence goes on from JAWWAC010000050.1 coordinate 21,670, forward strand.
GCCCACGGAAACCGGCCATTTCACACCCCGTGAGATCAAGGAAGGCTGGCGCCTGTCCTGCCAAGTGCCGGTCAAGCAGGACATGAAGGTGGAAGTGCCGGAGGAATTCTTTGGTGTGGAGCGCTGGGAATGCACCGTGCACTCCAACCACAACTGCGCCACCTTCATCAAGGAAACCATACTGACCCTGCCGGAAGGGGTGGATGTGGATTTCCGTGCCGGCGGCTATGTGCAGCTTGAGGCGCCCCCACACGAGGTGCATTTCAAGGATTTCGACATCGACGAGGAGTACCACGAGGACTGGGACAAGCATAACCTCTGGCAGCACAAGTCCGTGGTGAAGGAAGACATCGTCCGTGCCTACTCCATGGCCAACTA
>JAWWAC010000051.1:0-21960 GCA_033721915.1 Oleiphilaceae bacterium
GAAGTCGGCAAGCAGTTCGACGTCACCCGCGAGCGGATCCGCCAGATCGAAGCCAAGGCACTGCGCAAACTGCGCCATCCTTCACGCTCCGACCACCTGCGCAGCTTCATCGACGAGGGCTGAGCACCACCCTGATCCACCGCTGGCGGGGGCCCCACCCCATGGGTATAATGGCCCCCGCCCAAGCGGCACCAGTCGCACCCCGCACCACCCTACCCTGTAAAAAGGGCCTGTAGCTCAGTTGGTTAGAGCAGGGGACTCATAATCCCTTGGTCGCTGGTTCGAGTCCAGCCGGGCCCACCATTATTTTCAATAGGTTACGAGATTCCAACGCATCAGAAGCCCTCCCATAATTCTCAAATGGGACACTCATGGGACACTGACTGACAACACCTGCTGTCCTCTGTGATGCACCTGTAACCATCCCCTAAAATCGGTGCATACGTAATTAGAGTTCTCCGGCCTACAATGAGGCAAGCGGAGCGCTGGGAAGAAACACGCAGGGCGGATACAAGTCACGCATGCACCGATTTTAGGGGGTGGTTACACTGGAAACACTGGGACTGGAAGATAAAATCACTTTCCATGCCAAGCCGCTGCAGTTGGACTACCTCTATCTGATTCTGTCCCGGGCAATCCCGGAGAACAAAGAGTATCTGCAGGTTTTCAACCTTGGTCTAGGAAACCTGAAAGAGTCCGGACAACTCGAAGCACTGATTGACCAATCATTGCCGAATCTGCCGCTCTCTTATCTCGTGGCCGATGACAAAGAAGCCCATAGCGAGGATTAGTTCGGTCTTTCAAGCATGCAAAGGCCATTTACGCCAGAATGCGATCAGCCGCTTAGGGCTGATGAAAGATTGGAACACGCCCGAATGGTGCGGTGAGCGGGCCCTTTTCGTGATTTTTGATGAGCTGGCGTCGCGAATTGTACGCAATTGGTCAATCTGGACGTTCGCTTTGCGACCACAGCGTCTGATTTTGCAACGACCGCGGTAAGCCTTCACCGAGCCGAAGCCAACGCCTTCTCGGTTTGCCCAAAGAAGCGGCTCAGTCGTCATTTTCTGAGCCTGTCACCTGAACGTGCCACTTATCGCCTGGCTGTGCAGACAACAGTAGTTTGGCGGTTCCGCTCTTGTCGAGCTTTGTATGGTCCGCAGTGATTCGGACACGAGTAAAGGGATTCGAGGGGTCCGGGTTGATCTCGGCGACAAATGGCTTGAGGTTAGGATTTTTTCGTTTGGGCTTAAAGCGAAGAGCTGTCGCCTGTTCATGCTCCAGAGACTGAATGTAAAAGATGAGGTCGAGCGCTGACTCGGTTCGCTCCTCCGTATCCATCACGGTCGCCACCTCCCAGTCGCACATATCGGGTTCCAGCGCGAGGCCAAAGGTTTCCGACAGCTTCTGCCACCAATGGCTGAACACGGCGGCGTCATTACGATGCAATTCGGTGGTCGGAACTCGCGGGTCCGCGCCCCGACGAAGCAGTTGTTGGGTCAGATGTTTACCAAAACCGCAAAAGTCCGCGTACTGCCGGTTACCCAGAGCCAGCACCGCAAATTTTACCTGGTCCAGATTAATGCTCGACTGGTCGAGCGCCTGTGCGAAGGGACGCGCCTCCGTGGGCGCCTCTCCTTCACCAAATGTCGAGACAATAAAAATGTGGCGCCCGTATTGCTCCAGCGTCTCGGGTTCAATCTCCGCCAGATTTACCAGATCGCACAAGGATGGGTTGTGTTCATAGATCCGTTTTGCGAGAGCTTTTGCGGTGTCAGTCTGGCTGGCAAAGGCTAGAAGAATACGCTTGCCGTTGTGGAAGTAGCGATTTTTTTTGTCGAATGGGACTGTCATTGTTACAAATATAGGGTGGAATCTCGCGCCCGGCAACATCCATTTGAACCCTTTAAACCGGGCCCCGAACTTGGCGGAACATTGGCGATCAAAAGGAGTTGATTATGCGTGTTATCAAGTGCAGTCATCCTGAAAATGATCCGCTTTTATCAATGCACTCCGTTTTCAAAGCGGCCCTTTCTGGACGGTCATATAAGCTCAAGCTCTTAAACAAAAGCGAACATTAGTGACGATAAAAAATGATGGCTTTTTTCCCACCACAACGATCAAAATGAAGCGCATTATATGAACCTGGCAATCGATCAAAAGGACTCACGGTTCCCGCCCGTCGATCGCTTAATAGATGCGTGTAGATTTCAGTTTTTCTGATATCGCTGTGCCCGGGTATTTCCTGCACCGCTCGAATATCACTTCCAGATCTTAATAACTCTGTCGCAAAGGCATGCCGAAAGGTATGTGCCGTGACTCGTTTATTAATGCCACTGGCTATAACTGCCTGTCTTAATTGCCGCGAATAGGTTGAATGGTGAAGATGATGTCGGCACACATAACCGGCTATTGGATGAACGCATCGGGTTGATGAGGGAAACAAGCATTGCCATCCGAGGTCTTTCATTACGGGCCCGCACTTTTTGTGCAGAGAGGCAGGAACTGAAGTGAGCCCAAATCCATCGGCCAGATCAGATTCATGAACTGCCCTGACATAGGTTTGCAAGATAAAGACCTTTAGTCATTGCCGTCCCCATTCATTTCCTCCCATTTCAACCAACCGAGACGCGGCTCGACGAAAGGAAAAGGCGAGATCATTGGCGGACGATAGTTGTGCCAGTGACACGCCAATTCGACCCGTCGCCGACCACTCATAATATTCTCCCTCTTTGGTGCGAATCATGGTCGTCGCAAACGAACTCGAGTTCCCCCCCTTCTCATTGACAATCAATTCTTCATCTCCATCACTGCTTTCGACTTGCGCTTCAAAATCAACAAACAATTCGTCGAGCGGGACTTGTGCCGCCAGCACCAAGCGGGTGCGAGATTCATAACACGCGTCAATGAGGGTCACGAACCGTCGCGCTTCGTTGAGGTGATTGGCATCCAGCTGGGGGACGCGTTCCATGATGATGACCGGAAATCGGCCGCAGAGTGAAATATAATCAGCCGCCCCAAGCGGTTGGTAGCACAGCTCGGAAAAGTCAAACCAGGCACACCGGTCATTGAATCGGGCAACCTGGACGGTGCGACCAAAGAGTACAGGAATGGTCTCGGCCTCAGTTCCGGATGCAGTGTCACCAAATATTTCTTCCAACTGCGCCTGTATGTTGTTGTTAGTATTATTATCGCCATGAATATCATTACTTGACCAAAAATAGGATTGACCATCCGCTCGATTTTCAAGTCGATAATCCTTCTGGGAATCCTCCATAGAAATAATGTCGGACGTGTTTTTCAACATGTCGATGAATGGCAAAAAGAGGGAGCGGTTGATGCCTCCCTCATACAAGGCATCTGGGGATCGATTCGAGGTGGCCACCATCACGACATTCCAATCCAATAATGATGAAAACAGTCGCTTCAAAATCAAGGCATCGGCAATTTCTGTTACTTGAAATTCATCGAAACAGAGGAGTTGAGCTTCTTGTGCCAATTGTTGCGCAATGACGGGGATCGCATCACCTTGTGGGTGTTCCTGTTTGTAGACAAAGATTCGACGATGGACGTCTAGCATGAATTCGTGAAAGTGGACGCGGCGTTTGGTTATGTTTATGTGTTTGTGGCTGTCATTAGTACAGCAAGAACCATCATCAGGAACAGAAACCGACGCGTAAAAGAGATCCATTAGAAAGCTCTTGCCGACCCCGACCGGTCCATGAATGTACATGCCTCGCGGTGGTGGACCAAAAGACCACAAATGGAACTTAACTCGAAGAAAGGACTGAGCTTGAGCCAGGGATCGCGCCAGTAACCGTAACAGTGAACTGCTGTTTTTAGAGCTGCCCTCTGTCGGTTCGTCGCTGCGTACTGATACGGGTGGGAGCGAGGTAAGAGACTCGTGCAGGGCATCGAATTTTGCCGCCAGAGCTACCTGCGCGTCATCTCGCTGCAACTCCCCCGAATCCACCATGCGTTTATACGCTGCTGTCACGGGGCCTGTCGGGAAGGACCGCCGAGCGACGCGATGTTGTGCTGTCCTATTCTTCATCACAGTTCTCATCATGTAACTGATAGTTTTATTAATACGGTGGTATGGTACGCTGGATTTCTGTAGGGGTATCAAATTAACCCTGACACACCTCCTCTATAGTACAAAAGATTTGCTCACAGGCGCCGATATTCAAGTCGAGAGTCTGTTTAGTACGATGTGAAAATGTCTAGGCTTAAGAGTACAGGTAAAATAAAAAAGTTATTTTTCCTAAAATTAAAATACATGGCGAATCATGTTTTATATGTTAAAATCTATTAAATGTTACTTAGAGAGTGAAAATTATTTTATTTTCGTCTATTAATCAAACCTTCCCACGCAGGTAAGCATTCAATACAAGCGTCTCCTAAATATTTTCAACCTGTTTTTGTCATTGGTTTTATTTAAAAATAATTATCTGAGTCCAAGTTTTGTTAATGTATGATGATGCTCCTCTCAATATAGCCTGATAGTTCGAAACTTCTATCGTCAGATATAGTTCGATTGCTCGCTTTTTATAACCAGAGCCCAACGAACGCAATTGAACTCAAGGTCTGATTGAGCCAGTCAGCAAGCTTGTGGGGCGGCAATATACGTAAAGCGGAAGCTGACCAAAAACTCTTATTACCTTCGCCAATTGAAAACTTCAAACCTGAAGGCGAGCGTTACCATAAAAAATCGGTAGCCAAATTTGTTGGATGCATGGTTGCTTTCATCATGTGGTGCGTGGTCACTGGCTAGTCCAAACAATTAAACAAGTGGCTGGGCTTGGTGCTTCGCCCGAATGTTCGCTTTGCGACCTAAGCGCACTTTATGTTCCAGAATTAAGCAGCAAAAAGGTCCGCTTTTATCAATGTGCTCTGCTTTTAAAACGGACCTTTTTCATGGGCCAAACTGCGTTAGATCCATTTTCAAAGCGGGCTTTTTCCGGTGGTCAGGGTGGCTTGGGCTTTTAAACAAGAATGGTCAGTCTCAAAAAGTCCGTTTTGGAAGGGGGCGGCCAATTCATGAGGGCAATTCGCGGCCAAATTATGGTGTCATTACCAGAATATCGCATTCTGAGCCCTCTTAATTACGGCCTAATGGGACACCAGCTAGCAATGTCACCCTCCCTTAACATCGGTGCATGCGTAATGAAAATACTCCGGCCCACAAAAAAGCAGGCGGGGAGCCGTATGAACGAGTTACGGTACTGCGGTCCCAGGTCGTCAAGGTCCTAAAGCAGGTCGAGGGCGACCGCCTGTACAAAATGGTATGCCGGGAGTACGGCAGAACATTCAGAACAGCATCCAGGCGCTTAGTGAGTGAATGCTGTCGATCCAATGCCCAGCGTAGAGGCCGTCGACATGCACATTATTCGTCCTCGTCCTGATAGATCCGATAACCGTTCCTGCCCGCGCGCTTTACTCGGTAGAGTGCGATGTCAGCCTTCTTCAACAAGTCATCAACCGAATCAGAGCTCACCGGGTCATAAACAGCCATGCCGATGCTAAGCGAAACCTGCAGTTGAACATGACCGCCATCAAACGCTCCCCTGGCCTCATTTAAAATCTTGCAAGCTATCAGTTCTGCTTCGCCTGGTTCGTTAATATCCGTCAATATCAACACGAATTCGTCCCCACCCTGGCGAGCGAGGGTGTCCGAGACTCGGATACAGGCGCTTATTCTGTTGGCCAGCCAGTTAAGCAATTTATCGCCAACATCGTGCCCATGAATGTCATTGACCTGCTTAAAATGGTCAACATCGATATACATGAGAGCAAATGGTCGCTTTTTTCGACGGCTTAAAGAAAAAACGCTAACCAACCGGTCATCCAATAGCCAGCGATTGGGAAGCCCCGTTAACGAATCATGACTGGCCTGATGCAGAATTTGTTGCTGAAGCCTCACACGCTCGTTGATGTCCTCAATCAGAGCAACATAGTGAATGGGGTTCCCATCCCCGTCTTTCACCATGGCAGCACTGAGGCGAATCCAGAAAATAGAGCCATCCTTACGGAAATAGCGCTTATCCATTTGATAACTACGTATTTTTCCGGCAGTGAGCTCACTCAGTTGCTCAAGATCGAGGTTCAGATCATCAGGGTGGGTAATATCCTGGAAGGTCAGCTTTTGTAATTCCTTTTGTGAATACTGCAGCATTTCCAGCAAAGATGGATTGGCTTCAAGCCACTCGCCATTCAACCCTACCAGTGCCATGCCCACGGCTGCTGTTTCGAATGCTTCTCTGAACCGTTGTTCGCTCTCACTAAGCGCCAGTTCTAGACTTTTCCGTTCGGTGATATCCGTGTGGGTACCTATGGTGCGGGCAGGCTGGCCCTCTTCGGTCCAGCTCACGATGTCACCCCGGGAAAGGATCCACTTCCATTGTCCGTCGCGGGTTCTGAGCCTGTGTTCAAGGCTGTAGGTTTTGCTTTTACGATTGAGGAATTCGTTGATAGCCGCTTCAGCACACTCCCGGTCAAAGGGGTGTATCAACCGCTGCCACTCTGAAAAATCATTTTTGATCTCATTATTGCCATACCCCAGCATGGATTTCCAGTTAGCGTCAAAAGTCACTTCATTGGTACGGTTGTTCCAATCCCAAACGCCGTGTCCGGCGCCGGACAAAGCTGACTTCAATCGGAACTCTGTCTCCTGCAGTTCTCTGTTTTTTGACGCTGCCTTGGCCTCAGCACGCTTTTTGCCGGAGGACAACGACCAGACGAGCAACGTCATCAACACTGTCAATAAGCCACCCCCAAACAACACTGGGATTAGCTCAGGGCTTTCATGCTCTAAAATAATACCGTCTGACGCGAAAACAACCGTCCAGGTTCGTTGTGCAATTCGAAGCTGCTCAGTTCGCTGAAAAGAAAGTTGAGTGGTTTTTTTCAACTTATCCGTCGACGAATACAGGTGAGCCTCTGCACTCACGGATGACCCGTCATAAATGCTGAAGTCAACTCTCGACCGATCCAGCTGAATACCTTCCATCAATATGTCCATACTGAAAGGCGCGTAAACCCAGCCCAAAACTTCGTCTGTATTAACCTCCGTCTGACTGCCGCTTCCCTGGTAAAGAGCCAGGTACAGCAACACACCGGCAATGGGGCCCCGATCGGCATCCTGCACCAAACTCACTTTGCCTGAAAGTGCCAGATCACCAGAAAGCCGGGCTCGATCCATTGCTTCACGTCTAACCGATTCGGAATACATATCGAACCCGAAAGCTTTCAAATTGTTTCCACTGAATGGTTCGATAAACTGGATGGCGGTGTACTGCTCCCGTTCACCTTCGGGAAAAAGCGTAAACCCCGGGAATCCTTCGGCACGGATTTGAGCTGTATAAGGGTCGACTTCATCCGGCTCGATTTGGACGGCAAACGCAATGCCAAGAATTCCCGGGTAATTCTGCAAGAGCTCAAGCTCTTGCGTATAGCGTTGGAACTCACTCCTAGAAACATGTTTCGACGCCACGAACAGCGCTTTCAAGCCTCTGAGGACTTGCCCGTACGTTTCCATCCGTTCCTGGATCTGCTCCAGGTTATTGTCTGTCACCTGCTGAAAGTACTCTTGATCCTCCTCAGCAAGCATGTCAACTGTTTTTTTCCCTTCCAGCACTGTAAGGAAAACACCCATCGCAAAAACTGCAATGGTGAGTGTTGAACCGCGTGAAGCAAAAGCCCATGCCGCTGAAAAATAATGGGGTCTGTTCATTGTTGTATTGAATCACCTTAACGCTGGGAAAGAGGGAAAAATTCAGCGTTCACTGATTTAAAACTCACTCCGTATCTCTGAGCAGGCACAATACCAATACTGGGCTGAGCCTCTGAGTCAAAATACCACTCCCCATCCAAATTTTTTGCACAGTTCGGACTCAGGTTAACGGGTGTTTTCACCATTGCCCAATCAAAAGTGAACCTGACCGTCTCGGAACCTACTGCATAGCGAAGATCTCGACTTTGATACATTTCAAAATTGTTACTGAACAAAAAAATACTGGATGCCTGAACCGGGCCAGCCACGAGACACGCCAGCAGCGTGACAATCAACCCTCTGAAATACTTTGCTGATGGCACTGTACAGCCCTCCGTCAATGGCCACATCCATGCCCAAAAATCAAACCAGACGCCGGATAGCGATCAAAATCAATGTATTTCAGATCCAACGGTCTCTCAAGCAGTGGCAACAAAGATTGACAAAAAACGCGCCTTATCGGTTGAATTGACGAAAATTCAGGACCTTTCTGCATCACGGTAGTGTTCAACCCGGCGACACAACCCGTGGCGATAACACCGATCGGTTCTGACACCGGGCGCGAGCGCTCTCTTCCCAGACTCCCCCACTGGCTTGAGGCGTGCACGACTGCCTGTCGCTCCGTTTCGCTCGTGCCCACATCGGCAACGCCTGGCCTGAAGACGGACGCGTCGGAACACTCGAGCCCAAACGCCAAGGCTCTGAGCCCCCTTCACTGGATCAGCCACCGAACTCAAAGAGGCGCATCCGCTTGCCTTCTTCGACAGGACGGGCCACTAAACACGCCACCTGAACCACGACCACTTCCTGCAAACCCTCTCACCCCATCAGCACCTCCTTACTGTTTCTCCCCGGCCTGTCATCAAACCGTCACCCTCATTGCCCATCATGCCCCTGTCGATTGTACAAAACCTGTCCACCGGAACGATCGAGGGAGACGTCATGGACCGCAGCACTCAGCCCTGTCTGAGCATCGTCACGGAGACCTTTGCGCCGGAGGTGAACGGTGTGGCCAACACACTGAACTACCTGTCCCGTGGGCTTCAGGCGCGTGGCTACCGGGTGGAAGTGGTGCGGCCCAGACAGTCCGGTGAGTCCAGGCCCGGCTGGCGCTCCCACTGTGACACCGAGACGGTGACATGGGGACTGCCCCTGCCCGGTTACCCGGACCTGCGCTTTGGCCTGGCTTGCGGGGCACGGCTGCGCCGCCAGTGGCGCAAGCAGCCGCCGGATGCGGTGTACATCGCCACACAGGGCCCCCTTGGCTGGTCGGCACTGAGCGTGGCGCGCCAGCTGGGCATCCCGGTGGCCACGGGCTTTCACACCAATTTCCATCAGTACTGCCGCTTCTACAAGGCCGGTTTTATCGAGCCACTGATCCGGCGCTACCTCACCCTCTTCCACAACCGCAGCGGCCTGACACTGGCCCCCACCCGTCTTATACAGCAGACACTGTCGGAATGGGGCATCCGGAGAGTGGCCTGCTGGAGCCGTGGCGTGGACTGCCAGCGGTTCAGCCCCGAGCACCGCAGCCAGAGCCTGCGAGAGCAGTGGGGGCTGAAGGACGGTGCGGTAGCGGTGCTCTATGTGGGGCGACTGGCGGCGGAGAAGAACCTGGTCCAGGCAGTGGCCAGCTTCCAGAGGCTGCACGCCATTCACCCCAATGCCCGCTTTGTCCTGGTGGGCGACGGCCCCCTGAGGGAGTCACTCCAGAGCCGTTATCCGGATTACATCTTCTGTGGCACACAGACCGGTGAGGCACTGGCGACTCATTACGCCTCGGCGGACCTGTTTCTCTTCCCCAGCCGATCGGACACCTTCGGCAATGTGGTCACCGAGGCCATGGCCAGCGGTCTGGCGGTGGTGGCTTTCGACGATGCCGCCCCCAGGGATCTGATCACCCACGGTGTCAACGGCATGAAGATACCGCTGGAGAACGACGAGGGCTTTATCAGGGCCGCCATGCGCCTGGCGGACCAGCCCTCCCTGCGACAGGACATCTGCCGGGAGGCCAGGCGCAAGGCACTGACCCTGGACTGGCAGGCCCTGGTGGAGGCGTTTGAGAAGCACCTGATGTCACTGCAAACACAGAGAGGGCAGCATGACAAAAAGCAGAGAGTCCATAGCGTTTAGCCGCATCGACCAGTGGGAATGGCGCTTGTGCCAGAGGGCCAACCGCGCCACCCGCTACAGCTGGATCCGGGGCTATTTCCGGGTGGTCAGCCGGCTGGGTGACGGCTGGCTGTGGTACGCGCTGATACTCTCCCTGCCCGCCCTCAAGGGCCTTGCCGGATGGCACCTGGCCATCACCATGACCCTGTCCGGCATTGTCTGCACACTGTTCTACAAGGCCCTCAAGCACACACTGGTGCGTGAGCGGCCCTTTATCTCCTTCCCCAGCATCCAGTGTGCCACCGCCCCGCTGGACCGCTACAGCTTCCCCTCCGGACACAGCCTGCACGCGGTCTGCTTCAATACCCTGCTGTTTGCACAGGCCCCCACACTAGCCCTGTTGGTACTGCCCTTCACCCTGAGCGTGCTGGTCAGCCGCGTGGTGCTGGGGCTGCACTACCCCAGCGATGTGGCCGCCGGCTCACTGATCGGACTGCTGTTCGCCGCCCTGGCCTGGTCCATCATGGCAGCCACCTTCCCCATTGTATGAACCCACCGCCTCCTGTCGGGTCTGACTGGCCTCAATGGCCGGGCTCTCCCGTTCGCGATTAACCCCGTGTCATGACACTGTCATAGAATGACGCTTTAATGACAGCACGAGTTAAGTAATAGAGGCTTGGCACCATTATGATGGCAGACAGGACCATTCTTATCGTGGACGATGAGCCGGGCATCCGCGAGATGATTGCCGTGGCACTGGAGATGGCGGGCTACCGCTATCTGGAAGCGGAAGACGCACAACAGGCCCACTCACTGATCGTGGACGCCCGCCCCGACCTGATCCTGCTGGACTGGATGCTTCCCGGCACCTCCGGCATCGAACTGGCACGGCGGCTCAAGCGGGAGGAAACCACGGCAGAAATCCCCATTATCATGCTCACCGCCAAGGTGGAGGAAGACAACCGCATACAGGGTCTGGAAACCGGCGCCGATGACTACATCACCAAGCCGTTTTCACCCCGGGAGCTGGTGGCCCGGCTCAAGGCCGTTCTGCGGCGGGCCACACCGCCGGGGCTGGAGCAGGCAGTGGAATTCAATGGCCTGCGTCTCGACCCCCAGGAGCACCGCGTCTCCGCCAATGGCCAGTCACTGTCCATGGGCCCCACCGAATACCGTCTTCTGCAGTTCTTCATGACCCACCCGGAGCGGGTTTATTCCAGGGAACAGCTGCTGGATCAGGTCTGGGGTGGTAATGTGTACGTGGAAGAGCGCACCATCGACGTTCACATACGCCGTTTGCGCAAGGCCCTTGGAGACGCCCACGCCCCCCTGGTACAGACTGTCAGGGGGACCGGCTACCGCTTCTCCACCCGGGACATCTGAACGGCAAGGCGCACTGACACCCCATGACAACCGGCTGGCCCCGACATCTGCGCGACCTCTGCCTGCTGCTGCTGGTCTTTGCCGTACCGGGCTGGCTGGTGGGGCATCTGGCCTGGTCCCTGGTGGTGGCACTGGGCCTCTACTGTGTCTGGTCCCTCTATCAGCTGCGCCGTCTGCACCACTGGCTGCTCCATGAAAGCAGCCTGAAGGACCCGCCCGAAAGCCGTGGCATCTGGGGCAACCTGTTTGATGCCATCTACAAGCTGCAGAAACGCCATATCCGCTCCCAGGACAGGCTCCAGACCATGATCAACCGGGTGCAGGAGTCCACCAATGCCCTGCGTGACGGCGTGGTCATGACCAACGCACGGGGGCGTCTTGAGTGGTGGAACCGCTCGGCGGAATACCTGCTGGGCTTTCGCCAGGGCAAGGACGAGGGGGAGATCATCCACAACCTGGTGCGCACCCCGGAGTTCCGCCAGTACTTCGACCAGAAGGACTACAGCAACCCACTGGAGATCCGCTCACCGGCACGGCCCTTCCTGATGGTGGAAGTGCAGATCAACCTCTTCGGTGAAGAAGACCGTCTGATTACCGTGAAAAACGTCACCCGCCTGCGCCAGCTGGAACAGATGCGCCGTGACTTTGTCAGCAACGTCTCCCATGAAATGCGCACGCCACTGACGGTGATCAGCGGTTACCTGGAAACCCTCAACGAGCACGCGGACTCCATGCCGCCGCTGTTCCGCAAATCACTGGCCACCATGCAGCACCAGTCAGACCGCATGGAGGCACTGATCAGCGACCTGCTGATGCTCTCGCGTCTTGAGACCAGCGAACGCACCACAAGGGACTCGGAGTCGGACGTCAGCCAGGCCCTGAAAGACATCCACCGAGACGCCATCGCCTTCAGCGGTGAACGGAACCACCGCTTTACCCTGAGCATCGAGGACGACCGCTGGCTGGTGGGGGACGACGCCCAGTTGCGCAGTGCCTTCTCCAACCTGGTCTTCAACGCCGTCAAGTACACCCCCGATGGCGGCCATATCCAGATGCGCTATTACGCTGACAAACGGGGAGCCCACCTGGAAGTCACGGACACCGGCATCGGCATCGAGGAGGAGCACATCCCCCGCATCACCGAGCGCTTCTACCGGGCCGACCCCAGCCGCCACAAGAAAACCGGCGGCACCGGACTGGGCCTGGCCATCGTCAAGCACGTGCTCTATAACCACGACGCCCACCTGACCATCAAAAGCACCCCGGGGAAAGGCAGCACCTTCGCCTGCCACTTCCCACAGGACCGCATCATCCACAACACCGCCGTAGAAGCCCAACCCTGGCGCCCCACCCCCTGAGTGCCGGGTCGGACCAAGACAAGCTGTTGATTTTACTTTTATAAAAAGCCAAAAAAGGCCGTTTTCCGGCCTTAAAAGGGGGTTTTTGCAGGGAAAAAAGGGCTTTTAGGGGAAGGAGTGGTGCAAGGCCCTGACCCGCAAGGGGGCACAGAGCCCTTATGCCCATCCGGACAGGGCTTTGTTCTCAGCGTTTCTTGCCCACGACCTTCTCAATCTCCTCCACCGAGGTGTGGCGCACATCCGTGCCTTCCACCATGAAGATCACATGCTCGGCCAGATTGTCCGCGTGATCCCCCACCCGCTCCAGTGAGCGCAGCACCCACATCTGGTTGAGGCAGCCGGAGATGCTGCGGGGGTCTTCCATCATATGGGTCATCAGCGCGCGGGTGGCGCTTTTGTATTCCTCGTCCACGTCATCGTCTTCACGCATCACCGCCAGGGCCTGTGCCGTGTCCAGACGGGTAAAGGCATCCAGTGCATCGCGGATCATGCTGCGCACATGGAGGGCGATATTGCGCACCTCCACAAAACTGCGGCGATTGGACCGGACATCATCGCCCATCTCGATGGTCAGCTTGGCGATTTTCTTGGCCTCGTCACCGATGCGTTCCAGATCCGCCACCATCTTCACCACCGACATCACCAGGCGCAGGTCACTGGCCGCCGGCTGGCGCCGGGCAATCACATGCACCGCCTCGTCGTCGATGGTCAGCTCCAGCTTGTCCACTTCCTTGTCGCGGCGGCGCACTTCCATGGCCTTTTCGGTGTCTCCTTCCATCAGGGCCTCAATGGCATCCGCCACCTGCTGCTCCACCAGACCGCCCATCACCATCAGGTGGTTTTTCAGTTCGTTGAGCTCTTCATTGAACTTGTGGGAAATATGCTGTGAATAACTTTCTTTATCGGCAACCATGAGTGTGCGTCCTTAGCCGTAGCGGCCCGTGATGTAGTCTTCGGTCTGTTTCTTGTGGGGGTTGGTGAAGATGTCATTGGTCTCGCCAAACTCCACCATGTCCCCCATGTACATAAAGGCGGTGTAGTCCGACACACGGGCCGCCTGCTGCATGTTGTGGGTCACAATCAGTATAGTAAAACGATCTTTGAGTTCGTGAATCAGTTCTTCGATTTTCAGGGTGGAAATGGGATCCAGTGCCGAGGCGGGCTCATCCAGCAACAGCACTTCCGGCTGAATGGCAATGGCTCTGGCAATCACCAGTCGCTGCTGCTGGCCACCGGAGAGGCCGAAGGCGTTCACATGCAGGCGATCCTTGACCTCGTCCCACAGTGCCGCCCCCTGCAGTGCCTCTTCCACCGCATCGTCCAGTATGCGCTTGCTTTTCACACCCTGCAGACGCAGTCCATAGGCCACATTCTCATAGATGGACTTGGGGAAAGGGTTCGGCTTCTGGAACACCATGCCCACGGAACGGCGCAGTTCCGCCACATCCACGCCTTTCTGGTAGATGTTCTGGTTGTCCATGGTGATCTGCCCCTCGATGCGGCAGATGTCCACCAGGTCGTTCATGCGGTTGAAGCAGCGCAACAGCGTGGATTTGCCGCAACCGGAGGGGCCGATAAACGCCGTCACCTTGTTTTCCGCCACTTCCAGATTGATGTTTTTCAGGGCCTGATCCTTGCCATAGAACAGGTTCAGGTCTTTCACCGCAATCTTGATGTTCTCGTTTCTCAGACTCATTGCATTACCTCTGGGCCAGTCGTTACTTGCCCCCGCCGGGGGCCCGCCGTCTTAATCGGATTCGCTGCGGAAACGCTCCCGCAAGCGGTTGCGCACACTGATCGCTGTCATATTCAGGGCCACGATCAGCAGCACCAGAATCAATGCCGTGGCGTACACCAGAGGCCTGGCGGCTTCCACGTTGGGGCTCTGGAAGCCCACGTCGTAGATGTGGAAGCCCAGGTGCATGATGCTCCGCTCCAGATGCACGAAGGGGAAGGTGCCGTCCACGGGCAGCGTCGGTGCCAGCTTCACCACGCCCACCAGCATCAGCGGCGCCACCTCACCGGCGGCACGGGCAATGGCCAGTATCACACCGGTCATCATGGCCGGCGTGGCCAGTGGCACCACCACTTTCCACAATGTCTCGGACTTGGTGGCCCCCAGTGCCAGACTGCCCTGTCGGACGGTGCTGGGAATGCGTGCCAGACCTTCCTCGGTGGAGACAATCACCACCGGCAGTGTCAGCAGAGCCAGTGTCAGTGAGGCCCAGATCAGACCCGGGCGGCCGAAGGTGGGCGACGGCAGTGATTCCGGGTAGAAAATCTGGTCGATACTGCCCCCCACAATGTAGACGAAGAAGCCCAGACCGAAGACGCCGAAGACAATGCTGGGCACACCGGCCAGGTTGTACACCGAGATGCGGATGATCTTCAGCAGCGGCCCCTGTTTGGCGTATTCCCGCAGATAGATGGCCGCCAGTACACCCAGAGGGCTGACGATAATGGACATGATCAGCACCATGGTGACGGTACCGAAGATGGCCGGGAAAATGCCGCCCTCGGTGTTGGCCTCACGGGGCTCCTCGGTGAGAAAGCTCCAGAAGCGATCCACGTACTCAGCGAGCTTGGCGAACAGACCCATGTTGTTGGGCTGGTCGGCGCGCACGATATTGGCCACCGAGATGGTCACTTCACGGCCATCCGGCAGCCGTGCCAGCAGGGTGTCGCTGCGGGTGGCCTTGCGCAGTTCCACCATTTCCTGGCGGATCTGCTCGTATTCCCTGTCCAGCATGGCCCGCTCCAGCTCCAGCTGGGCCAGTGCCTGGGCCATTTCCGCATCGGTTACGCCCGGGTCCATGTCCAGTCGGCGGCGCTCAAGGCGCAGTGCCTCGATCTGCTGGTTGATGCGCCCCACTTCGTAGCGCTCCAGCTCCCGCAGCTCCTCGAACAGCATCCCGGTGTCGGCCACGCTTTCCTGCAGTGCCGGCCACAGTTCGTCACCACGGAACACACCCTGGTCGGTGCGAACCTCCACAGGGTAGCCGAAGAAGTCGCCCCATTCACGACGCTCAAGGCGCATGGCGTTCTCGGGGTACTGCCATTCGCCCATGCCCACATCGGCGTACCAGGCAAAGTCGCGGCCATAATCCCGGTTGCCCTGCTTGATCAGGTGTCGGGTAATGGTGCTATTCTCATCAAATCCCTCCGGCAGAGTCACACCGGCATCCCTGGCCACAGCCCCGGGTATCACCTGG
Source organism: Oleiphilaceae bacterium (assembly GCA_033721915.1). GTDB lineage: Bacteria > Pseudomonadota > Gammaproteobacteria > Pseudomonadales > Oleiphilaceae > REBR01. The sequence continues at coordinate 15,834 of JAWWAC010000051.1, forward strand.
CTTCGCACCGGGACGCCCAGCACGGTGTGCTCTTCACCCTGATCGTTGGTCACGGTAAAGGTGACGATATCCGCCGGCCAGAAGTGGGCCAGCCCCCGCACCGCGATCAGGGCAACCAGGCCCACCACCATGATCATGCAGATGGCCACTGCGCCGCCATTCAGCCAGACCCAGGGGGCACCGCTTTTCATCCAGTTTTTCATACAATTCCTCTGCTTATAACGTGCTGGAGCATGAATGCCGGTTACAGACTGCTGTAGCGCTGACGCAATCGCTGCCGCACGACTTCGGCAATGGTGTTCAGCACAAAGGTGAGGACAAACAACACCAGTGCCGCCAGAAACAGCGTCCGGAAGTGGGTGGAGCCCACGGCCGTTTCCGGCAGCTCCACGGCGATATTGGCGGACAGGGTGCGCATGCCCTCAAAGATATTGAAGTTGGTGACCGGGCTGTTGCCGGTGGCCATCAACACAATCATGGTCTCGCCAATGGCCCGGCCGAAGCCCATCATGACACCGGAGAAAATGCCCGGGCTGGCGGTGGGCAGCACCACACCCACCATGGTCTGCCAGCTGGTGGCACCCAGCGCCAGTGAGCCCTGTGTCAGATGACGGGGGACGTTGAACACCGCATCCTCGGCAATGGAGAAGATGGTGGGAATCACCGCGAAGCCCATGGCAATGCCCACGATCAGGGCATTGCGCTGGTCGTAGTTGATGCCCTGGTCGGTAAACCACTGGCGCATGCTGCCGCCAAAGAACCACACCTCCACATTGGGGCTGAGGCTGACGCAGACATAGCCCACCAGCAGGATCACCGGCACCAGCAGGGCCGCCTCCCAGCCGTCCGGGATGGCATTGCGCCAGGACTGAGGAACCTTGGACCAGGCCAGGCCAAAAGCCAGCATGGACAGTGGCACCAGCACCAGAAGGCTGAATACCGCCGGCAAATGATTCTCCACAAAGGGCGCCAGCCACAGACCCGCCAGGAAGCCCAGTATGACCGTGGGCAGCGCCTCCATGATTTCAATGGTGGGCTTGACCATGCCACGCAGCCTGGGCGTCATGAAATACGCCGTGTAAATGGCCCCCATGATGGCCAGAGGCATGGCGAAGAGCATGGCGTAGAAGGCCGCCTTGAGGGTGCCCACGGACAGGGGCACCAGGCTCATCTTGGGCTCGAAGTCATCACTGCCCGCGGAGGACTGCCAGACGTAATGAGGTTCCGAGCGTCCCTCGTACCATACCTTCTGCCAGAGGGAGGAAAAGGAGGTTTCCGGGTGCTTGTTCCAGATCTCGGTGACCTGCATCTCACCGGACTGGTCCACTGACAGCAGACGGCCGTTGCGGGGCGAGATGGAAATCTGGGTGATGGCCTGATCACTCAACTGTTCACGCACCAGGTCGCTGTGGGACGTGGCGTGGTGGCCGCCCACCTCACCGGTGCTGTCCGCCACCCAGAAGCCCTTGCGGTAATGCTCCGGGGAGATGTCGGTAATGGCCCCCTGGTAGCTGCCGAACTCACGGATACGATTCAGGTGATACTCGTTGTTTTCGTCCCTGACGGGGAACCACTGGGTCACCTGGCCGTTACTGGTACCGGTGATCACCGAGACGGTGCCCACCAGAAAGTCCATGTCCGTCACATATCCCTGATCGGTGACCCGCAGACTCTCCACCAGACGGATGTCATTCAGGTTGTCGATGGAATAGTGGTGGAGCAAGCCCCGGTCATCGCTTACATACAGGTGCCGGAAGCGGTCGTTGAGCAGGATATGCTGCGGCGTCCCTTCAATGGGTTCCAGCTCATAAAGCTTTTTCTTCAGGGTGGTCTCGCCGGTCATCATGTTGGTTTTGGCGGTAAAGGTGGCCAGCAGCAGGTCGCCACCCTCCGTGACAGCCCCGACATAGGTGTTGTCACCCTGGCTCTGGGCGGTGATCAGTTTCAGTGGCCGCCCCTGATCGTCGATGGTCACCGGCTCCTCACCCAGCGGGTATTCCAGGTCGGGTTCGATCACCCGTGTCTGGCCCGTTGGGAAAGTGTTGGTGTACTCGAGACGCACCAGGCTGGCCTGGCCGTTGTCATAGCCCAGGACCACCAGCCCCGTGCTGGCCTCACCCACTCCGGAGGCGGTGACAGTGGCTCCCTCCGGGCCGGGGATGTTCTCCGCCTTGCGGATGTCACCCCCCTCCACCTCAAAGAAGCTCACCTGACCCGAGCGGGTGAACACCGCGCCCAGTTCCTCGTAGCGCTCCAGTGCCAGGTGCACCAGGTCATCCCCCACACTCACCGCGGGCAGTGGGTAGCTGAACTCCGGCTCCATGGTGGCCGACTTGAACATGGGCACCACTTCCGAGAACAGATAGACAAAAATCAGTGTCAGTGCCGCCACCACACTGATGCCCGCGGCACCGATGCCGTAGCGTGAAAGACCGTCTTTCAGCGCCCGTTTGCGGCGCAGCTTTGCCCGTTGCTCGCGGCTTGGCAACAGGTCACTGCGGCGCTGGTTGGCGCCACCACTTGTGCTTGATTGAACAGACATAGGACGTTTCGCCTGAGTTGGGGACCTCGGATTGCGGGAGGATAATAAGACAGTTGTGTGACAACTATATGACAATGACTGTCACACAGCAGTCAGGCAAAAAAAAACCGGCGATTCCAGTCGCCGGTTTCCATTTTACAGGGCCTTCAGTCGATGCCCAGTTCCTTGCGTTGCTTTTCGGCTACCGGTGCAGGCAGCGGAATGTAGCCGTCACGGTCGGTAATCTTCTGGCCTTCCTTGGACAGCACCATGCTCAGGAACTCACGCTGCAGGGGCGTCATGTCCTGGTTGGGCGCCTTGTTGACATAGACATACAGGAAGCGTGACAGCGGATAGTCACCGGTGGAGGCGTTCTCGGCGTTGGGCGCGTAGAACTCGCCAGTATCCTCGGCTGACAGCGGAACGGCACGAACACCGGAAGTGATGTAACCGATACCGGAGTAGCCGATGCCGTTGATGGACTCGCTCACACCCTGAACCACAGAGGCAGAGCCGGGCTGCTCGTTCATGGTGTTGCGGTAATCACCGCCACACAGGGCATTCTTCTGGAAATAGCCGTAAGTGCCTGACACCGCGTTACGGCCATAAATGGCAATGTCACGGTTCTTCCACTCGTCTTCCAGGCCCAGGTCGCCCCAGCGGGTCACATCCTTCTCAAAACCACAACGGCGTGTCTCGGAGAAGACCGCATCCACCTGGGGGATGGTCATGCCTTCAATGGGGTTGTCCTTGTTGACGTACACCGCCAGCACGTCAATGGCCACGCGCACCAGTGTGGGCTCGTAGCCATGGGCCTCTTCAAAGGAGCGGATCTCGGAGGGGCGCATCTTGCGGCTCATGGGGCCAAACTGCGCGGTGCCCTCGGTCAGGGCCGGAGGCGCTGTTGAAGAGCCGGCGCCCTGGATCTGGATGTTCACATTCGGGTAGTAGGCACGGAACTCTTCCGCCCAGAGAGTCATCAGGTTATTCAGTGTGTCGGAGCCAATGCTGGAGAGGCTGCCGGAAATGCCGCTGACCCGCTCGTATTCGGGCAGGTTCGGGTCCACACGCTCTTCGGCGTAGGCGCCGCCCATGCCTGAGGCGATCAGTGCGGTGGCTGCGACCAGTGTCTTCAGTTTCATGATGTTCTCCGGTTTCAGTGGATGGTTCTCACGGTAATGAAATCATCATAAACCGGAAAAGTGACAGTTATGTGACAAGCCAAGACGGGCAACCCTGCCCCCGTTGATCCGGATCTGCGGCATACGGCAATGGACAAGCGATCGATAGCTTACTCCAATCGCCCTGATAGACAGCCTTCTGTTTTAAAACGGCCGTTTCATTTTATAATTGCGCCGGAATTTTGACGAAGCCACTCACCACTCATCCTGTCGCAAAGAGGAAACCCTATGTCACTGATCAATACGGAAGTGCAGCCTTTCAACGTCACCGCCTACGCCAACGGCGAATTCACCCAGGTTACGGAAGAGAACCTGAAAGGCCAGTGGAGCGTTTTCTTCTTCTACCCGGCGGACTTCACCTTTGTCTGCCCCACGGAGCTGGGTGACCTGGCGGACAACTACGACGAGTTCAAGAAGCTGGGTGTTGAGATCTACAGCGTCTCCACCGACACCCACTTCACCCACAAAGCCTGGCACAGCAGCTCAGAGACCATCGGCAAGGTGACATTCCCCATGATCGCCGACCCCACCCACACACTGTCACGTCACTTTGATGTGCTGGTGGAAGAAGACGGCGTGGCCGAGCGTGGCACCTTTGTGGTGGACCCGGATGGCAAAATCCAGCTGATGGAAATCAACGCCGGCAATGTGGGCCGTAACGCGGCGGAGCTGCTGCGCAAGGTCAAGGCCGCCCAGTACGTGCGGGCCAACCCCAACGAAGTCTGCCCGGCCAAATGGGAAGAAGGCGAATCCACACTGGAGCCCTCACTGGATCTGGTGGGTAAGATCTGAGGTTGATTGTCATGCTTGACGACAACATGAAGCAACAGCTCAAGAGCTATCTGCAGAAACTGCAACATCCGATCGAAATGGTGGCGTCACTGGATGACAGCAACAAGTCACAGGAGCTGCTGCGGATTCTCCAGGACATCGCCAGCCTGCACGACCGGGTGTCACTGCGGGACGACGGCGATGCCACCCGCACCCCCTCTTTCTCCATACAGCGCCCGGCCCAGGAGGCACGGGTCCACTTTGCCGGCATCCCCATGGGCCATGAGTTCACCTCACTGGTTCTGGCACTGCTGCAGGTGGGCGGCCATCCGCCACGGATCAGCGAGGAAACCGCCGATCAGATCCGGGCCATCGAAGGGGACTTCCTGTTCGAGACCTATTTCTCCCTGTCCTGCCAGAACTGCCCGGATGTGGTGCAGGCACTGAACCTGATGGCAGTGCTCAACCCCGGCATCCGCCACGTGGCCATCGACGGCGCCCTGTTCCAGGATGAGGTCAGGGAGCGGGAAGTGATGGCCGTACCCAGCGTCTTTCTCAACGGCGAGCCCTTCGGCCAGGGGCGCATGAGCCTGGAGCAGATACTGGCGAAGATCGACACCGGTGCCGAGGCCCGCCAGGCGGAAAAACTCAATGAAAAAGCCCCCTTCGAGGTACTCACCATCGGTGGTGGCCCGGCGGGCGCCTCGGCGGCCATTTACGCCGCCCGCAAGGGCATCCGCACCGGCATTGCCGCTGAGCGCTTTGGTGGCCAGGTGCTGGACACCATGACCATCGAGAACTTCATCTCCGTGCCGGAAACCGAGGGCCCCAAAATGGTGGCCCATATGGAAGAGCACGTGAAGCAGTACCAGGTGGACATCATGAACCTGCAGCGGGCTGTGACACTGCATCCGGCCAGTGAGCCCGGCGCACTGCACGAGGTGGAATTCGAGTCCGGCGCCCGACTGCGCAGCAAGAGCCTGATACTGGCCACCGGTGCCCGCTGGCGCAACATCCATGTGCCCGGCGAGAAGGAGTACGCCAACCGGGGCGTGGCCTACTGCCCCCACTGCGACGGCCCGCTTTACAAGGGCAAGGATGTGGCGGTGGTCGGTGGCGGCAACTCCGGCGTTGAGGCGGCCATCGATCTGGCGGGCATTGTCGGCCATGTGCACCTGCTGGAGTTCATGGACGAGCTCAAGGCCGATGCGGTGCTGCAGAAAAAGCTCCACAGCCTGTCCAACGTCACGGTGATCACCAGCGCCAGAACCACCGAGATCAACGGCGATGGCCGCCGTGTCACCGGCCTGACCTACGAGGACAGGACCCGTGGTGAGAGCCACCATGTGCCCCTGCAGGGGGTCTTTGTGCAGATCGGACTGGTGCCCAATACCGAGTGGCTGAAGGGCTCTCCGGTGGAACTCTCCCCTCACGGTGAGATCATTACCGACGAGCACGGCAGCACCTCGGTGCCCGGCATCTTCGCGGCGGGGGATGCCACCACGGTGCCCTACAAGCAGATTGTGATTGCCATGGGCGAAGGCTCAAGGGCGGCACTGGGCGCCTTCGACTACCTTATCCGTTTGTTGGGGTGTGCCGTCGCCCTCTGCGGCGACGGCCAACCGGGGCGTTATAACCGGCCGCCTTATCCATA
>JAWWAC010000052.1:0-21078 GCA_033721915.1 Oleiphilaceae bacterium
CAGTGGGCCCAGGTGCTTGGTGCACTCCGGGAACCGCAGTGCCAGAAGGCCACAGCCGAGGGTGTCCATCAGGCAGTTACGGGCCGTATCCCAGGCCTCCTGGCTGTCGATCCGTTCATTCAGGACATAATCGGCGATGGACTGGATGACGTCGTCGTAATCGGGGCGGACATTGGCTTGCACATTCGAGCTCATGGGTACGGATCCTGTGCAGTGAATGACTGATTGCTCCTCACGGCCGCGGGAATCCCGTCATTAGTGTGCCGTCGGAACTGCGAACAGAATCCCATCCTGCCGCAATGATCCGGCTCACTGCAATGTTCGCCGTTGACTGGCGCCCTACCCCAGTATCCGTGGTTCGATTTCCAGTGCCACGTCAAAACGCCGTGCCACGTCCTCCCGGATACGCTCCGCCAGGGCCAGGATGTCCGCCCCGTTGCCACCGCCGTGATTGACCAGTACCAGTGCCTGTCGGTCATGGACACCAACCCGCTCATTGCGGTAGCCCTTCCAGCCACAGCGCTGGATCAGCCAGCCCGCCGCCAGCTTGTAACGGTCTCCTTCCGGGAAAGCCACCAGTTCCGGCTCCTGCTGCAACAGGCGCTGGTAATGGGCGCTGTCCACCACGGGGTTTTTGAAGAAGCTGCCGGCATTGGGCAGTGTGGCCGGGTCCGGCAGCTTGCTCTGGCGAAGGCGGGTGATGGTACCGGCCACCAGCAGTGGCGTCAGTGACGACTCCGGCACCGGCTCCAGGGCTTTGGCCAGTTCACCGTAGCCAAGGCGGAAGGGCCCCCGACGGGAAAGCCTGAGTCGCACCCGGGTGATGATGTAGCGCTCGGGGGACTGCTTGAACAGGCTGTCCCGGTAGGCAAAACGGCACTGAGGGGCATCCAGGGTGACAAAGTCCCCCTTGTGACGGTCAAAGGCGGTGACATCCAGCAGCACCTGTGAGAGTTCCGCCCCGTAGGCACCGATATTCTGCACCGGTGCCGCCCCCACGGTGCCGGGAATCAGGGCCAGGTTCTCCAGCCCCCGGTAACCCGCCTCACAGGCGTGACGCACCACCGAATCCCAGTTCTCACCGGCACCGAGGCTGAGTATGGCACTGTCGAAGGGGGCCTCTCCGGGGACATTCAGTGCCTGCCAGCGACGTTCCCGCAGGTCCATCAGCAGCACCAGGCCGGGGTAATCCGCCGCCAGCACCAGGTTGCTGCCGCCGCCCATGACCATCACCGGCAGACCCTCCCGATCCGCCCACTCCAGGGCCGTCACAATCTGCGGCTCACGGGTGACAGTCAGCAGCCAGTCACTGCGGCCGGGAACACGCAGCGTGTTGCGCTCAAGCAGCGAGGCTCTGGCCTGCAGTCCCGCCGGCGTCACAGGCCGTGCTGCTGGCGCAGATGCGCCAGCAGCCCCAGACCGGCGTCCTCCACCAGGTCCAGCACCTGCTCAAAGCCCTGGTCTCCCCCGTAATAGGGGTCGGGCACCTCGCTGACGTCGCCCAGGGAGGCAAAATCAAGAAACAGCCCCAGGTGGGCCTTGTGGCCCTCCGGGGCCAGACTCTGAAGGTCCAGCAGGTTGCTGCGGTCCATGGCCAGCACATAGTCGAACCGGTGAAAGTCCTCAGCCGTGACCTGACGGGCCCGCAGGTCTCCCAGGTCCACACCACGGGCCCTGGCGGCGGCCGTGGTCCTGGGGTCCGGTGCCTTGCCCAGGTGCCAGTGTCCGGTGCCGGCGCTGTCCACCTCAACCTGACCGGACAGTCCGGCCTGCTCAAGCTGCTGGCGGAAAAGCCCGTGGGCCGTGGGGGAGCGGCAGATATTGCCCAGACAGACAAAAAGAACCCTAACGGGGCTGGCCATAATCACTCTCCAACAGGTGTCTGACACGTTCCAGATCGGCGGCGGTATCCACCCCACCCCGGGGGGGTTCACAGGCCTCCGCCACATCTATTTCGGCCCCCTGGTAGAGCACACGCAACTGCTCCAGTGACTCCAGCTGCTCCAGTGGCGACGGGGGCCACCGGACAAATTCACTCAGCAGGCTGGCCCGGTAGGCGTAGAGCCCGATATGGCGGTAACAGTGGCGGTTGGGCGGCAGTGGGCCGGTCATCTTCCAGGGCGCTTCCCTCCCCTCGCCCTGCCCACCCTGCTGCCAGGGCATGGGGGCCCTGGAAAAATACAGGGCACGCCCATTGCGGTCACGGGTCACCTTGACCACATTGGGATTGAACAGGGTTTCATAGTCGTGGATGGGCTCACAGAGTGTGGCCATGGACAGATCGGGCGAGTCCATCAGCCGGGCGGCCACCTGGTTGATCAGCGCCGGCGGCATCAGGGGCTCGTCCCCCTGTACATTCACCAGAAGGGCATCGTCCTCCAGCCCCATCAGGCGCACCACCTCCTCAAGACGATCCGTGCCGGAGACATGGTCCGCCGCTGTCATGCACACAGGGGCACCAAAACCTTCCGCCACGGAGCGGATGCGCTCGTCGTCCGTGGCGATAATCACCTGACCGGCGTCGCTCTCGAGGGCACGCTCATAGACATGGCGGATCATGGGCTGCCCGGCTATGGACAGCAGCGGTTTCCCCGGCAGTCGGGTGGAGGCGTAGCGGGCGGGAATCACGACGGTAAAGCCCATGGTCATGGTTCCGGCTGCAGTCGTTCATCCGTGCTCAGTACCCGTGCCTCGCTGGCCAGCATCACCGGGATGCCATCACGGATGGGAAAGGCCATGGCGTCATTGCGGCACACCAGTTCTTTTGCCTCGGGATGGTAGTGCAGCAGTCCATGACACAGTGGACAGGCCAGTGTGGCGATCAGTCGTTTATCCATGGGAGTCTCCCGAAGGGGTTTCCGCCGAGGTGGCCAGGGCCGCCAGCTGACGGGTCAATGAGCGGCCCAGTGCCGCATCCGGCATGGCCATGATGTCCAGCACCCAGACATTGTCCGGTGCCACTGAACGGCATTTTACCGCATCCTTGGCGGTCATCACGATCGGCCCGTGCGCCAGGTCGAAATCACTGGCGGAAAAGGGGTGATGATCGGAAAACGGGTGGGGGATCACCTTGGCACCCAGCTGCATCAGGCTATCAAAAAACCGTTCCGGATTGGCAATGCCGGCCACGGCGTTGACGGTCTGCCCCGACAGCCACTGCAGGGGGCGCACCCGGTCGCTGTGCAGGTGGCGCAACTGGCTGGGCTGCTGTGTCACCTGGTGCACGTCCTCCACCTGTTGCCGGATGCTGGACCAGGAGGGGTGAACCGGTTCCCCAGTGGCAATGCAGTAGTCCGCCTGGCGCAGGCGCCGCAGTGGTTCACGCAATGGACCAACGGGCAGTGGGGCCTGATTGCCCGCCCCCCTGGCGCCGTCAAAGAGCACGAATTCAATGTCACGGGCCAGGCGGTAGTGCTGCAGACCGTCATCACAAATCAGCAGTGTCCCCAGGCCCTGCTGCAACACCCACTCGGCGGCCCTGTCCCGACGGGGGTCCACCACCACCGGGCAGCCGGTCTGCTGGGCCAGCATCACCGGCTCATCGCCGCATTCGGCGGCATCGGAACCGGGGGTGACCAGCTGTGGGTAGTGGTGTGTGCGGCCACCGTAACCACGGCTGAGGATCACCGGCTGCCAGCCCTTGTAACGGACAAAATCCGCCAGCCAGGCGGTAAAGGGGGACTTGCCCGTCCCTCCGACCGTGATATTGCCCACCACCAGCACCGGCAGTGGGCTGCGATAGGCGCGGCCACGGAGTCGCCCCTTGCGCCACAATGCCAGCAGGGTAAAAAGCCGTGCCAGTGGCCACAACAGCCACAGGGGACGACGTTGCTGATACCAGAGTCTGTCAATGCGGCTTTTCATGGGGTCTCATCCTTGTGGGCACTCTCCGTCTCCGAAGACAGATTCCATGACTGAGGGAAGTCAACAACCTTTACTCGCTGAACTGCAACTGATGCAACTGGGCGTAGGCGCCGCCGGCGGCCATCAGTTCCCCGTGGCTGCCCACCTCCACAATCCTGCCCCCATCCATCACCACAATGCGGTCCGCCGCCTCGATGGTGGACAGACGGTGGGCGATCACCAGTGTGGTCCGGCCTTTCATGACGTGCTCCAGTGCGGACTGGATGTAGCGCTCCGACTCCGTGTCCAGTGCCGAGGTGGCCTCGTCCAGTATCAGTATGGGGGCGTTCTTGAGCAGCGCCCTGGCGATGGCCAACCTCTGGCGCTGGCCGCCCGAGAGCATGATGCCGTCATCGCCGATCTCGGTATCCAGACCCTGTGGCAGTTTATCAATGAACTCCATGGCATGGGCCTGACGGGCCGCTGTCACGATTTCCTCCCTGGGGGTATTGCGCAGGTCCCCATAGGCGATGTTGTTGGCCACCGTATCATTGAAAAGCACCACGTTCTGGGTCACCAGGGCAATCTGTCGGCGCAGTGCCCGCAGTGTATAATCCTGCAGGGAAACACCGTCAATGCGGATATCCCCGTCGGCCACCTCGTAGAAACGCGGTATCAGGCTGACCAGGGTGGACTTGCCGCTGCCGGAGCGTCCCACCAGTGCCACGGTCTCACCGGCACGGATGTGGAGGCTGATGTCGTGCAGTACATCCGAGTACTGGTCCCGGTAGTGGAAACGCACATTCTCGAACTGGATGTCACCCTGCACCCGCTCCGGGGCCCAGGTGCCAGCGTCTTTCTCCGCCGGGTGGTCGAGACTTTCAAAGATGCTGTAGGAGGCGGCGATGCCCTTCTGGATCTTGGCGTGTACCGACGTCAGTTGCCGTACCGGCTTGGCCATGGTGGCCGCCGCCGTGATAAAGGCCACGAAAGCGCCTGTGCTCATGCCTTCCTGCACTTCCGGAGACAGGGCCAGCCACACCAGAAGACCAATGGAGAACGCCACCAGTATCTGCACCACCGGTGTGCTGACGGACTGTGTGAAGGCCATTTTCAGGCTCTGCCTGAGGTTGTCGCGGCTGACTTTGGCGAAGCGGTTGGATTCAAAATCATTGCCGCCAAAGGTGCGTACCACCCGGTAGCCGTTGATGGCCTCTGAGGAGACATGGGTCACATCCCCCATGGAGTTCTGTATGCGGCGGCTGAGTTTCTGGAAGCGTTTGCTGACGTAGCTGATAATCCAGCCGATAACGGGCCCCACTGCCAGGAAGATCAGGGTCAGCTTCCAGTTGGTGTAGAACATGAAGCCCAGCAGGCCAATCACCGTCAGACCCTCACGCAGCAGGATGGTCACCGCGTCCGTGGCCGCGCCGGTGACCTGCTCCACGTTAAAGGTGATTTTGGACACCAGGTGGCCTGACGAGGACTGGTCGTAAAAACGGGAGGGCAGGCACATCAGGTGATCGAAAATCTCGATGCGCATGGCATTGACGATATTGCGCCCCACCACATTGATGAAATAGTTACCCAGGAAATACCCCACACCGCGCATGGCAAAAACGCCAATCACCAGTGTCGGCACAAAGAGCCGGTTGGCGGGGGACGGGTCCTCGATGGCCTCGATCACATACTCCATGGCCGCCGCCATGGCGGTGGAGGCGCCCGCGTAGATGATGTTACCCAGGGTCGCCACCACGAACGCCACCCAGAAGGGCCTGGCATAGGACAGCAGGCGTTTGTAGACCTGCCAGTCAGTCATCATTACTTGCCCAGTCATAACATCTCAGCATCAGGGTTGAAGGCCGGCGCGGTGCCTGCCGGTGAAACCCGGGCCAGGCCGGGCCGCTGACCGCGGCACGCAGCGCAGCTCCGGCCCGGTGGTTATTCTTGCGGGCTGTGCTGGGTCGTGATCCTCAGGCCCACAAAGCCAAGGCTGCCGGCCACATCCATGGCCCTGACCACATACTCATGAGGGGTGCTGGCGTCGGCGGTGATCACGAAAGGCAGACTGTTGTCTCCCCCGGTCAGATCCCGCACCGCTTCCAGCAGCACTTTGCGGTCACTGCCCTGGAGACGGCGCTGGTTGACGACGTAGTCCCCATCGGCATTGATCTCCACCTCCACACGCTCCACATCGCTGGCCCGTTCTTCACCGGAGGCCTCGGGCAGTTCAATCTGCAGCTGGGTTTCACGGGTGAAAGTGGTGGCGATCATGAAAAAGATCAGCAACAGAAACACCACATCGATCAGTGGTGTCAGGTTGACGGAGACTTCTTCTGTGCGCTGGCGTTTGAATTTCACGCGGCTCAGGCCCCCTCGACCTTGATCTCGCGGTCACCGTGCACCACCTCCACCAGCTTGACCGCCTCCTGCTCCATGCTGACCACCATCTCATCCACACGGCGCAGAAAGAAACGGTGGAAAATCAGAGCCGGAATGGCAATGGTCAGACCGGCCGCGGTGGTGATCAGTGCCTCGGAAATGCCACCGGCCAGGACACCAGGGTCACCCACACCGGCGGTCTGGATCTGGGCAAAGACCTTGATCATGCCGATCACCGTGCCCAGAAGGCCCAGCAGTGGGGTAATCACGGCAATGGTGCCCAGTGGGTTGAGAAAGCGCTCCAGCTCATGAATCACCCTGGACGCCTCCTGCTCAATGCTGTCGCGCATCACATCACGGCCATGCTTGGCGTTCATCAGGCCGGCCACCAGGATCTGGCCCAGTGGCGAGGATTCCTGCACCTGTTTCATGCGCCGGGCATTGAGCTCCTTGCGCTTGATCCAGCGCCACAGCTCATTGATGGTTTCGGTGGGGGCAATGCGCTGGGTGCGCAATGTCCAGAACCGCTCGATCACTATGGCCAGGGCTATAACGGAGCAGATCAGCAGCGGAATCATGATAAATCCGCCGGGGCGGAGAAGCTCTAACACGGGTGGTCTCCCTGAATGTGGAACAAGCCGGGCGTAACTTTAGCACAGCCAGACGGCCAAGCGGCAAGCTCGTCGCAACCACGGCTAGTCCGGCGGACGTCGCCACCAGAAAGGGGCCCCCTCCCGCAGCGCCTGTATTTCCCCCTGTCCGGGGCTTAGGGTGACCGCACCGTGCCAGCCCGGATACCACCACCGGCTGCCCTGGTCCCGGTAACGGGACCGCACCCGGGGGCTGGGCGGGCGGTCAAACAGCACCCATTGTGGCCTCAGTGTGCTGACCCAGCCGGGTTGTGAACTGCCGGCACGGCCACCAGCCGGGGCAAGAAGCCCGGTCACCGGGCCAAATCCCGGCAGCCACTGTAAAAGGCGACGCTCACCGCTGCGGCCAATGCCACCGGGCAGCAACACCGACTGACGCGACTCCCCCACCCCCGTTTCCAGATACAGGACACAGCTTCTCTCCGCCACGGTCAGCCCTTCACGGGCATCCTGCCAGAAGCGCAGAGTCAGGGCGGGCCAGCGGAGTGTCTCACCCGATGGGCAGCCCGGAGCGGCACCGGTGCCGGCACCCGCCACCAGACGCCGTACCGGTAAGCCGGCACTGCCCCACACCGCCTGGGCCCCTTCCCGCCCATGGGGAATCACCAGCAGATCCAGGGCCTGCACCGACCCGGTCCTGAGGGCCTTCAGCAGTGGCCGGGGCACGGGCAGTGGCTGGGGATAAGAGCGCTGGTCCTGATAATAAAGCCCGGTCCTCTCACCCGCACGGATCAGCACCGCTGTGACGCCGGGCACATCCAGGAACACCAGCTCCGGGGTCTCCGGCGCCACCGGCTCTTTCTGTGGCTGCCATGGCCATAATATCAGCCAGGTGCACAGCATCAGCAGACTCACCCAGCGCCACAGGCTGGAGACCGGGAAGCTGGCCAGCAGAGCGGTCAGCGCCAGCAACACCGTTACCTTCAGGGGCAGTGACGGCAGCACCACACTGAAACCGGACAGCCACTGCAGGCAGCGCCACAGGGTATCCAGCAGCAATGACAGCCCAGGCTCCACCCAGGCGGCACTGACCGGCGAGGCCAGCACCAGTGGCAGGCTCAGCAGCACCAGTGGCATGATCACCAGCGACATCAGTGGAATGGCCGCCAGGTTGACCAGCAGGGCCAGACTGGTGGCGCTGCGTTCAAACACCAGAAGAAAGGGCCAGAGACCGAGGATTACCAGCCATTGGGCCAGTAGAAGGGATTGCCAGGCCGGGGGTGGCTCCAGTCGGTTGGCAAAGCCCGTAACCAGACAGACCACCGCAGCAAAGGACAGCCAGAAGCCCATGGACAACGGGGCCAGGGGGTCGGACAACAGTACCAGCACCAGGGCAATCAGCCAGGCGTCCGTGGCCCGGATACGGCGGCCGCTGGCCATGGCCACAGTGACCACCGCCAGCATCACCAGCGCCCTCTGAATGGGCAGGTTAAAACCCGCCACCAGGGCATAGACGGTGCTGCCCGTCATCACCAGGGCGGCCAGCCACCAGGCCCTGCCAGGGCCCCCTTCACCGGCAAAGCGAGTCAGGCACCAGCGGCAAAGGGCGGCCAGAAACAGGGCAATCAGGCCCAGATGCAGCCCGGAAATGGCCAGCAGGTGGTTGGTCCCCGTGGCCTCGAGCACCTGCCAGTGACGGGGCTCCAGTGCGGCACGGCTGCCCAGTGTGAGCCCCTCCACCAGCCCCGGCTCCATCATGGCGGGAAGGTGTCGCCGAAGTCGCTCAACCAGCCCGGCGCGCCAGGCGTGGTAGCGGCAGTGCACTCCGCAGTGGGCCTCTGGCAGGGGCTGCCAGTGACGGACACGGGCACGGGCCACCAGCCCCTCACGCAGGTAATAGGCCTCCCCCAGACGCTCACCGGGGTTGGCGGGCACCCGTAGCGGATGGAGGTGGGCCTTAAGACGGTAAAGGCCTGAAGGCAGAGTGCGCGGCCCGTCCTCCCCCAGCTCAAGCAGAACCCGGGGCCGTGAACCAGCGGATTCCAGTCCCCGTAGAACACAGAACCGTAGCACCAACCCCCGACCGTCACGCCACTGTGCCAGGTTGCAGGGGTAGCCGGTCAGTGTCCGCTCCCCCTCCGGCAAGGGGCTGCTGAGGCTCTCAGTACGGTGGGACAGTGAGGCAGTAACCAGCGCCAGCAGCACCATGGCCAGGGCCAGGCCGCCCCAGGGCAGCGCCGGTGCGCCCGGACAGGCCCGCAACAGCACTGCCCCACTTGCCAGGCTCCACGGTAACCACCATGGTGGTAGAGCGGCAACGCAATACAGTATGATTACGCCGCCTGTGAATGCGAGCATCCCTGCGCGCATTGACGGGCCTCCTGTGGTTACGGATTCCTGCCGGCTCACCATCCAGAGAGCCTTGTTCAGGTCTCCGGCAGCCGGATTTGGGTCGGGCTCAGTCAGTTCCCGGCACAGCGACTCAACGGGCCCTTACAGCCTATGTCCAAGCGGTTGTTGAAGCGTTACATACCCACACCGGAGAAGGTCCGCAGCATCCGCGCGCTGCGTTTTCTCGGCTCGCTGCTGCATGAGCCCAACCTCTGGCATATCAACCGACATGCGATTTCCAGGGCCGTTCTGATCGGTGTGTTCTGGTGCCTGATTCCCATGCCTTTCCAGATGATCGCCGCGGCACTGGTGGCGGTCTGGTTCAACGCCAATCTGCCACTGACACTGGCCCTGGTCTGGATCAGCAACCCTGTCACCATGGCGCCCATGGCCTATGGCACCTATGTGGTGGGCACCTGGGTGCTGGCCAGACCCGCCAGCAGCCTGCAGGACTTCCGGCTGGACTGGGGCTGGTTTGCCGAGCGGCTGCTTGAGGTGGGCATTCCCCTTTATGTGGGCTCGCTGATCAGCGCCGTAGTGCTGTCCTGCACCAGCTACCTGCTGGTGCAGTACCTGTGGCGGCGCAAGGTGCGCAGCGACTGGCGACTGCGACAGCAGCGCCATCGCCGTGAGCAGGCCACCGACCGGTAACCCCTGCTTAAGCCACGGACTCCAGGCTCAACCCGCCATGGTCCAGGCGGTAGACCCGCCCCAGACGGCTGGCCATGGAGCGGTCATGGGTGACCACCAGGAAGGTGGTATTGAGCTGCTGGCACAGTTCCAGTATCAGATCCTGCACCTGATCCCCGGTGGTGTCGTCCAGGTTGCCCGTGGGCTCATCCATCAGCACGCAGCGGGGCTCGTTCACCAGTGCCCTGGCAATGGCCACCCGCTGGCGCTCACCGCCGGAGAGCTCGCCGGGCTTGTGGCCGGTGCGGGCCGCAAGACCGACCCGCTCCAGGAGTGTGTCGGCCCGCCGCAGTGACTGTTTCACCGACAGACCACCCAGGACACAGGGCATGGCCACATTCTGCAGTGCGGTGAATTCCGGCAGCAGGTGGTGGAACTGGTAAACAAAGCCCAGGTTGCGGTTGCGGAAACGGCACCGCTTCGCCTCACCCATGGACTGCATGTTTTCTCCGGCAATCATGACCTCACCGGCACTGGGTTTGTCCAGCCCGCCCAGCATATTCAACAGGGTGGTCTTGCCGGAACCGGAGGTGCCCACAATGGCCGCGGTGTCGCCGGCCTGAATGGCCAGTGAGATGCCCTGGAACACGGTCAGCTGGTTGCCGCCCTCCTTGTAGGTCTTGGCCAGATTGCGACATTCAATCAGGGGGGTGTCAGTCATAGCGCAGTGCCTCCGCCGGTTCCACACGGGATGCCCGCCAGGCGGGATAGAGAGTCGCCAGCAGGCTCAGGGCAAACCCCACACCGCTGATCAGGGCCACATCGCTCCACTGCACATGGGAGGGCAGGTAGCTGATAAAGTACACATCGGCACTGAGGAACTGGTGGTTCAGTACCGACTCCACCCAGCCGATGACATCGCTGACATTGAACGCCAGCAGCACACCCAGAAGGGTCCCCAGCAGGGTGCCGGTAAAGCCGATAATGGAGCCCTGCACGATAAACACCGACATCACCAGCCCCGGCGTGGCCCCCATGGTCCTGAGTATGGCGATATCCGCGGTCTTGTCCGTCACCACCATCACCAGCGCCGAGACAATATTGAACGCCGCCACCGCCACGATAAACATCAGCAGAAGGCCGATCATGGTCTTTTCCATGCGGATGGCCTCAAACAGGTTGCCGTGGGTGCGGGTCCAGTCACTGGTGCGGTGCACACCCGGCAGCTCCCTGGACAGTCGCCAGGCCACCTCAGGCGCCACAAACAGGTCGTCCAGCTTCAGCCGGATGCCCTGCACCCTGTCACCCAGGCGCAACACCCTGGCCGCGTCACGGACATGCACCACGGTGTAGTTGCCATCCAGCTCGGCCCCCACACTGAAGGTCCCCACCACGGTGAAGCGCTTGAGACGGGGCATCACGCCGGCGGGGGTGACCGAGGCCTCGGGCAGCACCACCGTGACCTTGTCGTCCAGACCCACACCCAGTGAGCGGGCCAGGCTGTCGCCGATGACAATGCCGAACTCTCCGTCTTTGAGATTATCCAGCGAGCCCCGGGTCATGAAGTCCTGGATAATGGAGACCTTGACCTCCTCCTCGGGCAGGACGCCATTGAGCATTACCCCACGCACATTGCCACGGCCTGTCATCATCCCCTGTGCCTGGACAAAGGGGGCCACGCCAGTGACGCGGGGGTCATCCCTGGCAATGTCCGCCACCCGCTGCCAGTCGGCCATGCCCCCTTCCGCCTCCACGGTGGCATGGGGCACCATGCCCAGGATGCGCTCCTTGAGTTCACGGTCAAAGCCGTTCATCACCGAGAGCACGGTGATCAGCACCATGACACCCAGGATCAGCCCCAGCATGGAAATCAGCGAAATAAAGGAAATAAAATGGTTGCGTCGTTTGGCCGCGGTGTAGCGGAGACCGATAAACAGCGAAAGCGGTCTGAACATGAATAGGGTTTCCCGCCTGAATGGACTGAGTGAATCGGGCCACAGAAGACTGCAACCCGGGAAAAGACTGATAGACTGAGCTGAAAAACCGCCGGGTAACGCACGATGTCAGCCAGTGATCTTACCGAACACCGCCGTTTTTACCGCATCCATGACCGGGTTGGGCTGGAATACCGCCGGCTGGATCCGGACGCGGTGCCCCCCTCGGCCGCCACCTGCTTCGATGGCAGCGTCACACTGACCCTGCAGGAGGAATTACGCAAGGCCGATCTGGCCATACGGGCACAGCTGAATGTTCTGGCGGAATCCGACCGCCGCCTGGTGCAGGTCCTGACACTGATGAACCAGAAGCTGGACACTCTGGCGCGCATTATGGCCTTTCAGCAAAAACCCTTGCAAGACGATCAGTGGCAGGAAGTCACCCTGAGCGAAGGCGGACTGGCCTTTCATTGCACCGATGACACACTGCGCAGCGGTGACACGGTGGCGTTGCGCCTGACACTGGCGCCGGAGCTCAACCAGGTGGCCCTCATTGCCCGGGTGATCGACCGGGTAAGCCCCGTGCCACAGCAGGGGGAGCCGTCGCCAGACAGTGACAGGGGCGCGTTCATACACCTTCAGTTCCGGGATCTGGACGACGACAGCCGCCAGCAGATCGCCCGCCATGTGCTTCGCCTGCAGGCCCGTCAGCGCCAGCAAAGGCGCAACGACAGGGCCTGAATCCACGGCCAGCCCCAGGGGGTCCGGCCTGGCCAGGGACCCGGTGCGGTGATTTCGACGCATCTGCCGACAGGGGCTATAGTAATGGCTGATGTGTTATCCAACGCCCATTATCCACAGGTTCAAGGGAAGTCCTTATTCATGAAACCGGTCTCAGGCAGCACCCCATCAGCCGTTGCACAGCGACGTTACCAAATTCCTGTTATCAACCGTTTGTTAGTGGCCCTCGCATTTGCTTTAATGCTTGCGCCCAATGTCATGGCCGAAGAACGCAGGCAACCACTGACCATCAAGCCCATGGAGCACGCCGACCGGGATCTGCCCCGCCGGGGCCAGACCATGAGCCAGGTGGAAGACCGCTACGGCAAGCCCGTTGAACGCCGGGGCCCGGTGGGGGAGCCCCCCATCAGCCGCTGGAAGTACCCGGGCTTCCGGGTGGTGTTTGAGGGGCGCCATGTGATTCACACCGTGGTGGTACCCCAGCGCAGCGAATAACTGGCAGTCGGTCAGCCTGGCCCTGCCGGCCCCCACTGGCATTTCATCCGCCACAGAGAAGGACCAGGCCGCAGTGACCAACCACCCCCGCATGCTTGCTGAATGGGAGCCCCAGGGCGCCGTAATGATGGCCTGGCCCCACCACGGCACCGACTGGGCCCGCCGGCTGCCACAGGCATTGTCGGTGTTTGACGCCATCGCCCGGGCCGTATTGCAGTACCAGAACCTGATTGTCAGCTGTGAAGACGTCTTCAGTGTGCAGAACCTGCAGCGCCACTTCGACCGCCTCTGCCAGGAGCAGTCCCTGCCCGGCAGGGCTCTGTTGCTGCCGGCCCCCTCCAATGACACCTGGGCCCGTGATTTTGGCCCACTGGCGGTGGCCGTGGGCCGCCGTATCCGTCTGCTGGATTTCTCCTTCAACGGCTGGGGGGGCAAGTACCCCTTCAGCAAGGACAACGCCGTCAACAGCCATCTGGCCCGCCAGAACGCCTTCGGACGCCACCGACTGAAAGCCGTGGACTGGGTGCTGGAGGGGGGGTCCCTGGAGACCGACGGCCAGGGCACTCTGCTGAGCACCCGTCACTGCCTGATGAACCCGTCCCGCAATGGCCAGGTCAGCCAGGAAGAGCTGGAACAGACACTGCACCAGCACCTGGGCCTGGAGCGCTTTCTCTGGCTCGACCACGGCGCTCTGGAGGGGGACGATACCGACGGCCACATCGACACACTGGCCCGGTTCTGCAGCCCCTCCCGCATCGCCTATGTACGCTGTGATGACCCCGGTGACAGCCATTACCCGGAATTGCAGGCCATGGAGGCCCAGCTTCAGGGGTTTCGCCAGAGCGATGGCCGCCCCTATGAGCTCTTCCCCCTGCCCTGGCCCGATGCCATATACAGCAAGGAGGGTGAGCGGCTACCCGCCACCTACGCCAACTTTCTGATACTCAACAAGGCCGTGCTGGTGCCCGTGTACGATGTGCCACAGGACCGGGAGGCGCTGGAGGTGCTGGGCCAGTGCTTTCCGGGGCGGGACATTGTGCCCGTGCTGTGCCGAACCGTCATTGAACAGCACGGCAGCCTGCACTGCCTGACCATGCAACTGCCCGAGGGAGTCTGGGGACATGAATGAAATAACCGTTGCGGCGCTGCAGCAAGGCTGCGGCCCAGACAAATCCGACAATCTGGCGGAGTCCGAGCGTCTGATACGGGATGCGGCCAGCCAGGGGGCCCGGCTGATTGTGCTGCAGGAACTCCACGGCACCCGCTATTTCTGCCAGACAGAGGACCCATCGGTGTTTGACCTGGCGGAGTCACTGCAGGGCCCCACGCGGCAAAGGCTCTCGGCACTGGCGGCGGAACTGTCGGTGGTGATTGTGGGCTCCGTGTTCGAGAAGCGCATGCCGGGTGTCTTTCACAACACCGCAATGGTGCTGGACACGGACGGCTCACTGGCGGGTTGTTACCGCAAGATGCACATACCGGACGACCCGGGCTTTTACGAGAAATTCTATTTCACCCCCGGCGATGCCATGGGCGAGCAGCCACTGGGAGGCTTTTCCCCGGTGGACACCGCCATTGGCCGCCTTGGCGTGCTGGTGTGCTGGGACCAGTGGTACCCGGAGGCGGCACGACTCATGGCGCTGGCCGGTGCCGAGATCCTGATTTACCCCACCGCCATCGGCTGGGACCCCGACGACAACGAGGCGGAGAAACAGCGCCAGCGTGAGGCCTGGATCACGGTGCAGCGCGGCCACGCCATTGCCAACAACCTGCCACTGATTGCCCCCAACCGCAGCGGCCATGAGCCCTCACCGGACCCGGCCTCTGCCGGCATCAATTTCTGGGGCAGCAGTTTTATCTGCGGCCCCCAGGGAGAATTCCTGGCCAGTGCCGGTGAAACCGGGGCCACCGCCCTGGTGGCCCGCATTGAACCTGATCGCACCGAGCGCTTGCGACGTATGTGGCCTTACCTGCGTGACCGTCGCATCGATGCCTACCAGGGGCTGCTGCAACGGGTCCGTGACCATACGGAGCGCTCAACCGGGAGGAACTCCAAGCTGTGACCGCCGCCATAGAACGTGCCGCCAATGAACTGGACGCCATACTGCTGGGCAAATCCCGCCAGGTGAGGCTTTCACTGTGCTGCCTTCTGGCCGGTGGTCACCTGTTGATCGAGGACATTCCCGGCATGGGCAAAACCACCCTGGCTCATGCCCTGGCGGGTGTGCTGGGGCTGAGTTACAACCGCATCCAGTTCACCAGCGACCTGCTGCCGGCGGATGTGCTGGGCTTTTCCACCTACGACGCCCAGGCCGGTGACATGCTCTTTCACCCGGGTCCGGTTTTCTCACAGCTGGTGCTGGCGGATGAGATCAACCGCGCCTCGCCACGTACCCAGAGTGCGCTGCTGGAAGCCATGGAGGAGCGCCAGGTCTCCATCGAGGGCAGGACACGGCCACTGCCCTCGCCGTTTTTTGTCATCGCCACACAGAATCCCCTTGAACAGGGCGGCACCTTCCCGTTGCCGGAGTCCCAGCTGGACCGTTTCCTGATGCGCCTGAACCTGGGCTACCCCCATGCCAGTGCCGAGCGGGAACTGCTCATGGGCAGGGACAGGCGCAGCCTGACCAGCGCACTGACGCCACTGCTGGATACCCGGGATCTTGAAGGCCTGCAGCAGAAAGTGGAAACCATCACCGCCTCTGAGAGTCTCCTGGATTACCTGCAGCGCATTCTCCACTTCACACGGGAGCTGCCCGGCGTACGCTACGGACTCTCCCCCAGGGCCGGACTGGGGCTGCTGCGGGCCGCCAGGGCCTGGGCCATGATGGAGGGCCGTGACTATGTGCTGCCGGAGGACA
Source organism: Oleiphilaceae bacterium (assembly GCA_033721915.1). Classification (GTDB taxonomy): domain Bacteria; phylum Pseudomonadota; class Gammaproteobacteria; order Pseudomonadales; family Oleiphilaceae; genus REBR01. The sequence continues at coordinate 15,868 of JAWWAC010000052.1, forward strand.
TCCAGAGTGTCCTGCCCAATGTGGTGGAACACCGTCTGGTGCTGGAGCACAAAGACAGCGCAGTGCCGGTGTCCCGGCAGATCATGGACCAAGTGCCCGTTCTGGTGTAGCCGGCGGGTGTAACGGTTCACCCCACCAGCCCGTCCGGACATGATAAACTGCCCGCCACAACGCCAGGGTCACACCCTCAATAACGACTTCGACCGTCAATACAGCACGAGAGACTCCATGACCGACAGCAATCACCACTCACTGATCATCCTCGGCTCCGGCCCCGCCGGTTATACCGCCGCCGTCTACGCCGCCCGCGCCAATCTCAAGCCGACACTGATTACCGGCATCGAGGTGGGCGGACAGCTCACCACCACCACGGACGTGGACAACTGGCCCGGTGACGTGGAGGGGCTTCAGGGCCCGGCCCTGATGGAGCGCATGAAAGCCCACGCCGAGCGTTTTGACACCCGGGTGGTGTATGACCATATCAATGCCGCGGACCTCAGCCAGCGCCCGTTCCGGCTGACCGGCGACAACGGCGAATACAGCTGCGACGCCCTGATCATCGCCACCGGCGCCACCGCCAAGTACCTGGGCCTGGAGTCCGAGGAGCGCTTTATGGGCCAGGGTGTGAGCGCCTGCGCCACCTGTGACGGCTTCTTCTACAAGCAGCAGCAGGTGGCGGTGATCGGCGGTGGCAACACCGCCGTGGAAGAGGCCCTGTACCTGTCCAACATTGCCGAGAAAGTCACACTGGTGCACCGCCGGGATTCGCTGCGTGCCGAGAAAATCCTGCAGGACAAGCTGTTCGAAAAGGTGGAAAACGGCAACATGGAAATCATCTGGGATCACACCCTGGATGAGGTGCTGGGTGACAACACCGGTGTCACCGGTGCCCGACTGCGCCATATGAAAAGCGGTGAGACCCGGGATCTGGACGTGGCCGGTGTGTTCATTGCCATCGGCCACAAGCCCAACACGGACCTGTTCGAAGGCCAGCTGGACATGGAAAACGGCTATATCCGCATCCGCAGCGGACTGGAAGGCATGGCCACACAGGCCAGCATCCCCGGGGTCTTTGCCGCCGGCGATGTGGCGGACCATGTCTATCGCCAGGCCATCACCTCCGCCGGATTTGGCTGCATGGCCGCACTGGATGCGGAGAAGTTCCTGGACGGTACCGCCTGAACCCGGCCCTATGACGCACCGAGGCGCGCACCGCGCGCCCTGAAGGGGGACGCCCATGACGGCACTGCCCTGGCTGAGTGCCAAGGAACTCTGGTTTCCCGACCCCGAAACCGCCCTGAAGGACCCGGACGGGCTTCTGGCGGTGGGCGGGGACCTGTCGCCACAGCGCCTTGAGCTGGCCTACAGCAAAGGCATCTTCCCCTGGTTTGCCGATGACCAGCCCATCCTCTGGTGGTCACCGGACCCGCGCTGCGTCCTGATACCCGGCAATGAGCATATCTCACGCAGCCTGCGACGGCGTCTCAACCAGGGCACTTTCCGCATCACACTCAACCGGGCCTTTGCCGAGGTGGTGGCCCTGTGCGCCGCACTGCGTGAAGAGGGGACCTGGATCACACCGGACATGGCCGAGGCCTACGAACGACTCCACCGTCTCGGACTGGCCCACTCCTTTGAAGCCTGGAACAGCCATGGCGAACTGGTCGGCGGGCTTTACGGCGTGGCGCTGGGCCGGTGCTTTTTCGGCGAATCCATGTTCAGCCGTGAAACCGATGCCTCCAAGGTGGTCTTTGTCCATGTCTCGCGGCAACTGGCACAGTGGGGTTACCGGCTCATGGACTGCCAGGTGGACAACCCTCACCTGCGCACACTGGGCGCCGAGCTGATTTCAAGACAGCGATTTTTGACTATACTGGAAGAGAATGTTCATGCCAGTGCGCCACAGACGCATTGGCAACTGACTTGGCACTGGCCTCAGGGAGACCAGTCATGAGCAGCTTGCGGACACTGATCTTCTTTGCCACACCGGAGCACCCCTGCAGCTACCTGGAGGGGCGACAGGCCGCCACCATGTTTGTGGACCCCAGGGCCCAGGTGGACAAAACCCTCTACTCCCAGCTGACGGAACTGGGCTTTCGCCGCAGCGGCAGCCACTACTACCGCCCCCACTGCCATGGCTGCAACGCCTGCATTCCGGTGCGGATTCCGGTGGATGAATTCCGCCCGCGCCGTTCACAGCGCCGTGTCTGGCGCAACAACGGCGATGTGCGCTTTCATATCACGCCGGTGCAGTACCGTGAGGAGTGCTACCAGCTCTATGAGCGCTACATCAACGAGCGCCACAGCGACGGTGACATGTACCCCCCTTCCCGTGAACAGTTCACCTCGTTTCTGGTGGAGGGCACACCGGAGGGGTTCTTCCTGGAGATGCGCCTGGAAGGCAAGCTGATTGCCATGGCCGCCGTGGATGTACTGACGGATGGCCTGTCCGCCATCTATACCCTGTTTGATCCGGACCACGAGGCCCGCAGCCCTGGCACACTGGCCATTCTCTGGCAGATTGAGGAGGCACGGCGCCGTGGCCTGAGCCACCTGTATCTCGGCTACTGGATAAGTCAGTGTCGCAAGATGAACTACAAAAGCCGCTTCCGCCCCCTGGAGGAGATGGTGGGCGGCCAATGGCAACGCCAGACCAGCAAGTAGCCCTCTACGGCACAACCGGACTCCCTCAGCCCCCTCACACCGGATTTTTGCCTATTGACTCCAATTCAGGCAGAATTACGCGCATCTTTTCGTAGTACCATGACATCAACGTCATCTTACCGGATCCCTGAGCTTTTCAGTGCCAGAGGGTTTCATCAAACCGATTGGGAGTTGTTACTGAATGCCAAAATCAGATGCTGTGGAAATGGAAGGGGTCATTACCGATACCCTGCCCAACACCATGTTCCGTGTGGAGCTGGAGAACGGGCATACCGTCACGGCCCACATCTCCGGGAAAATGCGCAAAAACTACATCCGCATTCTCACCGGCGACAAGGTGAAGGTAGAGCTGACCCCCTACGACCTGAGCAAAGGGCGTATTACCTACCGCTACCGTTAACCAGCGCCTCAGGTGCCAGCATGACAGGCATAAAAAAAACCCGCAGAGGCACATGCCCTGCGGGTTTTTTGATGTAACGGGCGCCTCAGACGGCTTCCGCCTCCTCTTCCTCGAAGCTGAAGCTCAGATCGTCGTTCTCCAGTGTCACGGTCACCTCGCCACCCTTGGAGAGACGGCCGAAGAGAATTTCCTCCGCCAGGGCCTTCTTGATCTTCTCCTGGATCAGACGGGCCATGGGGCGGGCGCCCATGTTCTCGTCGTAGCCGTGCTGGGCCAGCCACAGCTTGGCCTCGTCGTCCACATGCAGCACCACCTGCTTCTCGTCCAGCTGTGCCTGCAGCTCCGTGAGGAACTTGTCCACCACATAGGTGATGGTCTCCGGCTGCAGCGAGGCAAACTGGATAATGCCATCCAGGCGGTTGCGGAACTCCGGCGTGAAGGTCTTGTTGATGATCTCCATGCCGTCCGTACTGTGGTCCTGTGAGGCAAAACCAATGGAGCGGCGTGTCAGCACCTCGGCGCCGGCGTTGGTGGTCATCACCAGTATCACATGGCGGAAATCCGCCTTGCGGCCGTTGTTGTCCGTCAGTGTGCCGTGGTCCATGACCTGCAGCAGCAGGTTGAACACATCCGGATGGGCCTTCTCGATCTCATCCAGCAGCAACACACAATGGGGGTGCTTGTTGACGTTTTCCGTCAGCAGACCGCCCTGGTCGTAGCCCACATAGCCTGGAGGCGCACCGATCAGCCTGGAGACGGTGTGGGACTCCATGTACTCGGACATGTCGAAGCGCACCAGCTCGATGCCCAGCAGCTTGGCCAGCTGACGGGTCACCTCGGTCTTGCCCACACCGGTGGGACCGGCAAAGAGGAAAGCCCCTTCCGGCTTTTCCGGTGTCTTGAGACCGGCACGAGCCAGCTTGATGGCCGTGGACAGTGAACCGATGGCCTCGTCCTGGCCAAACACCACCATCTTGAGATCACGCTCGATGGTGCGCAGTACATCCTTGTCGGAGGTGGACACGCTCTTGGGCGGAATCCGGGCAATGGAGGCCACAATCTCCTCGATGGCCGTTTCGTTGATCACCTTGCGGCGCTTGGACACGGGCATCAGCTGCTGTCGGGCACCGGCCTCATCGATCACATCGATGGCCTTGTCCGGCAGATGACGATCCGTGATGTAGCGTCCGGCCAGCTCCGCGGCACAACGCAGGGCTTTGTCGGTGTACTTGAGGTCATGATGCTTCTCGAAGTAGGGCTTGAGGCCCTTGAGAATCAGATAGGTGTCCTCAATGCTGGGCTCGTTCACATCGATCTTCTGGAAGCGCCGCGCCAGTGCACTGTCCTTCTCGAAAATGCCACGGAACTCCTGGAAGGTGGTGGAGCCGATGCAGCGCATCTGCCCGGAGCTGAGCATGGGCTTGAGCAGGTTGGACGCGTCCATCACGCCACCGGAAGCCGAGCCGGCACCGATAATGGTGTGGATCTCGTCGATAAAAAGAATGGCGTGGGGGCGTTTCTTGAGTTCCGCCAGCAGTGCCTTGAGGCGCTTTTCGAAATCACCCCGGTACTTGGTGCCGGCCAGCAGCGCACCCAGATCCAGTGAGAACACTTCCGCGTCGCTGATCACGTCCGGCACCTGGCCATCCACGATCTTCTTGGCCAGACCCTCGGCGATGGCGGTCTTGCCGACACCGGCCTCACCCACCAGCAGGGGGTTGTTCTTGCGCCGGCGCACCAGAATCTGCACCACGCGCTCCACCTCGTGCTCTCGGCCGATCAGCGGGTCGATGTGACCGTGCTTGGCCTGCTCGTTGAGATTGGTGGCGTAACTCTCCAGGGGGCTGCTGGACTGCCCTTCCTCGCCGGCCTCCTCCTGGATCTGCTCGGCATCATTGCTGTCCGGCTCTTCCGGGCCGGAGACCTTGGAAATTCCGTGAGAGATGTAGTTGACCACATCGATGCGGGCAATATTCTGCTTCTTCATGCAGAACACTGCCTGACTTTCCTGCTCGCTGAAAATGGCCACCAGTACGTTGGCCCCGGTGACTTCTTTCTTGCCAGAGGACTGGACATGGAATACCGCCCGCTGCAGCACACGCTGGAAACCGAGCGTGGGCTGGGTCTCGCGGTTATCATGCTCAGCC
>JAWWAC010000053.1:0-20882 GCA_033721915.1 Oleiphilaceae bacterium
CAAGGGGCTGACCTATGCCCCGCTACTGGCGCGGGATATCAGCCAGCAGATACTGGGACAGGCACGCACCCTGCCCCATGAGCTGACCGACCGGGTCTGGCCAGGGCGCTTCCGGGCCCGGGGCCTGCGACGGCAAAGTGGATCATGACCGTCAGCCTAATGTCCCGTCTGGGTCACTAGCGGCAGAATCTGTACAGTTTTTGGGCAAATAGCCGATATACTGACTAATAGGATTGTATCGGGAGCAGACAGTGAATATTCATGTGGCCGAACCGGGGCGCCCCCAGGGCACCCGACTGCCGGAGCGTTTCCGGACCCGGCGGGTGGCGGAGCGGGGTGAGCCTGAGGCCATCCCCCGAACCGCCTCCAATCAGGAGCGTCCGGTGGACCCCACCCGCTTTCCGGAGCAGAATCCGGCCCGTGCCCGCCAGGCACTGGCGGAGTACCAGGAGGAAGCGGGACAGGGCCAGAGCAGTGCCGAGCGTCCTTACCTGCCGGCGGAGCGGCTGGCCTCCAGTGATCTGGTGACCCTGTCAGCGGACCAGGACCTCAGGGCGGGGCTGGCGCGCATGGATGAGCGCAGTATTCACCACCTGGTGATCGTCAGCGAGGGGCAGGTGGCGGGGCTGGTGGACCGCCAGTGGGTGCTCTGGCACCTGTGGCGTGACGGCGGTGAGCAAAGCTTTGCCCTGCGTGAGCTGCCGGCTTTCATTACCGTGAGTGCCGATACCGATGCCCATGAGCTGGCCCGGCAGATGCTGGGCCATGATCTGATGGCCGCGGTAGTGATGGACCCCATGAACCGCCCCACTGGGGTGGTGACCAGCACGGACTATCTGCGCCTCTATGCCGAGGCGCGACAGCTGCATACGGAGATCTGATACTCCGCCTCAGCCAGCACACCAACACCCTCACGGATGGCTGCCCCTCTGCCCCACTGGGCCGTCAGTCCGTCAGCAGCTCACCCAGCCGGTTATAGAGACGCACCCGGTGCTCGCCACTGGCCATTTCCACCAGCATGAAGAGTTTGCGGTCGTCGTGGATGCTCAGGTCCAGTACACGGGCCACATCCGGGATCTGAATGCGCCAGACTTCGCTCAGCCTGGGTTCGTCCTCCTGGGGGTTGATGGTCTCGTCCCGGTTCACCATCAACAGATAGGCTCCACCGCCATGGACGCCCTCCACAAAGGAGCCGTCCGTCTCTCCGGCCACAAAGACATCCGCATCGGAGGCCACGATCGCCGAGACCGTCTGGTTGGATAAGGGGTCGGCGCTTTCCAGGACCATGACATCCACCATGTTACCCAACTGATTGGCGGCAAAGACAAAGGGATTGTCGCTGTCACGCAGCCCCGGTGATGCCAGCAGCCTGGGCGTGCGTTCATCCGGGTCCTGCCGGTAGTTAACCCGGCTGGCCCCGGCGCCCCATACGGTGCGCCGTGATACGGTGGCCACGGAGAAGCGGTCCCTCTCCTGGGTGCCGAACTGCAGTGAGCGGCCCCGGCTGCCGTCCTGATTGATGCTGGTGAAGACAAAGTCCTCCAGACCCAGGGCATCACCGGAGATCACCTCCCCTTCGCTGGAACCGAACAGGCGGAATTCATTGCGCAGGGTTTCACCCATACCGGCCAGACGTTCCTGTTGTGGCGAGCCCACAACCCGTGTCCAGGCTCTTTCGCCCCGGAACTGGCCCTCGCCCTCCTGGATGGTGTCGATGGCCGCCATCAGCAGGTCACCCTGGCCCTGGTGTCGCTCCTGCTCGCCGCTGGCGGGGTCCACCCAGTCCCCCTTGGTCACGCCGGCCAGCAGGATCCGTTCCGTGGTCTGCATCACCACCTGCTGCAGCCGGTCATCCCCTGGCGAGCCCTGCCTCAGCCGCCAGAACTCTTCCATGTCCGGGAAAGGCGCCTGCAGGTCGTCATTTCCGTTTCCGTCCGGGTCCCCTACCAGGGAGCGGTAGAACACCAGCCCGATATCCATGACGCCGGACCCGTCCTGACCGGCAAAGGGGCCATCCGTGCTCAGCCCCAGCACCAGGTCGCGGCGCAGCCGTTGTGTCTCGCTGGTGCCCCGCTCAGACTGGGCGAAGCTCACACGGGGTGAAAGGCCGCTGCCTTCCAGGGGCTCACTGTCGATCAGACGCTCCGTGTCTTCCGCGGCGGTATCGGTGTCCCCAAGCCGGTTGACGGACCACAGGTTCAGCTGGCTGTTGTTGCCGGACAGGCCGGTAACGTAGAGCTCGCCAAAGGCGCCGGCGGCCAGGCTGGTGGGAATAAAGTCGGTGATGGAAAGAGAGCGGGTCCATTCGTTAATGGAGACATCGCTGCGGGTGTCCTGGCTCCGGGCGAAAAACTCCCTGCCAAACTGGCCGGCCACATCCGCCCGGATGCTCAGCAGCTCGTCCAGCTTACGGGGTGACTGGTGGTTGTTCGCATCCAGCCGCAGCTGGAAGGTGACTTCCTCCTGATCCGGTGGGAAGCTCAGCAGAATCCGGTCTCCCTGCTGGTTGCCCCGGATGAGGGTGAAGTCTTCGTCAAGGGCGTCGGAGCGATCGCCATCCCGTTCCAACCAGGCCAGCAATGGCTGATCCAGCGGATTGGGTGCGCTCAGCCGGGCGCTGTATCTCCGGGTGACGCCACGGGACTGGGTCAGCTTCTCCGGTGAAAGGGTCACCCTCGGGGTGTTGTCACGGATCTCGAAACGGCCGCGATGGATGGCGTTGTTACGGGTCAGGCTGGCAATCCCCTCCCGCACCTCCAGCAGCTCCAGGGTAAAGCCCTCATCGGATTCGGCCAGATTGTCGTTGAAGACCTCGGCCCGGATAAAGCAGCGGGTGACTCCCGGCTCAAAGGTCAAAAGCCCCGTACCCCGCTGCTCAAACTCCTCCAGGAACTGCAGATAATCCGGTGGCGCTGAGAACCGGCCGCTGTTGAGGACAAAGTCCTCCCCGTAAATGGCCCGGCCCTGATTGCGGCTGCGGTATTCGCAGGGGATATCCCCTTCACCCGTACCGCTGGGGCAGTCCGCGCTGCCGGGGCTGCCGTCAAAGCCCGGACTGAAGTTGTCCCGCAGCTCGAAATGGACCACCACCGGCTCCACCGAGGGTTTCTCCAGCCGCACTTCCAGCAGCACAGGAAAGGCCTCGTAAGTGCGAGTGACATTCTTCTGGAATTCGCCGTCGGCGGTGGCCAGGCGACGATGCACCACCTCCACCTCACGGGTTTCCGTCATGTCCGGCCGCTCGCAGACAGAGTCGGCGCCATTGTCATTCTCCGCGTCCGGCGCGGAAGCCTTCCCCTCCTCCATGGTGCTGTCCTGGACTTTCAGGGGGTTGTGGCGGACCCGGATACTGAAGCTGTCTCCGCCCAGCCGTTCGCCGTCGTTGCTGGTGATGCGAATAGTGTTGTGCACGCCCAGGTCTTTCTCGCCACGGCGGCCACCGGTGATGCCGGGCTGGCCCCGCAGTACGATGCCCTTGCGGGCCTTGTTGCGGGTGTTTTCCAGGGCCAGCCAGGGAGGCGCGTTGGAGAGGTTGAAGGTGAGAAGGTCGTCGCCGCCACTGGCGCCGAAGTTGTAGAAGTAATCCACCCCCAGGTAGGCCTCGCCCGGTGGTGTGCCGATCAGGGAGGGCTGCTCCGGGTCGGCGTAGGTGCGGCAACCTGACAGCAGCAGCGCAGCCAGCACCAATACGGTCGCGGGCACTAAGGCCGTGGGCACGGAGCGCCACAGACGCTCCCTGGAAAGCTGGCTGGCGGATCCCCCGCCAATGGGGGGCTGCGCGGCTTTGCCGGAGGATTCTGCGCTGCCAGTGGCCGTGGGTAACGAGTTGCTGCTTGCCATGAGTCCATCCGCCTCCTTGTGTCCGAGGCACCCATGGTAGTGAATTCACCGGGCTGGCAACCGGGACCGGTTCGCAGAATCAGTCACCGGACCCCTGCTGCGGCTGTATTAATGCCCTGAATGCGTCCTCGTCGAGGATCTCCACCCCGAGCTTTTCCGCCTTCTCCCGCTTGGAGCCGGCCGCCTCCCCCGCCACCACGTAGTCGGTTTTGGCGGACACGGAACCGGTGACCTTGGCACCCAGTGCCTCCAGGGCTTCTTTGGCCTCGTCACGGGTCATGGTGGAGAGCGTCCCGGTCAGAACCACCTTCTTGCCATTGAGGGGGCTTTCGGCACGGGCCGTGCGATCGGCGCTCTGCCAGCGCACACCGGCCTGGGACAGGTCCCGTAGGGTCTCCTGGTTGTGGGGCTCGGCAAAGAAATGGCGGATATGGGCGGCCACCACGGGCCCCACGTCCTCCACCTTGAGCAGCGCTTCCTCGTCCGCCTCCATCAGCGCCTCCAGGGTGCCGAAGTGCCCGGCCAGTGCCTTGGCGGTGGCCTCTCCCACCTCACGGATGCCCAGTGCGTAGATAAAGCGGTGCAGTGCCGGCTCGCGGGCCCGGTCGATGGCCTCCACCAGGTTGCTGGCGGATTTCTCCGCCATGCGCTCCAGTGGGGTGAGGTCGGCGACTTCAAGGCGGTAGAGGTCGGCAATGGTCTTCACCAGCCCCTGGTCCACCAGCATCTGCACCACCTTGTCACCCAGCCCCTCGATGTCCAGTGCCTTGCGGGAGGCGTAGTGGCGTATGGCCTCGCGCCGCTGTGCAGGGCAGTAAAGTCCGCCGGAGCAGCGGGCCACCACTTCCCCTTCCGGATGGTCCACTGCGGAGCCGCACACGGGGCAGGACTCGGGGGCCTGCACGGATTCGGCGTCATCAGGACGGCGCTCTGAGAGGACCTTGACAACCTGTGGGATCACATCGCCAGCGCGGCGGATCATGACGTAATCCCCCACATGCAGGTCCAGCCGGCGGATTTCATCCATGTTGTGCAGTGTGGCGTTGCTGACGGTGACGCCCCCCACAAAGGCCGGCTCCAGTCGGGCCACCGGGGTAATGGCACCGGTGCGTCCCACCTGGAACTCCACCGCCAGTACCCGGGTGGTCACCTCCTGTGAGGGCAGCTTGCGGGCGATGGCCCAGCGCGGTGCCCGTGACACGGCGCCCAGCTTCTGTTGCAGTGCCAGGTCGTTGACCTTGTAGACGATGCCGTCGATCTCGTAGGGCAGTTCGTCACGGCGCTCCAGCAGGGACTGGTAGTAGTCGATGCAGGCGTCAATGCCGGTGACCAGCTTTACCTCGTTGTTAATGCGCAGTCCCCAGCCATGGAGCAGTTGAAGCAGTTTGTAATGACTCGGCTCCAGATCCTTGTTTTCAGGGACTGTGGCGCTGTAGCAGTAAAGCTGAAGCGGACGCTGGGCGGTGATTTCCGGGTTCTTCTGTCGTAGGCTTCCGGCGGCGGCGTTGCGGGGGTTCACAAAGGTTTTCTCCCCGGCCTCCGCCAGTTTGCCATTGAGTGACTCGAAGGCGGCCTTTGGCATCACCACCTCGCCGCGCACTTCCAGCCGTGGTGGTATGTCGTTACCCCGCAGCCGCAATGGGACCGAGGGGATGGTGCGCACATTGGCGGTGATGTCCTCACCCACCGTGCCATCCCCCCGGGTGGCGGCCCGCACCAGCAGGGCGTCCTCATACAGCAGACTGACGGCCAGACCGTCCAGCTTGGGCTCGCAGGCGTAGTCCACGGGCTCTTCACGGCCCAGTCGCTCACGCACACGGCGGTCGAAGTCCAGCAGCTCCTGGTCGCTGAAGGCGTTGTCCAGTGACAGCATGGGCACGGCGTGGGGGGCATCGGCGAACAGCCGCTCGGACAGGGGCCCCACCCGCTGTGTGGGTGAGTCCAGCCGCACCAGCTGGGGGTATTGCTGTTCCAGCGACTGCAGCTGCTGCATCAGTCGGTCGTATTCCTGGTCGCTGATGCGGGGGTCGTCTTCCACGTAGTAGTGGAAGTTGTGGGTCTCGATGCTCTGGCGCAACTCTTCCGCCTGGGTCTCGACCTCTGGCGGGACACTGGACTGCTCGGGTGGACGGGTCATGAACCGGTTCTCTTGCTGTTATCCGCCCGGCGCGGTTGGCCATGGGCCGGGCCTGTACTCAGGAGTATGGACTCCGGGCCCTGTATGCCGGAGCGGTTCTGGATGCCTTTTGCCCGGGGACTCACCGGGCCCCGGGAATTCACTGGCGCACGAAGTGGCGGCGACGCTCGAACTCCCGGATGCGCTGCCGGCAGTGTTCGATGGTCTGCCCGGTCATGACGCTGCGCTGCTCGTCACGCAGCTCGCCACCGAGGTTGCGCACCACGGTCTGGGCGGTTTCCAGCATGAAATCGAAGGCCTGCATGGAGTCATTGGGGCCCGGCAGACTGAGGAAAAAGCTGATACCCGGTGTTTGCAGATCCTGCATTTCCTCGGGCCGGAAGGTGCCGGGGCTGACCGCGTTAGCCACACTGAACTGCACCGGGCTGCGTGTGTCCGGCTCTTCATGGCGGTGGTAGATATTGAGGTCGCCGTATTCCAGACCGCAGCCTTCAAACAGGCGCTTGAGGGCCGGCCCGGGGAGGCGGGCCTCCCCCTTGCAGTGCACGTTGACCACAATCACCTCCTGCGCCGGCGGGCGGTTGGCCCCGGCCAGCGGGGCCTTTGAGGGGCTGTCGCCGGACTGGGGCTCGCTGTCGTGGCTGCCTTTTTTATAACCCCCGAGGCCGGACATGGCGCTGCGTGCGGAGACCCGCTTGTCAAAGCCGGTGCCGGCCCCCTTCTCCACCGGGTTGTCCGGCATGGCCCGCTCCACACTCTGGGTAACGGACTGGGCGCCACTGCGCAGCTTGTGCCAGAGGGTTTTCGCCCCCTGGGCAAAGTCTTCCACCCGGTAGCCATCGTCGTCAGCGGCGCTGCTGTGGGGGCGTTCATCGGCACTGAGGCTGAATTCATCCCGGGGCTCTGCCGTTCCCTTTCCGTGTCCCTCGCCGGGTCCCGCAGCAAAGCCGGTTTCCGGTTCCGGCGTCATTTCCGGCTCATGGCCGGAGTCAATCCCCGGGTCCGGCTCCCAGCGGCTGCTGTTCTGCCCCGCATCCGCCAGTGGCGACAGGTCCTCATCGCTGTTGGGGACGGCCTGGAAGGGTTTGCTCACGGGGCTTTCCTCCGGCGGGTGATCCGGCTCCCCGGACTCCGCCACCGGACCGGCCCTGTGTGTCACCGGATGGGTGGGCTTGTACACTCTGGCGGGGCGTTCGGGGCGTTTCTGTGGCTGGGGCTGGCCTTCACCGCTGTCCACGCCGGGCTGTATGACGCGGCTGCCGCCATTGGGCAGCTCCGGGTTGAAGTCTTCGTCCAGGGGGTTGTTGGCCAGGTCGCTGCCACCCATGCCCTGTGAGAATTCCCGCGCATCACGGCGGGCCCGGAGCATGCGGCGTACGCCGTCGAGCAGGACACCCAGTATCACCAGGGCGCCGATAATGATTAGCCACTCTCTCAAACTCATTGCTGTTTCCGCCTTGTCTGTACCGCCCGCAACGTTTTACCGACCGGTGATCGACCGGATGACCGACTCTGACTGGCCACAACCGGGCCCCTGTTGACCGGGCCTGCAGCGCATCAGTTTACTCAAGGCCGGGCACGACTGCGAGGGGGCCACTGCCTTCCTTGCCATCCGTTAACACTTGAGCCATCGCCAGGGCCGGCCTCAGGCCTCCGCCAGTGCGGCGGCGGCTTCCACGTCCACGGACACCAGGCGGGAGACACCGGGCTCGTGCATGGTCACCCCCATCAACTGATCCGCCAGCTCCATGGAGATCTTGTTGTGGGTAATATAGATAAACTGCACCTGCTTGCTCATTTCCTTGACCATGTTGGCGTAGCGGCCCACGTTGGCGTCGTCCAGCGGCGCGTCCACCTCGTCCAGCATGCAGAACGGCGCCGGGTTGAGCTGGAAGATGGAGAACACCAGTGCAATGGCCGTGAGGGCCTTCTCGCCACCGGAGAGCAGGTGGATGGTGCTGTTTTTCTTGCCCGGCGGCCTGGCCATGATGGTGACACCGGTTTCCAGCAGGTCTTCCCCGGTGAGTGCCAGGTAGGCGCTGCCGCCACCGAACACCTTGGGGAAGAGCGCCTGCAAGCCGCTGTTGACCTGGTCAAAGGTCTCCTTGAAGCGGTTGCGTGTCTCACGGTCAATGCGCCTTATGGCCGACTCCAGGGTATCCAGTGCCTCCTGCAGGTCCTCGTGCTGCTCGTCCAGGTAGTTCTTGCGCTCGCTCTGTACCCGGTACTCGTCGATGGCCGCCAGGTTGATGGCACCCAGGCGCTGTATGCGGCCGGCCAGCTTCTCCAGCTCCTGCTGCCAGCTCTCCTCCGTGGCCTCCTCAGGCAGCTGTTCCAGGGTGGCCTTGAGGGAGACCTCCAGTTTCTCCAGCTCCTGCAGATGGTTACCACTCCGTAACTCCAGCGCCTGGGCGTCCATCTTGAGTTTTTCCAGACGCTCGCGGGCCTGTTCGATGCGCTGTTCGGTGCGGCTGCGTGAACCGTCCAGTGTGCGAACCTGCTGGTCAATGTCTTCCAGGGCATCACGGGCCCGTGACAGGCGCTCCTCTTCCTGGACACGACGCTCAAGCAGCCCTTCCAGTTCCAGCTCCAGGTCGGCGATGGGGTCCTCCGCGGACTCGCGGGACTCCTGCAGCATGTCCACCCGCTCCGAGAGGCGCTCGCGCTGGATCTGCATGCGGTCCAGAGTCTGCTGCAGGCCGTCGCGCTGGTTGCGCAGTGTCTGCACCTGCAGTTGCAGCTGGTGGCTCTGGTCACGCTCGTGGCGGGCGTCCTGGCGCCACTGGTCGAGCTGCTCTCGCAGGCGGTCACGTTCCGCCAGCAGGGTTTCCTTTTCATCGGCGTTGTCGTTCATGCCGTCCATGGCTTCCTGCCACACCGCCCTGGCCTCTTCCAGGCGCATCAGTGCCTCTTCTTCCTGTTCCGACAGGTCTTTGAGGTCCTCGCTGATGCGCGCCACGCGGTCGCGGATCTGCTCGCTGCGGGCCCGGTGGGCGCTGATGTCCGACTCCACCCGGTTGAGCTGCCGCTCCTGCTCCGAGAGCTCGCTGCGGGCCTGTTCCAGTGCCGCCTCCAGGCTGTCCCGCTGCTCCCGGTGGCCGGCCAGCTGCTCCTCCAATTCATGGACCCGGACCTGCTGCTGATCCAGCGCCTCGCTCAGTTCCGTGACCTGCCGCCTGCGCTCGATCAGGCCGCTGCCGCCGGTCTGGCTGGTGGGACGACGCAGCCAGCCCTTGCCCAGCCAGGTGCCGTCCGGTGTCACCAGGCTCTCGCCGGGGGCCAGTGAGGCCTGTCGCTGACGTGCTTCGGCCAGGCTGTCGGCGGTGCTGATGCCCTGCAGCAGCCCGGAGGCACCGCCGGCGCCACGCACCAGTGCCCCCAGTCCGTCACTGGCGGTGTCGGAGTCGTCGCTCTGCACCAGTGACAGGCCAGCGGGGCTGTCTTCCAGTGTGTCGCTGGGCCACTGGTCCGGCTCCAGGCTGATGGCCCTGGAGAGCGGGCCCAGCACGGTTTCCAGGGCTTTCTCCCAGCCCTGTGTCACCTGCAGCTGTTCCGCCAGGCGGGGGCGCCCGGCCAGTGACTGCTGGTCCAGCCACTGGTTGAGTGTGTCGTCGTGGTCGCCGCGCTGCTCTTCCAGCAGGGCCTGCTGTGAGGCCAGTGTGCCCTTGAGGGTCTGCAGCCGGTCGCGGCCCTCGCTCAGTGCCGCCTCGCACTGGTCCAGCGCCTCGCGCTGGCCGGCGCGCTGCCCGGACAGCTCATCCAGCCGCTCACGGGCCATGGCCCTCTGCTCACCCAGCTCCTGTGACTGGGCTTCCAGCTCGGAGAGGGTGTCGTCGCCGATCTGCTCTTTCAACAGGCGCTGTTCGTCCAGCAGCCGCTCGCGGCGCTCCCGGAGTTTCATCAGGCTGTCTTCCAGGCCCTGTATCCGTGACTGCTCCACCTCCGCTTTCTGGCGCTCGTCCGCGGAACGCTGGCTGAAGCGCTCCCAGCGCTGCTGCCAGTCCGCCATCTGTGACTCGGCCCGGGCCAGCTGCTCGCTGGAGCGGCCCGCCTCTTCGCTGGCACGGGCCAGTTCCGGCTCCAGTTGCGCCAGCTCGTCCCGGGCGCTGTTGAGTTGCTGCTCGTCCTGCTCCAGTTCCCGTTCCAGTTCACGGCGGTTGGCCAGTGCCTGGTCCAGCTCCTGGGCGCTTTGATGTGAGCGCTGTTTCTGGTGCTCCAGGTTCTGCTCCACACGGGCGATCTCGGCGCCGGCCTCGTAGTAGCGCCCCTGTGCCCGGTTGAAGGTCTCGGAGCGCTCGCCGTGGGCGTCACGCAGCCGCTCCAGCTCGTTCTCCAGCGAGAGACGCTCGCCAAGGGCCTTCTCCAGCTCCAGTTCCGCCTCGCCGATGGCGCTGCGGGATTGCTGCAACTGGTTGTCCAGGCCCTGCCAGCGCAGTGCCGCCAGCTCCGCCTGAAGGCGACGTTCGTCCTGCTTGAAGCTGCGGTATTTCTCCGCCGCCCTGGCCTGTCGCTCCAGGTGTTCCAGCTGGCGGCCCAGCTCGTCACGCAGGTCCGTCAGCCGTTCGATGTTCTCAACGGTGCGGCGCATGCGGCTTTCCGTCTCCCGGCGGCGCTCCTTGTAGCGGGAGATGCCGGCGGCTTCTTCGATATAGTTGCGCAGCTCCTCGGGCTTGGCCTCGATCAGCCGCGAGATCATGCCCTGCTCGATAATGGCGTAGCTGCGCGGCCCCAGTCCGGTGCCCAGGAACAGGTCGGTGATATCACGACGCCGGCAGCGGGACTTGTTCATGAAGTATTCGGACTGGCCCTCACGGGTGACCCGCCGGCGCACTGAGATCTCGTTGAACGGGGCAAACTCACCGGGTGCCCCGCCGTCGCTGTTGTCGAACACCAGCTCGATGGAGGCCTGGCCCACGGGCTTGCGGCTGTTGGAGCCGTTGAAGATGACGTCGCTCATGGATTCGCCGCGGAGGTACTTGGCGGAGCTCTCACCCATCACCCAGCGCACCGCATCGATAATGTTGGACTTGCCACAGCCGTTGGGCCCCACCACGGCGGTCATGTTGCCGGGGAAGGGCACCGTGGTGGGGTCCACAAAGGACTTGAATCCGGCGAGTTTGATGGATTTCAGTCGCATGGGCGTGACCGTTTCAGGACGTGGGCTCGGAGCACAGTGATCGGTCCTCCTCGAGGGATTTCAGGACAATCGCCAGCTGGTGGTCCCGGAAGCGGCGGATGGTGGCCTCCACCCCGGAACTGTTCCGGTCAAAGACATCCTTCACCAGCTCGTTGAAAAAGACCCGTGTGGCGGCGGATTCCCGGGCGTACTCCTGCAGCGCCAGATAATAGGTGCGGCTGATGGCCGGGCGGAAGTTCTGCAGGGTTTCCTCCAGAAAGGGGTTGCGTACCACCTCGAAGGCCAGTCGCATGACTTCAAAGCCCCCTTCGATCACCTCCAGTGGCTGTACATCCGGGGCACTGAGGCGCTCATCCAGCCACTGCACCTGTCGCAGCATCGGGCTGAGATCCTCCCCCCGCCAGATCTCGGCCACCTTGGTGGCCAGCATGGTGAGCAGGCCGCAGTAGATGTCGTACAGGTGGGTCACCAGCTCCGGCGACAGGGCCGACACCACCGCCCCCTTGCGGGGGTAGATATGAATCAGGTGGCGCCGCTCCAGAATCAGCAGCGCCTCCCTGACAGAGCCGCGACTGACATCCAGGTCCCCCGCCACTTTCAGCTCCTGAATCCGTTCACCGGGTGAGAGAGCACCCTCGATAATGCGCTGACCGAGATGCTGGGCAATCTGTTCCGACAGACTTTCCGGGGCCTGAAATCTCATAATCCTTGGGGTCCATGTTCCTGTAAAGACGGGGCATTCTAGCACAGAGGTGGCGGGGAAACAGCGCGTCAGCTTCTTGTCGCCCAACGGCAAGAATTGGCCGCAGCGGATCCCTGAGCGGGCTAAATGACTGACAGGTTAGTCATTTTTAATGTTGGCACATTATTAGCTTTGTAACCATTTCAGAAGAAATGACATCGCCGACAATCCATGGAGCCACCATGTCCCATACCAGTGACCGCAATGCCCCGGTAGACCTCAAGCAGGCCCGACTGATTGCCGAACATGTCAGGCGCATCGATCACTGGCAGCAGGCGGACGACGCCTTCAGTGTCCTGCAGCGACGCCTGGGGGGGACTCTGGAGCTGGACGCCATGATGAACATCTTCAGTGAAGAGCTGAGCCGTGTGGTGCCTTTTGCCAGCCTCAGTTACGACTGCACCCGTAACGAGGATATCTTTGAGTACCGCACCGGCAAAGGCGGCAGCCACCACTGCAGTTACAACCTCACCCTCAACGGCATGGCCATGGGCACTCTGAGGCTCAACCGCCGGCGCCGCTTCGAGGAGGACGAGCTGAAGGTGCTGGAGCAGATGGTGGCCCTGCTGATGCAGCCCATGCGCAATGGCTGGCGATTCCGGGAGGCCATCAGCGCCTCCCTTACTGACAGCATGACGGGGCTGGGCAACAACCGCTCCCTGCAACAGACACTGCAGAAGGAAATCGACCTGGCCTCACGACACCAGACACCACTGACGGTGATCCTGTGCGATCTGGATCATTTCAAGGCGATAAATGACACCTACGGCCATGTCTTTGGGGACGAGGTGCTGGCCCGTGTCGGTGAGTTGCTGCCGGAGTATGTGCGCGGCTCCGACCAGTGCTTCCGCTACGGTGGCGAGGAATTTGCCGTGGTGCTGCCCCACACCGACGCCAAGGCGGCACGGCGTGTGGCGGAGCGGATTCGTGAGGCCATACGGGGCACCCGCCTGATGAGTGACGGCAAGGCGGTGTCCATCACCACCAGCCTGGGCATTGCCTCACTGCAGCTGGGTGACAGCCCTGGGGATCTGATCCGGGCAGCGGATATGGCCCTGTACGAGGCCAAGCGCGGCGGACGCAACAAGGCGGTCAACCTGCGCCAGAGCGCCTGATCAGCGGGTTCGCCCGCCCCGGCCCTTCTCCGGTGCGACGCCACGCCCCTTCTCAGCGCCGGCGCCACGGCGCCCTGCGGGTGCACCATGACGGACCTTGCCGGGTCTTGTGCCTCGGACGGGGCTTTCCGGGTCCCCTGTGGGCCGGTCCCAGCCCCCATCGGACTTCCGGGTGGCCGGTGCCGCCCTGCCACGCCCGGCAACGGCGCTGCGGCCCGGCAGGCTGGGCTGCTTGTTCTGGCGCCGGCGCAGGTCCTTGGCTTCCTGTGGGGTCTTGTCCGGCATGGCCACGGGGGTGAGGTTCACCCGTTTGCTGAGGTTGTCCACCGCCGCCTGGCCCAGCTCTTCCCAGCGGCCCATGCTCAGTCGGCTGGGCAGGAAGATGTTGCCGTAACGGACCCGCTTGAGGCGGCTCACCTTCACCCCCTGGGACTCCCACAGGCGACGCACCTCCCGGTTACGGCCCTCCAGCAGGGTGACGTGGTACCAGCGGTTGGTGCCGCTGCCGCCGGCCTGGCTCAGGTCGGAGAACTTGGCCAGCCCGTCATCCAGCAGGACCCCCTCCAGCAGACGCTGTTCCATGGCCTCGTCCACCTCGCCGAAGATGCGCACGGCGTACTCACGGTCCACCTCGTAGGAGGGGTGCATCAGCCGGTTGGCCAGCTCACCGTCGGTGGTGAACAGCAGCAGTCCGGTGGTGTTGATGTCCAGCCGCCCCACGGCGATCCAGCGCTGACCGGCAATGCGTGGCAGCCGGTCGAACACCGTGGGCCGACCCTCCGGGTCGTTGCGGCTGGTGACTTCCCCTTCCGGTTTGTTGTACACCAGCACACGGCGCTGTGGCTGCATGGCGTCGTCCATGGCCACGGGCTTGCCGTCCACGGACAGCCGGTCCTCGGGGCCCACCTTGGCGCCGGGAGTCACCGGCTGGCCGTTGAGCAGCACACGGCCCTCCTCCATCATGGTCTCCACCCCACGGCGGGAGCCCACACCGGCCCGTGCCAGGACTTTCTGCACCCGCTCCGGCTGCGGTGCCTGGGGCCCCCGGGGCTCACGGGATTTGCGGGCTCCGGCCCTGCCCTGTCCGGTTTTTGCCTCGTTGTCACGGGGCTGGCGGGGCGCTTTGGGGTTGCCTTCTTTACTCATGGGTGGAACTCATTGTCTGTGCGGTTCAGTGATGGGTCTGGCCGCTGTTGTCGGCGGCGGTATCCCGGGGTTCGTTCAGTTCGTTCTGGCCACTAAGGGCCAGTTCGTGGCTTTCCGCCGCTTCGTCGCTGTCGCTGTCCAGGCTCAGCTCGGCCTGCAGCCGGTCTTCCACTTCCTGGCTGATGGCCCCCAGGTCCCGCACCTCCGCCAGCGGCGGCAGCTGCTCCAGGCTTTCCAGGTTGAAGTAGTCCAGGAAGGGTTTGCAGGTGGCGTACAGGGCCGGACGCCCGGGCACGTCCTTGTGGCCCACCACACGCACCCATTCCCGGTCCAGCAGTGTGCGGATGATGTTGGAGCTGACGGTGACACCGCGGATATCCTCGATATCGCCACGGGTGATGGGTTGTCGATAGGCGATCAGCGCCAGAGTCTCCAGCAGGGCCCTTGAATAGCGCTGGGGTTTCTCCTCCCAAAGGCGACCCACCCAGGGGGCCATGGACTCGCGCACCTGGAAGCGGTAACCGCTGGCCACACGGCGCAGTTCGAATCCGCGCCCTTCGCAGTCCTGTGTGATCCGTGACAGCACATGCTCCAGCACCTGGCGGGTGGGCGGCTCGTCCTCGGTGAACAGGGCCAGCATCTGGTCCACCGTCAGTGGCCGGTCGCTGGCCAGCAGGACGGCCTCGATGATGCGCTGTAACTGCTGGATGCTGTCTTCGTTCAAGAGAAACTCCTGTTCACTGGAAACGGGTTGGCCGGGCCGGTCAGTCCGTCATGCGGGTACGGACATGGAGCTGTGAGAGCGGCTCCGCCTGGACCACTTCCACCAGCTGCTCCTTGATCAGCTCCAGCATGGCGATAAAGGTCACCACCACCCCCAGGCGCCCCTCACTGGCGTCAAACAGGGCCTCGAAGCGCACAAACTGGTCCCCCTGCAGCCGTTCCAGCACCTGCGTCATGCGTTCACGGGTGGAGAGCTTCTCACGGGACACCTGGTGGTGCTCGAACATGTCCGCACGGCGCAGCACCTCCCGCAGTGCCAGCAGCATCTCCTGCAGGCTCACATCCGGGTGTGGCCGGTTCTGTGGCAGCGGCGGCAATGCCGCGTCCGCCGGGAAGAAGTCCCGGTCCTGGCGGGGCATGGCCTCGATGTCCGCCGCCGCCTTCTTGAAACGCTCGTACTGCTGCAGTCGGCGGATCAGCTCGGCCCTGGGGTCCACCTCCTCGTCGTCTTCCTGGGTCTGGCGGGGCAGCAGCATGCGGGACTTGATCTCCGCCAGCGTGGCGGCCATGACCAGATACTCCGCCGCCAGCTCAAAGCGCATGGCTTCCATCAGGCCGATGTAGTCGATGTACTGGCGGGTGATGGCGCTGACGTCAATGTCCAGTATGTCCATGTTCTGCCGTCGGATCAGGTACAGCAGCAGATCCAGGGGGCCCTCGAAAGTCTCCAGAAAGACTTCCAGGGCATCCGGCGGTATGTACAGATCCTGTGGCAGCTCCCGCAACGGTTTGCCGGCCACCCGCGCCAGTGCCTCGCCGCCGTCGGGCGGTGGCGATGGGCTGAGCGTCTCTGCCTCGGCGTCTGTCATTGCGGCTCCCTGGGGTTTGGACACCCCGTTAACAGGAAAGTGTCAAGAGAAACTAGCGATAAGCCAGCCCCATGACCCGGCGCACTTCGTCCAGGGTGTCCCGGGCGGCGTCACGGGCTTCTTCACAGCCGTCGTTGATAATGGAGCGCACCAGGTCCGCGTTGTTCTCGTATTCACGGGCCCGCTCGCGGAAGCCGGCCTGCTCGGCAATGACCGCGTCCTCCAGTGGCTTCTTGCAGTCCAGGCAGCCAATACCGGCACTGCGGCAGCCCTGCTGCACCCAGTCCTTGGTCTTCGGGTCCGAGTAGACATCGTGCAGTGCCCACACCGGGCACTTGTCCGGGTCGCCCGGGTCGGTGCGGCGCACACGGGCCGGATCGGTCTGCATGCGGCGGATTTTGGTGCTGACCGTGTCCGGGTCTTCACGCAGGCCGATGGTGTTGTTGTAGGACTTGGACATCTTCTGCCCGTCCAGCCCCGGCATCCTGGCGTCCGGGGTCAGCAGCGCCTGTGGCTCCGGCAGTATCACCTTGCCGCCCCCCTCGATGTAGCCGTAGAGGCGCTCACGGTCGCCGATGGAGATGTTCTGCTGCTCCTTGAGCAGTGCCCTGGCGGTATCCAGCGCCGCCTCGTCGCCCTGCTCCAGGAAACGACGGCGCAGGTTGCGGTACAGCTTGGCGTTTTTCTTGCCCATCTTGGCGATGGCCGATTCCGCCTGCTCCTCGAAGCCCGGCTCACGGCCGTACAGGTGGTTGAAGCGGCGCGCCACCTCACGGGTGATCTCGATGTGGGACACCTGGTCCTGCCCCACGGGCACCAGTCCGGCCCGGTACATCAGGATGTCCGCGCTCTGCAGCAGCGGGTAACCGAGAAAACCGTAAGTGGCCAGGTCCTTCTCGCGCAGTTTCTCCTGCTGGTCCTTGTAGCTGGGCACCCGCTCCAGCCAGCCCAGTGGTGTCATCATGGACAGCAGCAGGTGCAGCTCGGCGTGCTCCGGCACCCGTGACTGGATAAAGAGCGTGGCGGAGCCGGGGTTGACCCCGGCGGCCAGCCAGTCGATGACCATGTCCCAGACACTGGACTCGATGGAAAGCGGGTCGTCGTAGTGGGTGGTCAGTGCGTGCCAGTCGGCCACAAAGAAGAAACACTCGTACTCGTGCTGCAGCTTGATCCAGTTTTTCAGCACACCGTGGTAATGACCCAGATGCAGACGCCCTGTGGGACGCATGCCGGATAACACACGCTGTTGCGATTCAACGGAACTCAAAAGGCTCTCCTGATTGGCTACTTGGCGACAATGGCCGGATGGGTGATGTCGGCCTGCCAGATTGGCGATGACGGCGATACACCGGAACCGGGGAGTATAAACCCGGCGCACCTCCCTATAAAGGTGGATGATGCCATAAATAGGCTTTTTGCTCAGAACCCACGTAAAACCCCGCTGTCCGTTCCCGCTGAATGGGGCAACACCCCTATTTGCGCTGACGATCTGATAGCATGATGGACGTTGCCAATACAGGCCCTGGTATAACGGGCCGGTCAAACTTCCAGTCCCCAGCCCAACAAAGAGAGAGCACAGATGAGTGACGCCAAGCAGCCCTGGAAAGCCGCCATGCCGGAAGCACAGTTCGATGTCATGAAGCGCATCCTGGCCGCACCCAGCCCGGTGGGCCTGGAGGCGGCCATGACCTACGGGGTGCTCAAGCCCTACTTTGACAGCTTCGCCCCCAAGGACTGGACCATGCACCAGTTCCGTGGCCATGCCGGCGTGGTGTTCGACAGCCACCCGGGGCGGGACGATATGTTCAAGCTGATGCTGATCGGACACGCGGACAAGATCCGCATGCAGGTGCGCAGCATCGGCGAGGACGGCAAGATCTGGATCAACAGCGACTCCTTCCTGCCCACCACGCTGATCGGCCACGAGGTGAAGCTGTTCAGCGAGAACCCGGAGCAGCCCGGCCAGTACCGGGTGATCGAGGGGGGCACCGTGGAGGCACTGGGCGCCATCCACTTCTCCGACGCCGCCACACGCGCCGGCGACAAGGGCATCAAGAAGGAGCAGCTGTACCTGGAGCTGCAGATTCACGGCGAGAACAAGAAGCACCAGGTGGAAAAACTGGGCGTGCGCGCCGGTGATTCCATCATCCTCAACCGCCCCATCCGCAAGGGGTTCAGCCCGGACACCTTCTACGGCGCCTACCTGGACAACGGGCTGGGCAGCTTCGCCACGGCGGAAGTGGCCCGTCTGGTGGCCGAGGCCGGCGGCACCCGGCAGGTGCGGGTGCTCTTCACCATTGCCTCCTACGAGGAAATCGGCCGCTTCGGCAGCCGCGTCATGGCTGGCGAGTTCCGCCCGGATGCCCTGATCGGCGTGGACGTGAACCACGACTACAAGGCCGCACCGGGCATTGGCGACAAGCGCATGGTGCCACTGGAGATGGGCAAGGGCTTCACCATGGCCGTGGGCGCCATTGCCAGCGAGCACCTCAACCGCTTTATCGAGACCGCCGCCCGGGAACACCAGATCCCCTTCCAGAGGGATGTGGTGGGCGTGGACACCGGCACCGACGGCATGGCCGGCGTACTGGCCAGCGTGGACTGTGCCGCCACCTCCATCGGATTCCCCATCCGTAACATGCACACCATCTCCGAGACCGGCCACACCGGTGATGTGCTGGCGGCGGTGCACGCACTGACACAGACCATCTTCGCGCTGGACAAGGTGAAGGACCTGAAGCGGGAATTCCTGGACAACCACCCCCGCCTGGACGAGGCGGTCGGCCTCAGCCATCAGGGCTCTGACAAGCCCAAGCAGGAAGGTGACAACGGAGACAGCGGGAACGGGAGCTGATCCATGGCCTTCGACGGCAACAGCACCCCCGCCCTCTTCCTGGTGGACAACGGCTCATTGCGCCCCGGGGCCACACAGAGCCTGCGGCGCATTGCCGCCCGTCTCAGCGAACACACCGGGCTGACCATTCAGCCCGCCTCGCTGCTGCACTCCAACAAGATCGACCCGGAAGAAATCGACGGCATCCCCGCCACCACGCTGGGCCCGGCCGCCACCCGTGCCGCGGAACAGGGTCACCGGGAGATCCTGGTGCTGCCCCTGTTCTTCGGCCCCAGCAAGGCACTGGACGGCTACCTGCCGCAGCGCATGGCCACACTGCAGGAGCAGCACCCCGGTGTCACCGTGCGGGTGGCCAACCCGCTGGTGGACCTGCAGGGCCCGCTGGATCTGCGGCTGGCGAGACTGTTGAGGGACTCTGTGCTGAAGACAGCGGAACCGGGGCAAACCCCGGCGGTGGCACTGGTGGATCATGGCAGCCCCGCCCCGGAGGTCACGGCGGTGCGCAACGTACTGGCCGGACAGCTGTCGGCACTGCTGGAGGGGGAAGCCTGTTCCGTGGCCGCCTGCTCCATGGAGCGCCGTGAGGGGGACGAATACCGCTTCAACGAACCCCTGCTGGAACACCTGCTGGAGCAGCCCGGCTACAACAGCGGGCCCGTGGTGCTGGCCATGCTCTTCCTCTCACCGGGCCGCCACGCCGGCCCCGGGGGCGACGTGGAAACCATTTGCATGGAAGCCCGACAGCGCAACCCAGGACTGGAAACCCGCATCACGCCACTGGCCGGAGAGCACGAAGGCCTGCTTGAGATTCTGGCGGACCGTCTGCAACAGGCACTGAGCGGCGAGCGCTACCTGCTGGAGCTGCCAGGCTCAGCCTGACAGGGCTTTGCGCTCCTCAAGAAACTCCCTCAGCACCCGGGCTGTCTCACCGGGCTGCCCCGGTTCCGCCAGCCTCTCAGGCGTGCCCTGTGCCACCACAAGGCCACCGCCTTCGCCCCCTTCCGGGCCCATATCCACCAGCCAGTCCGCCTCGGCGATCATGTCCAGGTTGTGCTCGATCACCACCACGCTGTGGCCGGCATCCACCAGACGGTGCAGCACCCGCACCAGACGTTCCACATCCGCCATATGCAGTCCCACTGTGGGCTCGTCCAGGATATAGAGGGTATTCAGCGGCTGCTGACGGCGGCTGTCCGGGCGGGCCCTGGCCAGTTCCGTCACCAGTTTCAGACGCTGGGCCTCGCCACCGGACAGGGTGGGACTGGGCTGCCCCAGTGTCAGGTAGCCCAGCCCAACGGCGCACATCAGCTCCAGGGCGTGGTGGATCTTCGGGTGGGCGCTGAAGAAGTCCACACCCTCCTCCACGCTCATGGACAGCACCTCGCCGATGTGTTTTCCGCCGTAGGTAACCGCCAGTGTCTCGCTAGTAAACCGGTTTCCACCGCACACATCGCAGGGAATGGACACATCCGGCAGGAAGTTCATCTCGATGCGTTTCATGCCCTGTCCGTCACAACCGGCGCAGCGCCCCTCCTTGGTGTTGAAGGAAAAGCGACCCGCGTCATAACCCCTCAGGCGGGCCTCCTGGGTGCCGGCGAAAAGCTTGCGGATGGGGTCCCAGAAGCCCACATAGGTGGCCGGGCAGGAACGGGGCGTCTTGCCGATGGGGGTCTGGTCCACTTCCAGCACCCGGTCCAGTGACTCCCAGCCTTTGAGGCTGCGGCAGCCTTCCGGCGCCGCCGTGTCCCCCTTTTTACCGGTCAGGCGTTTCAGGTTGCTGTAGAGAACGCCACGGATCAGCGAGCTCTTGCCGGAGCCGGACACGCCGGTGACGCACACCAGCCGCTCCAGTGGCAGGTCCAGATCCACCTGTTGCAGGTTGTGCAGCCTTGCCCCCCGCAACTGCAGCGACTGTCCCTTTTGC
Source organism: Oleiphilaceae bacterium (assembly GCA_033721915.1). Taxonomy (GTDB): domain Bacteria; phylum Pseudomonadota; class Gammaproteobacteria; order Pseudomonadales; family Oleiphilaceae; genus REBR01. The sequence continues at coordinate 20,488 of JAWWAC010000053.1, forward strand.
ACACGGCGGCGCTGTTCGAACAGGGGGTGGGCCATGGGATGGGCCAGGCTGCGCCCTGTGGGGGAGTCCGGGTTGGCGGTCAGCTCCTGCACGGTGCCGGCGCAGACCACAAGGCCGCCGTTCACACCGGCACCGGGGCCCAGGTCAATCACATGCTCGGCACGGCGTATGGTGTCCTCGTCGTGCTCCACCACCAGTATGGTGTTGCCCTTGCCCTCCAGGCGCTTGAGGGTATCCAGCAGCATGCGGTTGTCCCTGGGATGAAGGCCGATGGTGGGCTCGTCCAGTATGTAGCAGACCCCCTGCAGGTTGGAGCCCAGCTGTGCGGCGATGCGGATGCGCTGCGCCTCGCCACCGGAGAGGGTGGGGGCGGCCCGGTCCAGGCTGAGGTAGGA
>JAWWAC010000054.1:0-20845 GCA_033721915.1 Oleiphilaceae bacterium
CACTTCCTGGTCCGTGGCCAAATCCTTTGTGGCCACGCTGGTGGGCATGGCACTGGACGAGGGGCTGATCCGTGACCTGGACGAGCCCATCACCGATTACGTGCCGCAACTGGCCGGCACCGGCTACCAGGACGTGCCCATCCGTCATGTGCTGCAGATGGCCTCCGGTGTGGAATTCGATGAAACCTACGACGAGCAGTTTTCCGACATCAATCTGTTTTTCTGGAAGACCTTTGTCTTTGGCCGCAGTGCCGACGATGTCATGACCGACTATGGCAGCGCCCGTGACAGCGGCCAGGAGTTCCACTACATCAGCATCAACACCCAGGCACTGGGCATGCTGCTGCGGGAACTCTACGACCAGCCCCTGCCGGACCTGGTGCAGGAGAAGCTCTGGCAGCCACTGGGCATGGAGGGGGACGCCTACTGGAACCTGGATGCCGACAACGACTCCGCCAACGCCATTGCCTTTTGCTGCCTGAATGCCCGGCTGCGTGACTATGCCCGCCTCGGGCAGCTGTACCTGCAACAGGGGCAGTGGCAGGGCGAGCAGCTGCTCTCCGCCGGGTGGGTGCAAGAAGCCACTCGGCCGTCCGCGGACTTTCTGGAACCGGGTGCTTCCCCCTACCGTTACGGAGGGCGTGGCTACCAGTACCACTGGTGGGTGCCACAGGATTACGACGGAGAGTATTTCGCCGCCGGAGTCTGGGGGCAGTATATCTACGTCTCGGAGCCGGACAATCTGGTGATCGTGCGCACCGCCGCCGACCCCGGTTACCATCACCACACCGATGAATCCATTGCTGTGTTCCGTGCGCTGCGGGATGGCCTGCGTTGATGAACGGGGCCATAACTGATGCAATGCGACCTGAACCGAAAGCCCTTAGGGAGAACACGATGTCTTTGACCCTGAAAACCGCCGTACTGGCTTTTTTACTGATGGCGCTGAGTGCCTGCAGCCCCTCGTCCGATGAGGCCGGGGCCGACAGGCAGGTGGCGCTGGACACCGCTCTGAAAGTCGCCAGCCGGATCGAGGAGACGGTGGACCGGGACCGGGTGCTGAGCGAAATTGCCGTTGAGCTCACCCGGGCCGGACGGCTGGAGCAGGCCAGTGAAGCGGCCGGGCAGATACAGGGGGCCGTGGACAAGGGGTGGACCGAGGCGGCCATTGCCGCCGGCCACGCCGAGCAGGGCAATGAAGAGAAAGCCTCTGCAGGCTTTGTGCGTGCCAGTGTCCTGGCGGACGATGTGGAAGACACGGAGGAGAGAGCCTGGATGCTCAGTGAAGTGGCAGACCGTTACCGCCAGGCGGATCGTACCGAGGAGGCATTGAAACTGCTGGATAAAGTGGAGGCCATGGCCACGACCCTGGAGAACCCCCAGCAGAAGGCCTGGTTGCTGGCGGAAGTGGGTGGCAATTACGGCGCCGCCGGGGCTTCCGAGCGCTCCGATGAGGCGCTGGATCAGGCCAGTGAGATGGAGAAGGCGATGCAGAATCCCCTGCAACGGATTCAGCTGAAGCTCTGGTTGGCGGACCGTCACAGAAAAGCCGGCAACAGGGAGCAGGCCTCTGATCTGCTGTTCAAGGCGGACGAGCTGTTGCAGCAGATGGAGGGGAGCATCGGCGCCAACCAGATGAGCCTGGATCTCAGCGAGATCGCCCGTCTCTACGGATTGATTGACGATAAGGAGCAGGCACAGGTCCAGCTTAAGGTTGCCAGTGAGTTTGCCGACTCCATTGATGACCCTTTCGAGCACGCCCGCAGCCAGCTGGTGATTGCCGAGACCTACAATGGCCTGTCCATGCATGAGAAGGCCCGGGCCATACTGAGCGATGTCAGCGACGAACTCAGTGGCATTGAGAACGAAGTGGAACTGCGGGTACTGAGCACCATGTTGTCCATGGGCCATGCGGAAGCCGGGGACTTTGACCTTGCGCTGACACTGGCGGCCACCATCGACAGTGTCTATGACCAGGCCTGGGCACTGACCCGTATCGGCGCGGCCTTTATCGACGCCGACCAGGCGCCGGACAAAGAGCAGAAAGCCCAGCTTCAGGCCATCACTGACGCTCTGTAGTCGACAGGCGCCTTTCCCCCATGAAAACGCCCCTTCATTTACCCATACTCCAGTGGCTGCCCCGTTACGACCGGGGCCGCCTGGGGCGGGATCTGACAGCGGCGTTGTTTCTCACCATCATGATGGTCCCCCAGTCACTGGCTTTCGCCCTGCTGGCGGGGCTGCCTCCCCAGGTGGGTCTCTATGCCAGCATAGCGCCGCTGGTGCTGTACGCCCTGCTGGGCACCAGTCAGAGCCTTTCCGTGGGCCCCGTGGCACTGATCGCACTGATGACCGCCACCACACTGGGTCCGCTGTTCCCTTCCGGCAGCAGCGAGTACCTGGCGGGGGCGGTGATCCTGGCCTGCCTGACGGGGGCCATGCTGGTGGTCATGGGGCTGCTGCGCATGGGGTTTCTGGCCAATTTCCTCAGCCACCCCGTGATCTCCGGTTTTATCACCGCCTCCGCGCTGGTCATTATGGCCAGCCAGGTGCCCGCGTTGCTGGGGCTGCAGTCACGGGGCCATAACCTGGCGGGCATTGCCGCCAGTCTCTGGCCACAGCGTGGTGACTGGCACGGCCTGAGCCTGCTGATGGGGGCCGGTGTGTTGCTGTACCTGGTGCTGGCCAGGACGGTTCTGCAGGGGGCGCTGGTGTCACTGGGGCTGCCGGAGCGGGGGGCCCGGGTTATCAGCAAGGCCTCTCCCATCGTGGCGGTCGTGGTGACAACGGCACTCACCGCCTGGCTGTCTCTGGACACACAGGGGCTGGCGGTGGTGGGGGCCGTGCCATCCGGCCTGCCGGCCATCAGCCTGCCCCCGTCCGTGGATGGCCAGTGGCAGCCACTGCTGCTGGGGGCGCTGCTGATCGCGGTGGTGGGCTTTGTGCAGTCGGTGTCCGTGGCCCAGATGCTGGCGGCACGAGAACGCCGCCATGTGGATCCGGACCAGGAGCTGCTGGGGCTGGGAGCGGCCAATCTGGCCGCCGGCTTCTCCGGCGCCATGCCGGTCATGGGCAGCCTGTCGCGCTCCGTCCTGGCCTACGACGCCGGTGCCAGCACCCCCGCCAGCGGCGTCTTTACCGCAATGGCCATTGCACTGGCCACCCTGTTTCTGACACCGGCCATTGCCTATCTGCCCGTGGTGACCCTGGCGGCCACCATCATCGTGGCGGTGGCGCCGCTGGTGGATTTTGCCGCACTGCGGCGTATCTACCGCTACAACAGGGCGGACTTTACCGCCATGCTGGTAACCCTGTTGCTGACCCTGCTGCACTCCGTGGCGCTGGGCCTGATGGCCGGTGTGGCCCTGTCCCTGGCGCTGTTTGTGTACCGCACCAGCAAACCCCACACCGCAGTGCTGGGGCGTGTGCCCGGCACCGAGCATTTCCGCAATGTGCGGCGCCACCGGGTGGAGACCTATCCGGATTTTCTGCTGTTGCGGGTGGATGAAAGCCTCTACTTTGCCAATGCCCGCTTCCTGGAGGAGGCGGTGATGGCGCTGGTGAGTCAGCACAAGTCCCTGCAGGATCTGGTGCTGGTCTGCCCCGCCGTCAACCTGATTGATGCTTCGGCACTGGACAGCCTGGACACCATACAGGCGCGGCTGAAGGACGCGGGGGTGCGGCTGCACCTGAGCGAGGTCAAGGGCCCGGTGATGGACCGGCTGCGTGAGACGGACTTCTTTGCCGGTCTCAGTGGCCGTGTTTTTCTCAGCACCTACGACGCCTGGTGCGCACTGCGACCGCAACCGAACTCCGGTCCCTGACGGGAGCCGTCCGTATCAGCGATAGCCGAAAACGGTTGGGGCTGAAGCAGGCCAGATCCAGTGGGCAGGGCTCTCCGTCCAGAAGATGGCCAATGACCTCCGCACTGCCTGCCGAAAGGGTCCAGCCAAAGGTGCCATGGCCGGTGTTCACCAGCAGGTTCTCCCGGGGTCCCCACCCCAGGGCCGGCGGCCCGTCCGGCAGCATGGGGCGGAATCCGCACCAGGGGCTGGCCTGGCTGAAATCCGCGGCGCCGGGGAAGCGGCTTTCCACCGCCTTGCGCAACACCGCCAGCCGCTGTGGCGGTTGTGAACGGTCAAAGTCCGCCAGTTCCACAAAACCCGTCACCCGCATGCGCTTGCCAAGGCGGGTCATGGCCACCTTCAGGCCCAGATCCACCACCGTGGAGCGGGGTGCCATGGATTCGTTGCGGATATCCGCTGTCAGGGAGTACCCCTTGACCGGATACACCGGAATCTTCAGCCCCAGTGGCCTGGCCAGTGACGCAGAACCGTTGCCGGCACAGAGCACCACCTGGTCGAAAGAGTCCTGCCAGTGTTCGCCTCGGGCGTCCTTGCCATGGACCCCGCTGATCCGGTCCCCGTCCAGCTCCCAGTCCGTCACCCGGCTCTGGTAATGGAAGCGGACCCCCTGGCGCTGACAGGTCTGTGCCAGTGACTGGGTGAAGCGGTGACAGTCTCCCGTGCCGTCCCCCTCGATCAGAAGCCCCCGGGTGTCCACACTGGCCGGATGCATCCCCGGCTCACGGGCCCTGAGGGCCTCCCGCTCCAGCCAGTGGTGGGGAACGCCCAGTTCCGCCAGGTCACGGGCCTTGTGCTTCAGCGCCGTCAGCCCGGGGGCGTCGCTGGCCAGCTCCACCAGCCCCTCATGCTGACCGTCGAAAGCCAGTGACAGACGCCGCTCCAGTGACAGGAATGCCTCGCGGCTGAACTGTGCCAGCCGCAGCAATGCCTGGTTGTTGCGCTGGTAGACCCCGGGTGTGAAGGCATAGCGGGCGGTGCTCAGCAGAAAGCCCAGGGTCTTCATTGAGGGTGGGGCGGGGATTTTCAGGGGGCCCTGGGGACGCAACAGGCCACGCAGGCCCACCGACACCAGCCCCGGGTCGGCCCATGGCGTCACATGGCCGTAGGATCGCTGCCCGGCATTGCCATAACTGGTCTCAAGGGCGGCGCTTTCCAGCGCCTCCACCACCGTGACGTCATGCCCGCGGCGGAACAGCACCCAGGCAGTGGTGACGCCCACCACACCGGCCCCGACAATCAGTACTCGCATTGACCGTCTCCTGTGGTTTGAACAGGGGCCATGGATCCGGCATTCACCCAGTAAAAGGACCGCCCGGCCCAACGACTTCTGTCTCTCTCAGGGTCGGTCACAAACCCGGTCTTTGCCAACATTTTCCCACATCCCCAGCAAGGACATGGTTGCCGTCATTGCCCCCGGTGTGAGCCGGCGGCGACAATGGCGCGTAAAGTGGTGACACAAAATTCGGACCTGTCTTCAGGCAGGGAGCAAGCAACAAGGGGTGCAACCATGGATTGCCACAGCGATTTTTCCCGCAGTGCACTGGTGCACACAGAGACAGTGCCCTGGCAGGACTCGCCCATGGCCGGCGTCCACCGCCGTCCCCTGGACCGGGTGGGTGATGAAGTGGCCCGGGCCACCAGCCTGGTGCGGTATGCCCCTCAGAGCCATTTCTCTCCCCATGTGCACCACGGGGGGGAGGAGTTCCTGGTGCTGGAGGGAACCTTCCAGGACGAGGAGGGGGATTACCCGGCCGGGTGCTATGTGCGTAACCCGCCGGGTTCACGGCACACACCCGGCTCGGAGTCGGGGTGCGTGATTTTCGTCAAACTCTGGCAGTTTGACCCCGAGGACCAGAACCGGGTGCGCCTGAACCCGGACCGGATCCCCCCAGTGGCCGCCAGTGACCGTCCTGGAGTGGCCGAACAGCCCCTGTACGAAGGGTTTGGTGAACGGGTGCGGATTGAGCGCTGGGCAGCGGGAACCCCGGTGGACCTGACACTGCCGGGTGGCGGCGAGTTGCTGGTGTTGTCCGGTCGCTGCCGCCATGAAGGGCAGTGGCTGGGCAGGCACGACTGGCTGCGTTTGCCACCGGGGGACAGGCTCCGGGCTCTGGCCGGTGAACAGGGCACCCGGGTCTGGCTGAAAACCGGCCATCTGGCGTCTGTGGCGCAGCAACTGCAGCGGCTTCAGGGGCAGTAATGGGGCAGGGGCTTTAATGGGACAGGCACTGGGTCCACCGAGCTTTGTGGATGTGCGGCGGCGATTCGGCTTCCGCAGCATTGCCGTTGGGGCCTGGGTGCGTCGCGACGAGCAGGATCGTGCGGCGGTGCATTTCTACCGCGCCCTGGAGGATCTGATGGGCATTCTGGAGGGCACCGAGGCGCTGATTTCACTGCGCGGTGCGCTGTCTTTCCACTACGGCATCGGTGGCCAGCCCGGTGTTTCGGCCCATTACAGCCCCTCACAGCGCTGCCTGGCACTGGCCAAGAATGCCGGCCCCGGCAGCCTGGCCCACGAGTGGTTTCATGCCCTGGATCATTACCTGGCGGATAAGGCCTTCCGGAAGATCCCGCCGGGGCGCTTTGCCTCATCCGCCTGGCTGGCGGAAAGTCCCCGGGTGGAGCACCCATTGAACCGGCGCCTGTTCCGCTGCTTCGAGGCGGTGCTACTCAGCGGGGACGGACAGTCCCCCAGCGAACTGTTCCGTGCCTCCTCGGCGGTGGATGAACAGCAGGGGCAGTGTTATTACAGCCAGCCGGAAGAGCTCTGTGCCAGGGCCTTTGAGGCCTATGTACAGGACGCCGGCCTGGGCAATGCCTTTCTGGTCAGGGGCACCCGGGCCACGGAGGAGGCCCGGCTGGGGCTTTATCCCCGAGGTGCCCACAGGGAGCGGATCAACCAGGCCTTCAGTGACTACTTCCGCCACCTCGGCCAGGCCCTCAGACGAGAGGCCGCCCGCCGTCCAGGGGCAGACTGCGGCCGGTGATGTAGGGGCTGTCCAGTAGAAACTGGAGTGCCTGTACGGCGGATTCCACCCCGGGTTCCAGTTGCAGCAGTGACTTTTTCAGGGTCTTCTCCCGGTAAGCGGCATCGTCGTCTTCGTTGAACAGGATCAGTGACGGCGCCAGGCTGTTGACCTTGACCCGGGGGGCCAGCTTGCGGGCAAAGGACAGGGTGAGGTTGGCCAGTGCCGCCTTGCTGGCGGCGTAGGCGATGTGTTTCGCGCTGCCTTTCTCCACCACGTAATCGGTCATGTGCACGATGTCCCTGGGCCCTTCTCCGGCCAGCAGCAGATCCTCGCAGGCCAGGTTGATGCGGTAGGGGGCGAAAGCGTGGACCTGCATCATCCGCTGCATCACGACCTGATCCGACTGCTGGGGGGATTCCGGCAGCCAGTCCGAGGCATTGTGGATAATGCCCCGCAATGCGCCGCACTGTTCCCTGAGGCGGGCAATGAAATCGCTGACGCCCTCATCCGTGGCAAAGTCGGCCTGCAGACATAGGGCGCCCTGCTGGCGCAACGTCTCTATGGCGGGGCGCTCAGTGCGATAGGTGGCGATCAGAGGTTTCCCTTGTTGCAGCCAGTGCCGTGCAAAAGCCAGTCCGATGCGCTTGCCGGCGCCGGTAATCAGCAGTGGTGGCTGATGGGAGGTGGGAGAATCCATGGCAGGCCTCTTGATGGGGACGGTGTGGTGGGCGGCTAGTGCGCCGGATATTATTGCCATGGCAATACGCACAGAGGGCGCCGTCAGATGGCACAGGGCCCTGTCTCGGGGATTGTCAGAACAGGGCGTTAATCGGTGAAGGAAGGGGCTGGATGGGAGGCGCCGCAATGAGAAACGCCGGCAAGTGAGGCGCGGTCCTTTCCCGGTGAGCCTCCGGTCCAGCGGCGGTAGGCCCGGGTAAAGGCGCTCTGCTCGGAGAAGCCCAGCAACAGGGCAATATCCGTCAGGCTCAGCCCCGGGTCCTTCAGGTAATCCCGGGCCAGCTGCTCACGGCTGCGGTCCAGCCACTGCTGCCAGCTCAGCCCCTGGCTGGCCAGTCGCCGTTGCAGCGTGCGCGGTGCCATATGCAGGCTGCGTGCGGCCCTGGCCAGAGTGGGCTCGCCGGTGGCCAGCAGCCGCAACAGCACCGGCTGCAACTGGGCAGCCATGGGCGCATCCGCCGGCAGGGCACGCAGCAGTGCCTGTGCCTGCCGGTCCAGCAGCCGTCGCAGTGTCGGGTCCCGCCTGGGCATGCTCAGCTGCAGGCTCTCCAGTGGAAAGCAGACCCGCACATGGCTGTCGCCGAAACGGACCGGGCAGCCGAAAAAGACTTCATAGGCCCTGGCCTGGGAGTCTGTCACCCGGCCCCGGAAGGCAATGGCGGTGGGGGGCGGCGAGGCATGAAGCTGGCGGCGCAGGAAGGTGACCAGTGCGGCGATGGCCACACCATCCGCCTGCTGGCCCAGTGGCTCCGAGGTGGCGGGCCAGCGGATTTCCGCCTCCTGCTGTCGCAGTTCAATGTCCGCCAGGCTGACGCCGTAGAACAGCCGCTCATAGCGCTGATAGGCCACCATGGCATCCCCCAGGGTCTCGGAGGCCAGCACCAGGTAGCCCAGAACGCCCAGGTGAGAGGGCTGTACCACGGCCCCCACGTCCAGCTCCGGTGCGCCCTGTTCCGGCGCCAGTGCCAGCCCCTGTGCGAGAAGCTGTCGCCAGACGGGCACCGGCACCCGGTCATCCCCCGCGTAACGGGCCAGAGCGGCCCGCAGCTGGGGGGCCGGCTGGTTCTGCTGGTCGAGCCAGTCCCTCAGTACCCCGGTCCAGGCGCCGGTCACCCGTTTGATCTGGCTGGGGACAGCCGGCTTGTGGCTTGCAGTGGTCACTGGTGTGTCTTGGCCTTGTCGCTCATGAGAATGCCCATCCAGCGGGTCTGGGAGCTGGACTCCAGTGCCAGCTTGACGATCATGGTCAGTGGTATGGACAGCAGCATGCCGATGGGGCCGAAGACCCAGCCCCAGATCAGCAACGAGATCAGCACCACCAGTGGCGACACCCCCAGGCTCTGGCCCATGAACTGGGGCTCGATGTAGCTGCCAATGCCGACATTCACCACCGTGTACAGCACCAGCACCAGTAGGGCCTCGGTGACACCCAGACCCAGAAGGGCGATCAGTATCGCGGGGATGGCGGCAATGATGGAGCCAATGGTGGGGATAAAGTTCAGTAACCCCGCCAGAATGGCCCAGAGAATGGCGAAATCCACACCGATCAGCATCAGACCGACCCCCACAATGACACCGGTGGCGATGCTGGAGAGGGTCTTTATCACCAGGTAACGGTTGACCGAGCGCAGAAAGCGCCGTGCCCGCACCCGGGCCCGCTTGCGGCCGGGAAACGCGGCATTGAGCTTGGCCACCAGCTTCTGCTGCTCCAGCAGCATGAACATGAAAGCCAGCAGTATGAGAAAGGCGCTGGTGGTGAACTGACCCAGGCCACCGGCGATATCCCGGGCCATGCCGGTGAGGGTGGCGGCATTGGGCACCGGAATGGAGTCGGGCATCATCTCCGGTGGCATACCCCGCTGCTCCAGCAGGCGCGAGAGGTCCTCAATCCAGCCACTGAGCCGGGTCTGGTACAGTGGGGCCTGGGCGGCCATGCTTTCGGCGGCCCCTTTCAGTGCCAGCAGCAGCAGGAAGAAGCTCAGCCCCACCAGCGAGAACAGCAGCAATATGGCCAGCGGCCCCGGCACGCCCTTGCGCTCCATCCAGGTCAGTGGCGGTGCGGAAATAATGGCCAGAAAGGCGGCCAGGAGGAAAGGCGTGACAATGGCACTGATGGCCTGCAGCCCGGCGAAAATAAAGAACACCGCGGCGATGCCGAACAGCCAGAGCCAGGACTGGATGGAGGCGTTTGGCGTAGAGGCGGGGGCAGACATAGTGGGGGAATCCGGCATAGGGCGTCCGCCAGGAAAGACAGGGCCGGACGCATGAATGGATGCATGCATGCAGTGAAGGGGCGTTTTAGCACGCCGGAGACAGCAAGTCACTGGGCTGATGGGCCCGGCCGGAACGGGTCACCCCGTCCGGGCCGGTTCCACGGTTCAGCCCAGCATGGCAAACGCCAGGTAGAGCATGACAAACACCTGCACCAGAAACAGCGTGGCGCGCACCAGAACCAGCGGAAAAGTGGTGCCGATCAGATGGGCGACACCCTGGCCGATGCGGGCGGCAATCACGATGGCGGCCACACTGTCCACCAGTGCCTGCTGTTCCGTGACCACGGCCACCAGAACCAGTGCGGCAAACAGGGGCAGATTTTCCAGGCAGTTGAGGTGGGCGGCCTTGGCCCGCTGCAGAATGGGCGCGTCGTCGGAAGGCTTGCCTCGGTCCCAGTGGTTGGCGGGCTTGCTGCCGGTGAGCACCTTGGGGACGCGGACACCGGCGTAGCTCAGGGCCAGTAGCAGGGTCCAGATAATGTAAATCAGTAGTGCGCTGATACCGCTCATAGAAGCTGTCCTGTTCAGATTGTTGGGTTTTGTTCAAACCCGGCAACTCTAGACCAGTACCAGCCTCCAAGGCAATTTTCCGTCAGCTGTCACAGTCGAAGGACTTCACATCGGCCAGTTTCAGGTCCGTGAGGTGGTCGCTGTCGCAGCCGGTGCCATCCGCCCTGTCGCAGATCTGCAGTCCGTGCTGACGGTTCTTGTCCCACTCCTGCAGCACAAAACGCCGTGAGGGGCGGGCCGTCTCGATGCGGCCATTGAAGGTGCGTAGCGCCTTGTCTTCCGGCACGGAGAAGATCACGGCGTAGCGGTTGTCCGCCATCCTCTCGTCGGAGAGGAGGATTTCCCGCAGGTCCTGCACATTCAGTTGCTCACCGTGATAGTCCGCGATCAGCTGGCTGTTGCACTCGTTGGTCAGCGGGTGAACCACCTGCAGCTCCGGCTGGAACACCGACGCCACGGCCTTTTCCAGAAGTATCAGGTTGTTCAGCACACCACGGCCCATTTCCTTGCCCTGGGTGTCGCCAAAGGCGGTGGTGGAGTCCAGTGAAAACTGCACGATCTCAGAGGCAGTCAGCTCAGGAACGGTTTCCCAGAGAATGGCCAGTATGCCGCTGACGATAGGAGCCGAGAAAGAGGTACCGCTGGCAGTGAAATAATCCTGATGGTCCTGCACCGGGACAAAGCGTCCCAGTGCACTGTAGGCCAGGTTGCTGCCGCTGGTGCTGAAGTCGGCCTTGTCGCCGTAACGGTCCACGGCGCCCACCGCGATGACACCGCGGCAGTTGGCCGGAGCCACTTCCTCGCCAGGGACATTCGGGTCGTTACCGGCGGAAGCGACGACGATGCCACCCTTGTTGCGGGCAAAGTCGATGGCCTCCTGAAGGTAGCCGGGACAGGTGCGCGATCCCATAAAGGCGGCCATGGAAATATTGATAATCCGTGCCGGGCGATCAATGGCCGGCTCACTCAGACTGGTGTCACCGGCGGCCCAGCGGATGCCTTTGGCCATGGCGCTCAGGGTGCCACTGCCGTTACAGCCTGCCACACGCACGCCGTAATAATCCGCCTCCAGCATGCCGGTAATGCCGGTGCCGCTGTTCTGGGGGGCGCCCAGTATGGAGCCCACCAGCTGGCCGTGGTTCTGGTTACAGTCCGGGTAGTCGGGCCAGGTGGCGTAGTCGGGCCCCTGTTGCGGGCCTTCGCTGTCCTGGTCCCAGAAGTTGTAGCCGCCGGCCCACTGGAAATCGCTGTGGTGCTGGTAGCCGGTGTCGATAAAGGCAATGGACAGCCGCTCTTCCTGGGTGGCTTTTGCCCTGGCGGCTTCGATACTGGAAGCCCCTTTCAGGCTGCTGGTGCGGTCGCGCCAGTGATACTGCTCGCCATAGCCGGGGTCGTTGTAGCCACTGGTGGAGTCTGTATCCGAGTCATCGTTCGACCCTGTGTCCGAATCCGAGCCTGAGTCCGAATCCGAATCCGAGCCCGAATCCGAGTCGGTGCCTCCGTCGGAGCCGGAATCACTGCCATCTTCACTGTCGCCGAAGAGCAGCCCCTGAGACTCGGTGGAATCCGGTGCCAGCACACTGACCACCGCATCCTCCTCCACGGATTTTACGCCGGGCAGTCGCTCCAGAAGGGCCTTGACGGCTTCCGCCCGCCCGGCTTCCAGCCGCAGGACCTCATGGTTGCCCCAGGCCGAGACCACCCGGCCATTGCGGTGGACTTCGTTGATGATATCGCTCGGGCTGTGCCGCGTGACGATCAGCTGAGTCTGTTCGCGGGGCTCTTCGCCGTCATGGCTCAACGGCAGCAGCTCGTTCAGTGAGAGGGCCTGGGCGGAGGTGCTGGTGCCCAGAATAATCGCAGTGAGTAACAGGGTTTTTTTCATCATCAGCTCAGGTTGCAGGCGCTTGAAGTGAGATTCTTGGTTACAATTTCCAGAAAATTCATCCAGGGGTGGAAGACCCAGACGTCGCCTTCCCAGTAACCGCTGTGTCCGGACCCCGTATAGGCAGAGACAAGGCTGGTCTGGGCGCTGTAATTGTATTCAAAACGGGGTTTTTCCGGCAGTACCTCGGCGGCCTGGTCGTAAAGGGCGGTGATACGCTGGTCGGCATAGCCGGTGTGGCTCTGCACGGCGCTGTAAACCTGGTCAATGGCCGCCTGCAGGTCCTCCTTGCTGGTGCCATCACCGGTGCGGTACCCCTCTTTGCGGGCGTACAACTGGTCCAGGCTGTCTTCCAGCAGCGCCAGATGGCCGGAGTTCTCCGGTTGCCACAGTGCCACACGGTTTTCCAGAGTCTCATAAGTGATCACGCCCCCCCAGTAGGCGAGCTTGAGCAGATGCTGATAAAGGGCAAAGGGTTCCTCGAGGCGGGTCAGATCCTCTGACTGGTCCAGTAACTGGTTGGCTTCCATGGCCACTTCGGTGGCGCTGGATGGGGGGTTGACGGAGACGGTGAAATCGACGATTTCCTCGTTGTTGCCGTCCAGTACCAGGCGGATCTGGCTGCTTGCCGGTGCGTCCACCTGTGCCGCCTGCAGGGTCAGGATGCCCTGCTGGTAATGGCCTGATACATACTCGTTATCACTCACTACCTGGATGTCCTGCTGATGCTCCCCGTTGGAGAACTGGCGAGTGATGTCCCGGATCAGTGTGTCACCGGAAGCCATCACGACATGGGGGAGATCCAGAACGGACTGTGGCGTGGAATCCTCACGGGCAGGCGCCGGGCTCTCACTGCCACTGCCGCCGCCACAGCCCGCCAGAATCAGGACCAGGGCCAGAACCAGGCAGTAGCGGAAGGAAGAAGGGTTTTTGAACAGAGTCATGATTTTGCCTTGTTGGACACAGAGTTCATGTGTCTAACAATACGGAGGCACTGTTCCGGTTTCCTGAGCCCTTTAGTGGCGTTTTGTCATCTTCCGTGAGTTCTGTTCACGTTGATTTACAAAGCAAAAAAACAAGCGGTGTGATTTTGGATGCATCGGAATTAAAAAACCTTGTTAAATGTCTTTGCGGCCAATACTACATACTGCATCACACCATTACACTTGGTTACAAAGTAATCATTCACTGATGTGAGTAACCTATGGAAATTGGCAGGGATTATCGGAGATGGATTCTCTTACTGGCTGTGCTCATTCCCGGGTGGGTCAGCTTGTCCGCCAATGCCAGCGCCAGTGCCGACGACAGGGTGGTGGACCCGGACAGTGACTGGAACCAGTGGTCCATCTCCGCCATGGTCCAGTACGTTGAGCCAGACGATGATCGTAACGACAATACAGACGGAGCCGGCTTCCGCTTTGGCGCCGTGCACCCACTGGATGATCGCTGGGATCTGGAGCTGGCCGCCTTTGGCAACCAGCTGGGCCGGGATCAGCGTGAAGGGCGCGACTGGCAGTACATGCTGGGCGCCGACGTGCTCTATTTTCTGCGGGACGGCTCCGTCACCCCTTATGGCATTGCCGGCGCTGGCGCTGTTTTCAACGATTTCTCCACCGACAGTAATGTCGGCCCCTACGGCAATCTCGGTCTGGGGCTGAAGTTTCCCCTTGGCTGGAACCGCATTTCAGTCCGTGCCGAAGCCCGCTATTACGTGGATAACGCCGATGATGCCCTGAATAATGCCCCCCATCAGGATGCACGCTTCTTCCTGGGCATTGAAGTGCCCCTTTCGGAACCTCCCATGGCCCCGGCTCCCATCGTCCGCACTGAAGTGCGCACCGAAGTGCGGGAAACCGAACGGGTGGTGGAGCGCATTCCGGAACTGCAGCGACTGGACGGTGTGAAGTTCGAGTTCGACTCGGACCGCCTGGAACCCAACGCCCGCATTGTGCTGCGCCGTGTCGCTGAGGACCTGAAGGTGCATGACCATGTGACAGTGCGCATCGAGGGGCACACGGACAGCATCGGCTCAGCGGAATACAACGACAAGCTGTCCAGGGAGCGCGCCGAGGCGGTGAAGCAGTTCCTGGTGGAGCAGGGCATCGACGAGGACCGGATTACCACCATCGGCTTTGGCCTGGAACGGCCCATCGAGACGAACGAAACCGAAGCGGGTCGGGAACTGAACCGGCGCATTGAGATGCGCCGCACCGACCTGATCGACGACGACGAACTGAAAGAGATTGATGCAGAGGATGGTGCCCGGGAGTCCCAGGACCCGGGCACGACAGGCGAGTCCGATAATAGCAGGGACGACTGATCCATTGCTCCGGGGGTGGACCCCAACGCGTGCAACACAGGCCCCTTGGGGGCGAGGAAGTGCCATATGAAGAATACAACGTTTCGCCAAGCCATGAGTCCCAGCAAGACTCTGATGATGCTGTCTTTTGTTGTGCTGGTGATGGGCGGTTGTCGCGCTGACGACGACGTCATGGACACCCAGACCACTGAAACCGTCACCGAGGTGGTGCAGACACCGGGGATCAACACTCAGGGCACTCTCTCTGCCCATCAGGTGGAGGGCGATGGCAGCCTGACGGAAATTGACCGGGTGCCCATGGAACAGGCCAACCAGTTGTTGACGGAGATCAATACGATTCCAGATGTGCTGCTTTACCAGGCCCGCCTGGTGGGTCAGCCGGATATCTGGGGCCTGATCAGCAACCCCAGGGCCGGAGAAATCCGTCACCTGTCGCCGTTCACCCAGATTGGCTACCGCATTGCCCAGCGTGATGGCTTTGACACCCTGAGTGTCAGCCGGGTGGATGAGATCAACGACTCGGTCAGGGACTCGCTGGCGCCCCAGGTGGACAGTCTCTTCAGTTCCATCCGGGATCTCAGTGTTCTGCCCGAATCCGGCAGCCTGGGGGATAACGAACGGGACACCCATACGCTCTACACCATGGTACTGAGGAGCATGGTCGTGAATCCGCAAAGCCCCGGCGATGAAGCGGCGAATTTCAGCCCCGACGACGAGTCGGCACGGGTGGCCGTGGCCCTGGACGATCTCACCATTGATGGTGGCTCCGGCGTGTTCGACGGCCGCAACGCCGATGGCGAGCCAGTGCCCAACCTCAACTACAACCCCTTGCGCTTTCTGCCTCGCTACAGCACCGCTCTGGACGCGGCGGCCTTTGAGTTTGCCAACGGGGCCTTGCAGGACCGGGTCGAGGGCACCGAACTGGCCCGCTTCATGAACCGGGATCTGCGTTGCGACCAGGAATTTGTGGACAGCTACTTCTCCGCAAACGCCGGTGAGCTGACCCTGGACGCCCGACGCGTGGACGGCTTTGAAGCCCTTTTCAATCAGGGCGAGGAGTACGGTTTTATGCTCCAGGAAAATGGCGACCTGTCCTTCTTCACGGAGCAGGAGAACGTCAACCTCGCCAGGGCAGAGCTTTTCACCTGCAGCAGCGGCGAAAACTCCCAGGTCAGCCTGGTGCGGTATGTCTCGGATATCACCGGCGACGGTCAGCGTGAGGAAATCGTCATTGTCGGCACCGGTGATCAGGCTCTGGCCGGCTCCGGCACCGGTGGTGGCATCTATATTGCCACCGAAAGCGGAGACCGCCTGGCCGTGTTCGGCAACGTCAACCCCTTCGGCGGTGGCATTAACCCCACTCAGCCCCAGGCGGAGCGGGCGCTTTGTGCCGGTGTGGAAGATCTGTTCTCGTTTTCCCTCAATGGCCTCAACACACAGGCCCAGGGTGTGACCTCCGGTGAAACCAGCAGCGTCAGCAACCCTGAATTGGCGGCGGACGGCGCTCTGACCACCGCGGCCACACTGAGTATCGAGGTGGGTGGACTGATGAATTTCGCCCGGGTGGATGTGAGCAATGATCTGCCTCCCATGTCCGCAGACAACGCCGGCCGTGTGGCCATAGTGGCCTCGGTGCCTGACAGTATGCTCAGCATCGGTCTCCTTGAGAGCCTGACCGTGACCACCCTGCGTAACGGGCAGGTGCTGAGCACCGATGAGGACCTGACCGTGGTGGAGGTGGATCTGCTGGAGCAGACGGGCTTCTCCGGACAGCGTCTGATTGTCATGGACGCCGCCGGCGAGCCCTTTGATGAAGTTCGTGTGGAGCTGCGGGCCGGACTGCTGAGCGTGGATGCCCAGGTCCAGGTGTCGGATACCTGTTACGGCCCCTGATTGCGGTCTGGTGACCGTTTCGTCAAGGCCCCTTTTGGGGCCTTTTTTGTGGTTTGTGGAGAGAAGCGTCGAATCGTTAGTCCGGGAGTAATTACATAGGCAATGCTGTGATAAAGCTTTCAAAAATGAACAGCTGGCGTCATTAGCCTTGTTGCCGGCCTCTTTTGTCAGGTTGGCCAAGCACCAGGGCAGGCTGGGCGCGTAATCTTACAAATCGACATCGATAGCAATAAAACATTACACAAAGGCCTGCTTATGCGAACCGCTTTCCATGTCCTGCTGACATTTCTGGTGCTGACTCTGTTAACCGGATGCCTCGCGGAGAGCGGCAGTAACACGCCTGATGCTGCCCAAGCTGTTGCGAGTGACGGTCAAAATGATGACCGCCTTGCTGGCGAGGACGCCAGCGTCAACCCCTCCGCACTGCGGACCCGCAACAGTTTCCGGAACACCGGCCGTCCCATGCCAGTCGCCACTACAGAGGTGGATCCGATGGCCTGTGGCAATAACGAGGCCGGAGGACGCAGTTACCGGGTTGAGGTGCCCTCGCGCGTCGATGGCGCGGCGATCGTCTTTCAGGTGTTGGAGCCGGCGCAGATTGATTGCCGCAATGGCAGTCCTCTGATCCTCCAGGGGCATGGCTTCAGTGGTTCGCGCACCACCGAAGCCAGCGGAGAAGTTGGCATGCTCACGGAAGCCGGGTATACCGTGATCAGCATTGATCAGCGCGGTCACGGTGAAAGTGGAGGCACTGTCCGGGTCATGGATCCGGACTTTGAAGGTGAAGACCTCGTGCAGATCGTGGACTGGGCGGAAGGCAATCTGGATTACCTGGCTTATCGCGGCAACGATCTGATGCTGGGGGGGGTGGGCAGCAGCTATGGCGGCGGCTTCCAATACCTGTTGTATCACGTGGATCCGGACGAGCGCATGGATGCCATGGTGCCGGACATCACCTGGCACAACCTTCTCTACAGCCTTAACCCGGGCGATGTCACTAAAAACCACTGGCTGCTGTTTTTTTCCGGTACGGGGGACACCAACACGGACTTTGGCATGGATCCCTTTATCCGCTCATCACTGGTAGACGGTCTGCTGCAGGGGCGTTTCCCGGAGGCCGCACTGGATTTTTTCTATTACCACGGCCCGGGCTACTTCATGGACAACAGCCGTGGTGTTTCCGTCTTTGACAGCGGTAACAGCCAGGAATACCTTCTGGACCCCCTGACCGGCCGGGTCCCCGTTACCAGTGATGGCCGTTACATCATCAAGACGCCCATGGCGGATCCTTATCCCGTGGATGTGCTGATGTTCCAGAGCACCCGCGACACACTGTTTCCCTTCAATGACGCCTTTGATAATTACCGGGTTTACAGCGCAGCCGGCGGTGATGTCCGCCTTCTGACCCATTCTTCGGGCCATGAGCTGCTATCGCCCAACTTTGGCAAGGTCCAGGAGACACTGGCCAGTCTGGATTTCTATGGTGGGGCCCTGGCCGATGGGAGCATTGATTCTCTGTCCAACTGTGGAAGTATCAGCAAGCCGGCGGCCACGCTGGCCTGGTTTGATGAAAAGCTCCGGGGCCAGGGCAAAGCCGATGATGTGATCACAACGGGCGATCAGATCTGTTACACATTGCGACCCGGAGATGCAGTCTCCGCTCCACGGGTGACCGTGGGTGGCCAGTCCTTCCCCGTTACCGGCCTGTCGGGGGATGAGGGTGCTGTTACGGCTTTGGCCGGGCCGAACCCCCTGCCGACGATTGTGGAGCTGGTTGAACTGCCAGAAGATGGGGTGATTGCCGGCATCCCCACTGCCGATCTGAGTCTGTCTCTGGGGGATGAGGCTCTGGACAGTCAGTGCATGGATGAAGGGACACCGCTGGTCCATCTGGGCAGCTGTGACGCCATTCTGTTTGCCGGCGTCGGTGTGATCCGTGCCGGCAACCCGGTCCCGGAGCTGATTGATGAACAGGTATTCCCTTTGCGTGGACTGGGCCGGCACGAAGTGGATCTCACCGGGATTGCCGAGCGGCTGGAGACGGGAGACAGGCTGGTGCTGATGCTCTACGGACAGCACCCCACTTTTGTGGGCGCCCACTCCAGAGATCTCACCAGTTACCAGCTCCAGGTCAGCGGCTCGGTCCGGCTCCCTCTGCTGACTCCCGACGGTCAGAAACCGCTCTGATACCGAAGCTCATGAGCGAGTTAATCCAATAATAAAAAGGATTGCGTTATGAACATCAAAAGCGGCAACCAGAGTAGCCTGAAACCTCTGGCGGCTATCCCCCTGTCTCTGGCACTGCTGCTTGGCGGCTGCCTCATGGAATCCGGCAGTAACCGCAACGGAACAGAGGCCTCAATTGTTGCACAGCCGATGCAGCCTCCCACGGAAACAGCCGGGGACAGCCGCTGCGACAACCGCTCCCGGGTCAGTTTCAGTCAGCAGTCGCTGCCCCGCAATCTGACCCCGAGGCCCGGTCCTGAGCTGCTTTACGAGCCGATCACGGTCGCCCCCCAGTTGACCAACGCCGGCCCCTGGCAGGCGCAACCCATACTGATCTCCGGCGCCAGCGCCTATCGCTGTGGTGAGTATCTCTACCAGGACTGGCTGTTCGATGACCGGGGTGCGGCAGGGGTGCCGGACCTGGAAGATCCCTTTTCCCCCACCGCATACCTGTTCTCACCCAAGGCCGGCACACTGACGTACCCGACGGATCCTGTCTACGGCAACAATGCTGCCGACCTGGTGGAATTCCGGGTCCGCCCCCAGGGCAATAACACCCTGTTCCGGGTGACCTTCAACACCATGAAGGACCCGGAGCGGGTGGCCTTTACACTGGCACTGGGGGATTCCGACGAGCTGCGCGAATGGCCAGCGCAAGCTGGCGTCTCCTCGCCCGCCGAATGGTTCCTCACCGTGAACGGGAATCAGGCGGAACTGCGTGATGCCGCCACCGGTGACATTGTGACCCCCACACCCAGGGTCACCGTGGACACAGAACGCCGACAGATACAGGTGCGGGTAGATGGCCGGGCCTGGAATCCCGGTAATGACGTCGTGCCAATGGCACTGGGTGCGGGACTCTGGGACAGCGTCAACCAGCGCTATCTGCAGCCAGGCCTGGTGGCTACTGAGAACCAGCCCGGCGGTGCTTCCGCCTCCGGGGCGGCCCTGTTCAATGTGGCCTTCCGGGACGAGCCTAAGCCGGAATTCCCCCCCATTGCCGGGCGCACCATCGTGGATGCCGCAGTGAGTGCCCGGGTGGAAGGGCGCTGGTGGCGTGAGAAGGCCCAGTCCGAGGCCCTGGCCCGTGGGGACCTGAGTGCATTTGCCGCCAGGGTGGATTTCGCCCGCCTGCGTGATCGGGTCAATGACGACAGCGGTGTCCCGGACACGGGCCACATCAACCGCATCATGACCAGCCGCTTTGAGTACGGTCAGGGCATGGATTATGACAGCGAATGCGGCGGCATTTCCGCCACCGTCCCCTGTGACGGGGCCATGGTGGGCAATCTTCAGCCTTACAGTCTGTACATCCCAGAACAGACAGCACCGGAGTCCGGTTATGGCCTGACAATGCTGCTGCATGCCCTGTCTGCCAACTACAACCAGTATCTGGGCTCCAACCACGCCGTCCAGCTGGGTGAGCGCAGCACCGGATCACTGGTGGCCACACCGGCTGGGCGCGGCCCCGACGGCTTCTACGCCGATGCCGCCGAGGCGGATATGTTCGAGGTCTGGGCTGACGTGGCGCACCATTACCCCCTGGATCCGGACTGGGTCGCCATGAGTGGTTTTTCCATGGGCGGGATTGGCAGCTTCCGCCTGGCAGGGCGTTATCCGGACCTGTTTGCCCGCATCATGCCCATTGTGGCCGGTGGCAATGAAACCCTTATGCCTTCCCTGCGCCATGTCCCGGTGATGATGTGGAACGCCCTTCTGGATGAGCTGCAGCCGGTGACCACCACCGAGTCGGCCGTCACCACACTGCAGGACGAAGGCTACCGCATGGATATCTGGCGCTTTGAGACCTGGGATCATCTCACGGCGGCGGCCTTCGACAACTACCAGCCCGGTGCCGACTTCCTGGGGGATGCCCTTGTGGTCAGAAACCCGGCCCGCATCACTTATATTGTGGACTCTGGAGAGGATGCCCCAAGAGTGGGTATGGTGGCGGACAAGGCCTACTGGCTGTCAGATCTGAAGGCGGGCTCGCCGGATGATGGGGCCGGTCGCATAGAGGCCTTTTCACGGGGCCTTGGCCAGGCGGATCCGGCGGTGAACCCCCAGCGCAGTGATGCTGGCCTGCTCACCGGCGGCACACTGGATCCGGCCATCTATACCCGGCGTGTGGTGGACTGGCAGCCGGCGGAAGCGGTTCCCGCCGA
>JAWWAC010000055.1:0-20595 GCA_033721915.1 Oleiphilaceae bacterium
AACCCGTCGTTAACCGGGCGTAACCAGGGCTTACCCGGGGTTTTTCCAGGTAAAAATTGGGGTTTAATGGAATTGCCGGTTTTTTCCCGGCGCAAAAAAAACGCCGCCAGGGTTTCTGGCGGCGATTCTGTGGCCGGGCACAGGGTACCCGGCGTCTTGCGGCCTGGTCCCTGGATCAGGCTTCCGCGACCACGGTATCGGCTTTGGACTGGTACTGATCCATCTTGTCGAAGTTGAGGTAGCGGTATACCTCACCGGACATGCCATCCAGGTTGCGTGCGTACTCCATGTACTCATCCACGGTGGGAATCTTGCCCAGTATGGCGCCCACGGCGGAGAGCTCCGCCGAGGCCAGGTAGACGTTGGCGCCATCACCCAGACGGTTGGGGAAGTTCCGTGTGGAGGTGGACATCACCGTGGACTTGGCTTCCACCCGTGCCTGGTTACCCATGCAGAGTGAGCAGCCCGGGATCTCGGTCCGCACGCCGTTGTCGCTGAAGGTCTTGTAATAGCCTTCTTCCATCAGCTGGGCCTGGTCCATCTTGGTGGGCGGTGCCACCCAGAGGCGGGTCTTGAGGGCCTCGGTGTTCTGCTCCAGCAGCTTGCCGGCGGCCCGGAAATGGCCGATGTTGGTCATGCAGGAGCCGATAAAGACCTCGTCCACTTTCTCGCCGGCCACGTCGGACAGGGTGCGGGCATCGTCCGGATCGTTGGGGGCACAGAGGATGGGCTCCCTGATCTCGTCCATGTCGATCTCGATCACGGTGTGGTAGTCCGCATCCGCGTCAGCACGCATCAGCTTGGGATCCGCCAGCCACTCTTCCATGGCCTTGATGCGACGCTGAATGGTACGCACGTCGCCATAGCCTTCCGCAATCATCCAGCGCAGCATGGTGATGTTGGAGCGCAGGTATTCCGCCACGGACTCTTCCGAGAGAGTGATGGTACAACCGGCGGCGGAACGCTCGGCGGAGGCGTCGGACAGCTCAAAGGCCTGTTCGACGGTGAGCTCTTCAAGCCCCTCGATTTCCAGTATGCGACCGGAAAAGACGTTCTTCTTGCCGGACTTCTCCACGGTCAGGTGACCCTGCTTGATGGCGTACAGGGGGATGGCGTGCACCAGGTCCCGCAGTGTGACGCCAGGCTGGCGCTTGCCCTTGAAGCGCACACAGACCGATTCCGGCATATCCAGTGGCATGACGCCCGTGGCGGCGGCAAAGGCCACCAGGCCGGAGCCGGCGGGGAAGGAGATGCCCATGGGGAAGCGGGTGTGGGAGTCGCCACCAGTGCCCACGGTGTCAGGCAGCAGCATGCGGTTGAGCCAGCTGTGGATCACGCCGTCACCGGGGCGCAGTGAGACGCCGCCACGGTTCATAATGAAGTCCGGCATGGTGTGCTGCATCTCCACGTCCACCGGCTTGGGGTAGGCGGCGGTGTGGCAGAAGGACTGCATCACCAGATCGGCGGAAAAGCCCAGGCAGGCCAGGTCTTTCAGCTCGTCACGGGTCATGGGGCCGGTGGTGTCCTGTGAGCCTACGGTGGTCATGCGCGGCTCGCAGTACTGGTTGGGACGGACGCCGTCCATGCCACAGGCCTTGCCCACCATTTTCTGAGCCAGTGTGAAGCCCTTGTCGCTGGCCTCCACCAGCCCGGGGCGGCGGAACACATTGGTGGGCTCCAGGCCCAGTGCCTCACGGGCCTTGTCGGTCAGGCCGCGGCCGATGATCATGGGGATACGGCCGCCGGCGCGGACTTCGTCCAGCAGCACTTCGCTTTTCATCTCGAAGGTGCTGATCAGTTCGTCGGTCTCGTGGTTGCGGATCTCGCCCTTGAATGGGTAGACGTCGATCACGTCGCCCATGTTCAGCTTGCTGACATCGGTTTCAAAGGGCAGTGAGCCGGCGTCTTCCATGGTGTTGAAGAAGATGGGGGCAATCTTGCCGCCGATGCAGACACCGCCGGTGCGCTTGTTGGGCACGCCGGGCATGTCCTTGCCGATGTACCAGAGCACGGAGTTGGTGGCGGACTTGCGTGAGGAGCCAGTGCCCACCACGTCGCCCACAAAGGCCAGGTCGTGGCCCTTTTGCTTGAGTTCCTCGATTTTCTCAAGCGGCTTGTCCGTGAGGCCCTCACGGGGCATCTTGTACATGGCCAGAGCGTGGAGCGGGATGTCAGGACGTGACCAGGCATCCGGTGCCGGTGAGAGGTCGTCGGTGTTGGTCTCGCCGGGTACCTTGAAGACGGTGTAGGTGGTCTTCTCTGGCACGTCGGGCTTGTTCAGGAACCACTCGGCATCGGCCCAGGACTGCATCACGGCCTTGGCGTTGGCGTTGCCGGCTTCGGCCTTTTCCTGCACGTCGTGGAAGGCATCAAAGACCAGCAGCGTGTGCTTGAATTCCTCGGCGGCCAGCTTGCCCAGCTCGCCCTGCTCGTCCAGCAGGTCCAGCAGTGTGTGGATGTTGTAGCCACCCTGCATTTCACCCAGGATGCGCACGGCGCGGGGCTTGTCGATCAGTGGAGAGCTGGCCTCGCCCTTGACGATGGCGTCCATGAAGCCGGCCTTCACATAGGCGGCCTCGTCCACTCCCGGCGGTACCCGGTTCTCGATCAGATAGAGCAGGGTCTCTTCTTCACCGGCGGGGGGATTCTTCAGCAGTTCCACCAGCTCAGCGGTCTGTTCGGCATTCAGGGGCTTGGGGGGGATGCCCTGTGCTGCACGCTCGGCGACGTGTTCTCGGTAGGCTTCTAGCACAATGTGCTCCTCTGTTGTTGTACGCCGGGGTGGCCCGGGTGGGGCAGCGGCGCGGGAAGTGGCTTGTGGCCATTAAAAAGACGCACAATTGTAAGGGTTTTTGCGGCAAAAGTTAAGCAGGGTGCGGTTATGCCCCTGTGGAGAATCCGCTATAATGGGCCATTTCAAGCCATTGAAGCCGGCCACCATGGCCCTGGAGATTCCGTGCCCTCTCTCAGAAAGCGAATTGATGCCGGCAAACCCGGTGACGATCTGCAGGCGATCCACGAATTCCTGCCCTGTGCCACCCCCCGGGCCTGGATCGATGGGGCACTGGCGCAGCAGGATCTGCTGCTGATTGACCATGCCCATTGCGAGAAAAAGGCCGCCTCCACGGCACTGAGCCTGATGTATCGTTACCTGGACAGCGCGGACCTGCTGCACCGCATGTCCCGACTGGCCCGTGAGGAGCTGCGCCATTTCGAGCAGGTGCTGTCACTGATGGAAAAGCGATGCATCCGTTATCAGCACCTCACACCTTCCCGTTACGCCGGCGCGCTTCGTGATGAGGCCCGCAAGCAGGAGCCGGGGCGGCTGGTGGACACACTGGTGATCGGTGCCCTGATCGAGGCCCGCTCCTGCGAGCGATTCGCCGCCATCGCCCCCCACCTGGACGAGGAACTGGCCGGTTTCTACCGCTCATTGCTGAAATCCGAGGCGCGCCATTACCAGGACTACCTGTCCCTGGCGGAAACCGCCGCCGGCGGCCCGGTACAGGATCGTATCGACCACTTCCGCACCATCGAGCAGTCGCTGATCGAGTCCCCGGACCAGGACTTCCGCTTCCACAGCGGTGTACCTGCCTGATCCCTGTCTTTCCGCCTATCCAGGACCTGTAAACCACCAGCACAGATCCGCATCCTGATTCCTTGTTGTGGTTCATGGAATGCCACGGTGGGACGGTGCAATACTGTCCGTGGGTGTCCTAAGGCCGTTAACGGGCCTTCAGGGACACTGCCAGCACAACCCCTGTGATAAGGAGATCACTGATGAACAAGGACCGTTGCCTTCCCCCCATACGCTGCCCGGCAGGGCCGCAAAAACCCCCGAGAGGGCCTGCCACGCCCGGCACTCCACAGGGGCCTCTCTACAGCGGATTTCTGATTGTGCGGCTGGTGCCGGACCTGGGCGCCGCCGAAGAGAAGACCCTGACCTCACTGGCACGGCGCCATAAACTCGAGGGGCTGTTGAATCTGCTCAATGACACCGGCATGCACCAGAGCTGGCCGCTGATTCGCAGCCTGCGCCGCAAGGAGCTGCTGGCACTGGAGCGCCGCGCCAGCCGATCGGCCTTTCCCCTGGGCAACAGCCTCAGTGCCTACTGGCGCATCGACCTCCGTGACCGTCCCGATGAGGCGCAACAGCGGTTGGAGCGGCTGCAGCAGTTGCCGGTGGTGGAGCTGGCCTACCGGGAGCTGAGTGTTTCCGACCCCATGCCGGTGGATGACAGCGACGACCCCTTCGCGGACCAGCAGGATTACCTGGATCCGGCACCGGAGGGCATTGACGCTCGCTGGGCCTGGACACAGCCCAACGGCACCGGTGCCGGCACCGGCGTGGTGGACCTGGAGCAGGGCTGGTTTCTCAGCCACGAGGACCTGGTGGGCCATGGTCCCTCACTGATCTATGGCGACAACCGGGACGGTGTGGGCACCTATGTGGGCAATCACGGCACTGCCGTTCTGGGCCAGATTGTCGGCGAGGACAACACGCTGGGCATTGTGGGGATTGCCCCTGAACTGGCCTCCGTCCGGGTGACTTCCCATTTCGATGGGGCCACCAACACGGCCCTGAATGTGGCGGATGCCCTGGTGGCGGCATTGCCCACCACGGCCGTGGGGGATGTGATCCTGCTGGAAGTCCAGCGTGGCGGTGGCACCCCGACGGAAACCGATGCGGCGGATTTTGATGCCATCCGTCTGGCCACGGCACTGGGTGTGATTGTGGTGCAAGCGGCCGGTAACGGCAGTAACAACCTGGATACCCTGACCGATGCCGGGGGCAACCAGTTTCTCAACCGGGGCAGCGCGGATTTCCGGGATTCCGGGGCCATCATGGTGGGGGCGGCCCTTTCGGCATTGCCCCATGACCGGGCCGGATTCTCCAATTTCGGCAGCCGCATCGACTGCTATGGCTGGGGCAACAACATCACCACCTGTGGCTACGGGGATCTGGACGACGGTGGCGGTGACAATGACCGTACCTACACCGCCACCTTTGGCGGCACCAGTGGTGCCTCACCCATGGTGACCGGTGCGGCGCTGATACTGCAGGGTATGTACGAGGCCAACACCGGCACGCGCCTGTCACCGGGGCAGATGCGGGCCATACTCGCCGACCCGGTCACGGGCACCCCCCAGGGGGGGACCGTGGCCGGCAATATCGGTGTGATGCCGGACCTGAGGGCCATTATCGAGGACACACTGGGCCTGGTGGCGGATGTCTACCTGCGGGACAACCTCGCTGATACCGGGGCCATTCCCTCCACAGGCGCCATCAGCGCCAGCCCCGATGTGATACTGAGACAAAGCGAGGTGGCGGACCCCAATGCCGCCTTCGGCGAGGGCAGTGGCACGGGGAACGACCAGACACTGGGTTTTGAGGCGCAGGCGGACAGTGACAACTTCATTTATGTGCGCATGCGCAACCGGGGTGCGGCCAATGCCGACGATGTGACCGCCACGGTGCACTGGAGCCCCGTGGCCACACTGCTGACACCGGAACTGTGGACCCTGGTGGGTACCTCCTCCCCGGTGGATGTGCCCACCGGCGACACACTGGTGGTGACGGACGCCATTGTCTGGCCCGCCGACGAGGTACCGGCACCAGGGCACTATTGCCTGGTGGCGCTTCTGGACCACGATCAGGACCCGGCACCGCCGTTGCCTCCAGGGCCCCCGGAGTTCGACTGGGACGCGTTCCGGGGCTTTATACGGGCCCACAACAACGTCACCTGGCGCAATTTCAATGTGGTGGCGCCACCGCCGGACCCGGATGAGCCACTGGCGCTGCCGTTTCTGATCATGGGCACGCCGGACCGCTCCAGGGTCTTTGACTTTGAAGTGGTGGCCCGCCTGCCACAGGGGGCCCGGTTACGGCTGTCGGTGCCACGCTCACTGGCCAACCGGCTGCGGGGGGACGCCCTCTGGCCCATGGAGGAAGAGAAGGACCGCGATCAGGTGCTGATGCGCCTGCCGTCCCTGCAGAGGCTGCCACTGTGCGGCATACAGCTGGGCAAGGGCGCCCGGATTCCGGCCCGGTTCCTGATGCAGGTCCAGCAGGGCATTGACCTGGAAGGGGCCAGTGTGACTATCCGGCAACTGTATGACGGGGAGGAAGTGGGTCGCGTGACCTGGCAGGTGGCCAGCCGGAGAGTGCCGGGTTAGCGTGACGACCTGGCCTGCAGAGGCCCATGAACCACGCCCCCTGACTGTCCGGCCATGGCCACAACAGGGGGCGTTTTCCACAGTCCCCATGACCCATGAAACCGGTTTTATCCCGCACCGGAAACCTTTCCAGGTCCCCTAAATCAGTACCGACCCCTGCAAGGCCCTGCAACCGGAAAGCGAAATTGCCCGTACTCAATCCGATATTTCACCTATCCTTGCTGTGGGTGCTGTAACGCATTGGCGGCTGATGAGTCACACGGGATCAATGAACTTTCTGGAGGAATGGGTAATGGGCAAAGCGTTTCGTCTGCTGGCTGTCTCCATGATGGCGCTTTTTGTGAGCGCCTGCGGCCAGGGTGACCATGAAACACTGGTGATTACCGGTTCCAGTACACTGGCGCCACTGATCGGTGACCTGGCGGCAGACTATGAGGCCAGCAACCCCGGGGTGCGTGTGGACGTGCAAAGCGGTGGCAGCAGTCGTGGCATTAACGATGTGCGTCGCGGAACTGCCGCCGTGGGCATGGTGTCCCGTGAGCTGCGGGAAGAGGAATCGGACCTGACCGCGTATGTGGTGGCTCGTGATGGCATCAGCCTGCTGGTGCATGAGAGCAACCCCCTGGATGCCCTGAGCGCCGATCAGGTCCGTCGTATTTACTACGGTGAGATCCGCAACTGGGACGATGTGACGGATTTTCAGGAACCCGTCACGGTGGTGCACAAAGGGGAAGGGCGGGCCACACTGGCGGTGTTCCTGGCTCATTTCGACCTGGATAACGGAAAGGTTCAGCCGGATCTGGTGGTGGGTGAGAACCAGCAGGCCATCCGTTCCGTGGCGGGTAACCCGGGGGCCATTGGTTATGTCTCCATCGGAGCCGCCAATCACGAAGCCGAGCGGGGGGCGCCGGTGAAGGGCGTGGCCATTGAGGGGGTCTCACCGGACAAGGATGCGGTGGCTTCCGGGGACTATCCCCTCACCCGTAACCTCAACCTGGTCAGCAATGGGCCACTGCAGGGTCTGGCAAAGGACTTTGTGGATTATGTGCGCTCGCCACAGGCCCATGAGCGCATCAGGGACCACTTCTTTACGCCAGTGGCAGGCACCCGGTGAGAGACCAGGCCCTGCGCTGGGTTACCGGGGCGGCCGCATTGCTGGCGGGCGCCCTGTTGCTGCTGATACTGGCGGAACTGTTCCGTGCCAGCTGGCCGGCCCTGGTGAACCTGTCAGTGAAAGACTGGCTGTTTTCCGGCCAATGGGCCCCGTCACAGGGGCATTACGGTCTGGCCGCCATGCTGGCGGCCAGCCTGGCGGTCAGTGTGCTGGCACTGGCCGTTGCCGCACCGGCGGGGATTCTGATCGGTGCCTGGCTGCACCTGGGGGCACCGTCCTGGGTGGCGTCGCCAATGCGTGCCCTGCAGGGAGTGATGGCGGGCATTCCCTCGGTGGTGTACGGCTTCTGGGGACTGGTGACACTGGTGCCACTGGTCAATCAATGGGCCCCACCGGGGGCGGTGCTGATCACCGCGGTGCTGGTTCTGGCACTGATGATACTGCCACTGAGCGTGCTGGTGACGGATGCGGCATTGCGTCAGGTACCGGAGCGCTCCCTTCAGGCGGCCAGGGCGCTGGCCCTTTCACGCTGGGGGACTTTCCGCAACGTGATGTGGCCCACGGTCAGGGGCAGTATCGCCAGTGGTGTGGTGCTGCAGTTCGGCCGTGCCCTTGGCGAGACCATGGCGGTGCTGATGGTGGCGGGTAATGTGATCCGCTGGCCCGGGTCACTGACCGAGCCGGTGCGGACCGTGACCGCCAATATTGCACTGGAAATGGGCTATGCTTCCGGACTGCACAGCCAGGTACTGTTCCTCAGCGGTCTGTTGCTGATGGTGTTCGTGCTGGCCTGCATGATGCTGGTGCGGGGAGGCGTGCGTTTGTGAGCATTGCACGAAGGGACTGGCTGTTTGCCATGACCGGTGCCGTATTGGTGTTTCTGGTGGTGCTGCCACTGGCGGCCATGCTGTTTGACCTGCTCAGGCTGGGTCTGCCGGTGCTGGGCTGGGAGTTCCTGCTGGGTGAGCCTGAAAATGCGGGACGCGCCGGCGGCATTTTCCCCCTGCTGGTTTCCACCGGCTGGATACTGCTGGTGTGCCTGGCGGTGTCGGTGCCGGTGGGGCTGGGCTGTGCCGTGTTTCTCAGTGAATGGCTACCTCCCCAGTCGACCCTGTCACGGGGCATCGGTCTGAGTCTGGACGCCCTCAGTGGCGTGCCGTCGATCATTTTCGGTCTGTTCGGTTACCAGGTCTTTGCCATCACGCTGGGAATGGGCTTTTCCATTCTCTCCGGCGGACTGGCACTGGCCTGCATGGTGCTGCCCTTTATCGTGCGCACCAGTCAGCAGGCCCTCTCGGCCGTGCCGGATTCCTACCGTCAGGCGGCCAGGGCACTGTCACTGAGCCGCACCGGCATGCTGTGGCGGGTGGTGCTGCCAAGCGCCTCACCCGGCATTGCCGCCGGGGTGGTGCTGGCCACGGGACGGGCACTGGGTGAAACCGCCGTGCTGATTTTCACCGCCGGCTATGTCATGCGCCAGCCGGGCTCCGTGCTGGATTCCGGGCGGGCACTGGCGGTGCATATTTACGACCTGGCCACCAATGTCACCGGCGGTACCGGCCATGGCGCCGCCACCGCACTGGTGTTGCTGGCGCTGATCCTGATGGCCACCACCGGTGTCCGCTCCGGTGCCGGTCTTTGGAGCCGCTCCATGCTTGAGGAGAAACAACAATGAATGGGATCACCCAACCGGCCATGGACCCTGTCCGGGAAGAGAGCCGTGAGCAGGAGGCTGTGACAGGCAGCCAGTCCGTTGCCCCTGGCATCCGGATTGATGAAGTGAGTGTTTTTTACGGTCAACACTGCGCCATCCAGAAAGCCTCACTGGAGGTCAGGCCGGGGCAGCTCATGGCGCTGGTGGGCCCCAGCGGCTGTGGCAAGACCAGTCTGCTGCACAGCATCAACCGCCTGACCGATTCGGTGCCGGGCTGTCGTGTCAGCGGCGAGACACGGGTCGGCAATCTGTCCGTGAATGACCCGGCGACCGCCCTGGGGGAGCTGCGCACACGCATCGGCATGGTGTTCCAGCAGCCCAATCCCTTCCCACTGTCCGTGGCGGACAATATCCGCTTCCCCCTCCGGGAGCATGGTCTGCGTGACAGGGCCGAACTGAACCGGCGTGTCGAGAAAGCCCTGCGTGCCGTGGGCCTGTGGGACGAGGTGAAGGATCGACTGCAGAAGCCGGCCCTGGGGCTTTCCGGCGGACAACAGCAGCGGCTTTGCCTGGCCAGGGCCCTGGCCATGGAGCCACAGGTCCTGCTGCTGGACGAGCCCTGCTCGGCTCTGGACCCCATTGCCACGGAAACCATAGAACAGCTCATACGCAGTCTGAAAGGGCAGTACACCGTGCTGATGGTGACCCATAACCTGGCACAGGCCCGGCGCATTGCCGACTCCGTCACCGTGTGCTGGGTGGATGAAGGCTGCGGCTGTGTGGTGGAGTCCGGCTCCAGGGAGGCGATTTTCGTCAATTCCTCCCACCCCGTCACCAGGGCTTACTGCAGTGGTGAAAAGGGCTGATAGAGCGGGACAGGCAATAAAAAGCTGCAAAAGCAGACAACAATTTGTCAGTTGATGCTTACTTTTGGCGCCAATGGACTAGACTTGTTTCATTGTTGTGCTACCCGAGGAAGATGCTTTGCCAAAAGTCCTTCACTTCATGGGATTTCTGACGCTGTTGTTATGGCTCTGCGCCAGTGCCTTTTCGGCACAGGCGCAGACGCTGGTGCTGGACAACCAGGGCCGCATCGGGAAAGTCTCGCCCAGCAGCGAGTTCCTTGAGGATCCCCAGGGGGAATACACACTGGAGCAGGTGACCGGTGGGGCTCTGGCCGGGCAGTGGCAGCCGGGCAGCGACTCGGCACTGAATTTAGGTTATACCGACAGCGCCTACTGGGTGCGATTCGAGCTGGCCACTGTGTCCCAGGATGTCCGTGAATGGTTGCTTGAGATTCACTACCCGGTACTGGAACAGCTGGATGTGTACCAGTTGCGTGGCGGGCAGCTGAAGGAACGTTTCCGGATGGGCAGCGAGCGTCCATTCCAGTCCCGCCCCGTGAATCACCCCAACTTTGTCATCCCCGTCTCCGTCCACCCCGGTGAGAACACTCAGGTGATTCTGCGGGTCCAGAGCAGTACCTCAGTGCAGCTGCCGATGCGACTCTGGGAGCCACAGGCGTTTATCAGCAATGTGCATGGAGAAGTGCTGGTGGATGGCCTGTTCTACGGAGCCCTGTTGATCATGGCCCTGTACAACCTGCTGATTTTCTTCTCCGTGCGGGATGTCAGCTACCTGTATTACGTGCTGTACGTAGTCTCCATGGCGACCCTGGTGGGCGGGATTTCCGGGGTCACGTTCAAGTTTCTCTGGCCGGAAACAGAGGGGCTGAATCAGCTGAGTATTCTGCTGGCCCTCAGCGGCAACATGATCTTCCCCAGCCTCTTTACCCGCAGCTTTCTGGAGATGCCCGGCAACCGTCCTTTTCTGTCATGGCTTCTGTCGCTGATGATTGCTTTGGGGGTGCTGTGCGCCATTGGTTCGCTGTTTTTCAGCTACAAGGTCATGGTGCAGGGCATACTGTTTCTGTCACTGGTGTCCATTGTGGTTCACCTGGCCTCGGGTGTGGTGCGACTGCGTGATGGCTATGCCCCGGCCCGCTACTACCTGGTGGCCTGGAGCTTTATTCTCGCCGGCGCGGCCATTCTGATCTTCAACAAGATGGCCATACTGCCCCGTAACGGCTTTACGGAAAGTGCCATGCAGTGGGGCATGGTGATGGAGCTGCTGCTGCTTTCCTTTGCACTGGCCCACCGCATGACGGTGGAGCGGCAGATGCGGGAAAAGGCCCAGCTGGAAAGCGCACAGGCTCAACATTCACTGCTGGTGAGTCAGCGCAAGGTCAACGAGGAGCTGGACCGGATGGTGCGACAGCGCACATCGGACCTGCAGGAGGCCAATCACAAGTTGCAGGCCATGAGCCGGACCGATGGTCTGACCGGACTGCACAACCGGCGCAGCTTTGATGAGGTGTTCGTCCAGGAATACCGCAGGGCCTTCCGGGATGCCTACCCCATTGCCGTGATCATGATCGACATCGACCACTTCAAGGCGGTCAATGATGCCCATGGGCACCCTTTCGGTGATGAGTGCCTGAGAATTGCCGGCCAGCTGATCGAACACTGCGTCAAGCGGCCATCGGATCTCGCGGCCCGCTACGGCGGCGAGGAGTTTGTGGCGCTGCTGCCCAACACGGACCTGGAGGGGGCTCTGACCGTGGCCCGTCAGATCCATCGTGCCTTTGAGGAGGAAACGCGGCCATTTACCGACGGCTCGTCTGGCATGACGGTCAGCCTGGGCGTGGCCAGCGGCATACCCGGTGAACGGGACAGCCACGAGACACTGCTGAGCGAGGCGGACAGCTCTCTTTACAGGGCCAAGGAGAACGGCCGCAACCAGGTGCAGTGGGTCGAGTCGGAGGGCGTGGAGCCAGAGGCTCCGCAGGAGCCCCAGGCCACTTAGGCCCCGTCAGTTTCCGCTGGGAATGAGCCTGTAAAGGACCCGCTCCAGCATGGGGTCCCTGCCGGTCTGTCGCCCGCGACGGGCCAGGAAGGGGAGGCGGATATGGGGCGGTATGCCCACATCCTCGTAAACGGCG
This sequence comes from Oleiphilaceae bacterium, assembly GCA_033721915.1. Taxonomy (GTDB): domain Bacteria; phylum Pseudomonadota; class Gammaproteobacteria; order Pseudomonadales; family Oleiphilaceae; genus REBR01. Next base: position 11,947 of record JAWWAC010000055.1, read on the forward strand.
CCGTCGTAGGAGTGGTAAAGCTCATTGGACAGGGTGAAAAACCAGCCATTGGGCAGGTGTCGTTCCAGTGTGTCCGAGAGAATGCCCTGTGTGGGTTCTCCCACCAGTGTCAGCCGTGGATGCTGCAGCAGTGACAGCACAAAGATTTCCGCGGCACTGGCGGTCAGCTCACTGGTGAGCAGGTAGATCTGCCCGCCGTAGGGGGCCGTCTGGGCCGGTCTCAGTGTGATTTTCTGCCGCCCCGTGTAGCCGGCGCCAAAGCGGGCCGCCTTGCTGAAGGCCAGTCGGCGCCGGTCTGTCAGGTAGCTGGCCAGCCGCAGTGCCACCCCGTCATAGCCACCGCCATTGCCGCGCAGGTCCACGATCAGCGCCGGCAGGTGCCCCAGCTGCTGCAGGACCCGTGGCATCAACTCATCCACTGCGGCCATGTCCTCCGCCGGATGGCCGATGGCCCCACTCTGGCCGGCCATGGCGCGGATATTCAGGTAACCGGCCTGGCCCCGTATGGCGCCCCATTCCAGCAACCGGCTGCCGCCCTGGTGAGAGGCCCCCTCCAGGTAGTCCTCATGGATCACCTCACGCAGCCATTCGCGCAACTCCGCCAGATAGGTCAGCACATCCCGGTGGTCGTCCGCCTCTTCCAGCTCACGCTCAAGGCGCCGGTAAAGGGCCGGGTGGGCCCCTGCGGAGCTTTGCGCAAAGGGGGCGTGGAGGCGCACATGGCCATCCCGAAGGGGGCGGATCAGTGCTGTCATCAGGGCAAACAGCGCTTCCGGGTCGGTCTCACCGGTTATGCGTGCCCGGTAACGGCGGCACTGGGCGGGCCAGTCCAGGTTCTTGATGGGGAAGAGCCCGTACTGTTCGGTGAAATTGGCGCACAACACATCGAAATTGAACAGGGGGTCTTCCGCCTGCTCGTCACTGAGCTCCTCACAGGTGTCCGGAAGAGCCTGCAGACGGCGGAAACCCACCCGGGTCACGCCGGTGGCACGGCGGGCACTGAAGGCGTTGCCCGCCGGTGACACCACCAGGTCTACATAGCGCTCAGCCAGTTCCGACAGGGGCCCGCCATAGACGGGGAGGCAGCTGATGCGGGTCTCCTCGTACAGGGTATAGCCGCTCTCATCGATTTCCAGCAGCTTGCCATAGCCCCTGGATCGCCAGATGCCGGTCAGGCTGCTGAAGTGCCCGGCATCCGGGTCCGGGATCTGTTCCCCGGCCAGTTCCGTTTCATCATGATCCGTGCCGGTGTTGCCCATGGGAGCCTGCCCTCGTGTTCACGTCTTGAAGGGTGTCAGTGATTTCAACTGTGGTGCCTGACCGGGGGCGGATTCGATGTACCAGACCCGCCTGTCCCAGTCCCCCAGAACCAGCCGCCGTGCCTGGGCGCCGTCCAGGCTCAGCTCATGGACCTGTGGCCTGTGGGTATGGCCGTGAATCAGTGTCCTGACCCGGTGTTCCTGCATCACCCGGACCACCTCTTCCGGGGTGACGTCCATGATTTCCCGGGGCTTGCCCTGGTTTTTCATCTGGCTGAGCTGGCGCATCTGTCGGGCCACCTGCTGACGCTCCGCCAGCGGGCGGTTGAGGAAGGCCCTGTGCCATTTGCCATCCCGCACGCTTTTGCGGAATTTCATGTATTCCAGATCCCGGGTGCACAGACTGTCGCCGTGCATCAGCAGCACCGGCTCGCCGTACAGGTCGACCACGGTGGGATCATCCAGCAGCCGGGCGCCGACGCGCTGGCAGAAGTCCTGGCCGATCAGCAGGTCCCGGTTGCCGTGCATCAGGTACAGGTCTGTGCCGGATTCGCTGACCGAGGCCAGTGCCTGGCTGACTTCCTCCTGGAGCGGCGTGCGTTCGTCGTCACCGATCCAGTTCTCGAACAGATCCCCCAGGATGTAGAGGGCATCAATGCCGTGGCCGTAATCCGCCAGGAAGCCCAGAAACGCGTCCGTGATGTCGCGTCGGCTCTCTTCCAGGTGCAGGTCGGCAATAAAACGGGTGGTCATGGGTTACTCACCGGCCTCCTGTATGTAAGCCCTGCGGATCACCACATCGTCCACCGGCACATCCCGGTGACCCATGCGGCTGGTGGTGGGCACATCCCGGATGCGCTCCACCACCTCCATGCCTTCAACCACACGGCCGAACACCGCGTAGCCCCAGCCATCGGGGGTCTTGCCGCTGTGGTCGAGAAAGCCATTGTCCTTGACGTTAATGAAAAACTGGGAGGAGGCGGAATGGGGGCTCATGGTGCGGGCCATGGCCAGTGTGCCGGTCTTGTTGCTCAGCCCGTTGTCCGCCTCGTTCTGGATGGTTTCACGGGGCTTGCGCAGCTCCATGCCGGGCTCGAAACCACCCCCCTGGATCATGAAGTTACTGATGACGCGGTGAAAAATCAGTCCGTCATAAAAGCCATCGCGCACATACTGCTCAAAGTTGGCGGCGGTCAGGGGGGCCTTTTCATACTCCAGCTCTACGCCAATATTGCCATGGCTGGTTTCCAGAATGATCATGCGCGGTGTTCCTCTCTCGGATGTTGACGGTGCTGTCGGCCGTGGTGTCGGTGCTAATGACGTTTTAAGATCGCATTGTAAGGGATCTTGCCACACAGTGCATGAGATCAGGGCCGGAGTATGATTATAATAGCCGCCCCATATTCACCAGGTGCAGAGTCTTTATGAGCGCAGAAGAAAGCAGGGCCGATCATTTTATCGCCGCCATTATCGATGAGGATCTCAGGCAGGGGAAACACGACGGACGGGTGGTGACCCGTTTCCCCCCCGAGCCCAACGGCTATCTGCATATCGGCCACGCCAAATCCATCTGCCTGAACTTCGGCCTGGCGGAGACCTACGGCGGGCAGTGCACACTGCGCTTTGACGACACCAACCCGGCCAAGGAAAGCCAGGAATACATCGATGCCATCAAGGAAGACGTCCAGTGGCTGGGCTATGAGTGGGCCGGCCCGGTGCGTTACGCCTCGGATTACTTCGACCGCCTGTACGATTTCGCCGTTGAACTGATTCAGAAAGGCAAGGCCTATGTGTGCAGCCTGCCGGCCAACGAGGCCGTCGAGTACCGCGGTTCACTGACCCGCCCGGGGCGGGAAAGCCCCTACCGTGAGCGCACTGTGGAGGAGAACCTGACCCTGTTCCGACAGATGCGGGAAGGGCGCTTCGCCGAAGGCAAGCATGTCCTGAGGGCGCGTATTGATATGGCCTCCCCCAACATGAACCTGCGGGACCCCATTCTCTATCGCATCCGCTACCAGACTCATCACCAGACCGGTGACACCTGGTGCATTTACCCCATGTACGACTTCACCCACCCCCTGTCCGATGCGGAAGAGGGCGTGACCCACTCACTGTGCACCCTGGAGTTCGAGGATCACCGGCCACTGTACGACTGGGTACTGGAGAATGTGACGCCGCCGTGCCGGCCCCGGCAGATCGAATTTGCCCGTCTCAACCTCAACTACACCATCACCAGCAAGCGCAAGCTGCTGCGCCTTGTGGATGAAGGTTATGTGGACGGCTGGAACGACCCGCGCATGCCCACCATCTCCGGCCTGCGCCGCCGTGGTGTTACCCCCGCCGCCATCCGCGATTTCTGCGACATGGTGGGTGTGAACAAGGCCGGCGGCATAGTGGACCTGGGCATGTTCGAGCACGCCATCCGTGATGACCTCAACCGTCATTCCCCCAGGGCCATGTGCGTCATGGACCCCATCAAGGTGGTGCTGGTGAATTACCCCGAGGGCCAGAGCGAGCAGCTGACCCTGCCGGTGCACCCACAGGACCCGGAGCAGGGCAGCCGCGAGGTGACCTGGAGTCGTGAGCTGTACATCGACCGGGCGGATTTTGCCGAATCGCCACCGGGCAAGTGGAAGCGCCTGGCGCCGGACTCCGCGGTGCGCCTGCGGGGCGGCTATGTCATGACCTGCGTGAACGTCATCAAGGACAAGCGCGGTGAGGTGACCGAGCTGCATTGCGAGTACGACCCGGACACACTGGGTGTGAACCCCACCGGCTACAAGCCCAAGGGTGTCCTGCACTGGGTGGCCGCCGATACGGCGGTGGATGTGGAGGTGCGCCTCTACGACCGCATGTTCAACAGCGAAAACCCGGCTGGCGACAAGGAAATGGACTTTATCGAACATCTCAACCCCGGTTCACTGCGCATCCTCACCGGCTGCAAGGCCGAGCCCGGGCTGGCAACGCCCAGGACCGACATGCCCTACCAGTTCGAGCGTGAGGGGTATTTCTTCTACGACCCGGAAGCCACTGAAAGCCAGGGTGTGACGGTCTTCAACCGCACCGTCACCCTGCGGGATTCCTGGGCCAAGATCAGCCAGAAGTAATGGCTGCCACGGCAGCAGAGAGCCAATAACAGCAGACAGGAGAAGACGTGATCCGCCTCTACAGCACCCTGAGCCAGAAGAAGGAAGAGTTCCGCCCCATTCATGCGGGGCAGGTGCGTCTCTATGTCTGTGGCATGACGGTGTACGATTACTGCCACCTGGGCCATGCCCGGGTGCTGGTGGCCTTTGACGTGATTACCCGTTACCTGCGTCACCGTGGCTATGAAGTGACCTATATCCGCAATATCACGGATATTGACGACAAGATCCTCAATCGCGCCCGTGACAACGGTGAGGACTTCATGGCCCTGACCAACCGCATGATCGATGCCATGCACGAGGACGAAAAGGCGCTGGGTGTGCTCTCACCCACACAGGAGCCCAGGGCCACGGATTACGTGGACGAGATCCAGCGCATGATCCAGGTGCTCATCGACAAGGGCCATGCCTACCACGCGGACAACGGCGATGTGTACTACGCCGTCTCCAGCTTCGAGGGTTATGGCAAACTGAGCAAGAAAAAGCTGGAGGATCTGGTGGCTGGCGCCCGTGTGCAGGTGGACGAGGCCAAGCGCAGCCCGGCGGATTTCGTGTTGTGGAAATCCGCCAAGCCCGGTGAGGTGAGCTGGCCTTCCCCCTGGGGAGCGGGCCGTCCCGGCTGGCATATCGAGTGCTCCGCCATGTCCACCTGCTGCCTCGGCAACACCTTTGATATCCATGGCGGTGGCCCGGACCTGATGTTCCCCCATCACGAGAATGAAATCGCCCAGTCCGAGTCCGCCACCGGCGAGACCTATGTGCATTACTGGATGCACGCCGGTGCGGTGCGGGTGAATCACGAGAAAATGTCCAAATCACTGGGCAACTTCTTCACCATCCGTGAAATCCTCGAGCAGCATCCGGCGGAGGTGGTGCGTTACCTGCTGGTGTCCAGCCATTACCGCAGCCAGATCGACTACTCACAGGAGAGTCTGAGTGAGGCCCGTGCCGCACTGGCCCGCTTCTACGAGGCACTGCGTGGTCTGTTGCCCTTTACCGAGCCGGACCCCGGGTTGATGGCCCACTGGCAGTCGCGTTTCGAGGCGGCCATGGACGACGACTTCAACAGCGCCGGGGCCATTGCCGTGCTCTTCGAGCTGGTGCGCGACATCAACGCACAGCGCCGTGAAGGGGACCTGGTGAAGGCCACCGAGCTGGGTGGGATCATGGTCCAGCTGGGTGAGATTCTCGGCCTGCTGCAGCAGGACCCCGAGGTGTTCTTCCAGGGGCAGGCCCCCGGCGGGGAGGGCCCCTCGGCGGAAGAAATCGAGCAGCGCATTGCCGACCGCAAGGCGGCCCGACAGAACCGGGACTTTGCCGAGGCGGACCGCATCCGTGATGAACTGGCGCAACAGGGCATTGTACTGGATGACAGCCGCGAGGGCACTCGCTGGCGTCGTGAATAACCCGACTCCCAGGTGATGGACGTGACAGGCTTTTTCAGTCGAAAACCCGCAAAACCCCAGTTTGGTCTGGTCAACTGCCTGAATAACCGGGGCCTGGGGACGGAGACCCGCCTACTGAAGGATTTTTTCAGGACCCATCTGCCGGAGGTGGATTTCCACATCTACCGGATTCCCTCAGGGCGCAAGGTCAAGGAATTCGACACCACCTGGCAGCACAATCGGGGCTTCCGGCGTTGGCTCAGTGGCAAAGACATGGTCATGACCATCGAGCACTTCATGCCGAATCTCTTCCGTGCCTGCCGGGACCTGGGCATCCGCACCATCTGGCGCCCCAACTTCGAGTGGATCCCCCCGCATCTGGAACGGGAGGATTTCCAGCTGGTGGATACCATCATGTCGCCACAGCAGGCCTGTGCCGATTTTCTGGAGAGCCGCTTCGGGCTGACCAACGTGGTCAGGAATCCCTGGATCACCACGCTTCCCATACAGAGCAAGGCCCCCGGCCAGGGGAGTGTCAGCCACTTTCTGTTCAACGCCGGCCGTGGCGGTGTCGGTCAGCGGCGTAACCACGGGGTGGTGATCGAGGCGTTCAGCCAGGTGCTGTCAGAGCGGGACGATGTCCACTTCACCCTCAAGACCCAGACGGAGCTGGATGTGTCAGCGCTGGCGAAATACCGCGGCGGCCGTTTCACCTACATCCACAAGAACACCTCCTATAGAAAGAACATCGACTTCTTCCGCAAGGCGGATTTCTCACTGGCTCCGTCCAAATGGGAAGGGGTGGGGTTCGCCCTGCTGGAAAGCCTCTACTGCGGGACCCCGGTGCTCACCACTGATGCGCCACCCATGAATGAGTGGGTGGATCACAAAAAGAGCGGCTACCTGGTGCCGGCCAGCTACCCGGACATTGCACTGCCCATTGCCTTCGACCGCACCAATGAAAACGGCGTGAACTGGGTCAGGGCCGCTCTGTGCGATGCCGGTGACATTGCCGCCGGCGTGCACTGGCTGGCGGACAACCGGGAATCCTTTTACCAGACCTTCAACCGGGTCAATGGCCCGGTGCTGGCCCAGAGAGAAAGGGACTTCATTGACCGGTTCCGTGAAGTCATCCACGGCACCGCCTGACAGCGGTGCCCGCAATCCGGGGGAGGCGCGCGGCATGAACTCAGACGCATTTTGCCGTAGAATAGCCCTCCTGTTTACAACCACCACCAATTATTGAGGCCAATCACGATGACAGAACGTGTCCAAGCCGGCGACCTTCAGGTTGCCAGAATCCTGTACGACTTTATCAACAAGGAAGCTCTGCCAGGCACAGGTGTCGATCAGGACAGCTTCTGGAGCGGCTTCAGTGCCATCGTGAACGATCTGGCACCCCGCAACCGTGAGCTGCTGGCCAAGCGGGATGACCTGCAGGCCAAACTGGACGACTGGTACCGTGAGCGCAAGGGGCAGTCCATCAAGCTGGATGAGTACAAGCAGTTTCTCCAGGGCATCGGTTACCTGGTTCCGGAAGGTGGGGATTTCTCCGCCACCACCGAGAATGTGGACCCGGAAATTGCCACCATGGCCGGTCCCCAGCTGGTGGTGCCGGTGATGAACGCCCGCTTTGCCCTCAACGCCGCCAATGCCCGCTGGGGCAGCCTCTACGACGCCCTCTACGGCAGCGACGTGATCCCGGAAGACGACGGTGCCGAGAAGGGTGCCGGCGGCTACAACCCGGTCCGTGGACAGCGTGTGATCGACTACGCCCGTACACTGCTGGACGAGTCCGCGCCACTGGCCGAGGGCAGCCACGCCGACAGCACCGGCTATCGCATTGAAGGCGGCAAGCTGGTGGTTTCCCTGCAGAACGGCAGCGAGAGCGGCCTCAAGGATCCGGCCCAGCTAGTGGGTTACACTGGCGTCGAGAACGCCCCCAACGGCGTTCTGCTGGTGAAAAACGGCATGCACTTCGAAATCCAGATCGATGCCAGCCACCCCATCGGCAAGAGCGATGGCGCCCACGTGAAAGACGTGGCCATGGAATCCGCCCTCACTACCATCATGGACTGTGAAGACTCCGTGGCGGCGGTGGACGCCGATGACAAGACACTGGTCTACCGCAACTGGCTGGGTCTGATGAAGGGCAACCTGGAAGAGAGCTTCGACAAGGGTGGCAAGACCCTGACACGCCGCATGAACCCGGACCGCGAATACACCGGTGTGGACGGCAAGCCGCTGACACTCCAGGGCCGCAGCCTGATGTTTGTGCGCAACGTGGGCCACCTGATGAGCAACGAAGCCATCCTGGACAAGGACGGCAACGAGGTTTACGAAGGCATCATGGACGGTGTGGTCACCTCGCTGATCGCCATCCACGACCTCAAGAGCCAGGGCCCGATCCGCAACAGCAAGACCGGCAGCGTGTACATCGTCAAGCCCAAGATGCACGGCCCGGAAGAGGTGGCCTTCACCAACGAGCTGTTTGCCCGTATCGAGGACACCCTGGGCCTGAAGCGCTACACCCTCAAGGTGGGCATCATGGACGAGGAGCGCCGCACCACGGTCAACCTCAAGGAGTGCATCCGTGCGGCGAAAGAGCGGGTGGTGTTTATCAACACCGGCTTCCTGGACCGCACCGGTGACGAGATCCACACCAGCATGGAAGCGGGCCCCGTGATCCGCAAGGCCGCCATGAAGCAGGCGGACTGGATGACCACCTACGAGGACTGGAACGTGGACATCGGCCTTGAGACCGGTCTCAAGGGCCGCTCGCAGATCGGCAAGGGCATGTGGCCCATGCCGGACAAGATGGCGGGCATGATGGAAGCCAAGATCCGCCCCCCCCTGGCC
>JAWWAC010000056.1:0-19844 GCA_033721915.1 Oleiphilaceae bacterium
CAGTTTGTCAATGTTGTGACTCAGCAGTGCCACCTGGACTTCCGGTGAGCCGGTGTCATTGGCGCCACGCTGGTAGTCCTTGACGATCTTTGCCTTCTCTTCGACATCCAAAGCCATGTCAGTTTCCTCTATCTATGCCTTGATTAAGCAGTGTTGATGCACCGCGCATAATTACAGCGCATCCTGCCGATAGCCGGCTCCGCAGGGGCGGAGACGGTTTACTGCGTACTCACCAGCCGGCGTGGCCTGACCTCGCCGTCCGGTTGCACCTCTGCCAGACCCAGGAAGCGCCCGTCATGGTAAAGACGGACTTCTCCCGGGCCGGTCGGGGCAGTCATTCTAACGGCTTGCCCCTGTAATATCGAGTGGCTCTGGGCACTGTCCAGTGTCAGTACCGGCAGATCCGCGATCAGCTGATCCGCCGGCAGCAGCCTGGCGTCCAGTGCCGACCAGTCACGGCTTTCTTCACCCGCCGGGCCTGGTGCCTCTGCGGCTTCCTGAAGCGCTTCAAGACTCTCCAGTGTCACCGCATCCGCCAGGGTGAAGGGCCCGGCACTGGTGCGGCGCAGCCGGCTGACATGGGCGCCACACCCCAGTGCCTCGCCGATGTCATCCACCAGTGTGCGTATGTAGGTGCCCTTGGAGCACTCTACCCGCAGCTCCAGCTGGTCGCCCTCAATCCGGATCAGCTCCAGCTCGTGGATACGCACCGGCCGGGCCGGGCGCTCAACGGTGATGCCTTCACGGGCGTAGCGGTACAGCGGCTGGCCCTGGTGCTTGAGTGCGGAATACATGGACGGCACCTGGTGAATGGCACCCCGGAAACTGTCCAGTACCGACTCCAGCCGCTCACGGCTGAGATCCTCCGGCAGCGCACGGGTGGCCACGGTGGCCCCGTCACTGTCACTGGTTTCGGTTCTCACCCCCAGTGTGGCGGTGGTGAGGTAGCCCTTGTCCGCCTCCAGCAGATACTGGGAGAACTTGGTGGCCTCGCCGAAGCACAGTGGCAGCACACCGGTGGCCAGTGGATCCAGAGCCCCGGTGTGTCCCGCCTTGGCGGCGCCATAAAGGCGCCTGGCCCGCTGCAGCACCTGATTGGAACTGGCCCCCTGGGGCTTGTCCACCACCAGAACACCGTCCAGGGGGCGTCCCTTGCGCTTGCGGCTCAATCCCGCTCTCCGTCTCCGTCTCCGTCTCCGTCCGGTGACGGTCCATCCGGCTCCGGTTCACCGGTAGCCCCCTGGTCACTGTCCACAGCCCGGCGGATCAGTGATTCCATGCGGCGGCTCTCACCGGCCAGCCTGTCGAAGTGAAAGCGCAGCCTGGGGATCACCCGCAGGGTCATGATCTTGCCCAGACGGCCACGCAGGAAGCCGGCGGCCTCCTGCAGGATTTCCAGGTTTTCCTGCACTTTCTCGTCGTCTTCCGTCAGTTCCTGTGCGCTGAGCAGCGTGATGTAGATATCCGCATAGCCGTAGTCACGGCTCACACGCACTTCACTGAGGGTGATCATGCCCAGTCGCGGGTCCTTGACCTCGCGCTGGATCAGGCGGGCCAGTTCCCGCTGCATCTGGTCACCGACCCGGTCCGCCCGGCTGAATTCACGTGCCATTGATTGCCTCCAGGCGTCGCTGCCAGTGCTTCAGTCCAGCTTGCGCTGCACTTCGGTGCGTTCGAACACTTCGATCTGGTCGCCGACCTTCACGTCGTAGCCCTTCACGCCGATACCACACTCCATGCCGTTGCGCACTTCGTTGACGTCGTCCTTGAAGCGGCGCAGTGACTGCAGCTGGCCTTCGAAGATCACCACATTGTCACGCAGCACGCGGATGGGCTTGTTGCGGTACACGGTGCCCTCGGTGACCATACAGCCGGCCACCTGGCCGAACTTCGGTGAGCGGAAGGTTTCCCGCACATCGGCGATGCCCACGATGTCCTCGCGGAATTCCGGCGCCAGCATGCCAGTGAGTGCGGCCCGCACGTCGTCGATCATGTTGTAGATGATGCTGTAGTAACGCAGGTCCACTTTCTCCTGCTCCACCAGCTTCTTGGCCGCCGGAGTGGCACGGACGTTGAAGCCGAACACCACGGCATTGGTGGCCATGGCCAGGTTGATGTCCGTCTCGGCGATGCCACCGACACCGGAGGAGACAATCTTGACCTGCACTTCCTCGTTGCCGATCTCCATCAGGGCCTTGGTGATGGCCTCCAGTGAGCCCTGTACGTCGGTTTTGACCACCACGTTGAGTGTGCGGACTTCTTCCTTGCCCATGTTCTCGAACAGGTTCTCCAGCTTGGCCGCCTGCTGGCGGTGCAGGCGCTGTTCCCGCTCACGGGTCTGGCGGAATTCCGCCAGTTCCTTGGCTTTCTTCTCGTCCGCCACGTTGACGAATTCGTCACCGGCGTTGGGGGTGCCGTTCAGACCCAGCACCGCCACCGGCAGTGCCGGCCCGGCGGACTTGATTTCCTTGCCGGTCTCGTCGGTGATGGCACGGATGCGGCCGTAGTACATGCCGGCCACCACGATGTCGCCCTTGTTCAGGGTACCGTTCTGAATCAGCAGTGTGGCCACGGCGCCGCGGCCCTTCTCCATGCTGGACTCCACCACCACGCCCTGGGCAGGGCCCTTGGGTACGGCTTTCAGCTCCAGCACCTCGGCCTGCAGCAACAGCGCTTCCAGCAGCGCTTCGATGCCTTCGCCGGTGTGGGCGGAGACATGGATAAACTGGGTATCACCGCCCCACTCTTCGGGAATCACTTCCATGGCCGCCAGTTCGTTCTTGACCCGGTCCGGATCGGCCCCTTCCTTGTCCATCTTGTTCACGGCCACCACGAGGGGCACGCCGGCGGAGCGGGCGTGCTGCACCGCCTCCTTGGTCTGTGGCATGACGCCGTCATCGGCGGCCACCACCAGGATCACGATGTCCGTGGAGGTGGCACCCCGGGCGCGCATTTCGGTGAATGCGGCGTGGCCCGGTGTGTCCAGGAAGGTGATCATGCCGTGGCCGGTTTCCACGTGGTAAGCACCGATGTGCTGGGTAATACCACCGGACTCGCCGGCCGCCACCTTGGTCTTGCGGATATAGTCCAGCAGCGAGGTCTTGCCGTGGTCCACGTGGCCCATGACACTGATGACCGGCGCCCTTGGGGTGGCCTCGTGCTCATAGGTGATTTCGCTGAGGACTTCTTCCTCAATGGCGTCGTCACGCACCGGCTTGGCCTTGTGGCCCATCTCTTCCACCAGCAGGACCGCGGTTTCCTGGTCCAGTGGCTGGTTGATGGTGACCATCACACCCATCTTCATGAGGGTCTTGATCACTTCGCCGGACTTGACCGCCATACGCTGTGACAGGTCTGCCACGGTGATGGTCTCGCCGATTTCTACTTCGTGCACCATGGGCTTGGTGGGCCTCTCGAATACGTGGCGCTTCTCACGGACCTTTTTACGGGCCTTGGAGCGCAGTGGCTTGCGGCCTGGCACGGTGCTGGGCTCGCTGCTGCCGTCTTCCTCGTCCAGAGCGGCCAGTTCGTCCTCCACCCGGACCTTGTCGGTCTTCAGTGCCGCCTTGCCCTTGGTCTTGGGCTTGGCTTCGTCGTCGTCAATGTCGCGACGGGTTTTCTTCTTCTTGTGGGCCTTGCGGTTTTCTTTCTCCGGCGGCGGCACATTCACTTCCGGCGGCTCTTCCGGGGCCTCGGCGGCGACTTCCTCGCTCTTGGCCGGCTCGGCCGGCTGCGTCTCTGTTACTGCTTCAGACGGGGCTTCAGCACGGGTTTCCGGCTGGCTTTCGCTGCCCTTGTCGCCGGGCTCTGCGGCCGGCTGCGTGCTGCCGGACTCCGCCTGTGGTGCCTGTGTTGCGGGCTGTTCCGCTACCGGTGCCTGGGCCGGTGTTTCTTCCGGTGCCGGCTCATCCGCCTTCTTGACGTAAGTACGCTTCTTGCGGACCTCGACATTGACGGTTTTGCCACGGCTGGCGCCGCCACCGCTTTTCAGCGTGGTGGTGGTTTTGCGCTTGAGCGTGATCTTGCGCGGCTCGCCGCCTGCGGCGACCGGGCTCTTGCGCAGATACGCCAGCAATGTCTGTTTCTCATCGTCAGTGACGACGTCGTTTTCCGCCCGTTTGCTTAAACCGGCTTCTTCAAACTGACGGAGCAAGCGATCAACGGGAGCGCCTACGTCATCGGCCAGTTGCTTTACGGTGACTTCTGCCATACTGGTCCTCCTCTCCCGATTATTCCTGGTCTTCAAACCAGGGCGCGCGTGCTGTCATGATCAGCTGGCCCGCACGTTCTTCATTCATTGCGTCGATGTCCATCAGGTCATCCACGGATTGTTCTGCCAGGTCTTCCATGGTGCAGATGCCCATACCGGCCAGCTTTCCGGCCAGTGCCTCATCCATACCGTCCATGCCCAGCAGATCCTCGGCAGGGGTGCCCGCGGGCTTGCTGTCACCGGACAGTGCTTCGTTGAGCATGCCGTCACGGGCGCGCTGGCGCAGCTCCGTCACCAGGTCTTCGTCGAAGCCGTCGATGGCCAGCATTTCGGCCATGGGGACGTAGGCCACCTCTTCCAGAGTGGTAAAGCCCTCGTCCACCAGAACCCCGGCCAGTTCCTCATCCACTTCCAGGAAGCGGATGAAGTGATTGACCAGACGGGTGGATTCCTGCTCCTGACGCTCTTCCGCCTCTTCCTCGGTCATGACGTTCAGTTCCCAGCCGGTCAGCTCCGAGGCCAGGCGCACGTTCTGGCCGCCTCGGCCAATGGCCTGGGCCAGGTTGTCTTCCGAGACCGCCACATCCATGGTGTTGGTGTCTTCGTCGATCACGATGGAGGCCACTTCCGCCGGCGCCATGGCGTTGATCACCAGCTGTGCCGGGTTGTCGTCCCACAGCACGATGTCAACACGCTCACCGCCCAGCTCGTTGGAGACGGCCTGCACGCGCGAGCCGCGCATGCCGACACAGGCACCTACCGGGTCGATGCGGCCATCGTTGGTTTTTACCGCAATCTTGGCGCGCGAGCCCGGATCACGGGCGGCACCGCGGATGTCGATCAGCTCTTCGGCGATCTCAGGCACTTCAATGCGGAACAGCTCCACCAGCATGCCGGGGTTGGTACGGCTGAGCATCAGCTGGGGACCACGATGGTCCTCGCGGATTTCCATCAGCAGTGAGCGAACCCGGTCGCCCATGCGGAAGGTCTCCCTGGGGATCAGCTGATCACGGGGCAGCAGGGCCTCGGCGTTGGCGCCCAGATCCACAATGATGTTGTCCCGGGTGACTTTCTTCACGGAGCCGGACACCAGCTCACCGACACGATCACGGTAGCTGTCGACGATGCGGGCCCGCTCGGCCTCGCGGACTTTCTGGAAGATGATCTGCTTGGCGGCCTGGGCGCCGATGCGTCCGAAGGACACGGATTCCACCGGCTCCTCGTGCACGTCGCCAGGCTGCAGGTTCTTGTCGATCTGCTCGGCTTCCTGCAGTGTCAGCTCGGTGCCCAGTGCCGGCACTGCATCGTTGTCCACGACCAGCCAGCGACGGAAAGTGTCGTATTCTCCGGTCTTGCGATCGATGGAGACGCGGATGTCCGCTTCCTCATCGTCGTAACGTTTCTTTGCTGCGGTCGCCAGAGCCAGCTCGATGGCCTCGAAAATGACGTCTTTCTCGACGCCCTTTTCGTTCGATACTGCTTCCACAACCAGCAAGATCTCTTTATTCATCAGCAAGCCCTGCCCTTATCCAACACTTTCGATCACTGCGGATCATTCAAACACCGGCACCACATGGGCGCTTTCGATACTGTCATACGGCAGCTGCAGCTCGTGGTCGTCCACGACCAGCAGCACGTCATTGTCCCTGACACCGTTGATGATACCCTGATACTTGCGCCGGCCCTCGAAGGCCATGCGCAGCTTTAACTGGATCAGCGAGCCGATATGGGCCTCGTACTGGTCCAGTCGAAACAGCGGGCAGTCCATGCCCGGCGAAGAGACTTCCAGCGTGTAGTTGTTGCTGATGGGGTCTTCCACATCCAGCACACCACTGATCTGGCGGCTGACCTGCTCGCAGTGCTCCACACTGATCCCGTCCGGGTGGTCAATGTAGACGCGCAACACCGAGTGCCTGCCCTGGGAGATATAGTCGATGCCCCAGCAGTCAAACCCCAGGCCTTCAATCACCGGACGAAGTATCTCGTCGAGTTGTTGCAGCTTTGCGGACAAGTGGCCTAAGCCTCCTCTGAATTGTGCAGAAACAAAAAAAGGGCCTGTATACCAGCCCTTTTCCAAAGACAAACCCCTGTTTTCGGGGCCTGTCTGACGCCACCGCTGTACGGTGACTTTAGAAAGACACTGCGGGGCTGGCATTCACCCCCGCCGACACGGCACCCCAGCGGGCAGGCCGCGCCGTCAAACCGGCTGCAAGCAGCCTGCTTGATTGCCGCCGAAGTATACGGACGGCCACCAAGGTGGTCAAGGACTGACCAGACCACCGGGAGCTGCCCTGGGGCGCTCCCGGTGGTTGACTGAATGGTGCCGAAGGCCGGACTTGAACCGGCACGGCTTTCGCCACTAACCCCTCAAGCTAGCGTGTCTACCAATTCCACCACTTCGGCATTACTCGTTTAACAGAACCGTCACCACCGGTGCCGGCCCTGTCTGCCCCGGCCTTATTCCAGCGGGGGCGGTTGATCGTTGTTGCCCGGGCTCTCTCCGGCGCGCTCACTCTCCTCTGCGGGGACCGATTCCTGCACCGTGGGGATACCCGGCTCGGCGCCGCTCTCGGCACGCTGCTTGGCATAGACCGCCAGTGAGAAGCTGGTGACAAAGAAAATCAGCGCCAGTACAGAGGTCATGCGGGTCATGAAGTTGCCGCTGCCTGAGCTGCCGAACACCGTTTGTGAGGCGCCGCCACCAAAGGCCGCGCCGGCATCGGCACCCTTGCCCCGTTGCAGTAGCACCAGCACCACCAGTGCAACGGCGGTGAGGACATGTACTGTCAGTATTGCTGTTTCCACCCAATCCATACGGACGATCTCTTAACAGGCCCGACAGATGGCGGCGAAGCTGGCGGCATCCAGTGAGGCGCCGCCGATAAGCCCACCATCGATATCGGGCTGTGCAAATAACGGTTCTGCCGTTTCCGGCTTCACACTGCCACCGTAGATGACAGCCATTTCCTGTGCCGGTGCCCCCATTGCCTCCAGGGTGGCCCGGATGTGACTGTGCACGGCCTGGGCATCCTCCGCTGAGGCGGAAACACCGGTACCTATGGCCCAGACCGGCTCGTAGGCGATGACCACCGCTGGCCACTGCTCTCCACTCACTGCAGACAGCGCTGAGCGCAGCTGGTTCCCGACCCGCTCCAGCGCCTGTCCGGACTCCCGCTCTGCCAGCGTTTCACCGACACAGAGAATGGGGCTGAGCCCGGCTGACAGCGCCTGCATCAGCTTGTCGGCCACCACCTGATCGTCTTCGCCCATCAGCTGGCGCCTCTCGGAGTGCCCGACGATGGCGTACTCACAGCCCTGATCCGCCGCCATGGCGGCGGAAATCTCGCCGGTGTAGGCCCCTCCGGACCAGCGCGCCAGATTCTGCACCCCCAGCCCGATGGACAGGTCAAGCCCGTCAAGGCTGTCACGACACTCGGCCAGCAACAGCGCCGGAGGCATGATAGCAACCTGTACGTCTTTATCAAGACGCCGGCTGCCATGGCCCAGCTCGTCGGCCAGATCCGCCAGCAGACGGCGGCTGAAAGCGCGGCTGCCGTGCATTTTCCAGTTGGCGGCGATCAGACGTCGGCCCATGCAATACCCTCAGTTCAGGGAGGCGGAACTATACCGGACTTGTTACTGGCTGACAAGTCACGCCGGTGCCTGCCCCTCCACAACACCGGCCAGTTCGGTGGCCACGGATTCGATCAGTGCCTGGTCGTAGCCTTCTGTCATCACCCGGATCAGCGGCTCAGTGCCGGAGGCCCGCAGCAGGATCCGGCCCTTTTCACCCAGGCGCTTCTGCGCGTCGCTGACGGCGGCCCTGATGCGGTCGTTCTCCATGGGATCGAAACGGCTGGAAACCCGCACGTTGATCATGCTCTGTGGCAGTTTGTCCATGCCATCGCACAGCTCGGCCAGTGTCTGTCCGTTCTGCCACATGGCCTGCAGTACCTGCAATGCGGAGACCACACCATCGCCGGTGCTGGTGCGGTCACGGCAGACCAGGTGACCCGAGCTCTCGCCCCCCAGGATCCATTCATTGCGCACCAGGGCCTCCATGACGTAGCGGTCCCCCACTTTGGCCCGCTCGAAAGGGATGTTCAGCTTGCCCAACGCCAGCTCCACCCCCAGGTTGGTCATCAGTGTGCCCACTACACCGCCGTTCAGTGTGCCGTTGTTCAGGCGGTCACGGGCAATGATGTACAGCAGCTGATCGCCGTCCACTTCGGTGCCGTTGTGATCCACCATCAGCACCCGGTCGCCGTCGCCGTCAAAGGCGATGCCCAGGTCGGCGCCCAGCTCCTTCACCTTGTTGCGGATGCCGTCCAGGTAGGTGGAGCCGGCCTGGAGGTTGATATTCAGTCCGTTGGGCTCGGCACCGATGGTGGTGACCCTGGCCCCCAGTTCACGGAAGACGTTGGGCGCCACATGGTAGGTGGCGCCATGGGCGCAATCCACCACCAGGTGCACACCCTCCAGGCGGAACGCGTGTGACACGGTGCTCTTGCAGAACTCCACGTAACGCCCCGGGGCGTCTTCCACCCGGGTGGCCTTGCCCAGCCGCTCCGGCTGGGCCACCACCAGCTCTTTCTCCAGCCAGCGTTCGATCTCGTCTTCCACGCTGTCCGCCAGCTTGCTGCCCTGTGCGGAGAAGAACTTGATGCCGTTGTCGTAATGGGGGTTGTGGGAGGCACTGATGACAATGCCCGCCGATGCCCGGAAGGTGCGGGTCAGGTAGGCGATGGCGGGCGTGGGCATGGGGCCGAGCAGCCGCACATCCATGCCCGCGGAGGACAGGCCCGCCTCCAGGGCGGACTCGAACATGTAACCGGACAGCCGTGTGTCCTTGCCGATCAGTATGCTGTTGGACTGACCTTCACGGCGGAACACTTGCCCTGCGGCCCAGCCCAGCTTGAGCATGAACTCCGGGGTGACCGGCTTCTCCCCCACACGGCCACGGATGCCATCGGTACCGAAATAATTGCGCTTTGTCATGGTTCCTTCCTGTCTTTATTCGGACCCTGCTGTGGATTCAGGGTGTGTGGATACCGTCAGGTCACTGAGAGCCCTCACCAGCAGGGCCGCATCCCGGGTGGCGGCCACATCGTGCACCCGCACCACCGAGGCGCCCTTGCTCATGGCCAGTGTCGCGGCGGCGACGCTGGCGGCCAGGCGCTGATCCACATCGCGGCCGGTGATCCGCCCCAGCATGGATTTTCTCGACAGACCCACCAGTACCGGCTGGCCCAGTGCCACAATCTTCTCCAGCTGATCCAGAAGGGCCAGGTTGTGCTGCACACTTTTACCGAAACCAAAGCCCGGGTCCAGCCAGATCTGCTCCGGGTCCATTCCGGCCCCCTGTGCCGCCGCCAGACGTTCCCGCAGGAATGCGGCCACCTCCGCCACCACTTCGCCGTAGCGGGGGTTACTCTGCATGTCGCCGGGCTCACCCTGCATATGCATCAGACACACCGGCAAGCCTGTTTCCGCCGCCGCCTGGAGCGCCCCCTCACGGCGCAGTGCGCGCACGTCATTGATCAGGCTCACACCAAGACGGGCCCCCTCGCGGATAACGGCCGGGTTGGAGGTATCCAGTGACAGCGGCACATGGCCGGCCAGGGCCTCGATGGCCGGGCAGACCCGGTCCAGCTCCTGCTGTGTTGAGACCGGTGTGGCACCGGGACGGGTGGATTCGCCGCCTATATCGATGATGCCGGCGCCCTCCTCGACCATGCGCAGTCCATGCTCAAGGGCCGCCTCCGGGGTGTTGTGGCGGCCGCCGTCGGAGAAGGAGTCCGGGGTGACGTTCAGCACCCCCATGATCAGTGGCCGATTGTGGCGGTTCAGGAGTCTGTCGTGATTCATGGTGCGGGGGTTTCCAATAAAAAAGCTCCCGGAGGTGACCTCTCCGGGAGCCTGCTGGCTCTCAGTGCCCTGTCGGGTCAGTGTTCCCCGGCGGGGCTGGGGGTGCCGGAATCCCGGCCACGGCCTCGCTCAGAGCCCCCTTCCGGGGCATCGGAGTCGGGCTGCGGTGATTCACCACCGGTACCGGCATTGCCACTGTCGCCGTCGTCCCAGCCCGAGGGTGGGCGGGGGACCTTGCCTTCCATGATGTCATCAATCTGATGGGCATCAATGGTTTCGTATTTCATCAGTGCGTCGGACATCAGCTGCAGCTTGTCCATATTGTCCACCAGCAGTTGCTTGGCCTTGGCGTAGCAGCTGTCGATGATATTGCGCACCTCGTCATCGATCATGCGGGCGGTTTCACCGGAGTGGCTGTGGCCACCGGAGCCGGAATAGCCGCGCATGAACGGCTCGTCGCTGTCCTCATCGTACAGCAGCGGGCCGAGTTTCTCCGAGTAGCCCCACTTGGTGACCATGTTGCGGGCCAGTTCGGTGGCACGCTTGATGTCGTTGGAGGCGCCGGTGGTGACACCGTCCTCACCCAATGTGAGCTCCTCGGCAATGCGCCCACCAAAGAGGCTGCAGATCTGGCTGTAGAGGAAGCGCTTGTTGTGGCTGTAGCGGTCCTCTTCCGGCAGGAACATGGTCACGCCCAGAGCACGGCCCCGGGGGATGATGCTCACCTTGTAGACCGGGTCGTGCTCCGGCATCAGCCGGCCGACAATGGCGTGGCCGGATTCGTGATTGGCGGTATTGAGCTTCTCGCTGTCGGACATGACCATGGACTTGCGTTCCGAGCCCATCATGATCTTGTCCTTGGCCAGCTCCAGCTCGTCCATGCCCACCACCCGCTTGTCGCGACGGGCCGCAAACAGGGCCGCCTCGTTGACCAGGTTGTGCAGGTCTGCGCCGGAGAAGCCGGGGGTGCCACGGGCGATGTCCTTGGGCACCACATTGTCCGCCAGTGGCACCTTGGACAGGTGCACCTTGAGAATGTGCTCACGACCGATGATGTCCGGCAGGTTGACCACCACCTGGCGGTCGAAGCGGCCGGGACGCAGCAGCGCCTGGTCCAGCACGTCGGGACGGTTGGTGGCGGCGATGACGATAATGCCCTCGTTGCCCTCGAAGCCGTCCATTTCCACCAGCAGCTGGTTGAGTGTCTGCTCGCGCTCGTCGTTGCCACCGCCCATGCCGGAGCCCCGTGAGCGACCCACGGCGTCGATCTCGTCGATGAAGATGATGCAGGGGGACTGCTTTTTGGCCTGTTCGAACATGTCGCGGACACGGGAGGCGCCCACACCCACGAACATCTCCACGAAGTCGGAGCCGGAGATGGAGAAGAACGGCACCTTGGCTTCACCGGCGATGGCCTTGGCCAGCAGTGTCTTACCGGTACCGGGCGGGCCCACCATCAGCACGCCCTTGGGAATATGGCCGCCAAGACGCTGGAACTTGCTGGGGTCCCGCAGGAAGTCCACCAGCTCTTTCACGTCTTCCTTGGCCTCGTCCACACCGGCCACGTCGCCGAAGGTGGTCTTGACCTGGTCCTCGCTCATGAGCTTGGCCTTGCTCTTGCCGAAGGACATGGGGCCCTTGCCGCCGCCACCAGCGCCGCCCTGCATCTGGCGCATGAAGAAGATGAACAGGGCGATGATAATCAGGATCGGGAACGACGCCACCAACAGCTGTGTCCACAGGCTCTGGCGGGATGGTTCACGTCCGACCACCTCCACGTCATTGGCGAACAGGTCCCCCATGAGCTGGTTGTCAGGCAACTGTGGGCGGACGGTGGTGAACTTGCTGTTGTCCTTGGTGACACCGTCAATGTTCACGCCGTCAATCTCCACCTGCCGCACCTGGCCGTTCTGGACCATCTCGACAAACTGGGAGTAATTGATTTTGCGTTCCGTGGTCTCGGGGCTGAAGTTCTGAAAGACCATCAGCAACACGGCGGCTATGATGAGCCAGAGAACCAGATTTTTAGCCATATCGTTCAAGGTACTTCACCTGTTAAATGGTGGGCCGTTTCAGGCGGCTGTTGTATCAACCTTACACCAATTGCATTGTGCCCGACCAGCGCGGCAGGGCGACTCAAGGACACCCGCGAAAGCCGGTGCAGACCTGATATTGCTCCCGGGAACGGCCCCTGGAGGCGTCCGGTTTACGGGTAACGACACGCCCGTAGTCTGACTTCATTACGTCCAGCACGTCCTGAAAGCCTTCTCCCTGAAACACTTTTCCTACAAAACCGCCACCGGGACGCAACACCCGGCCGGCAAAATCCAGTGCCAGCTCAACCAGGTGCATGGCGGCGGGCATATCAACGGCGGACACACCACTCATATTGGGGGCCATATCGGAAATAACAAGATCCACAGGCTGACCATCCAGTAACACCAGCAACTCCTCCAGCACGGCGTCTTCGGTGAAATCCCCCTGCAGGAAGTCCACACCGGCGATGGCGTCCATGGGCAGTATGTCACTGGCGATGACACGGCCATTGTGACCCACCCGTTCCACCGCCACCTGGCACCAGCCACCGGGAGCCGCCCCCAGGTCCACCACGGTCTGGCCGGAGTGGAAAAGGCGGTCCTTCTTGTCCAGCTCGATCAGCTTGTAGCTGGCCCTGGAGCGGTAACCATCCTGGCGGGAACGCTGGACGTAGTGGTCCTTGTTGTGCTCCCGCATCCAGCGGTCGCTGCTCTTGCTGCGTGTGCTGCCTGACATAGACCCCGATTCCTGGATAAATACGCTTTGCTCTCAAGGACGGATTCCACCAGGACATCCCGGCTGGTAGAATCCTCCCTCATTACTGATTTCCCATCGACTGGCACAGGCATCCGCTCACCATGGCATTATCCAGCGAACAGCGCCGGCAGTACCGCTCCATTGCACACAACCTTAAGCCCCTGGTGACCGTCAGCGAAGAGGGCCCCACAGAGGGCATGGTGGCAGAGCTGGAGCGGGCACTGAACGACCATGAACTGATCAAGGTCAAGCTGGCCAGTACCGACCGTGAGGCACGCCAGGCCGCCATCAGCGACCTGTGTCAGCAAACCGGGGCGGAACTGGTGCAGAGCATCGGCCGTGTGGCGGTGCTGCTGCGCCGTGCCAAAGAGCCCAACCCCAAGCTTTCCAACCTGCGCCGGACAAGCTGACAGGCCGCCGGAAAGCGTTGCCGGACGGTGCTCTCACCCTGAGACACACAGTGACCGCCCGGCGCCGACTCAACCGGCCTCAAATGTACTGCACTTCCTCGATGTCGTACTCCACGCTGCCTGAGGGGATCTTGATCAGCACCACATCCCCCTCTTCCTTGCCGATCAGGGCACGGGCGATGGGGGAGGCAATGGACAGCTTGCCCTGCTTGATGTCCGCCTCGTCCTCGCCGACGATCTGGTAACGGGTCTCTTCTTCCGTTTCCGTGTTGACCAGGCGCACCGTGGTGCCGAAGACCACCTTGCCGGTTTTCTCCATGCGGGTGACGTCAATCACCTGGGCACCGGAGAGCTTGCTCTCGATGTCCTGTATACGGCCCTCGATAAAACTCTGCTGCTCACGGGCGGCGTGGTATTCGGCGTTTTCCTTGAGGTCGCCGTGTTCACGGGCTTCTGCGATGGCCTCGATCACCCTGGGGCGCTCCACGGACTTGAGCTGCTTGAGTTCATCACGCAGGGCTTTTTCGCCCTGCACGGTCATGGGTACACGGTTGCTCATGGTTATTTGATCCCTGCATGCAGATCCTGAAGGCGGCGTACCTGCCGTTCAGAGCCGAATTTGATGGCACGGCAGAAGGCTTCGCCGCCGGTCAGTGTGGTGGTGTAGGTCACCTTGCGCTGCAAGGCGGACTGACGGATCTGGGCGGAGTCCGCCACGGCCTTGCGGCCCTCCGTGGTGTTGATGATCAGGTCCACCTTGCCGTTCTTGATGGCATCCACGATGTGGGGACGGCCTTCACGGACCTTGTTGATCTTCTCCACGGGGATGCCCGCCTCGGCCAGTACGGTCGCCGTGCCGCCGGTGGCAATCAGCTTGAAGCCCAGATCCGCGTAATCTCGGGCCAGCTTCGCCACGGCGGGCTTGTCCGCGTCCCGCACACTGATAAAGGCGGTGCCGCTCTCGGGCAGCTGCTCGCCGGCGGCCAGTGCGGCCTTGGCAAAGGCTTCATCGAAGCTGTCGCCAATGCCCATGACCTCACCGGTGGACTTCATTTCCGGCCCCAGTATGGGGTCCACGCTGGGGAACTTGTTGAACGGGAACACGGACTCTTTCACCGAATAATAATTGGGGATCACTTCCTGAGTAAATCCCTGCTCCGCCAGCGAGGTGCCGGCCATGCACCGGGCCGCCACCTTGGCCAGCGACACACCCACGGCCTTTGACACAAAGGGGACCGTGCGTGAGGCCCTGGGGTTAATCTCGATCACGTAGATTTCGTTATCCTGCCAGGCCAGCTGCACATTCATCAGGCCCACCACATTCAGCTCCAGCGCCATGCGCCGCACCATCTCTCGCATCTCGTCCTGCACGTCGGCGGGCAGCGTGTAGGGGGGCAGTGAACAGGCGGAGTCGCCGGAGTGCACGCCGGCCTGCTCGATGTGCTGCATGATGCCGCCGATCACGGCGATTTCGCCGTCGCAGACCGCGTCAATGTCCACCTCGATGGCGGCATTGAGGAAGTGGTCCAGCAGGACCGGGCTGTCATTGGAGACCAGAACGGCGTTGCGCATGTACTGCTTGAGCTCGTCCTCGCTGAAGACGATCTCCATGGCACGGCCACCCAGCACGTAGGAGGGGCGCACCACCAGCGGATAGCCGATGTCGCGGGCCACCAGGATGCCCTCTTCCAGGCTGCGCACCGTGGCATTAGGGGGCTGCTTGAGGCCCAGTCGGTTGATCATCTGCTGGAAGCGCTCACGGTCTTCCGCCCGGTCAATGGCGTCAGGGCTGGTGCCGATAATGGGCACGCCGGCGGCCTCAAGGCCACGGGCCAGCTTCAGCGGTGTCTGGCCGCCGTACTGCACGATCACCCCTTCGGGCTTCTCGATGTGGATGATTTCCAGCACGTCTTCCAGCGTCACCGGCTCGAAATACAGCCGGTCGGAGGTGTCGTAGTCCGTGGAGACGGTTTCCGGGTTGCAGTTGATCATGATGGTTTCATAGCCATCTTCCCGCATGGCCAGCACCGCATGGACACAGCAGTAGTCAAATTCGATGCCCTGGCCGATGCGGTTGGGGCCACCACCGATCACCACGATCTTGCGACGGTCGCTGGGGGCCGCCTCGCACTCTTCGTCGTAGCTGGAGTACATGTAGGCGGTGGCCGATGAGAACTCGGCGGCACAGGTGTCCACCCGCTTGTACACCGGGCGCACTTCCAGCTGGTGACGCAGCTTGCGGAAGCTGGACTCGGAGACTCCCATGAGCTGCGCCAGGCGGGCGTCGGAGAAGCCCTTGCGCTTTAACCGCAGCAGTGTGTCGTGGTCCAGGTCCGCCATGCCCAGTTTCTGGATGGCCGCCTCTTCACGGATCAGGTCTTCGATCTGCACCAGGTACCAGGGGTCCACATGGGTGTACTCGTGGATCTCTTCCAGTGTCATGCCGTGGCGGAAGGCATCGCCGATGTACCAGATGCGCTCCGCACCGGGCACCTGCATTTCACGCAGCAGTGTGTCCTGGATGTCCAGTGCGTCCGGCTCCAGGGCGCTGTTGAGACCGTCGGCGCCCACCTCCAGTCCGCGCAGTGCTTTCTGCAGGGATTCCTGGAAGTTGCGGCCGATGGCCATGACCTCACCCACGGATTTCATCTGGGTGGTCAGCCGTGCATCCGCCTGGGGGAATTTCTCGAAGGTAAAGCGCGGTATCTTGGTGACCACGTAGTCGATGGAGGGCTCGAAGGAGGCCGGTGTGACACCGCCGGTGATCTCGTTGCGCAGCTCGTCCAGTGTGTAACCCACCGCCAGCTTGGCCGCCACCTTGGCGATGGGGAAGCCGGTGGCCTTGGAGGCCAGTGCCGATGAACGGGACACACGGGGGTTCATCTCGATCACCACCATACGGCCGTTGTCCGGGTTGATGCCGAACTGCACGTTGGAGCCGCCGGTCTCCACGCCGATCTCACGCAGTACCGCCAGTGAGGCGTCCCGCATGATCTGGAATTCCTTGTCCGTCAGGGTCTGTGCCGGTGCCACGGTGATGGAATCCCCGGTGTGCACGCCCATGGCGTCGAAGTTCTCGATGGTGCAGATGATGATGCAGTTGTCCGCCTTGTCCCGCACCACCTCCATTTCATATTCTTTCCAGCCGATCAGGGACTCGTCGATCAGCAGTTCATTGGTGGGGGACAGTGCCAGGCCCCGGGTGCAGATCTCTTCGAATTCATCCCGGTTGTAGGCAATGCCGCCGCCGGAGCCGCCCATGGTAAAGGAGGGGCGGATAATGCAGGGGAAGCCGATATGGTCCAGCACCTGCCAGGCCTCTTCCATGCTGTGGGCCATGGAGGCGCGGGGGGTTTCCAGGTTGATGGCCTTCATGGCCTCGTCGAAACGGTGCCTGTCCTCGGCCTTGTCGATGGTGTCGGCGTTGGCACCGATCATCTCCACACCGTGCCTGGCCAGCACCCCGTGGCGCTCCAGGTCCAGTGCGCAGTTGAGGGCCGTCTGTCCGCCCATGGTGGGCAGCAGGGCATCGGGCTTTTCCTGCTCGATGATTTTCTCCACCGTGGCCCAGGTGATGGGCTCAATGTAGGTGGCATCGGCCATGGTGGGATCGGTCATGATGGTGGCCGGGTTGGAGTTCACCAGTATCACCCGGTAACCCTCTTCCCGCAGGGCCTTGCAGGCCTGTGCGCCGGAGTAGTCGAACTCGCAGGCCTGGCCGATCACGATGGGACCGGCGCCGAGAATCAGTATGCTTTTAATGTCACTACGCTTGGGCATGTTAACGGTTCCGGTATTCGTCCATCAGATGGGTAAACTGGTCAAACAGTGGCTGCACGTCCCGTGGGCCCGGGCTGGCCTCCGGGTGGCCCTGGAAGCTGAAGGCCGGGGCATCGGTCAGGCGGATGCCCTGCAGCGAGCCGTCAAACAGGGACTTGTGGGTGGCCTGGACGTTGTCCGGCAGGCTGTCCTCGGCCAGTGCAAAGCCGTGGTTCTGGCTGGTGATCATCACGGTGCCGTCGGCCAGTGTCTGTACCGGGTGGTTGGCGCCGTGGTGGCCGAACTTCATCTTCACGGAGCGGGCACCGGCGGCCAGCCCCAGCAGCTGGTGGCCCAGGCAGATGCCGAACACCGGCACCTTCTTATCCAGCAGGCCACGGATGGCGGTAATGGCGTAATCGCAGGGCTCCGGGTCGCCGGGGCCGTTGGAGAGGAAAACACCGTCCGGGTTCATGGCCAGCACTTCTTCCACCGGGGTCTGTGGCGGCACAATGGTCAGTTGACAGCCTCGGGACACCAGCAGGCGAAGGATGTTGTACTTGATGCCGAAATCGTAGGCCACCACCTTGTAGCGGGCCTCGGGGGCTTCGGCGTAACCGTGGTCCAGGCTCCAGTCGGACTGGGTCCAGGTGCCGGTGTCACGACGCCCCGCCTCACGGGCCAGGTCCATGCCCTTGAGCCCGGGAAAGGCCCTGGCCGCCTCCAGAGCCTGCTCCTCGGTGGCGGACTCGCCGGCCACAATGGCGCCGCCCTGGGCCCCCTTGTCCCGCAGTATCCTGGTCAGCCGGCGGGTGTCGATGCCGGCGATGGCCACCACACCGTTTTCCTTGAGGTAATCACCCAGTGACTGGGTGCTGCGGTAGTTGCTGACCATCAGCGGCAGGTCCCGGATCACCAGGCCCGCCGCCTGCACCCGGTCCGACTCCACGTCTTCCGGGTTGATGCCGGTGTTGCCGATATGGGGGTAAGTCAGTGTCACGATCTGGCGGCTGTAGGAGGGGTCCGTCAGAATTTCCTGGTAGCCGGTCATGGCGGTATTAAACACGACTTCACCGCTGCTGCTGCCTTCGGCACCGATGCTGTAGCCACGGAACACACTGCCGTCGGCAAGCGCGAGAATTGCTGGTTGTGTCAAGGCCATGTCCTCTGTCTAACGTCTCTGAGAGTGGGGCGTTTGGGCCGGCGCGCCGGGACCACCGATTGGCGTTGACAGGCAAATTGCAGGTGCAGGAAAACGGGACGCGGTCTGGAGCCCCGTCTCACGAAAACTGTCCCGATTTGAATAAGCTGTGAACCACCGGAGTGCGGGCGCGGCCAACCGGACACTGCGCTCTGTGCAGTCAAACTGCCGTATTGTAAAAACACTGGCCGGCAATGTCCATCGCCGATGGGGTTTGCGGGACAGGGGAAGGCAGGCTGCGGCTGACTGGCCGCAGCGGAAAACGGGGAACAGGCGGCGGGCTCAGTCCTTCAGGCCCAGCACGTCCTGCATGTCATAGAGGCCCGCCGGACGGTCCTGCAGCCACAGTGCAGCGCGCAGTGCGCCACGGGCGAAAGTCATGCGGCTGCTGGCCTTGTGCGTGATTTCGATGCGTTCACCTTCGGTGGCGAACAGAACCGTGTGATCGCCCACCACGTCGCCCGCGCGGATGGTTTCGAAACCGATTTCCTTACGGGTACGCTCGCCGGTGAAGCCTTCGCGGCCATAGACGGCGCATTCCTTCAGGTCGCGGCCGAGGGCATCAGCCACCACTTCGCCCATGCGCAGGGCGGTACCGGAAGGCGCGTCTTTCTTGTGGCGGTGGTGGGCCTCGATGATCTCCACGTCGTAGTCGTCACCAAGGGTTGCCGCCGCGGTGCGCAGCAGGTTGAGGACGACGTTGACACCCACGCTCATGTTGGGGGCAAACACCACCGGGGTGGATTCGGCGGCCAGGGCCAGCTGCTGTTTCTCGGCGTCGGACAGGCCGGTGGTGCCGATCACGAGCCTATTGCCGTTGGCCTTGCAGAACTCGGCGTTTTCCAGGGTCAAGTCCGGGAAGGTGAAGTCGATGAGCACGTCGAAATCGTCCTTCACCTCCGCCAGGCTGCCGGCCATTTTGATGCCGGTTTTGCCGATGCCGGTCAGCTCGCCGGCGTCAGCGCCGATCAGGCTGCTACCGGGCTCGACGATGGCGGCGCCCAGCTCGAGGCCTTCGGTGCCGTCCACGGCTTCAATCAGCACTTTGCCCATGCGCCCGGCGGCGCCGATGATTGCTACCCTCATGCTCGCGTTCCTCTAATCGGCCGGTCAGAATTTCATTTCGTCGAAGAAGCTTTTCACGCCTTCAAACCAGGAGGTTTTCTTCGGAGCGTGATGGGTTCCGTTGCTGCCGTCCAGAGTTTTCTGGAATTCTTCCAGCAGCTCTTTCTGGCGCTTGGTCAGGTTCACCGGCGTTTCCACGATTACGCGGCATAGCAGATCGCCAGAGGGGCCGCCGCGCACCGGGCTTACACCCTTGTTGCGCAGCCGGAACAGTTTTCCAGTCTGGGTTTCTGCCGGAATCTTGAGCTTTACCCGGCCATCCAGAGTCGGTACTTCCAGCTCGCCCCCCAGGGTGGCGTCGACGATACTGATCGGCACTTCGCAGTAGAGGTTGCGACCGTCGCGAGTGAAGATGGAGTGCTCGCGCACGGCAATTTGCACGTAAAGGTCGCCGGGAGGTCCGCCGTCGATGCCCATCTCCCCCTCGCCGGAGAGCCGGATGCGGTCACCGGTGTCGACGCCGGGCGGCACTTTGACC
>JAWWAC010000057.1:0-19521 GCA_033721915.1 Oleiphilaceae bacterium
CCGCATCCTTGGAGGGACGCCTTCGCCTGCCCGCCGTTGCTGCTCCGATGTTTCTGGCCTCCGGCCCCGATCTGGTGATCGGTGCGTGTCAGGCCGGCGTCCTGGGGGCGTTTCCGGCACTCAACCAGCGCACCAGTGAGGGCTTTGAACAGTGGCTGCAGGAGATGAATGCCGCCCGTGAGGCAGAGCCGTCCATGGCCCCCTATGGGGTCAACCTGATTGTGCACCGCACCAACCCCCGCTGGCAGCAGGACCTGGAGCTGTGTGCCCGCTACCGGGTGCCACTGGTGATCACCTCGCTGGGGGCGGTCACGGATCTGGTGGAGAAGGTGCACAGCTACGGCGGTCTGGTGTTTCACGATGTGACCAACCGCCGCCATGCCCAGAAAGCTGCGGAAGCCGGTGTGGATGGCATTATTGCCGTGTCCGCCGGCGCCGGTGGCCATGCCGGCACCCAGAGCCCCTTTGCCCTGGTGGAGGATATCCGCCAGGTGTTTGATGGCACGGTGGTTCTGGCCGGTGCCCTGTCACAGGGGCGTGATATTCTCGCCGCCAGGGCCATGGGGGCGGACCTGGCCTATATGGGCACGCGCTTTATCAACACCCGTGAGTCCGGCGCCCAGGAGGAATACCGCCAGATGGTGATCGAGGCAGTGGCCTCGGACATTATCCATACGCCGGCGGTATCCGGGATTCCCGCCAGTTTTATGCGCCAGAGCCTGGAGGCGGCGGGTTTCCCCATGGACCAGCTGCACCTGGCCGGAGAAGTGAATTACGGTGAGAAGCTCAAGCCCGTGGACGACGAGGCCAAGGCCTGGAAGACCATCTGGTCGGCGGGGCAGGGGGTCAGTGCCATTCGCGACTGCCCGCCGGTGGCGGATCTGGTGTCACGGCTGGTACGGGAGTACGACGCGGCCCGCGAGGCGGTGTGCCGTCAGTGACGCATTCTGTCTGAAGGGCTCTGGCTGAGGCTGGCGCCCCGGGTTACTCCGGCACGTCATCCACCTGGGTATCGTTGCCGGAGCTCAGCGTTTCCAGGTCCAGTACCCGGAAAGCCTCCTCAAAGTCCCGTTTCAGCGTCTCGGCCCCGGGCATCTGCTTTGAGATCACAAAGGCGCCCCGCACACGGACCAGAAGGCTTTGCCGGAGGTCTTCCATGGGGTTGTCCGCCAGCAGCTCTTTCACCGGCTCGTCGTAATTGATCATGTACTGGCCCCGCCCCAGTGACAGCATGCGCAGTGCCGAGCCATGGTTGGGTGAGCGGGCCACGGTGGTATTCTCACTGGCAAGGATGTCATCCAGAAAACCCAGGTAGGTGAAGCCGCTGATCAGTATCAGATCCTTGCCCCGCAGCTCCTCAATACCGGAGATCTCTGGCTGGTCCGACTTGTGGTAGGCCGCCAGGGTCAGTGACAGGGGCGTCAGGTCCGTCTCCAGTACCGCTCCGTCCAGCTCGGGGATACCCGCCAGACCCGGCCAGAGGTCGACTTCGCCGCTGATCAGTTGCCGGTAGACGCGGCTAATGGGCAGTTCGATCCACTCGAGCTGGTATCCAGCCTGTTCCGCCAGTTTCTCACTGAACTCCACCCAGGGGCCGGCCGCGTTGCCTTCATCATCCACGTACTTAAAAGGTGGGAAGTCAATAAAGGCGGTGCGCACGGTTCTGGTTGGCTCTTCTGACGACGTCTGCGCCACAAGCCCCGCGCTTGCCATAAAAGACAGTATCAAGCAGGCAGTCAAAGCAATGAATCGCACAATCGCACCTTATTATGAACCGGGATGTTTGCCAGTATCGCCAAGAGGTTGAATGGAGCCGCTGAAAGCCGTTATCGGGCATGATCAAGACACTGTGTAAGTTGTAGCACAATTCGACAAGCATGGCAGGGGAGCCCCACAATGTGCATTCTCCGGCACCACCCTGGCTTGCACGAACTTCTTAATAAAGCTAAGTTTTCTCCGTTCACTCATAACTCGGTGAGTTCAGTCTAAAAAACCAGGGGAATTACGGCTATGACGGACAAGCGCAGCTCCTTTCACGGTGAGTGGTCAAGCGGACTGGTTTTTATCCTGGCGGCCACGGGTTCCGCCGTGGGGCTGGGTAACCTCTGGCGCTTCCCCTATCTGGTGGGTGAGAACGGCGGTGGCGCCTTTATACTGCTGTATCTGGGGTGTATTGCCCTGATCGGCTTTCCCATCATGATCGCCGAGGTGACGCTGGGCCGTCGTGGCCGTCGCAGCCCCATCAACAGCATCAAGCTGATTGCCCGTGAGGAGGGTCTGAGCGAGCGCTGGTCATTGCTGGGCTGGATGGGCGTGGCGGCGGGCTTCCTGATTCTCTCCTTCTACAGTGTGGTGGGCGGCTGGTCGCTGTTCTACACCGCAGAGGCGGTCACCAATGGCTACATGGGCATCAGCGCAGAGCAGGCCAGTGCCCTGTTCAGCGGACTGATCGAGAGCCCCGGGCTGGTGCTGATCTGGCACACGGTGTTCATGTTGCTGCTGTTCGCCATTGTGGCGGCGGGGGTGAAAAAGGGGCTGCAGCGGGCCGTCACCTTCCTGATGCCGCTGCTGTTTGTGCTCTTGCTGGTGCTGGTGGTTTACGGCTTCACCACGGCAGGTTTTGGCGAGGCCATGGACTTTCTTCTGACTCCGGACTTCTCCGCCATTGGCGCCGGCGCGGTGCTGGCGGCCATGGGCCAGGCCTTCTTTACCCTGAGCCTGGGCATGGGGGCCATCATGATGTACGGCGCCTACCTGCCCAAGTCCAACTCCATTCCCGTCAGCACCGGCTGGATCGTCGGCATGGACACGCTCAGCGCCCTTCTGGCGGGTCTGGCCATTTTCCCCATCGTCTTCACCATGGGTCTGGAGCCCGGGGAGGGCCCCGGACTGGTGTTTGTGACACTGCCCGTGGTGTTTGGCGAGATCGGTTTCGGCTTTGTTCTGGGTATCGTGTTTTTCCTGCTGCTGTCCGTGGCGGCGGTGACCTCCGGCATTTCACTGCTGGAACCGGCGGTGGCCTATCTCTCGGAGACCTGGCATGGCAGCCGGGTCAAGGCGGCGGCCACGGTGACCTTTCTGATCTGGTTGCTGGGTGTGGCCTGCGGGCTGTCCCTCAATGCCTGGTCCGG
Organism: Oleiphilaceae bacterium; assembly: GCA_033721915.1. Classification (GTDB taxonomy): domain Bacteria; phylum Pseudomonadota; class Gammaproteobacteria; order Pseudomonadales; family Oleiphilaceae; genus REBR01. The sequence continues at coordinate 3,132 of JAWWAC010000057.1, forward strand.
CGTCAACCTGCTGCCGGGCATGAACATCATGGACTCCATTGAGTATGTCTCCAGCAATATCATGCTGCCACTGGGCGGGTTGCTTGTGGCCGTTTTTGTGGCCTGGCGCATGCGTCAGCACACGGTTTCCAGTGAGCTGGACACACATCATCACCATCGCCTCTTTGTGCTCTGGCGGCTGGTGACCCGTTTTGTGGCCCCGGCAGCGGTGCTGCTGGTGTTCCTGGAGGCCACCGGGCTGCTGGGGCTGGTCAGTGGCCAGTAGCCGCAAGGGCTCTCTGTCCGGGGAGAGGAGGGCCGTCCTTCACAGGGGGCTGGGCATCATGCCGCAATGGGGTCGCCGTTGCCTGCTCTACGGGCTGCTGGCGGCACTGCTCAGTGGCTGCAGTGGTCCGTCACGGGATGATACCGACCGGGGCACCCAGTTGTGCCTGCCCCGTGGCGATGGCTACATGCCATTGAGTGTGGAGCTGGCCACCACGCCGGAGCAGCGCAACAAGGGGCTGCAGGGGCGTGAAAGCTTGGGGCGGCGCTCCGGCATGCTGTTTCTGTATGGCCAGCCACGCTCACCGGACAATGGATTCTGGATGTACCGTACCATGATCCCCCTGAGCCTGGCCTGGCTGGACCGGGAAGGGCAGGTGCTGGGCCTGCAGGAGATGCGCCCCTGTAGTGCCAGTGATTCCTCCGAGTGCCCCCGTTATACCGCCGGAGTCACCCATCAGGCGGCACTGGAAGTGAACGCCGGGCTCTTCCAGCAACTGGGTGTCAAAGACGGGCGGCGAATCCAGGTGGCGGCAGGCGCTGCGGACAACCCTTGTGGTCGCCGCCGCTCACTGGCCAGCCTGTTCGACTAGTGCGCCCTCAGGCCAGCCTGTTTATCACCGCCTACTCCGCTTTTGCCAGTTCACGCTCAATCACCGCCGAGAGCTGCTCCCAGTTGCTGCGGCTCAATGTGGTGTTGTTGACTATCACCGTGGGGGTGGAGCGCACCCGCACCTGCTGGGCCACGGACAGTGACTGGTCAACCTGATCTTTCGGCCGCTCATTGGCCAGGCAGCGCTCAAAACGCCGCTCATCCAGCCCCAGCTCACCGGCATAGCCGGTAAACACGGTCACCGGGTCGCTGCTGTTGTCCCAGCGGGGCTGGCGCTCAAACAGCCGGTGCTGCATGGCCCAGTAGGCATCCTGGGCGCCGGCGCAACGGGCGGCCATGGCGGCCGGGACGGCGTTGTCATGCTGGCGCAGTGGCATCTCGAAGAACACCAGCCGCACCTTGCCCGTCTCAATGTACTCCTTCACCAGGCGCTCATGGGTCTGGTCTGCAAAGCGGGCGCAGGCCGGGCATTGGTAGTCGGCAAACTCCCGCACCACCACCGGTGCGTCCGGATCACCCCGGTGGATGCCATGGCGGTCCAGCTGCGCGGGGAAGGGATTCGGTGAGGGCTCCGGCAGTGCCGGGCCGGGGCCCACCCCCGGTGTGGTCAGAAACAGCACCAGAGCCACCACAACCACCACGGAGGCGATGCCGCCGGCCCAGTAGAGCCTTTTCTGGCGCTGTTCCCTGAGTCTCTTGCTGCTGGGTTGTCCGGTCTGCTTGCGGCGTTTGGCTTCGCCCATGGTGCTGTCCTCTGGTTGGTGGTGACATGAATGGATGTTATAAGAGTTGTTGGCACAGTATCCATGCACGGGCCTGCAGCACAAGGGGGGTCGTGCCGGCGGTTGGGAGGTGACGCATGGGGTTGGCGGTAAAATCGGTGTCTGTGGGGCTGTGGTGGTTGCTGTTGGGCCTGTTGCTGTCCGGCTGTTCGATATTGCCCGGTCTGGGCAACGAGAAGGAACAGATGGCGGCAGAGACAGACAATCCGTCATTGCCGGATTCCTGTCCCGCACCGGGAGAGTGGCATGTGGTCGGAGAGACAGCCCCACTGAGCCAGTCCGACCTGCTGGAGAAACTCACCCGCGACAGCATCGTACTGCTGGGCGAGCGACACAGCGCCCGGGCGGACCATCACTGGCAGCTGCACCTGATGGCGGCACTGCACGGCCGTTTCGAGGGGCTTGCCGTGGGGTATGAAATGTTTGTGCGGGAGCAGCAACCCGTGCTGGACGCCTGGCTGGACGGGCGTATCAGTGACAGGGAACTGCAGGAGCAATCAGATTGGGACCGTCACTGGGGCATGGACTTCAGCCTGTACGAGCCGCTGCTGCGGTTCAACCGGCTGCAGAAAATCCCCGCCCGGGCACTGAATGTCCCCCGGGATCTGGTGCGGCGCATTGGCCGGGATGGCTGGGAGTCGGTCCCTGAAGAGGAGCGCTATGGTCTGTCCCGGGGCGCCGAACCGCCCCAGGTGTACCGGGACTATCTGGCCGGCATGGCGCAACACCCGGGGCACGAAGCCGCCTCGGAAGAGGAGGTGCTGGCTTTTATCCGTGCCCAGGGCGTCTGGGACCGGGCCATGGCGGAGGGCCTGAGTGCCATGGCGGATAAAGCCGACGGGCCCGTTGTGGGCATTGTGGGGCGCGGCCACGTGGTCAACGGCCACGGCATCCCCTACCAGCTGGAAGACCTGGGTGAGACATCGGTCTGGGTGCTGTTACCCTGGCGGGAAGGGGACGAATGCCTCACCGGGGACAGCACACCGGCGGATGCCCTTTATGGACTGCCCCGGTAAGGCCGCTCCCGTCGCTACATTCACACCAGGACAGGGGGAGAGCCATGACAGACACTGAACTGCCGGAAAACCGCATCATCGTCTACTACGACGGCGCCTGCCCCCAATGCCGCCGTGAGCGGGACCGCTACGAGAAACTGGCCGGCCCGGACGCGGTAGTCTGGCTGGATATCACTGGCCGTGACGCGCTGCTGCGGGAGCAGGGCATCGACCCGCAAGCCGCACTGCTGCAACTGCACGTACAGGACAAACAGGGGCGGGTGCACCGGGAACTGGACGCCTACCGCCTGCTGCTGGGCCAGATCACCTGGCTGCGGCCACTGGCCTGGCTGATCGGCCTGCCGGTCATCCGCCCACTGCTGTCCGCACTGCTGCACCGCTGGGTGGTGAAGCGACTGAGCCGTGACGGCCGCCTTCCCGGGCAGAGCTGCAACAGCTCCGACCCAGACACGCCCGGAAAACGGGACACCCATTCACAGTAAACGGGAACAACGCCCATGAGCCGAGATGACCATGATGATCAGGACCTGGACCAGCAGATGACCCGGCTGGCCGAGCAGCTCACCGACGACAAGGTCAAGGCCATCGCCGACCGCCTGGGCCTGCACCGCCATGAGAAAGCCCGGCGTGAAGCCTCGGCCCCCCACACCCGTGACCCGTCAGCCCCGTCCATCAGCCAGCGGGAAGAGGCCACCTGCTCGTTCTGCGAAGGGACCCGTGAACAGGTGGGGCCCATGGTGGAAAGCAAAAGTGGAGCCCTGATCTGCAAGGGTTGCATTGCCACGATGGTGGCGAGGAAGCTCAAGGAATAATGGCGTTATCGCAGTTATGCCCCAAAACCCGGCTGATGCCGGGTTTTTTTGTGGGCCGGTTACGGCAATCTCCCGTGAGAAAGAGTTTAAAAGGGGTTCAGGTTATGGAGCGACAGTGGCTTCAAACGACGCTGGCCGGAATCCGGGAAAGCCAGCCACCTGGTAAAAATACTGGGTTTGAATCCGTTCAATTTCATTAGTTTAAGACCCTAAATAGACTTTTCGTGATGCGCGTCAAAATCATGACGGAAGCCGGGTTTTTTTGATTGCACTCGGGGCAATAGAGAATACACTTTGTCAAAACAGGCATCGGAAGCTGCGTTATTGGTTGACTTCTTCGGCCGTTATCCACGGTTGGTTGGAAGCACGGACGGACTATTACTATCAGGGATGTGTTCTTTGAGCGGTACCGCAATACCTCTTCGTTAGCTGCGCAGGACCTCAACGGTCTTTGTGCGGACGGTGAAGTCCTTCGTCCTGCTGCTTTATCGATGACATGTTGATGACCCTGTGCCCGATGTCTGGCAGAGGGTTTTGCAGTGGACCGTGCCTGGACAACAGAGGATCAGGCTCCTCATGTCTCGCCAGGAAACGCTGTCTGGTGCTGTCTGGCAATGACAGCCTGAAAACGCGTTGCAGCAGGAGAAACCGCAACGCCCATCAAACCACTAGGGCTTGTGAGCCCATCGAGCGAAGGAATGTCACCATGAAAATCCTCCAGAAAAGGCGCCAGTACGGTCAGGGAATGACCGAGTACATCATCATCGTTGCCCTCATTGCCGTGGCAGCTATCGGTGTTAACCGCCTGTTCGGCGATACGGTCCGGCAACAGATGGCAGGACTGGCCCAGGAAATGGCGGGCCAAAGTGGCAAGACAGCCAGGGACAATGCCAGGGATTCTGCCGCCGACGCACAGAGCAAGGCGCTCAGCCAGAAAGACCTGTCGAATTATTACGAAGACAACCAGAAGGAATAGTTGGACAGTTCCGGGGAGGGCATGCGCTCTCCCCGAGGGTGCAAATCCGGAGATTAAAACCAATGAAACGATTCTACAGTCTTTTTGTTCTTCTGCTGTTCTGGGCCCCCATAAGTTTGGCAACACCTTACGGCGAGTGGGGCCTGATGGGTGGTGAAAAGGGTGAGGGTATACCAATGAATGAGGCTCAGCCTGGAATGGTCATGCCGCAAAGTAGAGATGTCGGTATTCCCTCTTATCCTGATGCCAAAGTTTTAGTGGTGGTTCCTCTCGGCGATGGTAGTTGTTCGTTAGGTCTGAGAACGTTTGCAACGATAGAGTCAGTCTGTGATTTTTATGAAAGCAAACTGAAGCCATCGGATGGATATACGCTTCGTGCGAGAGAAGAAATGTCCTGTGGTTATACGACTGAGGATAAAAATTATGTAGGAGTAAGTGTTAGCCATAGTCCAGACCCACTGTTTGCTTCGAACAATGGAGAAACAATGGTAAGTATGGTTTTTTACCCAAAAAATGACTACATGTGTACTGTTGATTTATATAACTAAAATACTGGTGGTAATGAGATTTTGGTTGAGTGCGTAAATGAAGCTGTGCCCAATAAAAAAATTATTTTCAATAATTGCATAAACAAGGACGATGGCGCATGAAGGTATCAAAGAGACGGAAAAAATCATGTGTTTTGAAATATCAGAAAGGACATGTCGCTGTGTACAGTCTTGCGATGCTGATTATCATGATTCTGGCTGTTGGCTATATCTTTAATGCAGGGCAGGTTGCCAATGAAAAAATCCGGCTGCAGAACACCGTGGATGCAGTGGCCTACAGTGTTGCGGCAGTGGAGGCTAAGGATCTCAACTTTAAAGCCTATACTAACCGTGCCATGGTTGCCAATCAGGTGGCCATTGCTCAGGCAGTCAGTCTTGTATCTTGGGCGCGCTTTACAAAACGTTATATGGATAATGTGTCCAAGGCGGTTTCATGGATCCCCTATGCTGGAGCAATATTTGCCGCAGTGGGCTCCGGTATAAAAAGTGTGATGAATGCTTTGGAGGCTGCTCTTTCTATGATCACCGATATGTTGAATATTATCGAGGGTGCTTTAAGCTCGTCGCAAAAAGTATTTCATTATGGAACGCTGGCTTTAATTGATGATACATACAGAAATGTTACCAAGATGAACGACAAGGATGTGGATGTCTCATTGGGTTTCAAGGATGCGGTTTTTCTGAAATCCATTCATGAAGGACATTTGAAGTTTACCCGTCAATACCGTCCAGACAAAGTGAACAGGAAAAGGTCCTCCTTCAAAACCTTCAAAATGCATAAGGAGCGTATGGATGAATTCCGTGAAATAACACTGAATTCCCGGGATGGCTTTTCCACTAACCGCTCTTACCGATATTGGGGGACTATCTGGCTGCCACGGCCGGGTGGTTATGGTTCCAAATTCAAAGTGGATAAAGCCGGCGGTACTGAGTTGCTTGGGCCGAAACACAGCGGCGGACCCCATTACTACACATGGGCCGCGATGGATACCTTGTCTGTTCACAGGGGGATAGGCAAATGGAAGAGAAGTGGCTTCAGATTCAAGTTCAAGTTCGATTTCAAGGAGTTTTTTCCAGTGGGTTGGGGAGCCGCTCAGACTGGAAAACATATTAAGTTTGTTCGTTTCCGGGGCAACCACTTCGGTTCTACCTGGGGGAAAAACCGAAGAGCCTCCAGCCTTGCTTTCGGGGAGTTTGGTGGCGCCAGGAAAGTTGGCACTTTCAATGGTCTGCGACCCTTTTACGACATCCGCCAAGAGGGTCTTCTGACATCCGCGCCGGGTGTGACGCTCCTGCTCGCCAAGCCCCACCAAAAGGACAAGATTCATACTCTCAAGCACACCTCCGTGGGTGAAAGGTCACAGCGTCTGAACCTGGAGGAAAAAGGCGGTATGCTGAACGATCGTCTGGCCAGTATCGGGCGTGCGGCACCCTATTTCTCCCGGCCCGATGATGTGGCGGTGTTCAGGCGGAAGGACCGTTTCCGGGAGTACGGCAATCTTTACAACCCGTTCTGGCAGCCACGGCTGGAGCCGGTTCAGGACAGGGAAAAAATCCTCCATCTGGCGGCAACACTTTTGTAGTTGGATGCAGGACGCTGTGTCTGCCTCGGGACTGTGCCTTGAAGAGGGTCAATGAAGTCGTGGGCTTGTCGGAAATCTGGAACAAGGGATTGTGGAATGAAAAACACGAAGCTGGTTTCTACTCATTGCGAATTTGTTGATCCAACGGAAAGGACAGCCCTTAAGGATATCGGCAAACAGGGGCGACAGCGTGGACAGGCCATGGCGGAGTTTGCTGTGGTGGCGGCCTTTGTTCTGGTGCCCATGAGCCTGGGCATGGCATTTCTGGCCAAACTTGGTGACAGTCGTCATCAGATGCACGAAGCCGCGCGCTATGCGGCCTGGGAGCGGACTGTGTGGAGTGAGTCTGACCCAAACGTCAACCGCAAAGCCAGTGACTCTGTGCTGAACGAGGCTCTGACCCGGGTCCTGGGTGAACCGACAAGGCCTCTGGACAGCCGTCAGGATGGACGTGATCTCAAGGCAAAAGACCGCCGGTTTGCTCCCTTTCTTTATACCCTTAATCCGCCGACAGGGAAGTACCGACCGATGTTCCGGGAAGACGAGGGTCGCTTCATGGAGCTGTCGTTCAAGGACGAGAAAGCTCTCAACGGCAGGGCTTCCAGGGCTTTCGGCAATATTGCGTCCTGGGGCCTTTCTGTCAGCGACAAGGGGCTGCAGACGTCCACTTTCAGCTGGGAGCATGAGTGGATACCGACGCTGGATTTTGGTCAGGACCTGTTAACGGTCAGCAGCCATAACACCCTTATGACGGAAAGCTGGAATGCGGGCTCTCCCGATGAGGCAAAGCGACGGATCAAACGCATGGTGGCCGCCTCAATGCTGGCAAATTCCAGGGTTAGGTCGGGTCTTTCGGCGATGTCCAAACTTGGATTCAAGGAATTCAGGCAACTGGAACTGGGCAAGATCGATGTGGACAGAGTGCCCTGCCAACGTCTGACCAATCTCACCAAGCGGCCCAGGTGCTGAATCTCAATTAAGCGAACGGATGCGTGTGAGGATGAATGCCAGAATGGACAAGACCGGTAACAGCAAGCATCAAACAGCCTTGGATTGGGTTGCTCTCCTTTTCCTGCTCATAACGCCATGGGCATTTGCAGAGCAGTGGCCGGAATTTCCCTATCCTGACCATGGCAGGTTGTCGGTCGTGGGGGATCAGATGCAGGTCAACGGCGTGCCCATGCAGATGTTCGAACTGGCCAGCCGTAAGAAGCCGGCCGAGGTTCTTGATTTCTACCGACATGCCTGGCGCAAACCTTCTCTGGAGGGGGGGGCCGGCTTTTCAGAAATCGCGATGGACGGCTGGCAGCTGATCAGCCGGATTGAGGAGCCTTACCTGTTTGTGGTGCAAGTGGGGGAGTACACCATGGGTACCACCGTGGCACTGCTTTCACTGTCCACTTTGCCGGTGGCCAGGCTGGACCATGAGCCGGGAGAAGGATTTCCTAGCCTTGGCGGAACAGAATTTGCGCTTGACCTGGTAACAGACGATCCGGGAAAGCATGGTCGTACCCTGCAATTCCATAACCGCTTTTCCGTGATGCAGAACTACCGCTTTTACCGTCGACGGTTCGAGGCAGAAGGCTGGGGGCTTTTGACGGATCAGACCGCCGGGCCAGAGGAAGCGGTGCTTATGATGGCTCGTGGCAGCAGTGAGCTGAACATGACGTTTATTCGCAAGGACGGTAAGACCCATATGGTGGCGGTTCAGACCCGTTAAAACACGTGGAGGAAAGGACATGGATGACAGCAAAAGATTGAATAACGATGAGCGTGGCGTCTCGACGGCGGAATACCTGATTGGCACTGCGGTGATGGTGGCCGCCTTGTTCATGCCTGTGCCGGGTATGGGGGGGGAGTCGGTGGTCAGCCTGCTGATTGAAGCGTTCAAGGACAATCATCACGGCTACATCTGGAGTATGTCATACCCCCTTTGAGGGTGCTTGAAGAGGGAACACAGGGACGCTTATGACATTGGCAGGGTGAGTGCAGCATGAAGCAATCTTTTAAAACCGGTGGCCTTCTGGCTGCCGCTGTCGTCTTCGCCAGTGTGGCCGGTTGGGGTGCCTTTCAGTATCTCGAGCAGCGTGAGGCCGAATTGCGAAGCGCGGCAGAGCGTCTGGGCGGACCCACCGTTGAGGTCGTGGTGGCCAGCAGGCCGGTGGCGGTTGGCGCGACCTTGTCCCTTGAGAACATGGCCATAGCGGATATTCCGGCCATGTATCTGCCTCAGGATGCGGTGACTCCGCCCCAGTTTCAGGAGGTTGCAGGTCGTGCTCTGGTGGTTGGACTGGATGAAGGGCGACCGTTGCTGCGTTCCTATATCAGCGGCCTGTCCCATGTCAGCAGCTTTGCTGACTTGCTAGAGGCCGGCGAGCGGGCCATCACCATCGAGGTGGATCAGCTTAATGCCAGCGCGGGAATGCTCCAGGCTGGAGACCGGGTTGACCTTCTGCTGATGTCCGGTGAAACGGAGGAGTCTGGTTTGTCCGGGGAAAAACTGCTGAAACTTATGGAGAATGTCACTGTTCTGGCGACTGGAAACCTGACTCAGTCGGATGTGGAATTTGCCAAGTCCGAAGGCGTTTATCCCGATTCGCCCTTTTACAACACCGTGACGATTGGCGTACCTGTTTACCGGGTGACGGATGTCCTGATGGCCAGGGAAACCGGGAAGCTCCATGTGCTGCTTCGTAATGCCGATGATGATGTCTTTGCAGCCTATCCGGATCGCAGCCGCCTGCAGTCCGGTCCTGGCATTGTGATTGAAACCCTGGCCGGCGGCGTGGCCGAAAATGGCCTGTTGCAGGCGGAGCGACGAAATGCCGAAGGATTGCGCAGTCGCATTTCTGAACCTTCAACGGTCGAGGGTCGGTTACCCCAGAAGTATCTGGCCGGCGAACTGTAAAACGTTTTCCTGCCGCTGAGTTGCAACAAGGATGTTTAAAATGACGGATCGAACTTTCCCTGTGTATGGGCACGCCTTGTCGCTACTGCTGCTCTGCATGGTTTTTTTCTCGGCCAGTCTGGAGGCAGGCCCCCGTTATCTGCGCATGCATGTCGGTGAGGTCCGCGTACTCGATATGCCGGACGTCAAGCGGGTGGCTGTGGGCAATCCGGATGTGGTCAATTACCGCCCTCTCGATAACGGGCAGCTGGTGCTTACTGCGACCGCTCCTGGAGAAACCTCTCTTGAGATCTGGGTGGCCGGTGAACGGCAATCCCGCCTGGTGATTACGGTCAGCGAGGCAAACCTCTCACGGAAACTGCACTCTGCCCGTGCAATTGCCAGCAGTATTCCCGGTGTTTCCATAAGAGAGGTGGACGGCCTGATGGTGCTCGAGGGTCAGATTGCACCCCATGACGTCAAGCGGCTTGAGATGCTGATTGGCGCATTGCCTGGAAGCGTCAACCTGACCCGGGTCCAGGATTTCACCATGGACCGGATGATTTTAATGGATGTGCGTATTGTCGAGATTAGCCGCCGTGCGGCACAGCAGCTCGGTATACGCTGGGGGACTGTGGCTTCAGGGCCAACCATTGGCATTCATGCACCAGCCGTTACCAATTCCCGGTTTTTTCTGAGCACTGACACAGCAAACGGTCTGTCTGGAGAAATAGCAACGGCCGTGGCTGGCGCCGAAAAGAACGTCTTTGGCTATGCGGGTCTGACCAGCGGTCTTGGCTCCCAGATTGATCTGATGGCTGAAACCGGCTTCGCCAGGACACTGTCTGCACCGAAACTGGTGACTCGTAGCGGTGAGGTTGCGGCTTTTCACTCCGGTGGTGAAATTCCGTTCCAGACCGTGGACGAGCTGGGTCGTCCGCTGATTCAGTTCAGGGACTTCGGTATCAAACTGGATATTGAGCCTGTGGCTGATGAAAACGGCCATATCCTGGTGCGGCTGGCGACCGAGGTCAGCAGCATTGATCGTGCTAACCAGGTGGGGGATACACCGGGTTTGCGGACGAGAGCAGCAGACAGCGTGATCAATGTCACGGACGGGGAAACCATCGTGATTTCCGGTCTGGCGTCTACCTCATTAAGCGAACAGGTCAGCAAGGTGCCTTTTCTGGGAGACCTCCCTGTACTCGGTGCTCTCTTTCGTTCGACCCAGAAAGTGGATGAGCAAACCGAAATTGCCATTTTCGTTACCCCCCAGTTGATGAAGCCTGAAAGCGAGCGCAATCAGCGCATGCTGGAAGCAGCCCGTGGGGAGATGCAGCCGTTGGTCGAAGGTCGCCTTAATCGAGGCTTCATGGAGTGAGCCATGTTTGAGATTCATGTGAGCACCCGCAAGGGCCGTGGCGTTCAGCGAGTTCACTGTGTGGATGAGAAATGCCGTATCGGCCGGGATAAAGACAACCTTGTTGTACTTCAAGGCTGGAAAGTGGGAGGCATTCACGCCTGGCTGTCATCAAGGTCTGAGGGCGTATTCATCAGCGATAACAAGACCCGGACTGGCCTGACCGTTAATGAAAACAGGGTTGACGAGTACGGCCCACTCAGTAACCAGGATCTGATTGTTATCGGTGACTACCATATCCGCATCCAGCAGGAGGGCGCATTACCGGACCCTGTCATGACCCTGCAATCGACAACACATCTTGAGACTGGCACTGAAATGCCGGTGCCTGTTCTGACTGAGGCAACGGGAGCTGACACGGACCCGATAGGTAATCCCGACAAGGGGGATTGTGTTGATGCCCTTTATGCCTCATGGCGTGCTGTTGTCAGGGAACAACTGGTCAAGTTGATGGATTTGCGCAGGCTTAACGTCAACGAGCTTTCCGACAGTGAACTTAGAAGCGTTTCCGGGGAGGCGATCGATGAAATCATAAAGGAGTTGCAGCTTCCGGCAGAGATGGATCCGGAAGAGCTTGCACGGCAGACTCTGGCCGAAGCTGTCGGTCTTGGCCCCCTGGAAAAACTGCTGATACAGGAGGATGTCAGCGAGATCATGGTGAATTCGGCGAAGGAGCTGTTCTTCGAGCAGAACGGTCGCCTGCTGAAATCCCCGGTCACTTTCTCGGATGACCGGGCGGTGCTCAGCGCCATCGAACGGATTGTTGCCCCACTGGGGCGTCGCATTGATGAGAGTTCACCGATGGTCGATGCACGTCTTGCGGACGGCTCCAGGGTGAACGCAGTCATCCCGCCCCTTTCCCTGAAAGGCCCCTGCATCACGATCCGAAAATTCATGAAGGACCGGCTTACGGCACAGCATCTGATCAACTTCGGGTCTGTCAGCCCCGACATGGTCAGGTTTATCGAGACCGCTGTCACCTGCAAGCGCAACGTGGTGATATCCGGCGGTACGGGTTCTGGTAAGACCACTTTGCTGAACATGCTTTCCAGTTTTATTCCGGATGATGAACGCATTATCACGGTTGAGGATGCAGCCGAGCTGAAGCTCACCCAGCCAAACCTGGTTGCCCTGGAGGCTCGCCCCTCCAATCAGGAGGGCAAGGGAGCGGTATCAATCCGGGACCTTGTCCGTAACTGCCTGCGTATGCGTCCGGACCGCATTGTTGTGGGCGAGTGTCGTGGTGGCGAGGCACTGGACATGCTGCAGGCCATGAACACCGGCCATGACGGTTCACTGACTACCATTCACGCCAACTCGCCGCGGGATTGTATATCGCGCCTCGAGGTGCTGGTGCTGATGAGCGGTATTGAAATGCCGCTCTCGGCGGTGCGTGAACAGATTGCTTCTGCTGTAAACCTGATCGTTCAGCAGACGCGCTTTTCCTGTGGCAGCCGCAGAGTCACTTCCATTGCCGAAGTAACCGGTGTCGATGGCAATACCGTTCAACTGGCGGAGATCTTTCGCTTTCGTCAGGAAGGGTTTGACGATCGAGGCAAGGTCCGGGGCCACTACGAAGCGACCGGCATTATTCCGGAGTTTTATGAGGCAATGTCTCAACGGGGAACAAGAGTTGACCTGAGTATCTTCCGCAAGGAGCAGAAACATGACTAACAGTCTGCTCATTGCGGTGATCGGTGTGGCGGGGTTTTCTTTCCTGTTGGCCTGCTGGGCCATTCGCAGCTTCAACAGTGGCATCGCCAGACATCGCGATATGTTCAAGGAGACTGCCCAGGCAAACCTGGCCGACGCCTTTATCTTTATCGAGCCGGAGAAGCTCTATATCGGCAATATGATTTTTCTGGTAGCCGGATTTCTCATTACCTGGTTTTTGAGTGGCGCCTGGCCCCTGGCGTTGGTGGTAGCTTTTCTGGGGTCCCTTCTGCCCCGCTTTGCTTACAGACTCATCAAGAACCGCCGTGAAAGTCGTTTTTTGCAGGATTTGCCCGATGCGCTTGGCGCGCTTGCCAGCATGATGCGCTCTGGAGCCAGTTTCAATATTGCGCTGGAGCATCTGGTCAGCGAGATCTCAGGGCCAATCGCACAGGAATTCGGACTGCTCCAGCGTGAGCTGCGCATGGGTGTGGATTACAGCACCGCACTGGAGAGCCTTTGTCAGCGCATGCCCCTGGCAGAACTTCAGCTGGTGGCTTCGGGTATTACTATTTCCCGGGAGGTGGGCGGTGAGCTGTCTGAAACCCTGGCCCGGTTGGGCGAGACAATCCGGCGAAAGCTTGAGATGGAAGGGAAGATCAAGGCCCTGACAGCTCAGGGAAAGTATCAGGGAATGGTCATGGCAGCTTTGCCAGTTTTCCTGGCTCTTGCCATTTATCAGATTGAACCCGTGGCCATGGCAAGACTCTTTACTGAGCCTATTGGTTGGGCTACCTGCGCCATCGTGGTGGTTTTCGAGTTTCTGGGTTATCACTTCATCAAAAAAATTGTCTCGATCGACGTCTAAGGGATTGAATCATGTCGATAAAGATTATGCTGGTAGCAACTTTTTCTATGTCCTGCCTGATGCTGTTTCTGGCGCTTCGTAACATCAGGCAGGCCATACCGGAAGATGACCGCAGCTACAAAGACCCTTTGCCGCCTTTGCTGCGCTGGTCCTGGCCCCTTGTTCGTCTCTTTGCTTTTTATGTAGGGGAGCGTCTGCCGACGGATTGGCTTGAGCGATATCAAAACACCATTCGCCGTTCCGGTATTGCTTATCTGATGAGTGCGGATGAATTTGTCGGGCTGAAGTGTCTGGGTGCCATGGCGGCCATTGCCATTGCCGGACTGATTCTGTCGACACTGGGGGCGATGGATCCGCTGTATTGGATACTGGCCGCTGTCGTTGGCTGGACACTGCCGTCCCTCTCCCTGCGTGATCTCCGGCAGAAACGCGAGAAAAAAATTCTTCGGGTGCTGCCCACTTATCTGGATTTTCTGACCATGGCGGTACAGGCCGGCATGAACCTCTCCGGTGCGCTACAGCAAGCCGTTGATAAGGGGCCGCCGGGGCCCTTTCAGGGGGAACTGAATAAGGTGGTTCGGGATGTCCGTGCTGGTATGTCCCGGATTGATGCGCTGAAGGCCATGGCGGAGAGGCTGGATATCCGGGAAGTAAGCACCTTTGTAACGGCAGTCGCACAGTCGGAAAAAACCGGTGCCAGTCTCGGGGAGACCCTCAGGGTCCAGGCGGATCAGCGGAGGACAGAACGCTTTCAGCGTGCCGAAAAACTGGCGATGGAAGCACCGGTCAAGCTTATTTTTCCACTGGTGATGTTTATCTTCCCCATGACCTTTCTGGTGCTGGGTTTTCCAATCGCCATGAAATTCCTGTACGAACTCTAAAGGCGCTCGGGGACATGAAGGTGGAACAGAAACCTGTGAAGCAAAAAGATGTTTTTACACGCTATCCAGCGGTCAGGCTGGACACGGCCCCGGATACCTTCATTGAAACCTATGTGGCCAGTACCTGGTACCGGCGTTTTCGTGGCCTGTTGGGAAAACGGCCACTTGAGGAACACGAGGGGCTACTGCTGTTGCCTTGCCGTTCGATTCATACCTTTGGCATGCGTTACGCCATTGATGTGGTTTTTCTCGGCGCTCAGTCAAGGATCCTTGCCATCGAGCGACACATTCGAAGGGGCCGGGTGCTCAGGTGCCGGCGTGCATACGCAACATTGGAGTTGCTCTCCGGGTCTGCCCGGCATTATGGATTGCAGCCGGGGCAGCACCTTCTGCAAGAACAGTCCTCGTCCGGCCAGAGCCTGACAACTCAAAAGAGCAACAGAAATCCCACCGGGAGGCACCCTGTATGAGCCAGACAATCACCACTCGCCCCTGGCTCATCCTTCTGCTGGCGCTGGTCCTCCAGGGGTGCGCTACTGGCCCACAGGAAACGCCTTTTCTGGACATTTTTGACCGTGCTGAGGCGGATTACAGGCAGGGGCTTCTAAGCCGGGCCGAGGCGGGATACCGGAAAGTCGTTCAGGCCAAACCGACTTTTTATGAGCCCTGGCTGCGGCTGGGCAATATCTATGTCAGGACCGGTCAATACGAGGCGGCGATTCTGATGTTTCAGGAGTGCACGCGGATTCAGCCGAACGACGTGCGTGGCTGGAATAATCTGGCTTTGACCCGGGTCAGCCAGGGCATCGAAGTTCTGGATAATGCCAGCGAGCATTTCCCCATTGAAAGAAGCGAACGGGTGCTTTTGAAAAGCACTCGGGAAAAACTGGTCAGTGCCAGTCAGTGACTCGGCCTTGCCGGGGAGAAAGCCCGGTTTCACAGGCTGGCTGAATGAAGCACAGGGAAGCGACAATGCGACACAAAAGGCGTGTTATCCGGCACCAACAGGGCGGCTTCAGCCTTGTTGAGCACATCTGGCTCTGGCCGTTACTGGTCATGCTGACACTGGGCACTGTCCAATTGAGTCTGCTTTTCAAGACCCGGGCAACGGTCAATAACGCCACGTTTCTCGCGGCGCGGGAGGGCTCCATCAATCATGCAGATAAGTCCTTGATGTTACAGAAGTTCGCTTTCGCCATGGCGCCGCTCTATGTCAAAGCCAGCCCAAACCCGCTCAAGCTGAAAAAACAGCAAAGGGTACAGGTCATAAAGGCGAATGCCGGATACGGAGCCATTCAGGTGATCTCTCCCTCACCGGCTATTTTCCGTGCCTTTGCAGTCAAACAATACAGTCTGGAAGGACAGCCAGGAAAGTTGCGGGAACGTGAGTTTCTTCAGGTTCCCAATGACAACCTGATTTTACGGAGCGACACCCCAAAAACGGTGAAAGTCGGCCGCAAGCAGGTGGCGATCAATCTGCAGGATGCCAACCTGCTGAAGATCCGGGGGCATTGGTGTTATGAACTTCAGGTGCCCGTGGTCAACGTCTTGATTCGCAGAACCATGCACACTTTGGGAGCCAGCTCTCATCCTCATTGGGCAAACTGTGAAGTCGTTTCTTTTGCTACCGGCAAACACTTCATTCCCGTAAGTGGCCATAGCGTGGTTCGAATGCAGTCGCCCATCCGGTGTGTCGACGCCGCCTGTAATAACCTGAAATAGAACTCTCACTTCCACCCCGTTGAATGGACCCACTATCAAGGAATAGGCAATGAACATAAAGAAAGGACGTCTTTGGGGGTATTTCTTGCTGGCTCTGGCAATTTACGCACCGACAGTCTCTCATTCCGCTGAGACAGGCATGGATTTAAAGCTTGATGCCCCGGGGAAAGTGCTGAGCCGGGAAGAGAAGCGCTTTGGCAGGCATGTCATGGTAGCGGGGTCATTGACGTATCGTCAGGCCACGGCTGAACGAGGGCGTGAGGGGTACCTGCCGGTGTCAGAAGTTGTCGCAGAAGGCCGTCTGCGTCGGGAGGTTGTGGACTTCGATCCGCAAAGCAGTGCCCATGCCGTGTTTCACCAGGCTC